>JBGPLG010000023.1:0-51819 GCA_041486305.1 Gemmatimonadota bacterium
CCCTCCACCCGGCGGAAGCAATGCTGGCGCAGGAACCGCTCGGTGATGATCTCGTCGGGATCGGGGCCGTAGAAGATGATGGTGTGGAACATCTGCTGGATGTAGCCCGCCCGCTCGATGTTGTTCGGAGTCTTGGTGCCGAAGGGCTGCCGAGTGGCGACCAGCGAGGTGTCCCGCCGCACGTAGAGCGGACGGAGGGAACGGCTCAGGTTCCGGCGCCACGTTGCGATCAGAAGCTGCGGCGGGTTCGGGTCGTCCGCGGTCGAGCCGGCCAGCGCCGCCTGGGCGCTGAGCCAGAGCTCGGCGGTCTCGGCCGCGGTCTCGACGTGGATCTCGCAGGGGGTCTTGCCCCGGGTCTTGACCTCCGGGACCCGGACCTGCGCAACCATAAGGGCCGGGATGGACGTCAGACCGGTCAGCAGGGCGATGGTCCAACTGGTACGCGGCACGTTGGTTATCCTTAAGGCGCTTGGCGGTCGGGCGGCGTATCTTGTCAAATCTAGACCGGCCCCGGCGGAATCTTCACTTCGGTCCTCGCCGTATGGTTTTCCAGCACCACCCACATCCTTCATTCCCGCGGAGCAGCCCCATGGTTCACCGCGCCGGCGCTTTTCGCGCGCTTGCCGCTCTCCTGTTCGTGGCCGGCCTTCCGGCCGCCGCCCGGGCCCAGCTGCCCAAACCGGGCCTCCCCCTGGTTCCCGACCGGTACGCCACCTTCACCACGAGCAAAGGCACCTGGATTTCGCTCGACGTGAGCCCGGACGGCCAGAAGATCGTCTTCGATCTTCTGGGTGACCTGTATACCATGCCGATCACCGGGGGCAAGGCGACCCGGATCACGGCGGGCCTCGCCCACGACATGCAACCGCGCTGGAGCCCGGACGGGAAGCAGATCGTGTTCGTCTCGGACCGCAGTGGAGACGACAACGTCTGGATCGCCGGCGCCGACGGGAAGGACACCCTGCAGCTCACCCGCGGGGTGGACAACAGCTATCTCAGTCCCGACTGGACGCCGGACGGCCAGTACGTGTTCGTGTCCAAGGGCACCCCGTTCGTCAATGAAAAGCTCTGGCTCTACAACGTGCACGGCGGCCATGGCCTCCAGCTCGGCGCTGCCGCGGGGCCGCGGATCATGGGAGCGGCCATGGGACCCAACCCGCGCTACATCTGGTATGCCCAGCGCAACGGGGCCTGGACCTACAACGCCATCGGGCCCCAGTACCAGATCGCCGTCTACGACCGGGAAACCGGCACCCGGACCACGATGTCGGCCCGGTTCGGGTCGGCGTTCCGGCCCGCGGTTTCTCCCGACGGGAAGTGGCTCACCTACGGGTCCCGCCAGGAAACCGAGACCGGACTCCGGATTCGCGAGCTCGCCAGCGGCGAAGAGCGCTGGCTGGCCTATCCGATCCAGCGCGACGACCAGGAATCGGTCGCCAACATGGATGTGCTGCCCGGCTACTCCTTCACGCCGGACTCGAAGGCGGTTGTGATCTCCTATGGCGGCGAGATCTGGCGGGTGCCGGTGGACGGCACTGCGCCGGCCAAGATCCCGTTCGTCGTGGATGCGCAGGTAGCCGTGGGGCCCCGGCTCCAGTTCGACTATCGGATCGAGGATGCGCCGACGTTCACCGTCAAACAGATCCGGGACGCGGTGGCCTCGCCGGACGGCCGGCGGGTGGCCTTTACCGCGCTGGACCGGCTCTACGTGGCCGATCTCGCCGGCGGCACGCCCCGCCGCGTGAGTACCCAGGAAGTGGCCGAGTACTTCCCGACCTGGTCGCCGGACGGGAGCTCGCTCGCTTACGCCACCTGGGTTGATGGCGACGGCGGACACATCATGCGGGTGAGCGCCGCCGGCGGCACACCGGTCGAGTTGACCCGGGCGCCGGCCCTCTACCAGCAGCTGGCTTGGGCCCCGGACGGCCGGCGGATCGTGGCGGTGCGGTCTCCTTCCAGGGACCTCAAGGAATCCATCGACCCGTTCTACCCCAACACCGCCGCCGAGTTCGTCTGGGTGCCGGCCACCGGCGGCGAGTTGACCGTGATCGGCCCCGCGGGGAACCGTTCCAATCCGCATTTCACCAGCGATACCACCCGGATCTTCGCCTTCGATTTCGTGCAGGGGCTGGTCTCGATGCGCTGGGACGGCACCGACATCAAGCAGCACCTCCGGGTGCTGGGCCCGCTGCCGTTCACCCTGACCGCCCGGGGGCAGGCGCTGAACGATTTCCCCATGCCCAAGCAGGACCAGGCCCCGGCCGATCCGGAGGCCAAGGAGCCGCTCCCGACCGGATTTCCCGCCGGTCCGATCCTGATGGCGCCCAAGGGTGACCGCGCACTTGCGGTCTACAACAACGATTTCTACGTGGTGACGGTACCGGTCACCGGCGGCACCGTCCCGACGGTCAACGTGAGCAAGCCGGACAGCGCCGCGGTGCCGGTCCGCAAGCTCACCGACATCGGCGGCGAGTTTCCGGTCTGGGGCGCCGATGGGCGGACCATCAACTGGTCGATCGGCAACGCCTTCGTCACCTACCGGCTCGACCAGGCCCAGGCCGTCGACGACAGCCTGTTCCGGGCCCACGCCGACTCGGCGGCGCGGGCCCGCGCGGCCTACCGTCCCCTGGAGCAGCGACTCCTGGTGGCGGCCCAGCGGGACATTCCGCAGGGCACCGTGGTGCTGCGCGGCGGCCGGGCCGTCACGATGAAGGGCCACGAAATCGTGGAGAACGCCGACATCGTGATCCGTAACAACCGGATCGTGAGCGTGGGGCCCCGGGGACAGGAGCCGGCCGGCGCCCGGGTGATCGACGTCAGTGGCAAGACCATCGTCCCCGGCTTCGTGGACACCCATTCCCACATGTGGCCGGCGTGGGGCATGCACTGGCAACAGCCCTGGATCTACCTGGCCAACCTGGCCTACGGCGTCACCACCACCCGCGACCCGCAGACCGGCACCACCGACGTGCTCACCTACGGAGACCGGGTCGAAGCCGGCTCGGCGATCGGGCCCCGGATCTACTCCACCGGGCCCGGCGTGTTCAGCGGCGAGAAGATCAGCAGCCTCGACCACGCCCGGAATGTGCTCAAGCGCTATAGCGACTACTACGACACCAAGACGTTCAAGATGTACCTGGCCGGTAACCGGATGCAGCGCCAGTGGCTCATCATGGCGGCCCGCGAGCTCAAGCTGATGCCCACCACCGAAGGCGGGCTCGACTACCGGCTCAACATGACCCACGCCATGGACGGCTATCCCGGCATCGAGCACACCATGCCGATCGATCCGGCCTACAACGACGTGATCGAGTTGTTCAAAACCACCCAGACCACCAACACCCCGACGATGATCGTCTCCTACGGCGGTCCGTTCGGCGAGAACTACTACTACACCAACGAGAGCCCGGTGGACGATCCCAAGGTCCAGTACTTCACTCCGCCGGAGGAGCTCGACTCCAAGGCGCGCCGCCGCGGGCTCGGATCCGGCGGCAGCCCCGGTCCGGGCGGCTGGTTCATGAAGGAGGAGTATTCCTACCCCAGACACGCCGCCTGGATCAAGCAGCTCATCGAGGGCGGCGGCCGCGCCGGGATCGGCAGCCACGGCCAGTTCCAGGGGCTGGGCTACCACTGGGAAATGTGGATGATGGGAAGCGGCGGGATGACCCCGCACGACGTGCTGCGGGTCGCGACGATCTACGGCGCCGAGGCCATCGGGCTGGGCAAGGACCTGGGCTCGCTGGAGCCGGGCAAGCTGGCCGACCTGGTGGTGCTCGACAAGGATCCCCTCCAGGACCTCAAGAACACCAACACGATCCGGCTGGTGATGAAGAACGGCCGGCTCTACGACGGAAATACGCTCGACGAGATCTGGCCCCGGCAGAAGCCGGCCGCCGACCAGCCCTGGCGCCACACCGCGCCGAATACCCAGTCGGGCATCCGGTGAGGCCCGCCATGAAAACTTCGACGATCATTGCGAGCGCCGATGTCATTGCGAGCGAAACGAAGCAATCTCGCCCGTCCATGAAGGGAATCTCCATGCGTGCACGAATCACCTCGGGCCTCCTCGCCTCGCTCCTCCCGGCGGCGCTGCTCGCCCAGGGTCCCCGGGGTCCCGGCGGCGCCGGCGGTCCCCCGCCCAAGCCGCTCCCCCTCGAGGTGGGGCGCCACGCCAGTTTCTCGGCGTCCAAGGGCACCTGGATCTCGCTGGATGTGAGCCCCGACGGCCGGACCATCGTGTTCGACCTTCTGGGCGATCTCTACACCCTGCCGATCGAGGGAGGCACCGCCACCCGCATCACCAGCGGGATGGCGTACGACGCCCAGCCGCGCTTCAGCCCCGACGGCAAGAAGGTGGCGTTCGTCTCGGACCGGAGCGGCGGCGACAATCTCTGGATTCTGTCGCTCGACCTGAAGGACACCACCCAGCTCACCCAGGGGAACGGCAATCTCCACTTCTCCCCCCGCTGGGCGCCCGATGGGAAATACGTCGTGGACAGCCGCTCGCCCGGACTGGGCGGCGCCGCCAAGCTCCAGATGTACCACGTGGACGGCGGCGGCGGGCTCGGCATGATGCTGCTGCCGGCCGGGCTCAAGGGCCTGGGCCCCGCGTTCACGCCCGATGGGCGCTACATCTGGTTCGCCGCGCGGAACGGCGACTGGCAGTACAACGCGGTCCTGCCGCAGTACGAGCTGGCCCGGTACGACCGGCAGACCGGCGAATCCAGCCGGATGACGGTGCGCTACGGATCGGCCTTCCGGCCCGAGCTCTCCCCCGACGGGAAGTGGCTGGTCTACGGGACCCGGCATCAGACCGAGACCGGCCTGGTCATCCGGGAGCTCGCCAGCGGCGAGGAACGCTGGCTGGCCTATCCGGTGCAGCGCGACGAACAGGAGTCACGGGCGCCGCTGGACGTGCTGCCGGGTTATGCCTTCACCCCCGATTCGCGATCGGTCGTGGCGTCCTACGGCGGCGAGATCTGGCGGATTCCGGTGGACGGCGGCGCCGCGGCGAAGATTCCCTTCACCGCCGAGGTGAAGCTCGATATCGGACCCGAGGTGAAGTTCTCCTACCGGGTCGACACCGCGGCTGCGCTCACCGCGCGCCAGATCCGTAACCCGGTGGCGTCACCCGACGGCAAGCGGGTGGTGTTCACCGCGCTCGACCGGCTCTATGTCGCCGATCTCCCCTCGGGGACGCCGCGCCGGCTCGACCCCGCGGAGGTGGGACAGTTCCATCCCGCGTGGTCTCCCGACGGCCAGTCCGTCGCCTACGTCACCTGGGGCGACGCGGCCGGCGGGCAGATCATGAAGGTTGCCGCCGCGGGAGGCCCCAAGGTCGCGGCCCCGGTCGCGCTCACCCGTACGCCCGCGATGTACTACGACCTCGCCTGGTCGCCCACCGGCAGCCGGATCGTGGCCACCCGCGGGACCGCGCGGGATTATCGCGAAGTGGGCAACACGCTGGGCGGCGAATTTGTCTGGGTCCCGGCCACCGGTGGAGACGCGGTGCTCATCGCACCCTCGGGCACCCGCGATGTCGCCCATTTCACCTCGGACACCTCGCGCATCTACGCCTACAGTCCGGTGGAAGGCCTGGTCTCGTTCCGCTGGGACGGGACCGATGTGAAGCAGCACCTCCGGGTCACCGGCGTGCCCGGCGTGGGCGGCGGGCTCCCGGGGCTGGAGGGCGATGAGGGCCTGGCGCTTCCGCGCCGGCTCGGTCCCTTCTTCGCGGAACCCGATGGTCCGCCGCGCGAAGGAGCCCAGGGCCCGCCCCCCGCGGGCCTGGTGCTCATGGCGCCCAAGGGAGACCTCGCCCTGGTGCAGGCCGGCACCGATGTCTATACGGTGACGGTGCCCCAGGTGGGCGGCCCGGTGCCCAGTACCTCGGTGTCGGGCGGTCCGGTGCCGATCAAGCGGCTCACCGACATCGGCGGCGAGTTCCCCTCGTGGGGCGCCACCGGGCGGATGGTGCACTGGGGCATGGGTAACGCCTTCGTCTCCTACGACCTGGACAAGGCCAAGGTGGTGGAAGACAGTCTCAAGGTGATCGACCGCGCCAAGGCGGACAGCACCCGCCGGGCGGGGGCGCGCGCCGACAGCCTCAAGACCCTGCAGGCCACTGCCGACAGCCTTCGCAAGGCGAGCGCGGCGGTTCCCGACTCGATCCAGTCCCGGATCAATACCTTCAAGGCCGATTCGGCCCACGCCGATTCCGCCAAGAAGAGCGTGGACAAGGCCAAGGCCGACAGCACCAAGCTGGCCGCAGCGCGGACCGACAGCCTCAAGATGCTGAACGCCCGGGCCGACAGCATCAAGAAGGCGGGAGGAACGGTACCCGATTCGATCCAGTCGAAGATTCTGGCGCTCCGCGCCGATTCGACGAAACGGGTGGTCGAGAAGCCCGGGTACAAGCCGGATGAGCTACGGCTGAAGGTGACGGTGCCCCGAGACGCGCCCAAGGGAACGGTGGTGCTGCGGGGCGGGCGCGCCGTCACGATGAAGGGGAAGGAGATCATCGAAAATGCCGACATTGTCGTCAAGGACAACCGGATCATCGCGGTTGGAAAACGCGGCGAGGTGAAGATCCCCGGCGGGGCCAGGATCGTAGACGTGACCGGAAAGACCGTCCTCCCGGGGTTCGTCGACACCCACTACCACGCCCAGGGACTGATCTGGGAAATTCACCCGGCGCAGCACTGGGAATACCTCACCACCCTGGCCTACGGGGTCACCACGACCCGCGACCCGCAGACCCAGACCACCGACGTCCTGAGCTACCAGGACCGGGTGGAGAGCGGCGGCATGCTGGGCCCCCGGGTCTATTCGACCGGACCCGGGGTCGGCATCCCCGACGGGGAGAACATCCGGGATCTGGACCACGCCCGCGCGGTGCTCAAGCGCTACAGCCAGTACTGGGACACCAAGACGCTGAAGATGTACATGGCCGGCAACCGCCAGCAGCGGCAGTGGATCATCATGGCCGCCAAGGAGCTGGGCATCATGCCCACCACCGAGGGCGGGCTCGACTTCAAGCTCGAGCTCACCCACGCGATGGACGGCTACCCCGGCGTCGAGCACGCGCTCCCCATCGCCCCGATCTTCAACGACGTGGTGGAGCTGTTCAAGGCCTCACAGACGACCAACACGCCGACGCTGCTGGTTTCCTACGGCGGTCCCTTCGGCGAGAACTACTACTATGCGACCGAAGACGTCCACGGCGATCCGAAGCTGCGGCACTTCTTCCCCGAACCCGCGCTCGACACCCGTACCCGGCGGCGTGGGACCGGCTCGGGCGGCAGCCCCGGTCCGGGCGGCTGGTTCCGGAAGGAAGAGTATGTGTTCCCGAAACACGCCGAATTCGCGAAGCACATGATCGAAGCCGGCGCCCGTATCGGGATCGGCAGCCACGGCCAGCTCCAGGGCCTCGGCTATCACTGGGAGCTCTGGTCGATGGCCTCGGGAGGAATGACGAATCACGACGTGCTGCGCGCGGCCACCATCTACGGCGCCGAAGCCATCGGGATGGGCGCCGACCTTGGCAGCCTCGAGGCCGGCAAGATGGCCGACATCGTGGTGCTGGACGCCAACCCGCTGGAGAACATCCGCAACTCGAACTCGGTGCGGTACGTCATGAAGAACGGACGGATCTACGAAGGAAACACCCTGAACGAGATCTGGCCCCGCCAGCGCGTCCTGGCCCCACAGTACTGGCAGGAAGGGATGCCGAAGACGGTGGCGGGAATACACTAGGCTGTCCGCTACGACGCTAGGAAACAGCAGCCCTCGGGGATACGCCTCGGGGGCTGTTCCCTTGCGTCGTAGCGTCGTAGCGTCGTAGCGTCCTATCCTCATCCGAGCATCGACAGCCAGAACCGATGGTAGGCTTCTTCGGTGGCGGCGACCGGGGCGCCCTGGAGAAGGCGAAGCTGGAGCCCGTCGAGCGCAGACTGGATGAGCGGGGCCTGGTCCCGAAGCTGATCGCCGAGCCCCAGAGAACGGCCCAGGGTGTCGGCGAAGGTCGCCATGTCGGCAGGACGCTCCGCAGCCGCGGTCCGGAGCTGCCCGTCGGCGGCGATCAGGCTCAGCCAGGCGGCGTACCAGCCCGAGTCCACCTCCTGGACCAGCACGGCCCACAGACGGTCGAGGGCCGCTGAGCCGGGGACGGTAATCGCGGCCAGACGCTTGGCGAAGCGATCATCTCGAAGCGTCTCGGAGGATCGGACTAGCAGATCCTGTTTCGAGCGATAGTGGTAGTTGACGAGGCCCTTGGCGCAGTGAGCCCGATTGGCGACCTCCTCCACTGTCCAGTTGTTCAGTCCGTGAAGGGCGATTACGTCGATCGCGGCTCCGAGGATGGCGTCCTTCACAGGCCCTCCTGAGATTCTGTTAGTTGACTGACTGGACATTCAAACGTAACACATTGAGGGCAATGGTCAATGCGAGTCATCCTCGCCCTTATCCTGGTTCAGTTGATCTACGCGAGCGGGGTCATCGTCGGCAAGTTCCTGCTGCCGATCGTGCCCGCGCCGGTCATCGTGACCCTTCGAATGGTGATCGCGTCGATCGTCTTCTTCATCGCCCACCGGGCCATGAAGGGAAAGGCCCCGAGGACGTTTTCTGACTGGGCCAGATTCGCGATGCTTGGGGTCCTGGGCGGGGCGGGGAACCAGCTACTCATTCTGCTCGGGCTGACCCGGACCACCGCGATCAACGCGGCGATCCTGATCCCCATGATCCCGATCTTCACGGTGGTTTTCGGATGGGCCCTGGTCGGTGATCGCCCCAGCGGGCTCAAATGGGCCGGAGTGGCGGTCGCCGCCCTGGGAACGATCTACCTCATCGGGCCGGACCGGGTCTCTCTCGCCCCCGATGTCGCCCTCGGGAATGTTCTGGTACTCCTCGGCATGGCCTTCAACGCGCTCGCGTTCCTGCTCTCGAAGCAAATGCTGGAGCGCTACTCCCCGGTCACGGTGGCGTTCTGCCTGACCCTGACCGGCATGATCGGCGTACTGCCCCTGGGCGTGAATGCCGCCGGGTCGGTGCATCCCGAGCAATTGACCACCCGGCTGTTGCTCTGGCTGGCCTACATGACGGTCTTTCCCACCACCGTCACCTACTTCCTGAACCTCTGGTCGCTTCGGCGAGCCTCCCCGACGCTGGTGACCAGCTTCATATACCTCCAGCCCCTCTTTACCACCGCGGTGGCGCCGCTGGTTCTCCAGGGCGAACAGCTGACCCTGCGCATCGCCCTCGCCGGCGCCACGATCTTCACCGGCGTGGCGATCGTGATCGTAGCCGAGCAGCGGCGGCGGTCGACCCTCAAGACCGCCTAGGTCCGGCTGGTGATCCGAACCCCAGTGCCCCAGGGGTCGGCGGACACGGCATCCCCGCCTTCTCGCGTCACGGCGTACCCTCTCTCGAGAAACGACCGCGCCGCCGCCTCCACCTGTCCGGCCTCCGGCAACCGGATGGTCCACTCGAGCAGCCGTGCGTCGCCCTCCCTGGCGCGAGGCGCACCGGCCGCCCAGACATTGGTACCCAGGTGATGGTGATACCCACCGGCCGAGAGGAAGAGCGCGCCGGGAAGCCCGAGCATGACGCGGTCGAGGCCAAGGCCGGCATGAAAGAACGCCGCCGCCTGCTCCAGATCTCCGACGTGGAGATGGACATGTCCCACGCGCGTGCCCGCCGGTGCACCGAACCAGGGCGCGCGTCCCGCGGCGCCGAGCAAGTCGTCCACGTCCAACGGGTCCGTCGCCATGGCGATGGTGGAGTCCTGGATCCGCCAGGCATTGCGTGGACGGTCGGCATACACCTCGATGCCGAGCCCGTCCGGATCGGTCAGATAGAGCGCCTCGCTCACCAGATGGTCGGACATCCCCGGATGTATTCCTCTCGCGACGAGATGCGCGAGGAAGCGTCCCAGGTGGGCGCGCTCGGGAAGGAGCAGCGCGGAATGATAGAGGCCGAGCCGGCCGCGGCGCGGGACTGGGGCGGCGCCACGCCGCTCGATGAGCTCGACCAGCGCACTATCCTCGTGCTGCGCGGCCAGGATGGCGCGGCTGGCATTCCGGTCCAGTGGTCGCAGGCCAATGACCTGCTGGTAGTAGTCGATCGACCGCGCGAGGTCGGCGACCTCGAGGCGGACCGGGCCAAGAGTGAGTCCTGCCGGAAGCCGGAACCCCGGCGGCGCCTGGGTGAAGGTCGGGGTGCAAACGGCGTCGGCGGCCGCCGCACTTGTCGCTGCGTGATTCAGGCTCATGGATCCATCCGTGAAGCGGTTCGCTGCTGTTCCGTCCCGTGCACCGATAATAGATGTTATAACATCTATTGTCAAGGCGAAGCAGGCGGGTGGTAGGGCGCTTCTGGCCAGGTGCTGGCGGGGGTTCCTTTCTGAAACTAAATTCCGAGCCTAACCGTAGATCGGAAGTATGACGGCGCCTAACCACCCAACCCCGCTCCCCTCCGTGTTTTCGCCCCTCGCGAAGGCCCTGCTCGATGCCTTCAGCGAGGCGGTGATCGTCTTCGACCCGCAGGGGAAAGTGCTCTACGCCAATCAGCAGGCCCGCGAATTGGGCCTCGACTTGTCCCGCCCGGCCTCCGACCTCATGCCGGCGCTGGCCGAACTGGGCGGACGCCTCAAACCGATTCGAGTGGGCAACCTCGACCTGGGAGAGGCGATGTTCATCCAGGGCAGCGTGGGACCGACCACCCTTGCGGACCGCGAGCGGGAAGCGATCGTCCGCTCGCTCGACGAGCACGGCTGGCGTCTGGCCGAAACCGCCAAGAGTCTGGGGATCAGCCGGACGACCTTGTGGCGCCGCCTCCGGGCCTATGGCCTGCATCGGGACGGCCGGAGCAAGTGGGCCCAGGCGTCCTAGATCCGCGCTCCAGGCTCGGCCGCTCCGCGCTCGTGCTCCCCGCTCCCCGGTAGCTACACGGCCACCGGGGAGCCTAGCTTCCTGCCATGCGGACCATTCTGATTCTGGCCTCGGTGATCGGGGCGGCGTGCTCGCGCGGCCGCGCCGCTCCCGGGCGTCCGCCCGTGGGGGGCATTTCGGTCCAATGGACCGGCAAGCTGCGTGGTAGCTTTGCCGCGCCCGCCACGGCGCGATGGTGCGGGGCGGACTCGCTGCTCGAGATCATCGCGGTCCGGGGCGACACCGCCACCGGCATCGTGCTCATCGCGCGGGATTCGGTCCGGGCCGAATCGTATCCGATCAACGAGACCCAAAGCTTCACGCCGGGCCGTCCCCAGGCCAACGTGGGGATCCGGATGCTCGGGGACATGCTCCTGGGGTTCGACGCGATGGGCGGCCAGGTCACCGTGACGCAAGCGGGGCCGGCGGTCTCCGGCTCACTCGACGTGCGGCTCCGGCCGATCGCCGGCACCGATACCCTCCAGATGAAGGGCTCCTTCAATCGGATTCCGGTGGTGCCGGCCACCGGAATCTGCGGGCGGGCCAACAAGCCGGGGGGCGGGTAGATTTCCCTCATGTCGGAAGCGACGTATTTCCGGAAGGGTTTCGGGCTCAAGGGCGAGATCGAGGGGCAGCTCTCCGCCGACTACCACTCCCACCTCATCGAAACGCTGCGCTCCCGGGACCACCGGCTCACGGTGGGACCGCTGACGTTCCGTCTGGCCAAGGAGTTCGGGTTCTGCTACGGCGTGGACCGGGCGGTGGACTACGCCTACGAGACCCGGAGGAAGTTCCCCGACCGGCGGCTCCGCCTGGTCGGCGAGATCATCCACAACCCGCACGTGAACGCCAAACTCGAAGCGATGGGCATCGGTTTTCTGCACCGGGCCGCGGACGGGGAGTTCGACTTCAGCGGCCTCATGGCCGATGACGTGGTCATCATGCCGGCGTTCGGAGTCACGATTCACGATTTCGAGCGGCTCAAGGCCATCGGCTGCGTGCTGGTGGACACGACCTGCGGCTCGGTGCTCAACGTCTGGAAGCGGGTGGAGAGCTACGCCCGGGACGGTTTCACGGCGCTGATTCACGGCAAGCAATGGCACGAGGAAACCAAGGCCACCGCCAGCCAGGTGATGAAATACCCCGGCGGACGGTACCTGGTCGTGCTGAACATGGAGGAGGCCCGCGCGGTCTGCGATTTCATCGAGCGTAGGGGCGATACGGCGGCGATGGTGGCGCGCTTCGGCGCGGCGATGTCGCCCGGATTCGATTGCGCGCGGGACCTGGACCGGGTCGGGCTGGCCAACCAGACCACGATGCTGTCCACCGAATCTCTGGCCATTGCGGACGAGGTTCGGCGGGCGATGGTCCGGAAGCACGGGGAGACCGAAGCGCCGCTGCACGTGCGCACCTTCGACACCATCTGCTCCGCGACCCAGGAGCGGCAGGACGCGGTGATCGAGTTGCTCCGTGACCCTCCCGACCTCATGCTCGTGGTGGGAGGATACAACTCCAGCAATACGACGCATCTGGCCGCGCTCTGCGCCAGCCGGAAGGTGCGCACCTACCACATCGAGGATTCCGACTGCATCGAGCCGGCCACCAGCGAGCTGCGCCACCGGCCGATCGGCTCGAAGCAACAGGCGGTCGAGACCGGGTGGCTGGGAGGGGCTCGATCGATCGGGATCACCGCCGGCGCCTCGACTCCCAACAACAAGATCGGCGAGACGATCGTCAGGATCTGCGCCGTCGCCGGCCTCGCCGACCTGCTGGACGGGGCCCTGGCCTGACCTCCGGGGAGGTCTCGCCGCTGGCGTAACCCCGGTTTGAGCGGTACGATCTCCGCATGACCACCCCCTCCCGTCCCGCCCTGGTCCGCGATGCCCTGTCCGAGCTGGCCCCGGTCCGGATCAAGAAGCTGTTCGGGACCGAGGCGTTCTTTCACGGGGAGCGGATGTTCGCGGTGCTGGGCAACGACGCGCTGATGGTGCGGCTGCCCGAGCCGCTCCGTACCGACACCCTCACGGCGGCAGGCGCGCGGCCCTTCCTGTCGGAACGGCTGGCACTCACCCATGGCTGGGTCGAGGTGCCCTACGCCAGCGAGCTGGCCCACCTGACCCAGCTGGCGCAGGCGGCCCACGCCGCGGCGGGGCGGGGCCGGCGGCCCGCGAAGCGGCGCTTCAGGAGGGCGGGGAAACGGCGGGCGGCGACGCGCGCCGACTGAGCAGCTCCACCACGGCCGCGATGGTGCGCGGCGCGCTTCCCTCCGCCCGGTTGTTCACCAGGATGTAGGCCGGAATCCGCAGCTGCTCCGCCGTCTCCACCACCCGCACCAGATCGCCCCGCAGCTCCGGGTTAGGGTCCCGGATCCGGTCGTACGGCTGGAAGGCATCCACCGCGTCGGCGTAGTAGCGCCCCGGGCGCAGCAGCGCCCGCACCACCAGGAATTCCGAGGTGAGGGCGCCGGGAAGATCGAGTTGCATGCCGATGGACGGCATCCTGGTCCAGGAGCTCAGGACGTGGGCCACGTCGTGCTCGCGGAGGACGGCGAAGTAAGCCGGCACCAGGAACTCCGGATTGCGGACCTCCACGGCGTAGCGCCCGTCCCGGGGCAGTTGCGCGAAGAAGCGATCGAGCCGCTCGGCGAAATCCTGGGGCCCCACCCGGTCCTCCCTGGCGATGGCCTGGAACTCGAAGATCAGCGGCCCGATGTGTCCGGCGAAGTGCTCCCGGAGCGGGCCCCATACCTCCTGCAGAAACATGCCGGTGTTGAGAAAATCCGGGTTGGGCTGCCCCGCCCGGAGCTTGTCCCGCGCCTTGGCGAAGGTGTGCACCGTGATCCGGTCCCACACCTTGCTGAGGCAGGGGAATCCTTCGGGCAGCGCCGCGGCGTAGCTTCGGAGGGGCTTCTCGAGCAGCGGGGTGTAGAAGCTCGAATCTATGCCCACGGTGCCGAACAATGGATAGCGGGCGTACTCGGCCAGCATCTCCGCGCCCGCCCCGGTCGCCGGGTAGTCTCGCTGGTACACCAGCCCCTTCCAGCCCGGGTAGGTCCAGGAAGAGGTGCCGAAGCGGACGCCGTGGGGAATGGCCGCCTTCAGGCTGGCCGGATCGACGGGCTGGTTCAGGGGATCCGATTCGCTCAGGGGTTCGGCTCGATCCGGAAGACTCGTCCCGACGATACGATGATGTACACCTCGCCCCGGGCGTCCTCGCCGAAGCTGGTGATCTGGTCGCCGGGGCGGAGCGAGGCCCAGTCGAGCGGCTGGGTTACCTGGCGTCCCGCGAGGAGGAAACTCCTGACCCAGCCCGAGCAATAGTCGGCGTAGAAGTAGTGGCCCCGCAGCGCGGGAGCCAGGGATCCGCGGTACACGTATCCTCCCGTGACCGAGCAGCCGTCGTTGTGGCCGTAGTCCAGCACCGGCTGGGTGAGCCCGGTCCTGTTGCATCCGGCGGAGGGACTGAAGCACGCGGTGCCCTCCATGATCCTCCAGCCGTAGTTCAGCCCGCGGCCGAAGTTCGTCTGGTCGGTGCTCACGTCGATCTCTTCGCGGGAGTTCTGTCCCACATCGCCGATGTAGAGGTCGCCGGTGACCCGGTCGAAGCTGAATCGCCACGGGTTGCGGAGGCCGTAGCTCCAGATTTCCGGACGGATCCCGGACTGTCCCACGAAGGGGTTGTCGGCCGGAATCGAGGCCTGGCCGGCCGCGCTCACATCGAGCCGCACCAGCTTGCCGAGCAGGGTGTTCCGGTTCTGCCCGTTGCCGTTGGGATCACCGCCCGACCCGCCGTCGCCGATGCCGGCATAGAGATGCCCGTCCGGGCCGAAGGCCACCATGCCTCCGTTGTGATTGGAAAAGTTCGGATGGGGCACCGCGAGGAGAATCTGCTCGCTGGCTGGGTCGGCGACCTCCGGGTTCGCGGAAACCTTGTAGGAGGCGATCCGGATGTCGCCGGACGGATTGGTATAGTAGACGACGAACCGGCCGTTGGTGGCGTATTGGGGATGGAAGGCCAGACCCAGGAGCCCCCGCTCGCCGCCGCTGGAGATCCGGTCGGAGATGTCGAGAAACGGCGTCGGCACCAGCGCATCGTTGCGGATGATCCGGATCCGGCCGCCCTGCTCGACCACGAAGGCGTGAGTCTGATCGCCCGGCGGGCTGGTGAGAAAGAGCGGGGCGCTGAGTCCGTTGGCCACTTCCCTGAGGCGGGCCGCCAGCTCGGCCGGCGGAGTCCCGGTACCGGGGCCGGCGGGGTCCACCTGCGGGTCACAGCCTGCGGTCATCACCGTCACGAGGAAAGTGCCGAAACCGGCAATGCATTGCATCATCATTCCGCCCCCGTTGACCATGATCGAAGATACTCTTAGAACGTCCATCGCCCCCCGCGCCCGCACGCGCCAGCTTCAGCAGGCTGGACATCACGGCACTTGGGGAGGATGTTCCCGTCCCTACTGCCTCGTATAGGATGTCATGACCCTCTCCCCGCGTTGGTATCTCCTGGCCGGGCTCGCGCTGCTCCAGCCTCCCGCCGGGCTCCCTTCGTTCGCGACGCCGGGAATCTCTCCCGATGGCGCCGAGATCGCCTTCGTGAACGGGGGAGACATCTGGACGGTGCCAACGGCGGGCGGCGAGGCGCGTCTCCTGGTCTCCCATCCGGCCATCGAGTCACGACCCCTCTACTCGCCCGACGGCGCCGAGCTGGCCTTCACCTCCACCAGGGCGGGGAGCCCGGATGTCTGGGTGCTCACGCTGGCCAGCGGCGCGCTCCGACGGCTCACCTTCGAGGACGGGGCCGAGCAGCTCGACGGCTGGTCTCCCGACGGGCAGTGGCTCTACTACTCGAGCTCGAGCCATGATATCGCGGGGATGAACGACGTGTACAAGGTGCCGAGCGGCGGCGGAACTCCAGTGCCGGTAAGCGCCGATCGCTATGCCAGCGAGTTCTGGGCGGCCGCCGCGCCGGACGGGAAGACGGTGGCGATCACGGCCCGGGGCAACAGCGCCGGCCAGTGGTGGCGGAAGGGCAGCAGCCATCTCGACATGAGCCAGCTCGTGCTGGTACACCCCGGCGCGTCGCCCACCTTCGAGCCGCTCACCGACGGCACGGCGCGGGAGGGCTGGCCGATGTGGGGCGCCGAGGGGGCTTCCCTGTGGTACGTGTCCGATCGGGGCCCGGCGCAGAACATCTGGACTCGCCCGCTCAAGGGCCCGGCCCGCCAGGTCACCCAGTTCCGGGACGGGCGAGTCCTCTGGCCCAGCATCACCCGGAACGGCGCCCGGATCGCGTTCGAGCGGGACTTCGAGATCTGGACGCTCGAGACCGTCACCGGGCGCGCGGCCCGGGTCCCGATCACGCTGCGTGGGGCGGGGAGCCAACCCGCGGTCGAGCGGATGACCTACACCAGTCAGCTCCAGGAGATGGCGCTCTCTCCGGACGGCAAGAAGATCGCGTTCGAGGTCCGCGGCGAGATCTTCGCGGTGTCCGCCAAGGACGGCGGCGGGGCGCTCCGGGTCACCCGGAGTCCGGCGGTCGACGAGCAGATCGCCTGGTCGCCCGACAGCAGAAGGCTGGTGTACGTCTCGGGGCGGAGCGGCGCGCTCAACGTGTACAGCTACGACTTCACGACCGGGGCCGAGACCCGGCTCACCGACCAGCCGCTCAACGACGTCACGCCCAAGTTCTCGCCCGACGGCAAGGAGGTGGCGTTCGTGCGGGACGGGCGGGAGCTCCGGGTGCTGGACCTGGCGGCACGCGCCGAGCGGGTGCTCGCCACCGGCGAGCTGGAAAAGGAGCCCTTCACTTCCTCGCGCGGGTTCGGCTGGTCGCCCGACGGCAAGTGGATCGCCTATTTCAGCGGCGGCGTGAAGGGGTTCACCAACGTCTTCATGGTCCCGGCCACCGGCGGCGCGCCGAGGCAGGTGACCTTCCTGGCCAACGCGAACTCCGGCTCGATTTCCTGGAGTCCCACCGGGAGCTACCTGCTCATCAACTCGGGCCAGCGCACCGAGCCGGGCGCATTGGCGCGGGTGGATCTGGTCCCGCGCACGCCCCGGTTCCGGGAGGACCAGTTCCGCGACCTGTTCAACCAGGAGAACCCCCGTCCCGCCCGGACCACGCCTCCGGCCGTTCCGGTGACGCCTCCCGCGGCGCGCGACTCGGTGCCGCCGGCGCCCCTGATATACGAATTCGAGGAAATCCGGAAGCGGCTGTTCCTCATGCCCGTGGGCGTCGACGTCAACGATCAGCTGGTGAGCCCCGACGGAAAGTGGGTGGTGCTGGTGGCCGGCGCGGCCGGCCGCACCAATCTCTACGTCTGGCCGCTGGACGAGCTCTCCACCGACGAGCTGGTGGCGCGGCAGCTGACCTCGACCTCGGGTTTCAAGCGGGACATCGCGTTTTCCCCCGACAGCAAGGAGGTGTTCTACCTCGAGACCGGCCGCCTCCAGGCCTACAATCTCGACAGCCGGCAGACCCGCGGCATCGCGGTGAGCGCCGAGATGGACGTGGAATTCGACCTCGAGAAGATGGAGGTATTCCGGCAGGGCTGGACCCTGCAGCGCGACAACTACGCCGACCCGAAGTATCACGGCGCCGACTGGAACGAGGTGCGCCGGATCTACGAGCCGCGCATCGCGGGTGCGCGCACCGCCGACGAGATGCGGCGGATCATGGGGCTGATGGTGGGCGAGCTCAACTCATCCCACTCGGGCGTGAACCCGCCGCCCGGCCCCTCGGGGCCTGCGACCGGCCGGCTCGGGCTGCGCTTCGATCCGGTGACGCTCGAGTCGACGGGCACCCTGAAGGTGTCCGAGGTCATCCCGCTTTCGCCGGCGGCGATCGCCGGCATCCGGACCGGATAGTGGATCGTGTCGGTGGACGGCGAGTCGGTCGGCCGGACCGTGAACCTGGACGCGCTGCTCTCGGGGAAGGTGGGGCGCCGCACCACGCTCCGGGTCTCCGCGGCCGCCGCCGAGCCCGGGCGCGAGGTCGTGGTGCGGCCGGTGAGCACGACGGAAGAGAAGGGTCTGCTGTATCGGGCCTGGGTCGAGGACCGGCGGGCCTACGTCGCCCGCATCAGCGGCGGGCGGCTGGGCTACGTGCACCTGCCCGACATGGGCGCCGGCACCCTGGCGCAGCTGTCGGTGGATCTCGACACCGAGAACCACGGGCGGGAGGGGGTGGTCATCGACATCCGGAACAACAACGGGGGATTCATCAACGCGTACGCGCTCGACATCTTCGGACGGCTGCCCTACCTCACGATGCAGACCCGGGGAACCGCCGCGGCGCCGGCCCGGAGCCAGCTGGGCCAGCGCGCCCTGGAGCGGCCCACGGTGTTGATCGTGAACCAGCACTCCCTGTCGGACGCAGAGGATTTCACCGAGGGCTATCGCACCCTTGGCCTGGGCAAGGTGGTGGGAGAGCCGACCGCGGGGTGGATCATCTATACCTCGAATCTCTCGCTGCTGGACGGCACCGTGATGCGAATGCCTTCCACCCTGATCACCGGCCACGACGGGAAGGACATGGAGCTGGCGCCGCGGCCGGTCGACGTGCCGGTGGAGCGGGCCATCGGCGAGTGGTATGCCGGCAAGGACACCCAGCTGGATGCGGCGGTGAAGACCTTGCTGGCGCAGCTGCCTCCGAAACGGTGAGCGGGGGGCGCGGGGAGCGGAGAGGTCTCCGCTCACCAGACACTTCTCGGCACTGAACAGCCGTGCGCGAGGTCGAAATGGCTGGCGAACCAGGTGAGGCTGCCTGATGGCCAGGGGTAGGTCCCATCGCAGCCCCCGGTCAGGGCGAAGCCGGCCCAGTAGGCGGCGAAGATGACGGCCCCGATGAGCAGACCCCACAGGGCAATCCTGATCGGGCCGGCCCGGGCCAGGGCCCGGCCCGCGAACACGACCGGGATGCAGAGCAGCCCTTCGCCGACGGCGATGTAGTACGGCGCGTTGTCGAGCAGCATCGGCGTCCGCACGTAGACCCACCAGTTGGCCTCGCGTCCCAAGTGCTCGTTGAGCGGCATGTACGCCGCGCCGAACAGCACGACCGTCACCACGGTCGCCGCGGTGCTCCACTTGTCCCGCAGCCAGTTGGAGAGCGCCATGAACTGGATCAGGGTACCGGTCCAGGCCAGCGGCATGTAGGCCGGCGAGGCCCAGATCTTGGGCTCCGGGCCGTAGACCAGGGAGCCGGTCCGCACGCCGTCCACCAGCGGTCCCGCGTGGGTCACGCCGTACCAGTCGGCCACCAGCTCGGCAAAGCCGGCGATCAGCGCGACCGCGAACCAGCGGAGCATCACCGTGTCGCGGTGGTAGACGGTGAACGCGACGCCGAGCGAGAGGTTCACCGCGACGACGAAGGCCACCGAGCTCCATGAGTGGGTGGCGGGAAACCGGCTGGCCTCGTTGATGACCACGGACAGGACGCCCATCACCAGCAGCGCGAACTTGCCGCGGCGGGCGTTGGCCTCGGGCCCGACCCCCGACATGTCGGCGGCTGCGGCGAGGACGGCGGGCGTCGCGGTCATGGCGCGGCCCGCGGTTCCAGCCGGCATTCGGCGTGGATGGCACAGGAGATCGCCAGGGATTCTCCGCCGGGCCCGTAGAGCCAGTGCGCCGCGGCGTGGTTGATCCACTCCGGCTGGACGCCGAACCGTGGCGAGACGTTGCGGATCCAGCGTACCGGGCGGATCCGGACCGGCGATCCGTTCTCCGGGATGATCACGCCGCGCAGCAAGGCCTTCCCGGCCTGGAGGCTGTCGACCCAGAGCCAGGAGACTCCGGGGGGAAGATCGAGCGGGGCGTAACCCGCGGAGTCACCCGGGTCGACCCAGATCCGGGCCACGATGCGGCCCACCGGTGCGCGCCCCAGCTCGGCGGGGAGGAGATCGAGCTCGTCGTTCAGGTACGAGGCGGGTTCGGCCCACACCTTGGCGAGCGGCCCCCGGCCGTCTCCGGCCACCAGGGGCCGCTGGTCGCTGGGAGGCGCCGTGTCGGCCAGCCAGAGCGACCGGCCATAGGCGATGGCGAGCCCGCGCTGGGCGGAGTCGGAGGGATCGAGAATGGCGTTGGGATTGTAGGCCCGGCTCCCCGCTGGTCCGTGGGCCCAGGGCGGACGGTCCGCCGGCCTGGTTCCGTTTCCGATCAGCCGACCGTGAAATCCAAGCGCGATGATCGTCACCATGACCAGCGCGACCGGCCCTTCGAGACCCATTCCCACGAGGGCCACGATCGCGGCCCCGATCACTCCGGAGCGCAGCCCCAGGACACCGGTGACGATGCCGATGGCCCACCCCGCGAGGAGCCCGGCGGTCACGGCCCCGCGCTCGGCGACTGCGCCGCCGGCGGGCCGCCGCACCGCGAGCGCCACGACCACGGTGGACAGGGCCCAGCAGAGATGGGCGACGGGCACGGGACGGAGCGAGCCCGACAGCAGATGCGGAACCACGGCGAGCACCAGGTTTCCCCACAACACCAGCACCACGGCCCGCCAGGGCAGGACGTCGGACAACACCTACTCCACGTGCTCGGGCCGGACGGTCTCTCCCAGCTTCCGGCCCAGGGCGGTCAGATAGCCGTCGGCCGTCTTGTGCACGCCCGTCACCTTCATCATGGTCCGGAACAGCGCGTTGTTGACGTATCCCTCCTCGGTGACCGTGACCGTGCATCCTCCGGCTGCGGGCGATATCTCGTAGGTCCAGATTCCCCCGAACGTCGCGTCGGCGGCCGCGTCGACCCGGGTTACCAGCCGTACCGGCGGGATCGACTCCTCGACGATCAGCTTCAGCGGGAATCCACCCGCGTTCTGCTCCCAGACCTCCTTCCCTCCCTGATCGGGAAGCCGCCTGGCATTCTTGAGGTCGGGCCAGGTGCCGACCAGCGCCGCCAGGTCCCGGATGACCGGAAACACCGCCTCAGGCGGCTGGTGCAGCACGATACGGCTGGTGGCGCGATGCTCTCGCGGGAGCACGAGGCCTACCACGAAGACGAGGGCCACGATCACGATCAGCCCGACGACGATTCCGATGAGGATCCGCATGACGATGCCTCCCTCAGCGGCTTACGGCGCCGGGCGTCGGGCCCGCTTGCTGGGTGCCGGGAGCGTGAGCGGTTTGCCCGGTGATTGCGCCAGCAGCTTCAGCGCTTCCGCCACGCCCCGCTCGAGCTGGGGATCGCGCCCCGCGCCCACCGATTTGGCGTCCAGCGGCACGTCGATGTCCGGCGGAATGCCTTCCCCTTCGGCCGGCCATTCGCCCCGGAGGGTGAACACCGCGGACGACGGCGCGGTGATGCTGCCGCCATCGACCAGAGGATAGGGAACGGCCGCGGCCACCAGGCCGCCCCAGGTGCGGGCGCCGATGAGCGGCCCCACCTTGAGCTCGCGGAATGCCCAGGGGAAATAGTCGCCGCCGGACCCGGCCAGCTCGTTGATCAGCAGCACCTTGGGGCCCAGAACCCCGGCCATGGGGAGCGGGAAGTGGATGCCGCCCGGCGCGTCGTTGCTGACGCCGCCGATCGGCTGGCGGCTCATGTAGTCCACCATGTAGTCGTCGAGCAGGCCGCCCCCGTTGAAGCGCTCGTCGATGACGGCCCCCGCCTTGTCCTGCTGGGCGAAGAAGTAGCGGTTGAACGAGGCATAGCCGGGCCCGGCGGTGTTGGGTACCCAGACGTAGGCCAGCCGGCCGCCCGAGAGCGAATCCACCTTGCGGCGGTTGTCCTCCACCCAGGCACGGGTCCGAAGCGCGTTCTCGGAGCGCAGCGGCACCACGGTGACCGTCCACGATCCGTCCAGCACCGGCCGGTCGTTGACCCGGAGCACGGTCTGCCTTTCCGCGGTCCCGTCCAGCAGACGCGACGGATTGTCGGGCACCTTGAGGTCGGCGCCGTTCACTTCGAGGATGTAGTCGCCGGCGCGTACCTTGAGGCCCGGCGCGTCGAGCGGAGCGCGCAGCTCCGGGTTCCAGCTCTCGCCGGTGTAGATCCGCGCGATCTTCCAGCGATCGCCCTCCGGCGTCAGGTCGGCGCCCAGGAGCCCGGTGCGGGTCGAATCCACGACCGGCATGTCGCCGCCGCGGGTGAAGCTATGCCCCACGGACAGCTCGCCGCCCACCTGGTCCAGCACGTAGTTGAGGTCCGAGCGGTGACGCACGTAGGGGATCAGCGGGGCGTAGCGGGTGTAGACCGCCGGCCAATCGGCGCCGTGCAGCTGGGGGTCGTAGAAATAGTCCCGCTCCATCCGCCACGCTTCGTCGAAGATCTGGGCCCATTCCTGCGCCGGGTCGAGCTGGGCCTGCAACGCCACCGTGAGGCGTCCCTCGCCGGGGCGGGGCGGGGCCTCGGTGCCGGTGACGGTCCACTGGCCGGCCGACTGGTAGAGCAGCTTCTTCCCGTCTGCGGAGACGGAGAACTGGCCCACGCCGGTGAGGAACACTTCCGCCTTGCGCTTGGAGAGGTCGTACTTGTGGAGCGTCGTGCCGGGCTGCTGCGGGATGCGCTCGGCCAGGAAGACGATCCCGGTCGGCCCGGTATCGAGACTGCCGTAGTCCCGCACCGGCACCTGCAGCGCCAGAATGCGGTGATCGAGCCCCGCGAAATCGATCCGGACCGCCGTGCTCGAGTCATTCCGCTGCGGTGCCGCGGCGGTCATGGCGGGCGCGGGCGGCGAGGCGGCTGCGCCCGGTGCGGACGGCGGGGGGGAACCTGCCGGACGCGGCGGCACGGCCGCGGCCTCTTCATCGCTCTGGGGCTGGAACGGGGTCGAGTCGGTGGCTCGCAGCAGGGTGATGTAGGCACCGCGGGTCACCTGGCGGCCGATGCTCGAGATATTCGCCCACCCGCTGGCGAGCCCGAGGTCGGTGCTGGCGAGGAAGTAGAGATAGCGCCCGTTACGGTCCCAGGCCGGGCTGACCGCGTCCGCGAGCGCGTCGGTCACCGGCGTCGCCTTTCCGTCCGCCAGCGACCAGACCACGATCCGGTGGAACCGGTTGGGGAACGCCTTGGAGTAGGCCAGCCACTTGGAGTCGGGCGACCACTCCGCCTCGAACGAGCCGCGGGTCAGCAGGCTGCCGTCGTTGTCGGCAGTGGTGATGGCGCCGGTGGCGAGCTCGATCACCCGGATCCGGGAGCGATCGTCCGCGAAGGCGATCCGCTTGCCGTCGGGAGACCAGGTGGCCGTGAAGCCGAGCTTCGCGTCGCCGATCGAGAGCTCCCGGGGCGGGGTCAGCCCATCCTGCGAGCCGATCATCAGCCGGTATCCTTTGCCGGCGTCGGAGAACCAGGCCACCTGCTTCCCGTCGGGCGACCAGACCGGGGTGCGATCCGCCGCGCCGGCGCTGTGGGTCAGGTTACGCGCGTCGCCCTTGTCCACCGGCACGGTGAAGATGTCGCCGCGGGATTCGAACAGGGCTCGCTTGCCGGTGGGGGAGAGCGCCGCCGCCGAGATGGTCCGGCTCACGTCGGTCCAGTGGGGCGCCGCCCAGGGAAAGTCTCCATGGACCGTGACGGTGAGCTTCCGCGTCGCGCCGGTGGCCGGGTCCAGCGTCTGGAGATAGCCGTCCTGCTCGATGACGAGGCTACCGCCCCCGGCGGCCAGCGATTTCACATCCGCGTCCTTGAAATGCGTCACCTGGCGCACCGCCGGCTTGCCGACCTCGTAGGCCCAGACGTTGACCGCGTAGTCGCGGTCGGAGAGGAAGTAGATGGTCTGCCCCACCCAGACCGGCTGGGTATCGGCGCTGCGTTCGTTGGGCAGCCGGATCTCGTCGAGGCTCGCCGGGTCGAGAATGGTGAGCGGGGTGTTCTGGCCGCCCCGGTAGTTCCGGAACTCCACGTCCCAGCGGCTCACCCGGTCGTACACCAGGCGCTTGCCGTCCGCCGACCAGGCGCCGCGCACCGCCATCGGCGCGGGGATCATCCGCTCCACGCCGCCCTCGGCGGGTACGGTCCAGAGCCGCCCGTAGGTGGCCGGCGCGGTGTTCCGGTTCGAGGAGAACAGCACCGTCTTCCCATCGGGCGACCAGCCCCGGGCCTCGTCGTTGCCGGGGTGCCAGGTCAGGCGCCGCGGATCACCACCCTCGACCGGCATCGCGTACACGTCGTTGTTGCCGCCCCGGTTGGAGGTGAACGCGATCCAGCGCCCGTCGGGCGACAACTGGGGATCGGCTTCCACGGCGGGCGTGCTGGTCAGCCGGCGAGCCTCCCCGCCGGCTTTGTCGACGATCCAGAGGTCCCCGCCGTACTCGAAGGCGATCTGCCCGGCGCTCACGCTGGGCTGACGGAGCAGACGGGTGCCCTGGGCGGCGAGCGGGAGCGGGAAGGCAAGGGCCAGCGCGAGCAGGGAGAGTCGGCGATTCATGGAATACCCGGCGATCGGTGTGCGGAGTGAGCTGCCGCCCCAAAATACCGTCCCGATGGTCCTCTGGCGAATCCCGGGGAGAGGTATCACCGACCCTTCAGCGCCGGCAGCTTGGTCAGCATCCGCTCCAGCCGGTCGAGATGGGTCACGGTGACCGTCAGCCCTCCGAATTCCTCTTCTACCATGCCGCGAAAGATGAACGGCCCCGGATCGAAGAGGACGTGGCCGCGGGTGCGGTGGACCTCGGGAAAGAGCACCGTCTCGATCAGCCCGTTTCCGTCATCGAACGTGGCGAACTGCATCGGCTCGTCCTTGGCGGTATGGACCGGCTTGGCGGTGGTGAGCATGCCGGCGCAGAGCACCGCCCGTCCGACATGCCGGTGCAGCTCGGTGGCGGAGACCAGCCGGAACCGGCGCAGCGACTCCCGGTGCAGCGACATGGGGTGGCAGTCGGTGGAGAAGCCCAGGAGCTCAAGCTCGGTGCGGCGGCGGCGGTCGTCGGTGTAGGCGGGCAGGGCGGGCTGGGCGGGCTGGGCGGGCAGGAACTGCCAGTCTTGCCTGCCCGTCTTGCCCGTCTTGCCCGTCTTGTCCGACTTGTCCACCTCCCACAGCATCTCCGGCCGCGTCTTTCCCTCCGAGATGCTGTCGCACGCGCCGACCTTGATCAGGAGGCGGAGATCGTCGGGGCGGAGGCCGGTACGGGCCTGGAGGTCGGGGATGGAGGCGTACGGACGGACAGACGGACAGACGGACAGTGAGGACAAGGTTTTCCCGTCCCCACCGTCCGTCCGTCCGTCGAGTATCCGCTCCACCGCCTCCGCGCTCAACCCCTTGATGAACTGCAGCCCGACCCGGATTTCATTGTCGCACCCCGTAGTCTCGAACCGGCTGGCATTGATGTCCGGCGGGAAGATCGTCACGCCGGCGCGACGGGCTTCGGCGACATACGCGAACGGCGCGTAGAACCCGCCCCCGTTGGCCAGCACCGCGGCGAAGAATTCCGCCGGATAGTGGGCCCGGAGGTAGCCGGACTGCTGCGCCACCTGGATATAGGAACAGGAGTGGCCCTTGCAGAAGCTGTAACCCGCGAAGCTCATCACCATGTGCCAGACCTGCTTCGCGGTATCCTCGCCGCGGCCGAGCGCCAGCGCCCCCTCGAAGAATTCCCGGGCGTACGAGGCCAGCGCCTTGACCGGCCGCTTCTTGGAGAGCGCCTTGCGCAGGCCGTCTCCCGCTGCGAGCGGCATCCCCGCGAAAGCCGCGCACACGTTCACCACGTCCTCCTGGTAGACCATCACGCCGAAGGTCTCGGCCAGCACGTCCCGGAGCGAGGGATCCAGCGGCTGGTACTGGGCCCCGTGCAGCCGCTCCAGGTAGATCCGGATGAAGCGATTGGACGCCGGCCGGATGATGCTGGTGTTGAGCACCAGCAGCTCGAATTTCGCGGCCTTGCTCTTGATGCAGAGCAGCCGCGACGCGGGCGACTCGGTGTAGAACACCCCCATGGTCTGCCCGATGGCGAACAGCTTCCTGGTGTCGGGGTCTTCTCCCGCCTCGGCGGAGGTGTAGTCGAGCACCCGTCCGGTATTGACCCGCACGGCCGCGATGCCGTCCCGGATCACCGCCAGCGAGCGATTGCCCAGCAGGTCGATCTTCACCAGCCCGGCGTCCTCGGCGCCGTCCTTCTCGAACTGGATGACCGGAACGGCCAGATCGGGTGCCCCGTCGAGCACCTTGGCCGCTGGCTCCAGGGGGACGTAGTCGGTGAGCGCCCCGGGCACGATCACCACCCCGCCGGGGTGGAGCGAGAGATGGCGTGGTGTGCCGACCAGCGGCGTGGCGCGCCGGGCCAGGTCGATCCAGGCGGCCGGAAGATCGAGGCCGGAATAATTGGGATGCTCCATCAGGAGCTGCTCGATGGGCACCTCGTCGCTGTACCAGGGAATCCGGCGGGTCACCTCGCGGATTTCTCCGGCGGGACGCCCCTCGACCTTGGCCACCTCGCGCAGCGCGCCGCGCAGTTTGAAGGTGTTGTGGTTGGCCACCATTGCGGCCCGGGGCCTCGGGTAGCGCCGGAAGACCCAGGCCAGGATGTGGTCCCGTTCGTCCCAGGGAAAATCGAGGTCGATATCGGGAGGATCCTTGCGTTCCGGATTGAGGAACCGCTCGAACAGGAGGCCCGAGCCGAGCGGCTCCACGTGGGTGATGCCGAGCGCATAGGAAACGATCGAGTTGGCCACCGACCCCCGCCCGCAGTGGGTGGGGCCATGGTCGACGATGTCCTTCACCACCAGGAAGTAGTCCGCGAACCCCTTCATGCCGATGATGGCGAGCTCGTGCTCCAGCCGGTCCCGGGTGATCGGGGCGATGGTTCCGTAGCGCCGCGCCGCCCCCTCGTAGGCCATGGCCCGGAGCTGCTGCAGGGCGTCGGTGGCTTCGGCATAGCGGGGCGGCACGATCCGGTTCCCGATGGGGATCCGGTAGCGGCAGCGATCGGCCAGCTCACCGGCGAGATCGAGCGCCTCGGGAACGTCGGGAAAGTGGCGGGATAGCTCGGCGGCGGGTTTGAGCCAACCATCGGGGTCGGACGGACGGTGAGGACGGTGAGGACGGGGGGCCGTCCGTCTGTCCTCACTGTCCGTCTTCCCGACTTGCGAGATCGTCTCATTCCCGGCAATCGCACACAGCAGCCGATGCCGGGCCCAGTCTTCCGCATTGGCGAACATCGCGGCGTTGGTGACGATGGGCGCCAGCCCGAGCCGGCGCGCGGCGGCCAGCACGGCGTGGCGCTCCTTCCCGGGGCGCAGCTCGGCGTAGACCTGGCCCGGGCCGCTCCGGGAGACGATGCGCTCGAGAAAGGGGATGCTCGCGGAGAGGAGGGCAACGCCATCCCGATCGTGCGCGAGCAGGTCGGTAAGTCGGCAGGTCGGTAGATCGGTAGCGACTGTTCTACCGCCATACCGCCCGACCGCCCTACCGCCCTCACGCCAGTGAATGGAACTGATCGTGCGACATATCGCCCCCCAGCCCCGATCGTCCATCGCCAGCGCCACGCACTCCTCGTCGTCCAGGACCAGATGTGCGCCCAGGATCGGCCGGACCCCGGCCTCTTCCGCGGCGCGCTGAAACTCGACCGCGCCGTAGACCCCGTTGGTGTCGGTGCAGGCGAGCGTGGTGAACCCGCGGGCGATCGCGGCCGCGATCATCTGGTCGGGGCTGCTAGCCCCCTGTCCGAGAGAGAACCAGGAATGGGCGTGGAGGTGGACAAACATCCGACAAGCATACCGAAACAAAACCGAAAGTCAATACAATCACAAGTGATTGTGAAGCATTGATTTGCTGATTACCTGACCGTTCAGTCAGCCAACTTGCTATGGCCTGCCCTGGTGCCTGGGGGCGGCGGCCACGATCACCGTTAACGGGATGTACCATCCGGACTCGACCGTCTTCACCTCGAGCCGCCACTCACCCGGCGCCGTTGGGGTGAACTCGAAGTCGGCGGTTTCGCCCGGACCCATCTCGACATGAGCCACGCGCCGAGTCGCCAGGGCGGGCTGAAGATCCGCGCCGTCCTTGGTACTCCGTCCGGATAGCTGGGAATCTCCAGCCCGTGCCAGTGAATCCCGGTCGGCTCCTCGAGATGGTTCACCACGGTGATCCGCACCGGCTGCCCCCGCACCAGCTCGAGCGTCGGCCCCGGGACGTTCACCGAATCCTTCGCGGGCACGCTGTCGCCGGCCTGCAGGACGAAGCCATACGCGTCCGCGTTGCCGGGCAGCTGCATGGCCTTCTTCTGTACCAGGAGGCGGAGCTCCCTGGGGTTCACGGCGCTGTACGCCACGTAACCCGCCTTCGGCAGCACCCGGATCCCGATCACCAGGCCCCGCATGTACGGCGCCCCCTCGTGCCGGGGCATGGGATGCGCCGCCTCCGCCGAATCGCGGGGACTGCCGCTCAGCGTCACCTCGTCGTTCATGTGGAACGAGAAGTGGCAATGGAACAGCCAGTTCCCCGGCGTGGTGGGGAGGAACGCCAGCGTGAGCGTGCCGCCCGGTGGAAGCAGATCGGTGTTGAGCATCGGCTGAAGCGCCGGCGCGATTCGCCAGCGTCAGCACGTTGCCGTTCGGCGTGCCGGCGGGATGATGATTGTCGTTGATCGAGGCCTTCACCGCGGTGGGCGACGGCCGGGGCAAGGGAACCCGGGGCAGGAACGGAACCAGCGGGGTCTGGAGCGCAAGCGCGGTCGCGGCCAGCAGGGCGGGAAGGAACATCGGGTTTCTCCTGCCGAGGTGTTCCGGTGGGGTGATCTGCTCTAACCGAGCCATCCGGCACTATCTTCGACACCGTTCGTCCACTCTCCGGAGATCGCACATGGGCTGGGCCCTGCTCGCCTCCATTCTGGCCGTCGGCGCGTACCTCGCCGTCACCTTCAACGGTCTCACCCGGCTGCGCATGCTGGCCCGCAACGCCTGGGCGGACATCGACGTCCAGCTCAAACGCCGCCATGACCTGATCCCCAACCTGGTGGCGGCGGTGAAGGGACACTCCGGCTACGAGAAGGGCACCCTGGAGGCCGTGGTGGAGGCGAGGAATCGCGCGCTCATCGCGTCCGGCCCCGCCGCCGCGGGCACCGCCGAGCGGGCCCTGGCCGGCCAGGTGCAGCAACTCCTCGCCATCGCGGAGGCGTATCCGGAGCTCAAGGCCGGACAGAGCTTTCTCACCCTGCAGCGCTCCCTCACCGAGATCGAAGATCACATCCAGAATTCCCGACGCTACTACAATGCTGTGGTTCGCGATCTCAACACCCGGATCGCGCAGTTTCCATCGAATCTGATCGCCGGCCCGTTCGGCTTCGGCCCCGAGGAATTCTTCGGCCTCGCCGAGGGCGAAGGCGCCGTCCCGGAGGTGCGGGTGTGAGGAAGCTCCTCGCCCCCGCGCTCCTGTTGCTGGCGGCCGTCCCGGCGTCGGCGCAGCGGGCCATCGTGGTCGAGCGATTCGACGCCGACGTCGGCGTCAACCGCGACGGCACCATCGACGTGGCGGAGACCATCCGGGCCCACTTCGTCGGCTCCTGGAACGGGATCTACCGGGTCATCCCGGTGAAGTACCGGACCAACGAAGACCTCAACTGGTCCATCCAGGTTTCCCTGACGTCCGCCACCGACGACCAGGGGACCGCCCTCAGGACCGAGACCAGCCGGGACGGGGCGCTGCTCAAGTACAAGATCTGGGTACCCGGTGCGCAGGACGCCATCCGCACCATCACCCTCAAGTACCGGGCCCGTAACGCGCTCCGTTTCTTCCAGGATCACGACGAGCTCTACTGGAACGTCACCGGGAACGAATGGGATTTCGCCCTGGGCGACGTCTCCGCGCGGATCACGCTCCCTCAGGGCGCCTCGGGGATCCGGGTGATGGCATTCAACGGCGCCTACGGTTCCACCGCGCGCGAGAGCCAGGTGACCGTCGAGGGCAGTTCCATCGGCATCACCATGCCGCGCAAGCTCGAGTTCAAGGAGGGGCTCACCGCGGTGGTCGGCTGGAACAAGGGCCTGGTGCCCGAGCCCACCGCGGTGCAGCGGACCGCGGGGTTCCTCGCCGCCAACTGGCCGCTGGTGCTCCCGATCCCGGTTCTGATCCTGATGCTGATGCACTGGTCCCGCCGGGGGCGGGATCCCGGCCGCCTGCCGATCACGGTCCAGTACGAGCCGCCCCGGGGCATGACCCCCGCGGAGGTCGGCACCCTCACCGATGAATCGGCCGACATGCGCGACATCACCGCCGGCATGGTGGACCTGGCGGTGCGGGGCTTCCTCAAGATCGAGGAGATCGAGAGTTCCGGGCTGTTCGGCCTGTTCAAGGAAAAGGACTACGTGTTCCACCGGGTCAAGCCGCGCACCGAGTGGACCAGTCTCACCCCGCACGAGCAGTCGGTGCTGGAAGGAATCTTCGACGTCGGGGCCGACACCACCAAGCTCTCCGACCTCAAGAACGAGTTCTACAAGAACCTTCCCGGCATCAAGGACGGCATCATGGAGCGCCTGGTGGAGCAGGGGCTCTATGCCAAGCGCCCCGATTCGGTGCGCAAACGCTGGCGCGCGGGCGGTGTCGCGGTGGGAGCGCTCCTGGCCGTCGGCGGCGCGGTGATGGGCAGGAATCTCGGGATGACGCCGACTCCCTTCCTCGTCGCGGGGATCGCCATCGCGATCATCATCCTCGTCGTCGGCCACAACATGCCCGCGCGCACCGAGCAGGGCGCGCGGGTGCTCGAAAAGATCCTGGGTTTCAGCGAATTTCTCGAGCGGGTCGAGAAGGACCGCTTCGAACGGATCGTGAAGACGCCCGAGTTGTTCGAGAAGTACCTGCCCTTCGCGATGGCGCTCGGCGTCGACAAACAATGGGCCGGCGCGTTCAAGGACATCTACACCGAGCCTCCCAGCTGGTACGTCGGCTCCAACATCGGCGCGTTCAACGCGTCGAGCTTCTCGCACAGCCTCTCCGCGCTCTCGACCAGCGCGAGCAGCGCGATGAGCTCGGCCCCCCGCAGCTCGGGAGGCTCGGGGTTCAGCGGCGGTTCATCCGGGGGCGGTGGCGGGGGCGGCGGCGGCGGCGGGTTCTAGCGCGCCCCGCCCAGGAAGGCGTCGAGGGCGGCCATGCAGGCGCGGCCGGTCCGGCCGTCCCCGTCGGCGCCGAGATCCCAGGCGGTGGCCGAGATCGCCGCGATGCGGTTGGACTTTCCCAGAGCCGCGCCCGCGCTGGTCAGCTCGCCGAGCGAGGGGCCGCCCGGCACCGAGTAGCGCATGGCGGGCGCGTCCGCCGGCTGCAGGACGTCGAAGTCGAGATGGACGTACACTGGCCGGTGGGGAGGAATCGCGTCGATCGCTTCCGCCACCGAGTGGAGATGGTGAACGCCGGTGGTCTTGAGAAGGGCGCTCTCCGGCGGGTCCAGGTCACGGCCATCGGCGAGGATGATGTCGTCGTCCAGCAGCAGGTGCGCCCCCGCCGACTGCATCAGCGTCTGATCCCCCCGGCCCGACATCATGGCCAGCGGCATCCCCCCGAGAAATCCGGTGATCGTGGTGGCGGCGGTGTTGAAGTCGCCGTGCGCATCCAGCCACAGCACGACCGGGTGAACCCCGTTGTCCTGGAGGCCGGCCAGGACCGGAATCGCAGCGCAACAGTCGCCGGCCAGGCTCACCGGCCGCTCGCCGCGCCTGACGGTATCGCTGACCAGGCGGCACAGCCGCCGGTGGATACTGCCGATCCGGGCCAGCTGGGTGTCGCCGGACGGCTGAACGTCGGTGAGCTGCCACGCCGGGCGGGCCAGCCCCGCGAGGACTGGAGTGGCCTGGTCCAGCGTGCAGGCGGTCAGCAGGAAGCGGTCGGGCATGGAGTCAATCTACCGGCGAGACCTTCCACGGGGGCTTCTTCTTCAGGATCCTGGCGTGGACCGGACAGGTTTCCCGGTGCGCCCCGGGGAGGTAGCCGGTGCTCAACAGGAACTCCCCGACGATTTCCCCGCCGGTAAACCTGAAAGTCTGCTTGAACAGCTTGACCCACTCGTCCTTGCTCCGGGGATGGTGCGCGTCGAGCCACCCCGCGAAGGATCCATGGGTCCGGCGCATGGCCACCACCGCCTTGGCATTCGTGATGGCCGCTTCCACCTTGAGCCGGTTCCGGATGATGCCGGCGTCGGCCAGTAACCGCTTCACCTCGCGGGACCCGTAGCGCGCCACCCGTTCCGGGTCGAACCCGTCATAGGCGTCCCGGAGCGCGGCGCGCTTCTTCAGAATCGTGAGCCAGGACAGCCCGGCCTGGTTGATTTCCAGCACCAGGCGCTCGAACAGCTCCGCGTCTCCGGCGAGCGGAAAGCCGTACTCGGTGTCGTGATACGGTCCGTGCCATTCGTGCCCCGGCGCGACGTCGCAGTAGGCGGTCACGGCGTCTTCATCCCATCTGGGCGAAGCCCACGGTGTTTCCCGCCCGGCTCCAGGACGTAGATCTCTTCGCTGCCGTAGAAGGTCTTGTGGCGCGCCTTCACCACCGGCGCGCCGGCGACGCCTTGCGCCACCGTGTCGAGGTCATCCACCGTGATGAACAGCGCGATGGAGTGCCCGTCCAGATTCTTTGCCATGCCCGGGTTGTCCTCGACCACGCTGGCGATGGTCTGATACATGATCTCCACGCCGTCCCGTTCCACGCTGGCGAACATCACCTTGCCGTCGGGGCCGGGTACTTCGTGCACCTTCTTGAATCCGAGCCCGCCGGTCCAGAAGCCGAGACAGGGCTCGACCGCCTTCACGATGAGTACCGGAGTGAGCTGCTTGAACATGTTCGAGGCTCCGTCAAGGGAAGTCGCGGCTCAGGAATAGCTCATGGCCGGCATCCGCGCATACTTGCGGAGCAGCGAGAGCTGGCCGAGGTGGTAGCTGTCGTGCTGCACCATGAAGCCGAACAGCCCCAGCACCGACGAGTCGTCCAGGGGCATCTGGCTTCCGCTCGGCGCATCCAGCTCGGCGGGCGTGATGGCCGCCATCCGTGTGTCGAGCGCGGTGGACGCCTCCGCCCATGCCGACCGGATTTCCGCCAGCGAGGGCCAGGTGGTGATCTCATCGATGCCCTTCCACTGCCCCAGGTACTTCTCCAGCGGGTTGGGCCGCTCGGCCCCCAGAATCTTGAGGCCCCAGAACCGCGCCTCGGCCAGGTGCCCCGCGACGAACGCCGCGCTGTTGGTGGTGTCGGACGGGCGCTCGTGGCACTGCGCGTCGGTGATGCCGTCGAGACAATTGGCGAAGAGCCGGTTGTTGAGCCGCAGGATGCCGGCGAGCGGGGCGATACGGGGATCCATAACACGGTCTCCTTCTTAATGGTTGACTGTAGCCGGCCGAGGGTAAACCCTTCCACCATGAAAGCGGTTGTGAATGCCGGCGCGGGCGGCACCGAAGTTCTTGCCCTGAGGGACATGCCGGACCCCGCTCCGATGGCGCGCCAGGTCCGGGTGTGGGTCCGTGCCGCCGGGCTCAACCGGGCCGATATCCACCAGAGGCGGGGAACCTATCCGGCGCCTCCGGGATGGCCCGCGGACATCGCGGGCATGGAGTACGCCGGGGAGGTCGAGTCGCTGGGCTCCGAGGCAATCCGCTGGCGCCTCGGCGACCGGGTTATGGGCCTGGTGGGCGGCGGAGCCCACGCCGAGTACGTCGTGGTGCACGAGGATGAGATCCTGCCGATTCCGGAGAACCTCTCCTTTGCCGAAGCCGCGGCCATTCCGGAGGCCTTCCTCACCGCCTTCGACGCCCTGACCGCGCGGGGCCGGCTTCAGCCGGGCGAGTGCGTGCTGATTCACGCGGTGGCCAGCGGCGTGGGCACCGCCGCGATCCAGCTCGCCAGGCTGCTCGGCGCTACCGTGCTCGGTACCTCGCGCAGTCCCGGCAAGCTGGAGCCGCTGGCCTCGCTGGGGCTCGACACCGGCATCGACACCTCCACCCGACCATTCCGGGAGCAGATTGCCCGTCCGGTGAACGTCATTCTCGACGTGCTGGGCGGTCCCGCCTTCCAGGACAACCTCGCCCTGCTGGCTCCGCGGGGACGGCTGGTGCTGCTCGGCTTCCTGCAGGGCGCCAAGGTGCCGGAGGCCAGCCTCGAGCTGATCCTGCGCAAGCGCCTCGAGGTCATCGGCACCGTCATGCGGAGCCGGGGGCCGGAGGAGCGCTCGGCGCTGGTCGAGGAATTTGGCCGCCGGTTCCTGCCCCTGTTCGGGCAGCACCTTCGGGAGGATTTCCCGATGCTGAGCCTGGGGCATCCGCCGAGCACCGGCGCCTCCCTCCGCCCGATCATTCACGCGGTGTTTCCCATGGCCGACATCGTCGCTGCGCACGAGACCATGGAGCGGAACGACTCGGTGGGCAAGATCGTCCTGGTCTGGTAGGAGCTCCGCTCGCCCCAGCGCCGGTGGATCCGGTCCCGGGCGCTCTGCAACGCATCGGCCGGTGTTTCGGCCGCCTCCCACAGATCGAGCTGGGCATTGGCTTCGACCAGCAGGTCCGCGGTGACCGTCACCGTCCGGACCGCGGTGCGCCGCCCCATCGCGGCGTCGAGCCCGCGCCGCGCCGCGTTCCAGAGATCGCGATCGAGACAATACGCCGCGAGGGAGATGCGCTTCGCGGAGCGGTGGTAGTCGGCGTACTCCACCTGGACCGCGAGCCGCCGCGCGGCCAGCGCACGCTGCCGGAGCCTCCGTCCCAGCGCCTCGGTGATCCGGCGGAGCAGGGGATGCAGCACGCCGAGATCGTTGGTGTCGGTGGCGAGGGTATGGGTGAGCCGGTACTCCGCCTTGACCGCGGGCGACAGCACCGGCCGGGCGTCGATTCCTCGGCTCTGGGCCCGGAGCAGCCGGCCCCGCGCGCCGAACACCGCGCAGAGCTCGTTCTCGGCGATGGCCGCCACCTGCCCGATCCGCTCGAGCTGATACTCGTCGAGGCGGAACCGGATGTCCTCCGGGACGCCGGGCAGCACCCCGATCTGGTGCGGCGCAAGGAAGGAGGCTTCGGAGCCGTGAGCGACCAGCATGGGCCAGATATCGGGCGGGAAGGCGGTCAGGCGGTAAGACGGTAGAGATGAATCCCGCCCGACTCGCGTTGCCGCCTCCGACACCAACTTATTGCCCGCCGCACCCACCGTGAGCGGCAGCCGGAGCCGCGCCGCCGCCTCCCGTCGGATCCGATCCGCCACGTCTACCGCGGGGCCGAAGAGGCCCTCGGTGCCGCTGATGTCCAGAAACGCGTGGCCGTACCCCCGGGGCTCGATGACCGGGGCGTAGACCCGGAGGATTTCGTATAGGGCCCGGGAGGCGCGGGCATAGAGCCGCGGATTGGGAGGGAGCAGGATTAGATCGGGGCAGAGCTTTTTCGCGTGGCGCACGCCCATGCCCCGGGTGATTCCCGCCGCCTGCGCCTCGGGCGAAAGCGCCAGCACCGTGGCGCGATCGGCGCCGGGTGGCGCCACCGCGACCGGCCGGCTCCGGAGCGCCGGGGCCACCAGGCGCTCGACCGTAGCGCAGAAGGCGGGGGGATCAATGAACAAGACGGACTTCACAAGCCTGAGAGGTCAGAGGTGAAAGGTTAGAGGGGACCCGGCTTCGGTATTTCTTCGGTATAAGCTACCCCTAGGAATCGACCCGTCAATAGTCACTCTTTGAAACATCCCCGCAGCTCCCACGTATACCCATTCGTGGATATAGTCCCGCCCCAACCGAAACCCTTCGCGGAGCGCTGCTACCGGCTCCTGCTCCGGGCATACCCGCGCCGCTTCCGGGAGGCTGCCGAGGGGGAGTTGCTCGAGTGCTTCCGGGCCGGCTGGTCGGCGGCGCGGCGCGGCGGCTTCGCCGCCCGCGCGCGGCTCTGGGCCACGCTGCTGCTCGACCTTCGCTCGGCGCCACTGGAGTGGCTCGCGGGCACACCGTCATCGCGACACCGACCGGGAGCCAACAAACCCGTGGACAACCTCTTCCAGGACATCCGGTACGCCCTGCGGTCCTTCCGCACCGCGCCCACCGCCACGCTCATCGCCGCGCTCACCATCGCCATCGGCATCGGAGCCACCACCACCATCATGGGCGTGGCGAACGCCTTCCTGCTCCGGCCGCCCGCGGGGGTGGCCGAGCCCGGCCGGATGGTGACGGTGCACGCGCTCAGCAACGACGGCTCCAGCTTCCACGCCTTCTCGTATCTCGACTACAAGGATCTGGCGGCCACCAACGCCGGCCTCTCCGACCTGGTCGCGTATTCGGGTGAGCCGGTCAGCCTGTCCAGTGGGGGCGAGCCCGAGCTCAAGCTCGCGCTGGAGGTCTCGGGGAACTACTTCCGCATGCTGGGTGTGAAGCCGGCGCTCGGTCGCCTGCTGCTTCCCTCCGACGACATCGGCCCTGGCAGCGCCCGGGTGCTGGTGCTGAGCCATTCCGAATGGGTCCGGCGTTTTGCAGGCGATACCGGCGTGGTCGGCCGCCAACTCATGGTCAACGGCAATCCGTTCACCATCATCGGCGTGGCGCCGGCGAGGTTCGGCGGCCACATCGCCGCGCTGGATGCCACGATGTGGGTGCCGATCACGCTCGACGAGGTCATCACCAACCGGCACAACCTGCTCGACAACCGGACCAGCTCGTGGCTCGAGATCGTGGGACGGCTCGCGCCGCAGGGGAACCGGGCCGCCGCGGCGGGGGCGCTCTCGGCGGTCTCGGCGCGGCTGGGCCGCATGGCGGGACTCGACTTCGATCGGCGGGTCGAGGTGCGGGCCTACGCGCCGCTACCCGCGCCGGCCATTCTCCCCGCCGCGGGATTCCTGGGCCTTCTGCTGCTGCTTGCGGTACTGGTGCTGCTGATCGCGAGCGCCAACGTGGCCAACGTGCTGCTGGCCCGGGCCGCGGCGCGGACCCGGGAAATCGCGGTGCGGCTGGCGCTCGGCGCAGGCCGAGCCCGGCTGGTCCGCCAGCTCACCACCGAAAGCGTGCTGCTGTTCGTGGTCGGCGGGGTGGGCGGGACGCTGCTGGCGGTGTGGGTCACCCGGGCCCTGGCGGGATTCCACCCGCCGGTGGGCATTCCGATCACCTTCGACTTCTCGCTCGACCTCCGGGTACTGCTGGTGGCGCTCGGGGTGACGCTGGGCACCGGTGTGTTATTCGGGATGGTGCCGGCGCTCCAGTCGACCCGCCCCGATCTGGTGCGGTCGCTCAAGGACGAGCCGTCGCTGGCGAAGGTGGGGAGGCTTCGCCTGCGGGGCGCCTTCGTGGCGGCGCAGGTGGCCGGCACCGCGCTACTTCTGGTGACCGCCGGCCTCTTCGTGCGCGCGCTGGGCCGGGCCGGCGCCATCGACGTCGGGTTCCAGCCCAAGACGCTGTACACCGTGAGCCTGATGATGCAGGTGCGGAATCTCGATGCCGCCGCGGTGCGCGAGTTCGCCGGCCGGCTCGAGGAGCGGGCCGCGGCGATACCCGGCGTGGCGGTCGCGGGCCTGACCGACAATCTCCCGCTCAACAACAGCACCCACGAGACCATGGTCGCCATCGCGGGCCGGGAGGACCGGCCCAACGTCGGCTGGTTCCAGACCAACTTCACCGCCGTGTCGCCAACGTATTTTTCCGCCATGCAGCTGCCGCTGCTCCGGGGCCGGGCCTTCGGGCCCGCCGATCGCGACGGCGCGCCATCGGTCGCGATCATCAACCAGACCCTGGCGGCGAAGATCTGGCCGGGCGAGGAACCGCTCGGCAAGACGCTGCTGTTCGGCAGCCTGCGCGACGGGACGCCCACCGTGGTCGTCGGGGTGGCGCGGAACGCCAAGTACCGCTCGATCGGCGAGGACCCGGTCCCGATGATCTACCTGCCGTTCGCGCAGCAGTCGGGGCGCGACCTCTCCCTGGTGGTGCAGATGAAGCCGGGCGCGCCCGATCCGGAGCGGGGGCTGCGCGAGGCGGTACACGCGCTGGACGCCGCGCTCCCCATCGCGCAGATCGCCCCGATGGCCGTGGTGGTCGGAGTGGCGCTGCTTCCCAACCGCATCGCGATGGCGCTGGCGCTGCTGTTCGGCGCCACCGGCCTGCTGCTCGCGGCGGTAGGACTCTATGGCATTCTCTCGTATATGGTGAGCCGGCGCCGCCGGGAAATCGGCATCCGCATGGCGCTGGGCGCTGCCGCGGCGGACGTCAGAAACCTGGTGGTCCGTGACGGGCTCCGGCTGGTGCTCATCGGGCTCACGCTCGGCTTCGCGGGCGCGGCCGGGGTATCGCAATTGCTACGGACCTTCCTCTTCGGCGCGAGCCCGGTGGATCCGATTGTCTACGGAGGCATCGCGGTGCTGTTCGCCGTGGTGGCGTCGCTGGCGTGCCTGGTGCCGGTGCGTCGGGCTCTGCGCACCGAGCCGCTGGAGGTGCTGCGCCATGACTGACCGAGACGTGAAGCCGCAGCTGCCGGTCCCGCCGCGGACCTTCGCCATGATGCTGGCGCTGGCCGAGGAGCCCAAGCATGGCTACCGGCTGATGCGGGAGCTGCAGGAGAATCCGGTGGAGCAGTGGATGCTGGGCCCGGCGACGCTCTACCGGACCTTGAAGCAGATGGAGACCGAGGGGCTCATCACCGCCACCGAGGGTCCGGGCGAAGAGTCCGACGGGCCGCCACGGCGCTACTACGCGCTGAGCGAATTCGGGCGGCGCGTCGCGGCGGCGGAGGCGGTGCGAATGAGCGGACTGGTGGCTCGCGCCGAGGAGCTCCGGCTCGCCGGGAGGTAACACCAGGACGCCGAGGGCGGGAAGGGCGCGGGGGTTAACTCGGCGGTTCACGGGGATCGCGGGGGTGCGGCAGGATGCTGGCCATCAGTATTAGAATCCCGCAGGGCGCCGCAGCAGAAGCGCACGCCGTTCGACGTCCACGATACCCGGCTGCACCCGCGCAGTGATCCTGACCCTGACCTCAAGGAGCGATCGAGATGGATGAGGATCGCGTGGTCCGTTTGCTCGAGGAGATTCGCGACCTGCAACGCCAACAGGTCGAAGCATACGCTCGAGCGCTCGGCAATCAGGAGGAGGCCCTGCGCCGACAGCGGGAAGCGGTGGGCCGGGCCCGGAAGCTCCTGGTGGCGGTCGGCGTCATTCTCCTGATCGTGCTGGCCATCGTGGTGGTGCTCCTCCGGTACGTCGTCCAGCACTACACCTGAGGGCCTCCGCCGGCTGCATCTCAACACGCTCCGCCGGGAATCCGACCGTTTGTCGGGTCCTACGGAGAACACCTTGGACTCCGATTTGTCGCTGCACGCGCCCTTCCCGGTCGACCCAGCCTGGGGGGTGGTGACGACTCTGCGATTGCCATAGAGACGGGACGCCGAGGGCGCGGCGATGGGACATGGTAAGACGGGGGTTCGCGCGGGTTTGGCGGGCCCCTGGTTGTGGGTGCGAACCTTACGCGCGTCGTCCGGCGTACGGCCCCCTGCGCGGGACCCCGCCGAGCGAACCCCCGGGCGGCCAAGGCACGCCACTTGCCCAGTACGGAGAGGCTGTGCAACCAGAGTGCCAAGCCGACCTGGTCGGGATACTATTCCTCCCCGATTTTCGACTGCACCGGCGTTGGGCTGCATCCTGGCGTTTCGGAGAATCTGCCCATGGCGGAGCCGCTGGAAACCACGACCGAAACCGGTAGGGCCGCTCCGCTCTCCCGCCTGCCTTTTACGCGGGCGGATATCGAGCAGACGGTGCCGGCGCGTTTCGACCAGGTGGTCCGCCGCGTTCCGGATCAGGTCGCGCTCACCGGTCATGGCAGGCAGTGGACCTACCGGGAACTGCAGGGACGAGCCAACCGGATCGCCCACGCAATCAGGGGGCGCGCTCGGCCCGGCACCGGATGTGTGGCCTACCTGTTCGACCATTCGCCCGAGATGGTCATCGCCACGCTCGCGGTGCTGAAGGCCGGCAAGACCTACCTGTCCATCTACCCCGCGATGCCGGCTGCGAGGCAGGCCGAGATCGTGCGTGATGTGGCGCCGGAGCTGATTCTGACCACCGCCGCCTTCGAATCCCAGGCCCGCGAGCTGGCCGCCGGGGCCTGTTCCATTCTGCTGCTCGACGAGATCGAGGGCGGGGCTGCCGAGGAAGGCCCCCAGATTGAGGCACGGCCGCAACACCCGTCGACAGTCTTCTATACATCCGGGACGACCGGCCAGCCGAAGGGAGTCGTGAAGAGTCACCGGGCGGTTCTGCACCGCGTGTGGCTCTCCGTCCAGCACGATGCCGTCACGCCGGCGGACCGGCAGTCTCTCTTGACCCACTGCAGCTTTTCAGCGTCGGAAGCGGATATGTTCGGAGCCCTGCTGAATGGCGCCACGCTGTGTGTCTTCGATTTTGCATCCGAAGGTCTGCCGGCCTTCCGGGAGTGGCTCGAAGCGGAGCAGATCACCCTGCTGCATCCCCCCGTGCTCCTGTTTCGGAGATTCCTTTCCACCCTGACGGGCGAGAATCTGTTTCCCAAGGTCAGGCTGGTGGCCCTGGCTGGAGACGTGGTCCTTCCGGCCGACCTGGAAAAATGGAAGCAGCATTTCGGAAGCTCTTGCGTGCTGATGCATCGGTTCTCCACGACCGAGACCGGCCTCTTGTGCGTGGCTCGCATCGAGTCGGATGCGGTGAGACCTGGCGTCGTCCCGGCGGGCCGACCGGTCGAGGACAAGTGCCTCGAGCTCGTCGACGAAGCAGGCCGGGCCGTCGCCGCGGGGGAAACCGGCGAGCTGGTGGTCAAGAGCTCCTACATCGCCGAGGGATACTGGCGTCGCGGGAACGAAGCGGCCCCGGCCTTCCAGCCTGATCCCGACGTTCCGGGTCGGCGGGTCTATCGGACCGGCGACCTCGGGCGATTCCTGCCCGATGGCCGTTTCGAGTTTCTGGGGAGACGGGATCGCCAGGTGAAGATCCGGGGCTTCCGGATTGAATTGGCGGAGATCGAGGCCGCGCTCTGCCTGCATGCCAGGGTGCGCGAGGCGGTGGTCGTCGTGCTGGACCCCGTGCCGAACGACAAACAGCTGGTTGCCTACGTGGTCCCGTCGGGGAAGCCGGATCCTGCGGGCGGCGAGCTGCGGGCTTTTCTGCAGCAGAAGCTCCCGCCTTACATGATTCCGTCTCGATTTGTGTTCCTGGAAGCGCTACCGGTCACGCCCACCGGCAAGATCGACCGCCAGGCGCTGCCTCCTCCGGACGGTCGCAGGGATCCGACGGCCACATTCACCCAGCCCCGAAACGACGTCGAGCGGCAGCTGGTCAGGATCTGGAAAGAGTTTCTCGTGGTCGATCAGGTCGGGACCCGAGACAACTTCTTCGACCTCGGCGGCAACTCGCTGCTTGCCGCACAGGTGTTTGCGCGGGCGGAAGAGCGGCTGGGGGTCAGGTTGCCGCTCGCGACCCTGTTCCAGGCGCCCACCATCGAAGCGCTCGCCATAGCCATCGGGCGGGGCCGGGCGTCGGAGTCGTGGCGCTCCCTGGTGGCGATTCAGCCGGCCGGAAGCCGGCGACCCCTGTTCGCGGTACCCGGCGCCGGGGGTAACGTGATCTGTTATCACGACCTTTCGCGACTCCTGGGGCGGGACCAGCCCTTCTATGGGCTGCAATCGCGCGGACTCAGCGGAACCGAGAAGCCGCGGACCGGCATCGAGGACATGGCAGCGGCGTATCTGGAGGAGATCCGCCAGGTGCAACCCGAGGGTCCCTACGATCTCCTCGGCGTCTGCATGGGGGCTGTGGTCGCGTACGAGATGGCCCAACGGCTCCACGCCGCCGGAGAACCGGTCGGGCTGCTCGCGCTCCTCGAGCCGAGGCCTCCGGCCCAGACTTCCCGGCGGGAGTTCCGGCCTCCGCGCACCCGGACGGCTCTGGGTCTCATCGGCAGGCGGCTCCGGCTCTACCTCCAGACGCTCGCGAGGCTCCCCGGGCGGCAGCGATTCGTGTACCTGCGCGAACGGCTCGAGATGGTGAGACAGATGATCGTCCAGCGCGACCTGTTCAGGGGGAATCCCGGCGAGTTCCTCTCGGGGGTGGTTCGCCAGGCCAATCTGGCCGCGGTCCACCGGTACCAGCCGCGGGTCTATCCAGGAAAGGTCGTCCTCTTTCTGGCCGAGGGCCGGAAGATCGCTTCCGAAGAGGACCCCAGGCTGCGCTGGAGCCAGCTCGCCGCCGGCGGCCTGGAGAACCACGACGTGCCGGGCGACGACTCGGGATTGACGCTCACCAAGCCCAACGTCGAGGTCCTGGCCCCCCTGCTCGAGGCCTGCCTCGAACGAGCGCGGGAGGCGGCACCGGCGCAGGTGCGCCCGCAGGGCGTGCCTCGCGGGGCTGAACCGGATCTTCCGGTCGACAACGTCTCCGACGCCTTCGTCGAGCAGCTCAACGACCACGGGGTCGAGTACGTCTTCATCAATCCCGGCAGCGACATCGCGCCGATCCAGGAATCCATCGCCAAGTTCAGCGTCCAGCGGCGCCGGGCGCCCCGGCTGATCCTCTGTCTGCACGAGTCGGTGGCCATGGCGGCGGCGCACGGCTATTTCATGGTGACCGGAAGGCCTCAGGTCATCCTGGTTCACGCCGACGTGGGCACCCAGAACATCGGCGCGAATCTGCACAACGCGCAGCGGGGCCGCGCCGGCGTGGTGATCTGCGCGGGGACGGCTCCGCGCACCGTCGGCGGGCGGAGCCGGCACATGGATTGGATCCAGGCGCAGATCAACCAGGCCGGCACCGTGGCGGGTTACGTAAAGTGGCACCACGAGCTGGCCGGACCGGACGATCTGCACCCGGCGATGCAGCGCGCGTTCCAGGTGGCGGGCGCGGAGCCGGCCGGCCCGGTGTATCTGACGCTGCCGAAGGACGTGCTGGTCGAGCCAAGGGCGGCAAAGGCCACCGAGCCGCAGCGCGCGCCCGACGCGGCAGCGGCGGCGGCGGACCCTTCGAGCATTCTCCAGGCGGCGCAGTGGCTGGTCGAGTCGGAGCGGCCGTTGATCCTGGTGGCCTATGCGGGCCGCAATCCCAGGGCGGTGGCCCCCCTGATCCGGCTGGCCGAGGCCCTCGCGGTGCCGGTGGTGGAGTCGCGTCACCGGGTGAACTTCCCGTCGAGTCATCCCATGCATCTCGGATTCTGCGCCTTCCCCCATGCGCAGGAGGCCGACTGCATCCTGGTTCTCGATCACGACGTGCCGTGGGTCCCCGCCCAGGGGCAACCCGCTTCCGACTGCCGCGTCATCCAGCTGGACATCGACACCCTCAAACGGGACATGCCCATCTGGGGATTCTCGGTCGATCTGTCCATCGAGGCCGACTCATGCCAGGCGTTGTCGGCCCTGGCCACGGAGGTCGAGCGGCGGCTCACTCCGGCCGATCGGACCCGGATCGAGGCCCGGCGCCGTGCGGTGACCGCGGAGCACGAGATGCAGCGGGCCGGGTGGCGCCAGCGAGCCCTCGACCTCGCGGCGCGAGGGCCGATCTCCCCGGAGTGGGCGGCGCACTGCCTGAACGTGCTGGTGGACGGCGAGATGGTGATCGTCGGCGAGGCGGTCAGCAACAATCCCGCCCTCTGGCATCACCTGGATCTGGATCGCCCCGGCACCTACTACCAGAGCCTCGGCTCGGGCCTCGGCTGGGGACTCGGAGCCGCGCTGGGCGCCAAGCTCGCCTCCCCCTCGAAGACGGTCGTCTGCGTGGTCGGAGACGGCTCGTGGGTGTTCGGCCAGCCCATGGTGGCGTACTGGGCGGCCGAGCGATACCGCAGTCCCTTCCTCACCGTGATGTTCGACAATCAGGGATACGCCGCCACCCAGGAAGCGATCCGGAGCGTCGCGCCGGACGGCTATGCCCGAAGGGCCGGTGTCTATCCGGGCTGCGATCTGCCGACGCCGCCGCAGCAGTACGCCAGGCTGGCGGAGGCGATGGGCCTGTGGGCCCGAACCGTAGAGGATCCGGCGGAGCTCCCGGCCGCGCTGCGCGACGCGCGCGCCGAGGTCCGCGCCGGCCGATCCGCGCTGGTGGTCATCCGGGTTTCCTCGTCCCGGCTGTACGAGCAGATGCTGGATGAGTGATCCGCGCTGCTGTCTTCGTCAACTGGTCGACGAGCAGGCCGGGCGCAACCCGGATGCCGTCGCGATCGTCGCCCCGGGACGGCGGCCGCTTACGTACGGCGGGCTCAGCCGCGAGATCGGGGAGGTCGTCCGCTCGCTCAACGCGCTGGGCGTCGGGAGGAACGACCGGCTCGCCATGGTGCTTCCCGAGGGGCCTGAAATGGCCGTGGCGTGCATCACCATTGCGGCCGGCGCCACCTGCGCGCCCCTCAATCCCGATTACCTCGCCGCCGAATTCGATGCGCATCTCGCCCAGCTGCGCTGCCGGGCCCTGCTGGTGCCGGCGGGCAGTACGTCGCCGGCAGTCGCCGTGGCCCGGACCCGTGGCATCCCGATCCTCGAGCTGACACCGGCACTGGACCGCGAGGCAGGTCTCTTCACGCTGCAGGGTGCGAAGGGTCGATGCGCCAAGGCCGGGTTCGCGGAGCCGGAGGATGTCGCGCTGGCGCTGCACACCTCCGGCACGGCGGCCCGGCCGAAACTGGTGCCGCTGACCCACCGGAACATCTGCGCCGCCGCCCACAGCATCCGTGCCGCCGTCGAGCTGTCCGCCGGCGATCGCTGCCTGAGCGTGATGCCGCTGTTTCACATCCACGGCCTGAGCGCGCTCTTCGCTTCGTTGGCGGCGGGTGCGAGCGTCATTTGCCCAGGGCGGTTCACCACGCATCGGTTCCTTGACGGGATGGAGGCGTTTCATCCCACCTGGTATACGGCGGCGCCGACGATCCACCGGGAGATCCTGGAGTACGCGCTGCGCCATCCCGGTATCGCGGCGCGCTCGTCGCTGCGCTTCATCCGCTCCGCCTCTGCGGCGATGCCGCGACAGCTCATCGCGGACCTGGAACGCGTGTTCCGGGTCCCGTTCATCGAGGCCTACGGGATGACCGAGGCCGCTCCCCAGATTGCGAGTAACCGGCTCCCGCCGAGCCGGCGGAAGCCGGGTTCGGTGGGTCCGGCCGCCGGGCCGGACGTCGCGGTCATGGATGAGGCCGGGAATCTCCTGCCGCCGGGAGAATCCGGCGAAGTCGTGATCCGCGGGCCGAACGTGATGCCGGCCTACGAGAACAACCCCGAAGCGGATGGCAGCGCCGTGCTGAGGGGCTGGCTCCGTACCGGGGACCGGGGGCATCTGGATGCGGAGGGCTACCTCTTCATCACCGGCCGGCTCAAGGAGATCATCAACCGCGGAGGGGAGAAGATCTCGCCGCGGGAAGTGGAGGAGGTGCTGCTGGACCATCCGGCGGTCGCGCAGGCGGTGACGTTCCCGGTTCCTCATCCTACCCTTGGCGAAGACGTCGCTGCCGCGATCGTCCTCGAATCCGGCGTTCCGGCGGGCTCCCATGAACGCTTGATTCAGGAGGTCCGCCGGTTTGCCTCGGCGCGCCTTTCCCCCTTCAAGGTACCGCAACTGGTCGTGCTTGTGGATGAGATCCCGAAGGGGCCGGCGGGAAAAGTGCGCCGCATGGAATTGGCGGAGCGACTGGGGCTGACGACCCCAGGCGTTCGACCGGCCGAATTCACCGCGCCCCGCACGTCCGTCGAGCGCCGAGTGTCGGATATCTGGGCCTGCGTGCTGGGGATCGATCGGCCTGGTATCCACGACAACTTCTTCCAGTCGGGGGGCGACTCGCTCAGAGCGGCCCAGGTGATCTCCCGGCTGGGCCACGACTTCCAGGTCGACCTGCCGCCACACAGTCTGTTCGAGAGGCCCACGGTGGCGGAGCTGGCGGAGCTGGTGACCCGGCACCGGGCGGAGCAGGGGGTCGATGAGCGCCTGACGATTCCGCGGAGGAGCGGCACCGAGCCTTGCCCGCTGTCATTTGCCCAACAGCGGCTGTGGTTCCTCGACCAGATCGAGCCTGGTAATCCCGCCTACAACATGCACCTGGCGCGGTGGCTCTCGGGGCCGCTCCACGAGGAGGCGCTGGAGCGGAGCCTCGGCGAGATCCTCCGGCGCCACGAGGCGCTGCGCACCACCTTCCGCATGGTCGCTGGGCAACCGGTCCAGATCGTTTCCCCGGTGCGGCCCCTGCGTCTCCCGGTGGTGGACCTGACCCGGCTTCCCGGGCCGGACCGCCAGGCCGAGGCCGCGCGCCTGGCGTCCGAAGCGGCGGTCGGTCCCTTCCACCTGGTCCACGGACCGCTCTTTCGCGCCTCACTGTTGAAGTTGGACGCGGAAGAGCACGTGCTGCTGCTGACGATGCACCACATCGTCTCCGACGGCTGGTCCACCGGCGTGCTCGATCGGGAATTGGAAGCGCTCTACGCGGCCTTCGCGGCGGGCCGGCCATCCCCGCTCCCGGAGCTGCAGATCCAGTATGGTGACTTCGCGGTCTGGCAGCGAGCCTGGCTCACGGGAGCGACGCTGGAGACCCAGTTGGCGTACTGGACCAGGCAGCTCGAGGGAATGCCCCCGGTGCTCGAGCTGCCGGCCGACCGCCCTCGTCCCGCCCTCCCGACTCACCGCGGCGCCGGTTACCCGATGGCAATATCGGCCCGCCTCACCGAGGGGCTCAAGGCGTTGAGCCGGCAGGAGAGCGCCACGCCCTTCATGACGCTGCTGACGGCGTTCCAGACTCTTCTGCACCGCTACACCGGGCAAGTGGACCTCGTGGTGGGCACCCCGATCGCCAACCGGACTCGCCCCGAAACCGAGGGCTTGATCGGCTTCTTTGCCAACACGCTGGTGATGCGCGCCGATCTGTCGGACGCTCCGACGTTCCGCGAGGCGCTGGGGCGGGTGCGAACCACCGCCACGCACGCCTACGCGCATCAGGACCTGCCATTCGAACGGCTGGTCGATGAGCTGCAGCCCGAGCGCGATCAGCGGCATAACCCTCTGTTCCAGGTGATGTTCGTTTTTCAGAACCCGCCGGACAATGGGGCCACGGAGCCGAGGTCGAGTCTGACGCCGAGCCCGATGGAGGTAGACCGGGAGACCGCGAAGTTCGACCTGACCCTCTACGTATCGGAATCGGGGCAGGGGCTCTCGGCTTCATGGCAGTACAACACCGACCTGTTCGATGAGACCCGCATCGCAGGGATGGCCGGGCATTTCCTCACGCTGCTGAACGGGATCGTGGCCACACCCGATTCCCCGCTCTCCGAGCTGCCGCTGCTGAGTGACGCCGAACGGCGCCAGGTGCTGACGACCTGGAATCAGACCGAGATGCCCGATGATCACGAGCGCTGTTTCCATCACCTGTTCGAGGAGCAGGCGCGGTTGACCCCCGATGCCCCCGCGGTGCGGTGTGGAGACGAACAGCTCACCTACCGCGAGCTGAATTGGCGAGCCAATCAGCTGGCGTGGCGCCTGCAGGACATGGGTGTGGGGCCGGAGATACCAGTGGGGATCCTCCTGACGCGTTCCGTCGGGATGGTGGCCGCGGTGCTTGGGGTCATGAAGGCCGGAGGTGCGTACGTGCCGCTCGACCCGGCCTATCCGGCGGAGCACCTCGCCTTCATGCAGGAAGACGCCAAGGCGGCCGTGCTCGTTACGGAGGAGTGGCTGCTTCCGACGGCCGGCGGCCAGAGTGAACGGAACCCGGTGAGCGGCGTGACGCCGGCAAACCTGGCGTACCTGCTCTACACCTCCGGGTCGACGGGCAAGCCCAAGGGTGTCATGATCACCCACGCCAACCTGAGCCACTACGTCCACGCCATGCGCGCGGTGCTGGGGATCGGGCCGGACGATCGCTATCTCCATACGGCGTCCTTCGCGTTCTCTTCCTCGGTGCGGCAGCTCGCCGTCCCGCTCTCGTGCGGTGCCTGCGTCGTGGTCGCCCCGACCGAGGCGATCCTGAGCCCACAGGAATTGTTCGAAGTCATCAGGCAGCAGGGAGTGTCGATCGTCGACCTGGTCCCGTCGTACTGGCGGATCTGCAAGGAGACGCTGGCCGGCCTCCCGCCTGCGTCGCGGGCGGATCTGCTGACCAACCGGCTGCGGCTCATCCTGTCCGCGAGCGAGCCGCTGCTCGCCGATGAGGCCCGGGCATTGGGCCGGGTGTTCCGGCCCGGCGTGCGGTTGATCAACATGTATGGGCAGACCGAGACGACCGGCATCGTGACCGTCTATCCGGTTCCCGTGCGCGAAGGCGATTCCACCGGGATCGTTCCCATCGGCCGTCCCATCGCGAACACGCGAGCCTACGTGCTGGACGCCTCGCGGCAACCGGTGCCCATCGGCGTCTGGGGCGAGCTGTATATCGGCGGCGCCGGCATAGGCCGGGGCTACCTCAACCAGCCCGAGCTGACGGCGGAGACGTTTGTGCCCGATTTGTTCAGCCGGATTCCCGGGGCGCGCCTGTACCGGACCGGGGACGTGGCCCGCTGCCAGCCGGACGGAAATCTCGAGTTCTCCGGCCGGGTCGACCATCAGGTGAAGCTCCGCGGCTACCGCATCGAACCGGGGCAGATCGAAGCGGTCGTCGGGCAGCATCCCGGCTGGCGGGAAAGCGCGGTGGTAACCCAGGAGAGCGCCAATGGGGAGCGGCGCCTGGTCGTGTATGTGGTACCGAGCCCGGGTGCTCGGGGCTCCACCCGTGAGCTCCGTGAGTTTCTGAGACAGAAGCTGCCTGACTACATGATCCCGTCGCGGATCGTGAGGATGGCCTCGCTGCCGCGAACGCCCAACGGAAAGGTGGACCGGGCGGCACTCGGCGCTGGATTCCGGGGGCCCTTCGCTCTGGAACCGGACATCGAGCCGCTGGTCCCGGCAACCCGCGCCGAGGGAATCCTGAGCGAGGTCTGGGCCCAGGTCCTGGGTGTGGAGCGGGTGGGTCTCGACGACAACTTCTTCGACCTCGGCGGGAACTCGATCCTCAGCATCCAGATGATCAACCGCGCCAATCAGGCCGGTCTGCGATTGACCCCCAGGCAGCTCTGGCAGCACCAGACCATCACCGAGCTCGCGGCGGTGGCCGCCGAGCCGGCTCAACGGCGAGCCGCGAGGGTGACGGAGGCCGCCCCGACCAGAATCCGGGTAACCGTCGAAAGCCTGCGCGCCTATGGCCGTGAGGCGCTGGAACGGGCCGGCCTGGCGCCGGACGGAGCGGCGATCGTCACCGAAGTGCAGCTCGAGGCCAGCCTCCGCGATCAGCCGACCCACAACATGGTTTCCATTCCGCGCTATGCCCGGCGGATTGCCGCCGGCAGCATCAATCCCCGGCCCGACATCCGGATCGAGCGCAAGACGGACACCAGCGCCCACGTGTACGGAGACAATGGACCGGGCCAGTGGGTCGCCGTCACGGCGATGGAGACGGCGATGCGGATTGCGCGGGAGAAGGGAGTGGGCGTCGTGGGGGTGCGTGGCTCCAACCACCTGGGTGCGGCCGGGCATTACCCCTGGCTCGCCGCACGGGAGGGATTGATCGGCCTGTGTACCACGAACGGGCCGGTGATCCTGGCGCCCACCGGCGGCATCACCCCGACGTTCGGGAATAACCCGCTGGGCGTGGGCATTCCCGCGGGACGCCACCACCCGATTCTGCTCGATATTGCGATGAGCGTTGCGCCGCGGGGAAGAATCGGCCTGCAACTCGCCGAGGGGAAGCCGCTGCCTCCCGGCTGGATTCTCGATCGCCACGGGCGCCCTTCAACGGATCCCGCGGATCTCGTCGCCGGGCTGGGAGTGCCGATCGGAGGCCACAAGGGATATGGCCTCACCTTCGTCATGGAGGTACTGGCGGGAGTCCTGACCGGAGCGGGCTTCGGGCTGGACAACCGCCGGGATCACGGGCCCCGGATGACGAAGCCGGCCAACTTCGGTCACTTCTTCATGGCGATCGACCCGGAGATGTTCATGCCGTCGCACGAGTTCACCGGGCGGGTGGACCGCCTGATCGAGCAGACCAAGGCGGGCGAGCGAGCGGAAGCCGTGGAGGAGATCCTGATCCCGGGTGAGTCGGAACTGCGCGCCCGGGAGCGGAGCCTGCGGGACGGGGTGCCGCTCCGGCCGTCGACCTACAAGGCGTTGCTGAAGTATGCGCAGGCGGCGGGGTTGGAGAGCGAGCTGGTGGTGGTGGGGAAGGAGGCTACGGCGCTCCGGGCCTGAGGAACTCGCCCCGGGGAAAGGTAGGTCCGCATGCTCACCTGCCAGGGGCCACCCGCGGCAGCCCTTCAGGTCATCCTTTTGATCGATTGCGCCCCCTCCCCCCGGATGTAGACTCCAAGTGGCCCCCCCTGCACCATACTGGTTAGGTTGGAGGACAGAAGTTCCTCCCTCCTTCGCAGATCGCCACCACACCCGAAGCGAATACCCAGGAGAGCGAATGATCCTCGCGATCGTCTTCGCGCACGTGTGGGGCGTCATCCAATTGATCATCCTGGGCAGCCTGGCCCGCACCGTCCGGATGCGGACCGTACTCGCGGCGATGGCCGTGGGACTGTATCTGATCGGCCCGCTGACGGTCTTCCTCCAGCTCGGCTGGATTCATCTCGCCGCGTCGCTCACCGGGACGCCGGTTGCTCACATGCAGGCAATCGCATCCTACACGGTGGACCCGTTCCTCGAAGAGGCCCTGAAGCTGCTGCCCCTCGCGATGCTCATGCTGATCCCCGCGATCCGAAAGCAGTGGTCGGTGATGGATTGTGTGCTGATCGCCGCCGCGACCGGTTCCGGGTACGGGCTGGCCGAAAATATGTATCGCTACGCCGGCTCGCCGGACGCGGCGCACGCGATCGCCGGGGGTTGGGCCATCTCCATCGGCAACGTCACGCTGCTGGTGCCGGGTTTCCTGCGCACCTTGACGTCGTGGCTCCCGGCCGGCACGGTCTTCGTCGAGGAAACCATTCGGGTGAATTCCCACTTGGTCTGGTCCGCCATCGGCGGCCTCGCGGTGGGACTGCTGATCCGGTACCGCACCAGGGCGGCCCGCCTGATCGCCGGCGGCCTGCTCCTCTATATCGGACTGGACCACGCCGCCGGGAACGCGGCGCTTACCAGCGGAACCTGGCTGTCGCCGTTCACCACCCCGCTCCACTCGCTCGCGACCCTGGGTGGTCTGATGGTGCTGGCGGCCGTGGCGACAGCCTGGTGGCTCGACCGGCTCGCGCAACCCGTCGGGGCTGCGCTCGAGCCCCTCCTCGCCGCCGAGCGCGGCGCGACCTCCCGGTTCGCCGGGACGCTCAAGGCCGCGGTGAGCCGGCTGCCCTGGTCGATTCCCTGGGTGTCCGGGTTCGCGAGAGCGCGTCGCGCGTACCACGCGGCGCGCGCCGGAGCGCCGGCGGGTCCCGATGACCTGCTCGCGGCGGTGGTCGCCCAGCGGGATCGGGTCGATCGGGAGCTGACCCAGCCCGAATCGCCCCACCTGCTGCCATCCGGCCTGACGCCGGCCTCCCTGCGCGGCGCGTTGCGGCGGCCGGCGGTGATCCTCACGCTGGTGTGTCTGGTACCCTCCATCTTCTACCTCATCATCGGTGGCTTTCCCCAGACCGCGGGGATTCAGGCGGCGATGCGAGGGCCGGTCCTGTGGCCCCTGGTCCTTCTCATCACGGTCGCCGCCCAGGGCCGGATGGCGTGGGGCGTGATCGTTGGGCTGCGGAAATGGTCGAAGACCAGCCGGCTCCCGATGGGCGACGATGCCGCCATCGCCGGCCTCCAGCTCGCCTGCGGGGTCGGCGCGGTCGGTCTTGCCGGGTTCGCCATGATGCGCGTGTTAGGCGGCGTCTCGGCGGGAGCGAGCCTGATCCACGGCGCGCACGGGGCGGACGCGGCGAACCGGCTGGACCCGGACGGCGCGATGAACCTGTCCAACGGGGCCGGGCCCTTTGCCCCGCCGCCTCCTTCTCTCGACCTCCCCGACGCGGCCCCAGCTGCCCCCGCGGCGCCCCCCAGCCCGGCCGCGGACGCCGGCAACGCACCGCCGCCCCCGCCGCCGCCCGCGCCGAAGCCGCCCCCCTCGGC
>JBGPLG010000024.1:0-47993 GCA_041486305.1 Gemmatimonadota bacterium
GCCGCCGCGAAGCTCTTGGTGTCGGTCCCGATTTCCCGCTGGTTGACGATGCAGCTCTGGTGGCGGTGGATGAACTCGATCGGATCCTCGACCGTGATGATGTGCCCCTTCCGCTCCTTGTTGATCTTGTCGAGCATCGCGGCCAGCGTGGTGGACTTGCCCGAGCCGGTGGGGCCGGTGACCAGGATCAGCCCGCGGGGCCGCTCCGCCAGCTTGGCGGTGACCGGCGGCAGGCCCAGGTCCTCGAAGGTCCGGACGCTGAAGGGAATCATCCGGAGCACCATCGCGACGCAGCCCCGCTGCTTGAACACGTTGCCGCGGAAGCGCGCCAGGTTCTGGATGCCGAAGGAGAAGTCGAGCTCGTCCTCGAACTCGAACCGCTTCTTCTGCTGCTCGGTCAGCACCGAGTAGGCCAGCTGGAGGGTGTCCTTCGGCGTGAGCACGTGCTCGACCGAGGAGTTCGTGATGTCGCCGTCGATGCGCAGTTTGGGACGCTCGCCGGCCGTCACGTGGAGGTCCGAGGCCTCCCGCTCGATCATTTCCTGAAGCAGGGCCCGCAGATTGAGGCTCATCCGGCCGTCTCCTTCACGACCTCTTCGAGAGTCGTGACTCCCTTCTTGATTTTCACGATGCCGTCCATGCGAAGGGTGAGCATGCCTTCCTCGACCGCCATATCGCGCAATTCGGTTGCCGAAGCGCCCCGCAGGATCATGCGGCGGATCTCCGGACTCATGGCCATGACCTCGTAGAGCCCGGCGCGCCCCTTATACCCGGTGCCGCCGCAGGCCTCGCAGCCCTTGCCCTTCATGAAGGGAATCGCTCGAATCTCGTCAAGATTCGTGCCCGCATGGTTCAACGACCGGATTTCTTCGGGCCGGTAGGTGGTCGGGGCCTTGCATTCCTTGCAGATCCGCCGGACCAGCCGCTGGGCCACCACCAGATTGACCGCCGCCGAGACGTTGAACGCCTCGACGCCCATGTCGATGAGCCGGGTGATCGTGCTGGCCGCATCGTTGGTATGCAGCGTGGACAGCACCAGGTGGCCGGTCAGGGCCGCCTTGATAGCGATGCCGCCGGTTTCCAGGTCTCGAACCTCGCCGATCATGATGACGTTGGGGTCCTGCCGCAAGAACGCCTTGAGCGCCGCCGCAAAGGTCAGTCCGATTTCGCTCCGCACCTGCACCTGGTTGATACCGTGCAGGTTGTACTCGACCGGGTCCTCCGCCGTCATGATGTTGGAGTCGATGGTATTGATCCGCTGCAGCGCGGAGTACAGCGTGGTGGTCTTGCCGGAGCCGGTGGGGCCGGTGACCAGGACCATGCCGTAGGGATTGAGAATGGCCTTGAGCAGATCCTGCTCCTGCTTGGGCTCGAAACCGAAGGTCGAGAGGTCCAGGGTCAGGTTGCCCTTGTCCAGGATTCGGAGCACGATCTTTTCCCCGAACAGGCAGGGCAGCGTGGACACCCGGAAGTCGATGACCCGGTTGCCCATCTTGAGCTTGAGCCGGCCGTCCTGGGGCACCCGGCGCTCGGCGATATTGAGCTGGGAGAGAATCTTGATGCGGGAGATGAGCGCCGCCTTCATGCGGAGCGGCGGCTTCATGACCTCGTGGAGGGCGCCGTCCACCCGGTAACGGACCCGCATCTCGTGCTCGAAGGATTCGACGTGGATGTCGCTGGCGCCCCGCTGGACTGCGTCGGTCAGGATGCCGTTGATCAGCTTGACGACCGGCGCGTCGTCGATCTGGGCCTGGGAGGCGCCTTCCTCCTCGGTTTCCGCCACCACCTCGACGTCGTCGGCCAGGCCCTCCATGTCCTTGAGGATCGTGGCCAGCTGCTGGTCCGACGCGTCGTAGTACTTGTCGATCAGGGTCCGGAGGGTGAACTCCCCCGCGAAGACCGGGAACAGGTCGTAGCGGGTGATGAAGCGGAGCTCCTGGAGCAGGACCTGGTCGGTGGGGTTGGCCATCGCCACCGTGAGGGTGCGGCCCTCGCGTTTGAGCGGCAGCACGATATGGCGCTTGGCGATGTCGGCGGGAATCAGCTTGACGATCTTGGCGTCGACTTCGAACCGGGAGAGGTCCACCGCGGGGACCCGGAGCTGCCGCGCGACGATCCGGGTGATTTCCACCTCCGGCACCAGGTTCTGCTTGGCGAGGATGAAGCCAAGCGGCATGTTCGACGCGCGATGCTCGGTCAGCGCCTGCGCGAGTTTTTCGCGCGAGAGTAGACCTTCCTTGACCAGGATGTCGCCGAGTCGATCCGAGGGTAGTGCCGCCGTCGTCATGCCGAGCCGGTCTCCCGTGGTGATGTTTCCGAATCCATCCCTACCGCGCCGTAAGAAAGGGGGTCAAACGGGCCACCAGCGACCGCCCAAACCCTGCAACCCTGCCAAGATCCGACACTACGGCGAATGACCCCTTGTCCCGGCGATATGCCAGAATCGCCCGGGCCCGGGCCGGGCCGATTCCAGGGAGGGCCAGTAGGTCCGCTTCCGACGCCGAGTTGAGGTCGATCGGGCCCCGGCTTCCGTGAGGGTTCGACGGGGCGTAAGCTCCTGGAGTGCTAAGATTTGCATCGTTCGACGGGGTAGGCACTTCCGCACCGACGCCCCCGTAGATCACCCTTCCTTGAAGGACCGCCAGCAACCCCGATCCCACTCCTGGGACACGATCGAGGTCTCCCGGGCCCCGAAACCGGCCTCGTGCCGAGCGATCTGCCACTATGCGCTTTGCCAGTGACATGCCAATCCTCGGAAGCCGGGCGATCTCTTCCGCCGAGGCCAGGTTGATGTCCACCGTTTCGTGCGGCGAGAGCGGCCGGGCCAGCCGGACAGAGCGGGCTCGCTGGCCGGCAGGCCCCGCATTCCCCGGGGCGGTGACGGCCAGCAGCTCGCCGGGTGGAGCATCCGGTCGGGCCAGCAGCAGCCGGCCCGCGTGCCCGGCAATGGCCAACCCGAGCAGGAGGAGAACGGCGCGTGGCTCCTTCGACATGCTGCATCTTACCCGCCGGGTTTCCTGCTTTGCGGAGCACCGTCACGCAGGCGGGAGCACGGTTACGCGGACCTACTTCGCCATTCTCACCAACCCCATCCCGACATCGCCCACGATCTGCAGGCTGGCCGCGCTCACCTTGTCGAGCGTGTCGTCGGGGGAGTGGTGCCACCGGTTGCCGGGCCCATAGTCGAAATCGATGAGATCGATGGCCCGGAAGCCGGCCTGCTGGAGCGGAGTGTGGTCGTCCGTGATGGGCAGACCATCCTCGTCCACGAAGGCATTGTCATACCCGAGCCGCAAGGCCAGGTCCCAGACCGCCTCGACCACGTCCGGAGCCCCGGTCACCGAGCTGCCTTCCCGCTGAATCTTCAGGTCCTTGTCACCCACCATATCGAAGAGCACGGCATAGCGCGGTAGCGGGCCGGACGGCTGATGGGCGGCGTAGTAGCGCGATCCGAGCAACACGTCCTGGTCTTTCCCCTCGTCGAAGCTGCCGTAGTCCTCACCGTCGACGAACAGGAGATCGACCCCGACGCCGGGCGGGGCCTTCTTGAGCGCATCCGCCATCCCGAGCAGCACGGCGACCCCGGACGCCCCGTCGTTGGCGCCGGGGACGGGCAAAGTGGAATCTCGGCTCCCTGGGGCGTCGGCCCTGGGGCGGGTGTCCCAGTGGGCCAGGAAGAGGAGCCGGGTCGGAGCGGCCGGATTGAAGCGCGCCAGGTAGTTCACCAGCGGGAGCGAGGCGCCCTCACGGGTGCGGTGGGTCCAGCGCTGGACTTCCACCGAATCGGCCCGAGTTCGGAGCAGGCTGTCCAGCCACGCCGCCATCCGGCGATGACCCTCGCTGCCCGGGATCCGGGGTCCGAACCCGAGCTGGGTCTCCACGTAACGAAGCGCGGCGGCCCCGTCGAACTCCCGGGGGGGCATCGGCGCTCGGCCCTGGCAGCCGGAAGCGAGGAAGACGGTGGCGAGGAGAAGCCGCATGGGGCCTTCGGGGAGCGGGGAGCGGGCTACAGGGAGCGGCAGGAAGTAAGGCGAGATTCCCGAGAGAACGGAAGGGTCGCACGGCGCTACCCCGCTCCCGGCCCCCCACTCCCCGCTTACTTTTCAGCGATGCGCCTTCTCCGGGCCCACATCCTTCGCTCCGTCGCCGGGCCGTTCCTCTTCTCCTGGGGCGCGCTGACGGGCATGCTGATGCTCAATCAGCTCTCCCGGCGGTTCGGAGACCTGGTGGGCAAGGGACTGCCCGCCGGGGTGATCACCGAGGTGCTGGTCCTGTTCATCCCCTTCATCGTGGCGCTGACGCTCCCGATGGCCATCCTGGTGGCGGTCCTCTACGGATTCAGCCAGATGGGAGTGGACAACGAGATCACCGCCATGCGGGCCTCCGGCATCAGCGTGGTGCAGATGCTCCGGCCGGTGTTCTACGCGGGCGCCCTGCTCGCGCTGGCCAACTTCTTCTTCGTAGACCAGGTCCTCCCGCGCACCAACCTCCGGCTGCTCAACCTCCAGACCGACATCGGCCAGAAGAAGCCGACCTTTTCGCTCAAAGAGCAGACGATGAACCAGCTGCCGGGGTCGCAGTATTTCCTCCAGGCCAGCGTCATCGAGGCCGGGTCGGGCCACATGCGCGAGGTGGTGATCTACGACATGAGCCCCTCCGACGGGCGCCGGGTGATCTATGCCGACCGGGGCGTCATGGCATTCGAGAACGGCCAGCGGGATCTCGGCCTGACCCTCTATGCCGGCCGGATCCACGAGTACAAGACCGCCGAGCCGGCGACGGTGAACACCACCCGGTTCGAGACCGACATCATCAAGGTCCGGGACATCGAAAACGCGTTCAAGCAGAGCTTCGGGTCGGTGGAGCGGGGCGACCGCGAAATGACCACCTGCGAGATGATGGACCGGGTGGCCGGCTCCCGGCGGACCGCGGAGGCCGCGGCGCTGCACCGCCGTGCCATCGCCGAGAACGACGTGCGCGCCCTGCTCCACCTCTGGGCGGTGCAGGAGGCGGCTCCCACGGTCGCGACCGTGTCGCCGCGGTGCGGAGCATGGAGGAGCGTGGAGCGCTGGATGGCCCGGCTGCTGCTCCCCAGACCGGCGGCGGCCCAGACCGCCGTGCCGGACTCCGCCACGAAGGCCTCGGCGCGCTATGCCGCCGCCTTTTCCACCATCTCGGACGCCACCATCGCACGGGAAAACGAGGAATTCGCGCGGCGGGACGTCAACCAGTACCTGGTGGAGATCCACAAGAAATACACCCTGTCGGCGGCGTGCCTCAGCTTCGTGCTCATCGGCATCGCGCTCGCGCTCCGGTTTCCGCGCGGCGGGATCGGGCTGGTCATCGGCGGGAGCCTGGCGATCTTCGCCCTGTTCTACGTGGCATTGACGGCTGGAGAACAGCTGGCGGACCGGGGAGCCATCTCCGCGGCGCTGGCGATGTGGTTGCCCAACGGGATCGTGCTGGTGGCGGGGATTCTCGGCCTGATCAAGGTGAACCGGGAGTTCGGCTCGACCCGCGGCGGCGACCTGGGCGACCTGGCCGAACTGCTGACCGGCTGGTTCCGGCGCCGCCGGGCCCGGACCTGATGCGGCTGCGGCTGCTGTCTCGTTACCTGCTGGGGCACTGGCTCCGGGTGTTCCTGCTCACCGCGATCGGGCTGCCGTTCGTGTCGGTGCTGACCCAGCTCACCGACAACCTGCGCCGGCTGCTCGACCGCGACCTCCACGCCGGCACGATCGCGCTCTCGTATCTGTACGCGCTGCCGCAGAATATCGCGACGATGATGCCGGCCGCGGCGCTCTTCGCCACGGTATTCACGGTGGGGCCGCTGGCCCGGAACTCGGAGCTGACCGCGGCCAAGGCCGGCGGGGTGAGCTTCCACCGGCTGATCCGGCCGCTGCTGATCGCCTCGACCCTGGCGGCGATTCTCTGTTTCATGATCGGCGAATGGGCCACGGAGGCCACCACCCGGCAACTCGAGCTCCAGAAGGAGCGACAGGCCCGGAACGTCACCACCCGGGTCAATTTCGTCTACCGGTCCGGGAGCGGATGGGTGTACACCATCCGGCAGCTCAACACGACCGACAACCAGATGCAGCAGGTCGTGCTCGAGCACGCGGTCCGGGACTCGAGCAGCCCCACGCTCTCCATCGCCGCGGACAGCGCGCGCTGGGACCCCAAGGGGCACCGGTGGCGGTTCATCAATGGCGCCAGCCATGTGATCAGCCGGAACAGCAATGCGCTGACTCTGACCTTCGCGGAGCTGCGGCTGCCGTCCTTCACCCAGGCGCCACGGGATCTGCTGATCGAGCCCAAGAATCCGGAGGAGATGACCTACAACGAGCTGGGGCGGTACATCGCCGCGCTCAACAGCTCCGGCAACGATACCAAGAAACTTCAGGTCCAGCGTGCGGTGAAGCTGGCCCTGCCGGCGGCCTGTCTCATCATCGCGCTGTTCGGCGCGCCGCTCGCGGTGTCATCGCCGCGGGCGGGCGCGGCCATGGGAATCGCGATCAGCCTGGGCACCACGATCGTCTACCTGCTGATGATCAATCTGTCCCAGGCGGTGGGGGCGTCGGGGATCATGAATCCGGCGCTGGCGGCGTGGACGCCGAACCTGGTGTTCCTGGCGCTGGGGGCGTGGCTGCTGGTGAAGGTGAGGACGTGAGGCTAGGAGGCTAAGACGCGAAGAGGCTAAGGAAACAGCGCGGGGGCCGGCATCGAGCCAGCCCCCGCGCTGTTTCCTAGCCTCTTAGCGTCCTAGCCTCCTAGCCTCTTCCTAGAACGTGTACTTCCCCCCCAGCTGAATCCGCCACCGGGAGTTTCCTACCACGGCCCGGTTCAACGCGGGCAACGACGCCTGTGCCGGGACTGTGTAGATTCCTCGGTCGTCGGACTGGGACGCAGTACCGCGCGTGTCGTAGGTGGTGGTAGACATCGTGAGCCAGTTCGTGACCTGCTCGAAGCCACTGGTTTCCCGGTTGATGCCCCAAGACCGGTGAAGCAAGTTCAGGAAATTGAATACGTCCGCCGTGATCTCGAGCCGGTTTGCGTTCAGGGGGCGAATGACTTTCGCAAGCCGGAGATCCACGAACTTCTGCCAGGGATTCCGGCAGGAGCCGCGCTCCATCATCCGCCCGCGCTGCTCGCGGAGACACTTCTCACTAGAAATGAACGCATTCAGCCGGTCCCACTCGCCCTGAGCAGTCCCACCGGTCGGGACGGTGAGGTTGATATCACTGATGTCGCGGGGCACGTAGAACAAGTCGTTCTGAACGTTGCCGTCGCCATTGGCATCATTGGAATACACATATGCGTAGGGCGTACCGGCACGGGCGGTAAAGATCACGGAGGCTTGCACACCGAAAGGCAGATTGGCCGAACCGCTCAGGGCGATCTTGTGCGGAACGTCAAACGCCGAGCGCGTGAGTAGGCGGTCGTCGAGCGTGCCAACCAAGGGTGTATTCCGCAGGTTCGACGTCGCGACGCTCGAGCCCAGCGTCATTAGGTCCTCGACGTGCGCGTGCGTATACGACCCACTGAACGAGAGTCCGCTCTCGAACGACTTCTGAAACTGAATCGAAATCAGGGTAGACCGGTCGGCGCTCTTGTTGGTGTGATGCACGACTTGGAGTACTTTGGCGGTCTTGACCAGCCGCGATGCGGCGTTCGCGGGCGAGCGGGTCGCGGTGGGGTTGGCGTAAAGCTGACGGCCCTCACCGTTGACCGCGCCAAGGAGCACGTTGTCGTCGGTTTGGTACATCTGGTTCCTGGCTTCGGTGTGGAGGTAGTCGAGCGTCGCCACCACGCCGCCGGGGAGCCGGTGATCGATGCCGAAGGCGTACTTGAGCGCCTGCTGGAACTTGAAGTCCTTGTCGAAATACGACACGCCGGCCACGGGGGGCGTTGGAGTCCCGCCTCCGGCGCACACCTTGGGAAGACTGGCAATATCCGTGGTGAACGCGGGGATCGAGCCCGGGTTGCAGGTCAGGGTCACCTGCTCCAGTCCGGTGCCGGTGAACGCGTTGGACATCCACACGTAGGGAGGCCGGCCGGTGAAGAGACCGACACCACCTCGAACAATCGTGTTCCCATTGCCGAAGGGGTCCCAGTTGAAGCCGAGCCGCGGCGACAGCATCATGTTGCCGCTGGGGAACTGTCCGGTATGGACGCCGAGGGTGTCGACCAGCTGGGTCAGCGTGTTCTCGGTGGGCTTGTCGGTAAACGGCACATCGAATCGAATCCCACCGGTCAGGGTGAGCCGACCGTTCGGCTGCCACTGGTCCTGGAGGTAGCCGCCGAACTGCTTGACCTTGAACCGCGACGTGAAGCCGTCGGGCCGGGCCTCCAGCTGCACCTCGTAGCGGCGAGCCAGACCGGCATCCAGGGAATCAGCGTCCCCGAAAGTGTAGGTGCCGAAACGGTTGTTGGCGAACAGGTTCCGGAATTTGAAGAACTCGTTGTGGGTACCGATGGTGATCTGATGATTCCCGCCCACACTGAAGGTCAGGTTGGCTGTCGCCTCGATATTATCCTGGTCCAGCTCGTTGCCATGGGAGAACCGTTCGCCGCCTGCCGCCAGAAAACGCCCGGGGGTGTCTTCAACGAGGATGAGGGGGACGTTATTGGGGATCTTGCGAGCGTCCCGAATCGTCTGGTACCCGAGCAGCACCTCGAGATTCGCCGAGCCGAGAAGGCTGGAGAACTTGGCCCGCCCGGTATTGGTGGTGTTGGCGATCTTGAAGCCGCTGTTGTTGAGCTGCCAGCCGTCCCGGAAATCCTGGGTAAACGCGCTGCGCCCAAAATTGTCCTGACTGGCTTTGACGTAGTTGTAGGACAGCTCCAGCTGCGAGCTTCCCCCCGCCTGCCAAGTGAGTTTCCCGAAGAGATTCTTGTCAGGCCGGTCGAGGTTCGCCGGCGGCGCGGTTCCTCCCGGATCAAACCCATACTTCGAGACGATGATGCTCTGGACCCGGTCCGCAAAGACCTTGCTGATGCCGAGAGAAGGCTCACCGGCCTCGAGTCCGAAGAATGCCTGCTGAGAGCTCTGGATGTCGGCGCTCCCGAAGAATTGCAGCTTGTTGCGTATGATTGGCCCGCCGAAAGTCCCACCGTACTGCTTGATGTCGAAGGCCTGCTGCTTGGTAAGCTTGAGGCCGACAGGAAGCGTCGTATCGGCACCGACCAGCTCGGGCCGCTGGAAGTAGGTAAACAATGACCCGTGAAAACTATTGCTGCCCGACTTGGTGATCCCGTTCACCAGCCCTCCCGAAAAACTGCCTTGCCGGATGTCGAACGGGGCGGAGAGGATCTGGAACTCCTGGAGCGCTTCGAGCGAGATCGGCTTGGCCCCGGCCGAGCCACCAGGCGTACCACCGCCCGACAGGCCGAAGATGTCGTTGTTGACTCCGCCGTCGATCAGGATGGTATTGAACCGGTTGTTCTGGCCTCCGATGGACGAACCGGAGAGCACCTGCGGACTGGTGGCCAGCAGGCTGGTGAAATTGCGGCCCAGGAGCGGTAGACGCTGAATGGCGGTGTCCGTCACGGTCTGGGCGGCGCCGGTCCGGCCGCTGTTGATCAGGGGGTTGGTTGAGGCAATAACCGTCAGCTCCTCCAGCGTCACCACTTGCTGCTTCAGCTCGAAATCCTGAGCGTATTTCTGCCCGAGCGTAAGCATGATCCCGGTCTTGGAGGCCGCCTGAAAGCCGATGGCGCGGACGTCGATGGTGTAAGGGCCGCCCGGGGTGGCGTTCTCCAGATTGTAGCGGCCGGCACCGTTGGTCGCGGTCTGCTGCTTTGCCCCTGTGGTTGTATTGGTCAGGACCACGATGGCTCCCTGGACATTGCCCCGGGTTTCCGAGGTCACTCTCCCGGCGACCGCAGCACTGGTGATGCCCTGCGCGACGAGGCCCTGGGCCCCGGCGAGCAGCAATGCCAGCGCCGCTGCCCCGAACCGTACTGCGCGCCCGATTGGCTGCATGGAACGAACTCCCGGATCGTGTTATGGATGGTACGGGTTCAGACCGAATTCCCCGGGTGGGGAGCCGGCGGGTGCCGAATCTGATTGAGTGTCCCGACCTCCAGGCGGCCGGGGGCTTTCGAGACGCCCTAACTTACTGTGACGTCGAGCCAAATCAAGCAGATAGCCCAACCGTTACGACCCTTTGACCGTTCCGACGGGCTTGATCCTACCAGCGGCTCGCCCCGCGTAATACACCGGGATCCCGACCAGGATGATCCCGAAGGTGATGCCGGTGCCGACGGGGTCGGTGATAAGGGCATTGAGGATCATTCCCACCGCGGACACCAGGAAGACGATCGGCACCAGCGGATACCCGATGACCCGGTACGGACGGGGCAGATCCGGTGACCGGCGCCGGATCGCGAACACCCCCAGGACCGCGAGGATGTAGAAAGGCCAGATCCCCAGCACGAACTTGTCGGCCAGCTGCTGGAAGTCGTTGAACAGCACGTAGACCACGCCGAGGCCGGTGCACAGGAAAATGGCGGTGGAGGGGCTCTGGAACCGGGGCGACACCCGGGCGATGATCGGAAAGAAGAGTCCCCGGTCGGCCATCCCGAAGAAGATCCGGGGGCTCGCCATCATGGTGCCGTTGACGCTGCTGAAGGTCGAGATCATCACCACCGCGGACACGATGCCGGCGCCGGCCGTTCCGAGCATCGGAATCCGCTCCACCGCCGTGGCCGCGATCAGGGGCGACCCGGCCAGGTCGGGGAGCGGCACCAGGTACATGTAGGCCAGGTTGACCAGGAGGTAGATCGCGATGATCCCCAGGGTACCGAAAATGAGGGCACGGGGGAGGTTTCTGGCCGGGTCCTTGATCTCGCCGGCCATGTATGACAGGTCAGCCCAGCCGTCGTAGGCCCACATGACCGAGACCATGGCCGTGGCCAGCGCCGAAATCCCGAGGCCGCCGGTCCAGAGGGGATGGAAATTGCCGGAGGAGCCGGACCCGGCGGTGAAGGCGAGGACGACCAGCGCGAGCAGGGCCCCGTATTTCACCGCGGTCGCCACGCTGGTCACCGCCGACGCCTTCTTGACCCCGACGTAGTTGAGTACCCCGACCCCGAAGATGAGCGCCGCGGCGACGTAATGAATCTGCGGCGCGGTCAGGGGGACAAAATGGGAGAAGTACTCCGCGAAGATGGTGGAGATGGCCCCCAGCGCCGCCACCCGGATCACCGACAGCTGCGACCAGCCGAAGAGGAAGGCCGGCATCGGCCCCAGGCCCTCTTCGATGTACGTGAATACCCCTCCGCTCCGCGGGAACATCGCCGCCGGCTCGGCCAGGGTCAGGGCCCCGAGCAGGGCCAGGACGCCGCCGAACACCCAGGCCACCAGGACCATCCCCGGCGATCCCACCAGGCCCGCGACCTTGGCGGGCACCCGGAAGATCCCGCTCCCGATCGTGATCCCGATCAGGACCAGAATGGCCGGCAACAGTCCGACCGTTCGGGGCAGTCGCTCACCCCAGGAATCGCGCGGCGCTGGATTGGTCATGCCGGCTCGGGGTGGGAACGGGGAATGGGGAACGGGGCTCAGACTGATCGGAAGGTATATATTGTGCCGCGACTTTAGCTAGCAGGGGGCCGGCACGCGCTCCCCGCATCTCGCTCCTCGCTCCCGGTTCCCCGAATGTCGTTGCTCCGCGATCTCGTTGCCCTGACCAAGCCGCGCGTCATCTCGCTGCTGCTCGTGACGACCGTGGCCCCCATGTTCATCACCGACCGCGGTTTGCCCTCCCCGGGCCTGGTCTTCTGGGTCGTGGTGGCGGGGTTCCTCATGGCCGGAGGCGCCAACGCGATCAACATGTGGTTCGACCGGGACATCGACACCCGGATGTCGCGCACCAAGCTGCGGCCGATCCCGGCGGGGCGCCTGCCGGCCGGGGCCGCCCTGCTCTTCGGGGTCACCCTCGGCGGGGTGGCCTTCGCCCTGTTCTGGCATTTCGTCAACCCGCTGGCGGGGTGGCTCGCGCTTGCCGGCCTGCTGTTCTACGTCCTCATCTACACCATGTGGCTCAAGCGCTGGAGCCCCCAGAACATCGTCATCGGAGGCGCGGCGGGTGCGTTTCCGCCGCTGGTGGGGTGGGCGGCGATGACCGGCTCGCTCGACCTGACCGCGCTGTACCTCTTCGCGATCATCTTCTACTGGACCCCGCCCCATTTCTGGGCGCTGGCGCTGATCAAGGAACAGGAATACGCGCGGGCCGGCGTGCCGATGATGCCGGTGGTCAAGGGTGCGCACGAAACCAAGGTTCAGATGCTGGTCTATACGCTCATGCTGCTCCCGCTCACCATCCTGCCGGCGCTCGCGGGAACCCAGGGGCTGTTCTATGTCGTGGCGGCGGTACTGCTGGGGGCCAGGTTGCTATGGTACTGCCTGCAGCTGCTCAAGCATCAGACGGTCACCCCGCTGGCGTGGAAGATGTACAAGTTCTCCCTGCTCTACCTGGCGTTGTTGTTCGTGGCCATGGGGGTCGACAAGCACCTGCCGTTCGGCCACGCGGCGCCGAAGCCGGACGTGGTGATCCTGGACAAGCCTGACGTCCGGTAGGGGTTCTTAGCGTCTTAGCGTCTTACCTCTTACGGCAGTATCAGTTCCCGCTGCGGCTCCTTCGGTGTCACCAGTGGGCCCTTCGGCGCCCAGTAGACGTTCACCTCGCTCCGAACCCCGAACTCGTTGGGCAGGTAGATGCCCGGCTCGACCGAGAAGCCGCATCCGGTCAGGATGATCCGGTCGTCCTTGGTCTCGTAGTCGTCCATGTGGGGCCCGGAGCCGTGCAGGTTCTGGTCGATGGAATGCCCGGTTCGGTGCACGAAGTAGTCTCCAAACCCGGCCTGCTCGATCACGTCGCGGGCGGCCCGGTCCACCTGGTAGCCGGCCAGCGGCGCTCCGCTCAACCCCGCCTGGCGCACCACCTCCAGCGCCGCGTCACGCGCGTCCCGGACCGCGGTCCATACCGTGATCACCCGCTCCGGCGGGGTCTTGCCGCTGAACCCCATCCAGGTCTGGTCCGCGGAAATCGCACCGGGGTAGCGGCCGAACAGATCGAGCAGTACCACCTGGTCCTTGGCCAGGGTGAGGTCCTTCCCCTCCACCGGCTCGTAGTGGGGGTTGCCCGAGTTGACCCCGAAGCCGACGATCGGCGGATGGTCAGGCACCAGGCCTTCCTTTTCCATCGTCGCCACGACCCGCTGTTGCAGGGCCGTCTCGGTCAGGCCCTTCCCGCCCCGGGTCACCGCGAATTCCAGCGCCTCCTTGGCTATCCACGCCAGCACTTCGGCCGCCTCGATGTGCCGTGCGGCCTCATCTTCGGTCCAGCGCGCCGCGAACTGGGTGACCAGCGGGGCGCTCGAGACCACCGTGCCACCCAGCGATTGGATCAGGTCCACGACGCCGTAGGGCACCCGGTCGAGATACGGGACACCGTCCCGGGGGGAGATTTCCATGGCGACGGTTTTTCCCGCCACCAGGCTCTTGAGGGCTGCGTGCAGCTCTTCCCACCTGGCGTACGGGATAACCCGGCCGGGAAAATCGGCCACCGGCTGGAGCTCGATCTTGTGCGCCACCGCGACCGGCTCCTGGTCCGGCACCAGCAGCGCAAAAAGCCGGCGCGAACCCAGCCCGCCCAGCGCCAGGAACCGGTTTGCCACCGGGTTGTGACCCTGAAAGTCGAACAGGAGCCAACCGTCCGCCCCGCAGGCCGCGAGCCCGGCGCGTAGCTGCTTGTGGTCGTCCGGCGTCAATGTCTTCATTCGTACCCTCCAGACTCCGCGGCGCGCCAGAAACAGTGGTCGTCGCCCCGCGAATGGCAGCGTTCGTGAACCATCGCCCCCTCGAAGCCGGTCGCCACCCGAAGCAGCTCGGCGATCACGGCACTGTAAAAGTAGCAGCCAGTTCCGGGAAACCCCGCCGCGGTGGCGAGCGACTCGGTGAGCCGGACCTGGTACCCGCTCGGCAGCAGGTCGAGCTGGATGCCCAGGAGTCTCCGCGCGACCTGCGCGGCCGACTTGGCGCCCAGCCGGCGCCGGAGCGGTCGCGGGGTCACGCCGAGCAGGACCTTGGTCCCGATGCCGGCGGTGCGGGCGGCGTAGCGCGCCGCGCGGCGACCGGCGTCGGAATAGACCAGCGTCGCGTCGGGCCGGCGTCCCACCAGGCGAAACACCGAAATCGCCTCCTCGGCTGGGACGGCGCCGTTGGCCTCGGCCGCCTCGCGATAACGCTCGATCTGCTGGGCGACGGTGCTGGAGAGACCGAGCCGCTTGGAAACGGTCTCGCCGGCGAGCTCGTTCAGGCCGTCGTCCAGGGGCGTATCAAGATTCCGGATGGCCTCGAGCAGGCTGAGCGGGATCAGTGCGTGGATGGTAGAAGGCGAGAGGCTCACGGCGCGTCAACTTAGCGCCTTGTCCGTGACGTTGGAATGGGCGCTTGCCACCGCGCGGTGGGCAGGGAACATTCCGCCGAATGTTGCCCGCTCTGGCGTTCGGATATTCGTTCTTGGTGGCCGCGGCGGCGTTTCGGGCCGGCGCGCTCACCAGGGACGGCGCCGTTGCGGCGATCCTGGTGGGGAGCGCGGTGCTGTTCGGCGCCGGCTGGAGCGGCGCGGCGATGCTGGCCGCATTCTTCGTCTCCAGCACCGTGGTAGGCCGGGTCGCCCTGGCCCGGGGCAAGGCCTCGGATCCCGAAGCCGAGCGCCGAAACGCCCGGCAGGTGCTCGCCAATGGGGCCGCGGCCGCCCTGGGTGCACTGCTCGAGCGGCAGGCCCCCGGGCTGGGCCGCTGGATCGTCTGCGGGGCCCTGGCTACCGCGGCCGCGGACACCTGGGCCACATCCATCGGGGCGTTCAGCCGGACCGATCCCCGCCGAATCGTCGGCAGACAACGGGTGCCGAAGGGCAGCAGCGGCGGCGTCTCCCCCCTGGGCACCCTCGCCGCCCTGGCCGGCGCCGCGACGGTGGCGGTCTCGGGTGGATTGACGGGCGGCGGGGTACCTCTGCTCGTCGCGGGCGTCTTCATCGGCTTCGGAGGTATGCTTCTGGACTCCCTGCTGGGCGCCGTCATGCAGGGCCGATTCGAATGCCCACACTGCACCGTCGCCACCGAACGCCGGGTACACGGGTGTGGTACGCCGGCCCGCTTGGTTGGAGGATTGCAATGGCTGGACAACGATGGAGTGAATGCGCTCTCCACCGGGCTGGCCGGGCTCACGGCCGCCGGGGTCTGGCTGGCCTGGGCCGGATGATGCCGGTGACCGGGTGAGCGCACCGCTCGACGTGCTGATCGCCGGGGCGGGACCGGCGGGCGCCGCCACGGCGCTTCGGCTGGCCCGCGCCGGTTTCCGAGTGGCCGCGGTCGACCGGGCCCGGTTCCCCCGGGAAAAGATCTGCGCGGAGTACATGAGCCCCGAAGGAGTGCGGCATCTCTCGGCTCTCGGCGTGCTGGAAACCGTGGAACGCGCCGGCGGGCATCCGATTCGTGGCACCATGGTCGAGGCGCCCCGCGGGTCGCGGCTCACTGGCCTCTTCGCGCGCGCCGGCACTGCGCCGTTCCGCGCCACCGGACTCTCGGTGCCGCGGAGAATCCTGGACCACGCCCTGGTTGAGGCGGCCCGCGGCGCCGGCGCCACCGTGATGGAGGCGACGACGGTACAAGGGGTTCTCCAGGAGAACGGTGCGGTCACCGGGCTCGCGCTGCGGTTCGACGACGGCGGGACCGGCGAGCTTCGAGCCCGGCTCACCATCGGCGCCGATGGCCTTCACTCACTGCTGGCACGGACGATCGGCGGCCGGCGCTTCGGCCCCCTCCGGCGCTACGCCTTCGTCGCCCACGCCGCGGCGGTGCCCGGGCTCTCGGACACGGCGGAGATGCACGTCGCGGCCGATGGATACGTCGGCATCAATCCCCTGGGCGGCGGCCTGGCCAACGTGAGCCTGGTGGTGCCGAGGGAGGGTGCGGCGCCGGCCCGGGGTCGCCCGGAGGCCTTCTTTCTGGAGCAGCTGGAGCAGTTTCCCGGCGTGCGGGGCCGGGTTGCCGCCGGCTCGATCGTGCGCGAGGTGCTGGTGACCGGACCCTTCGCGGCCTGGTCGCGCCGCGTGGTCACCGACGGCGCGCTGCTCACCGGAGACGCCGCCGATTTTTTCGATCCCTTCACCGGCGAGGGGATCTGCGCCGCGCTTCGGGGCGCCGAGCTGCTCGAAGCCGTAGCGCGAGCGGCGCTGGCCCGGCCGGGCCCGCTCACGGCCGCGGCGCTCGGCCCCTACGCCCGGGCCCGGCGTCGGGCCTTTCTCGGCAAATGGATGGTCGAGCGCGCCATCGGCTACGCCATGCTCGCCCCCGCACTGTTCGACCGCGCCGTCGGCCGGCTCGAGCGGCGCGGGCTGGCCCACACCCTGATCGGTGTCACCGGAGACTTCGTGCCGCCCCGGGCCGTGCTCAACCCCGTCTTTCTCTCTCAGGTCGTGTTCTGATGCCCCACGCCGACATCGATCCCGCGGAATTCCGCCAGCTCTGCGGCCACTTCACCACCGGGGTCGTGATCATCACCGCCCTTTCGACTGACGGAACCCCGGCGGGCATGACCGCGAACAGCTTCGCCTCGGTCTCGCTGGCACCGCCGCTCATCTCCCTCAACGTGGACCATGCCGCCGACATGCACGCGGTGCTCAAGCATGCGACGCAGTTCGCGATCAACATCCTGAACAGCGGACAGGAGGCGCTCTCCCGCCGGTTCGCCGGGAACACCAGCGGGCGGTTCGACGGCATCGGGTACCGCATCGAGGATCGTGGCTTTGTGCTACTGGACGGGGCGCTCGCCACGCTCACCTGCGCCGCGCACTCGTCCTTCGAGGCGGGAGACCACACCATTCACGTCGGCCGGGTGGTGGGCGGGAGCGTCGCGCCCGGGCGGCCGCTGCTCTATTACCGCGGCGGCTATATCACCGCAGGATTGCCGTGAGCCGGCTGGAACCCGCGCCGGGGATCGAGCTGCTCGACGACCCCGCCGCCGAGCCGGCCCGGGTGTGCGAGTCGCTCCGGAACATCGCCCGCGCCAATTTCTGGTTCGGGGGCGCAGCGGCGGTGCGCTTCGGGCTCCGTCGCGCCTTCCTTCCCGGCGAGCCAGTGGCGGAGCCGGTCACCTTTCTCGATGTAGGCACCGGGATGGGTGACTTGCCCCGCATGGCGGTTTCCTGGGCCCGGACCCGGGGCATTACCCTGCAGCCGATGGGCCTGGAGCGGCACTTCGCCGCGGCTCGCCTGGCCCACCAGGGAGGTCTCGCCACGCTGGTGGGAGATGGCGGCGCGCTGCCGATCCGCGACCGGGGCGTCGATCTCGTCCTCCTGAGTCAGGTCGCCCACCATTTTTCACCCGACGCAATCGTCCGGCTGGTCCGCGAATGCAGCCGGGTCGCGCGGCGCGCCGTCATCCTCGCGGATCTCCGACGGTCGGCGCTGGCCGCGGTCGGGTTTCGGGTGGCCGGCCATGCCCTGCGGTTCGATCCCGAGACCATGAGGGATGGTGTCACCTCGCTGCGCCGGGGATTCAGTCTCGCCTCGCTGCGCGAGCTGCTCGCGCGCGCGGGCGTCACCGCCCGGGTGAGCCGGCGGCCGGGAGCTCGGCTCGTCGCGGTGTGGCGGCCTCAGGCCTGATGCGCACGGTGGACACCGAGTTCATCGCGGCCCCGCCGGAGCGGGTGTTCCAGCTTGCCTCCCTGGTGGAACGCTGGCCGGAGATCCTGCCCCACTACCGCTGGGTGCGGATGCTGGATCGCCGTTCCGACGGAGGCGGTATCGTGGAGATGGCGGCCAACCGGCCGTTCGGCCCGCTCGACTGGCCCACTTGGTGGAAATCGGAGATGTGGGTGGCTCCGGAACGCCGGGAAGTGCGGTATCGCCACGTGGCGGGCGTCACCCGCGGGATGGATGTGGTCTGGAGCGTCGAGCCGGAGGGCCAAGGCACGAGGGCCACCATTGTGCACGAATGGACCGGCCCCTCCTGGCCATTGATCGGCGCAATCGCCGCAAACCTTGTGATCGGACCAATCTTCGTGAGCGGAATCGCATCGCGTACCCTGGCGGGAATCCGCCGGGCCGCAGAGGACCGGAATGGCTGACCGTCGAGTGGTGATTACCGGGGTCGGACCCGTCACTCCCATCGGCATCGGACTCGATGCCTTCTGGTGCGGGCTCAAAGCCGCGAAGTCGGTGGTTCGGAGCGTCACGCGCTTCGATCCTTCGCCGTTCCGCAGCCATCTGGCCGCCGAAGTGGATGGCTTCGAGCCGACCGACTGGATCGAGCCCCGGCGGGCCAAGCGCCTGGACCGCTGCTCCCAGTTCACCCTGGGGGCGGCCAAGCTGGCTATCGCCGACGCGGGCCTCGAGCTCGCCACCGAGGATCCCGACCGGGTCGGGGCGATGATGGGCACCGCGCTGGGCGGGGTCGCCTTCGCGGAGGCGGAGCACGGCAAGTATGTGGCCGGCGGAATCCGCGCGGTCGAGCCGGGGCTGGCCCTCACCGTGTTCGTCGGGGCGTCGAGCTGCAACCTGGCCATCGAGCTGGGCGTGAGCGGCCCCAACATCACCAACGGGATGAGCTGCGCCTCGGGCGCCATCGCCATCGGGGAGGCCTATCGCGCCATCAGCCGGGGCGAGGCCGACGTGATGCTGGCCGGCGGAGCCGAGGCACCGCTCTCCCCACTCAGCTACGGAGCCTTCGCGATCATCCGGGCCATGTCCACCCGCAACGACGATCCGGCCACCGCGAGCCGGCCCTTCGACAAGGGCCGCGACGGGTTCGTGATGGGCGAGGGCGCGGCGGTGCTGGTGCTGGAGGAGCGGGAGCGGGCGCTGGCCCGGGGAGCGCAGGTGTACGCCGAGATCGTGGGCTACGGGCTCACCAACGACGCCCATCACATGACGGCGCCCCGTCCCGACGGACGCCAAGCCGCCCGGGCCATGAAGATTGCCCTCGACGACCGGGGCGTGGCGGCCGAGGCGGTGGGGTACGTGAACGCCCACGGCTCTTCCACCCCGCTCAACGACCCGACCGAGACGCTGGCCATCCGGCAGGCGCTGGGACGCCAGGCCGGCAAGATTCCGGTGAGCGGAACCAAGGGGTACTACGGCCATGCGCTGGGGGCGAGCGGGGCGATCGAGGCCGCGATTTCCGCACTGGCCCTGCGCCGCGGCTGGCTCCCCCCCAGCGTGAACCTGCTGGATCCCGATCCGGCCTGCGACCTCGATTACATCCGGGGCAGCGGGCTCGAGGCGAGCCCGGAGTACATCATCAGCAATTCATTCGGGTTCGGGGGGATCAACGCGGCGCTGCTGTTGCGGGCGGCGAGCTGATTTCACCAACCGACTGCGCTACTCGTGGCGCAACGCCTGGGTCGGCGCAATCCGGGACGCTCGTGAACTCGGAACTGCTCGTATCTGCCCCGCTAGCGACCCGACCTCCTGGCCCTCCGCCACAGCGACAACCCATAACCGCCCAGAATCAGGGCCGCCGCGCCATACGCGGCCCACATGAACCACGCGTTGGCCTGCGAATCAGCCGACATCGAGCCCTCCGCGCGCCTCGACCTGGCGGCCCAGGCCGTACCGGGTGGTGATGAATCCGATCAGCAGGATCGTGTACGCGCCCAGTGACATCAGCAGGGTCCGGAGCATCTCCCAGGGCAGCGACGGGGAGCTCGGCTTGAGCACGATCGGCTGCGGGTGCACGGTGGGAAAGAGGTAGACCGTAAGATGCACGAACGGAACCAATACCATGCCCAGGATGCCGACCACGGCGCTGTAACGGGCCCGCTCGCCGGGATCGTGCAGGGCGCCCCGCAGCGCGCGATACCCCAGGAACAGGAAGAAGAGGAAGAGCGTGAAGGTGAGCCGGGCGTCCCAGGTCCACCAGGTTCCCCAAATCGGCTTGCCCCAGAGCGGGCCGGTGGTGAGCATCACGGTGCTGAACACCAGCCCCGAAGAGGCCGCCGACTCCGCGAACAGATCCAGCCTGGGGTCCCGGAGCCAGAGATAGAGGATGCTGGCGATCCCGACCACCGAAAAGGCCAGGAGGGCGCACCAGGCGGCCGGCACGTGGACGTAGAAGATCTTCTGGGGGAGCCCCTGGAAGCGCTCCACGGGCGTGTAGCGGATCGCGACGACGTACACCGCCGCCAGGGCGAGCAGCCCCACCGCGACGAGGACCAGTCCCCGGCGCACGACCACGCGGGCCCGCTCGGCCTCGGGCGTCATTCGTCCATCAACGCGGGAAACAGCAGCAGGCAGACTGTCACGAACACCAGGTCGTAGAGGGCGAGGATCTTGAGCCAGCCGAGAATCTCGCTCATTGGCCGCCCCGCGAGCAAGCGCGCCGTCACCTGGACGGCCCCGATCACCGGCGGAATCAGGAACGGCAGGACCAGGAGCGGCAGCATCAACTCGGCGAAGCGGGTCCGTACCGCGATAGCCGCGAACAGGGTCCCCACCGCTACGAATCCCGCCGTGGCGAGGAACGCGGTGACCGCGATGCCGGAGATCACCCCGCGGAGGTCGGCCCCGAAGAACAGGACGAAGAGCGGGAGGGTCACCGCCTCCACCGTGAACACGAACGCCAGGTTGGCGAGGTACTTCCCGAGAAATACCGCCGTCCGCGACACCGGGGCCAGCAGCAGGCCGTCGAGCGCCGCGTTCTCGCGTTCCAGCGCGAAGGAGCGGTTGAGGGCAATCATCCCGGAAAAGGTGAACGTGATCCACAGCACGCTGGGCGCCAGCGCCTCGCGCGACACCGAGCCGGCGTCCCGGGCGAAGTTGAAGATGACCAGGACCAGGGCCGCGAAGGCCAGCGCCGACACCAGCGCGGTGCGGCTGCGGAGCTCGACCCGCAGGTCCTTGCCGGCAATCGCGAAGGCCGCGCGGAAGAGATCACCCATGCAGCGCTTCGCGGTAGCGGCGCAGAAACTCCTCCAGCGACCCGCTCTTCGGCTCGTCGATGGTCCAGAGCCCCCGGACCAGGACGTGAACGTGGGTGGCGAGCTCCCACGACTCATGCACATCGTGGCTCACCAGGACCAGTCCCTTCCCCGCCCGCCGCTCGGCGGCGAGCAAGTCGGCGACATGGTCCGTGGCGGCGGGATCGAGCCCGGTAAACGGCTCATCGAGCAGGAGCAGCCGGGGCCCGTGCAGAAGGGCTCGGGCGATGGCGAGACGCTGTACCGTGCCACGGGAAAGGGTCCGGACCGGCTCATCGAGCCGCTCGGTCAGCCCCAGCGCGGCCAGTCTCCGCCGCGCCATACCGGTCGGATCGCCGGCCAGGCGATGGAGCCGGGCCGCGAAGGCCAGGTTCTCGAGCGCCGAGAGGTCGTCATACAGGTGGCTCTGGTGGGACAGCAGGCCCACCGATTGCCGGAGGGTCGGCGCGCCAGTGAGGGCCTCGCCGTCCAGGGCGATGGTCCCGGCGCTCGGGCGGGCCAGTCCCGCCAGAAGGCGAAGCAGGGTGCTCTTGCCGGCGCCGTTGGGGCCGACCACGAGGTGGCATTCGCCGGGACGGACGGAAAGGGAGACGCCACGAAGCGCCCGGTGGACGCCGAATCGGCGCTCCAGGGAAGTGGCCAGGAGTAGCGGGGGGCCTTCGGATGCCGCGGCGGGGATCACCGCCGGAATATAGCCTACGCCTGCTTGGGCTCGATCTCGAACAGGTCGGTCATGAGGGTCAGGGCCAGCAGGAAGCGCATCTCGTCACTGGGATCCCGGAGCACGATCCGCTGGGCCCGGTCGTCGGCGTGGCGCTGGATCAGCATGAGCGCGGACAGGCCGGCGGAATCGACCCGCTTGGTCTGGGCCAGATCCACGGTCAGGACGCCGCCGTCGGGCATCCCATCGAGCTCCCGGGTGACCGCCAGGCGGAACTCCACCCGCGTGTCGAGCCCCAATGCCTCGGGCGCGACAATGTGTCGGGCGGTTGCCTGCGTGGCTGACATTCCGTCGCCTCCCACGCCCGAGCCGATCCGGAAGATTCCCGGGGATCCTGCCTTCGGCAGCCGAGCCGTCTCACGGTCGCGAGACCTCTGGCTTTGCGGCCCCGGATCGCTCCGGGTGTGCTCTTATCGGGCGAATCAATTGTTTGCGGACAACGCCACGTTGGCGCCGCCGGGATCCCGTCCACGGCGAGGAAAGTGCCACCACGACCAACTCGCACCGGCGGAACCACTTACCCGGGAGCGAACGACTCGGATTGCGCGGTTGGCTCACCGCACTCCGCGACAGGTCATGGGGAACTGCACACCTGCAGCGAGATGTCGGAGGACGCACCTCCCTGCAGCCTCTCGGAGAGAGCTATGATTCCCCTGCTGATTCCTGACCCCTGACTCCTGAGCCTCGAGCGAATGGATCCCCAGCTCTCCACCCTCCTCTCCGAGCAGCGCCGGTTTCCGCCCCCGGCCGATTTCGCCGCGCAGGCGGTGGGTACCCCGGAGCTGTACCAGCGCGCCAAGGCGGACCGCCTGAAGTTCTGGGAAGAGGAGGCGCGGGCGCTGGACTGGATGGCCCCGTGGACCAGGGTCCTGGACTGGAACCCGCCCCATGCCCGCTGGTTCGTAGGCGGGAAGCTCAACCTCTCGGCCAACTGCCTCGACCGGCACCTCGCCGGCCCGCGCCGGAACAAGGCCGCGTTGATCTGGGAAGGCGAGCCGGGGGACCGGCGGACCCTGACCTACTGGGAGCTGGCCCGGGAGGTGAATCGAGCCGCCAACGCCCTCAGGAAACTCGGCGTGGCGCGGGGAGATCGCGTGGCAATCTACCTGCCGATGATCCCCGAGGCCGCGGTCGCCATGCTGGCATGCGCCCGGATCGGCGCCGTGCATTCGGTGGTGTTCGGGGGATTCTCCGCCGAATCATTGCGCGACCGGATCAACGACGCCCAGGCGGTGGTGCTGATCACCGCCGATGGCGGGTACCGCCGGGGCCAGGTGGTACCCCTCAAGCGCTTCGCGGATCAGGCCTTGACCGAGTGCCCGTCGATCCGCCACGTAGTCGTGGTGCGCCGCCGCGCCGGCGCCGAGGGCGACGAGGCGTTTGCCAGGATGCAGGAGGGCCGGGATCACTGGTGGCACCGGCTCCTGGAGGACGCCCCGCTCGTCGCGGAGCCCGAGGCCATGGACTCCGAGGACCTCCTCTTCATCCTCTACACCTCGGGGACCACCGGAAAGCCCAAGGGCATTGTCCACACGACCGGCGGATACCTGACCCAGGCGGCGTCCACCACGAAATACGTCTTCGACCTGAAGGAAACGGACGTGTTCTGGTGCACCGCCGATATCGGCTGGGTGACCGGACACTCCTATGTGGTCTACGGCCCCCTCGCCAACGGGGCCACGGTGCTGATGTACGAGGGCGCGCCCGACTGGCCGGAGCGCGACCGGTTCTGGTCGCTGATCGAGCGCCACGGCGTCACCGTCTTCTACACCGCCCCGACCGCCATCCGCGCCTTCATGAAATGGGGCGCCGAGCATCCGGCGCGCCACGATCTCTCGACCCTCCGCCTGCTCGGCTCGGTCGGGGAGCCGATCAATCCGGAGGCCTGGATCTGGTATCGGGAACAGATCGGCCAGAGCCGCTGCCCCGTCGTGGATACCTGGTGGCAGACCGAAACCGGCGGGATCATGATCACCCCGCTCCCGGGCGTCGTCACCACCAAACCCGGCTCGGCCACCATCCCGTTCCCCGGCATCAGCGCCGAGCTGGTGGACCATCACGGCAACCGGCTGGAGAAGGGCGGCGGCTTCCTCACGCTCACCGAGCCCTGGCCCGGCATGCTCCGGACCATCTACGGCGACGACCAGCGTTACCGGGACACCTATTGGAGCCGCTTTCCGGGGAGGTACTTCGCGGGAGACGGCGCCAAGGTGGACGACGACGGCTACTGGTGGATCCTGGGCCGGGTGGACGACGTGCTCAACGTGGCGGGCCACCGCATCGGCACCATGGAGGTGGAGAGCGCCCTGGTGGACCACCCAATGGTCGCGGAGGCCGCGGTGGTGGGAAAGACCCACGATCTCAAGGGTCAGTCGATCGCGGCGTTCGTGACGCTCAAGGACGGGCACGCGCTCAGCGACGGTCTCAAGGACGAGCTGAAGGAACACGTCACCCTGAAGATCGGCGCCATCGCGCGGCCCGACGACATCTACTTCTCGGCGGACCTTCCCAAGACCCGGAGCGGGAAGATCATGCGGCGGCTGCTCAAGGACATCGCGGAGGGGCGGGCCCTGGGGGACACCACGACCCTGGCGGACCCGGGCGTGGTGGCGAGGCTGAAGGAGCAGTACGAGAGTGAAGAGGGGTGACGCTAAGACGCTAAGACCGACGGGTAGTTTCCTAGCGTCCTAGCGTCATAGCCTCCTAGATCTGTACTTGCGCTCCGAGCTCGATGACCCGGTTGGGCGGCAGCCCGAAAAAGGCGGTCGCGGAGCGGGCGTTGTTGGACATGACCATGAAGATCCGCTTCCGCCACATCGCCATCCAGAGTCCCCTGGCCGCCAACGCGGCCTGCTTGGCCCGGGTCGCCCGGGTGGGCAGGAGGGTTTCCCGGCCGAGGTAGAAGGTGGTCTCGTTCACCTTCGCGTGCAGCCCGAACGCCGCCAGCCCGTGCACGATATCGGGGACATTCGGCGACTCCATGAATCCGTAGGAGCCGACCACGGTGAAGATCCCCGCACCCAGCTCGCACAGCTCGATGCGGTGCTCGGGAGTGACCTGGGGGATCTCCTTCGTGGCCAGCGACATCAGGATCACCTTCTCGTGCAGCACCTTGTTGTGCTTCAGATGGTGGAGCAGCACCGGGGGCGCGCCGGAGAGATCCGAGGTCATGAAGACCGCCACGCCGGGCACCCGCACCGGCGGCCGCTTCAGCATCTCCTTGATGAAGAGATCCATCGGCAAGGTGCCCTCTTTCAGCACCGCAGTGACGATCAGGCGGCCCCGCTTCCAGGTGGCCATCAGCACGAAGACGATGATCGCCAGGAGGATCGGGAACCAGCCCCCGGCGGGTATCTTCACGATGTTGGCCGAGAAGAAGGCGAGGTCCACCACCAGGAAGAGCGCCGCGAGCGGCAGCACTTTCCAGGGACGCCAGCCGAGCCGGGTACGCGCCGCGTTGGCGAACAGCACCGTCGTAATGGACATGGTGCCGGTGACCGCAATGCCGTAGGCGCCGGCCAGATTGGTCGAAGTCCGGAAGCCCACCACGAGGGACAGGCAGGCCATCATCAGGACCCAGTTCACCTCAGGGATGTAGATCTGCCCGGCCTCCGAGTGTGAGGTATGAATGACGGTCACCCGGGGACTGTAGCCCAGCTGCACTGCTTGGCGGGTCAGGGAAAATGCCCCGCTGATCAGGGCCTGGCTGGCCACCACCGCGGCGGTGGTCGACAGGACAACCATCGGATAGAGAAACGCGGAGGGCACCAGCCGGTAGAACGGGTTGTCGATTCCGGTCGGATCCGACAGGAGCAGCGCCCCCTGCCCGAAATAGTTCAGCAGCAGCGCGGGCAACACCATGCCGAACCAGGCCACCCGGATCGGACGGGGACCGAAGTGCCCCATGTCGGCGTAGAGCGCCTCGCCGCCGGTGAGGACCAGCACGACCGAGCCGAGGATCAGGAAGCCCTTCAGGCCGTCGTCCACGAAAAAATTCACCGCGTACGCCGGCGAGAGGGCCCGGAGCACGGTGGGCTCCCGCATGATGCCCCCGATTCCCAGTCCGGCGATGGCCACGAACCAGAGCACCATGACCGGGCCGAACACCTTCCCGATCCCGGCGGTGCCACGGCGCTGGGCCATGAACAGCGCGATGAGAATGAGGACCGCGATCGGCACCACGTATTCCCGGAGCGCGGGCGTGGCCACATCGATGCCCTCGAGCGCACCCAGGACCGATACCGCCGGGGTGATCACTCCGTCGCCATAGAGCAGCGCCGCCCCGAACAGGCCCAGAAGCACCAACAGCCGCTTGGCGCCCTTCGCCTCGTCCTTGGGGCGGACCAGCGCCAGCAGCGCCAGGATACCGCCCTCCCCCCGGTTATCGGCCTTGAGAAGGATCCAGACGTATTTGATGGAGATGACGAAGGTGAGCGACCAGAAGATCAGGGAAAGCACCCCGAGCACGTTTTCCGCGGTCGGGGGCAGGCCATGCTCGGGGAGGAACGACTCCTTGAGGGCGTACAGCGGGCTGGTGCCGATGTCCCCGTAGACGACACCGAGCGCGGCGAGAGACCAGACCGCGAGCGTCTTCGCGCGCGGTGCAGGGCGCTGCGGACCCGCAGCCTCGGTCATGTAGGGTCGGACGCCCTCGGGCGGCGATCGTACCAGGCCAGCAAGAAGATGAGAATGACGATCACCGCCGAGGTGACGCACCAGCGGCAGATGGCATGAATGACCAACAGCTCGAGGCTGGTGAGATACCCAGTGAACAGCAGCGCGCCGCCGGAGAGCAGAAACAACAGGTTGGACGGCCCGGATCTCCCGGCGTAGCGGGGCTGCAGCGCCAGAAAGGACAGCACCAGCATCACGGCGTACCCGATGACCCCGATCAGGGACACTTCGACGCCGAGGAACCGGCTCTGGGGCGAGAGCTGCACCGTCTCGCAGGCGCCGGTGCCGCACGCCAGCGTGCCGATCTTCCCGATCTTGAATAGATAGAGATAGATCGCCAGGAACAGACCGGCCAGGCAGAGCAGCACCGTGGCCATCCGGGAACGGGTCATTGAGGCTTGGCGGGAGCCGCGGGCTGCGCCACCGAGCGGAGCACGATCGCGCGGATGCTGTCCGAGGGCATGGTCGCGGGGTAGAGCCGGCCCGCGATGACGAAATTCGGGGTGCCGCTCACGCCAAGCTTGAGGCCTTCATCGAAGCTGGCCTGGATGCGGCCGGCGAACTTGGCGCTCTTCATGCACTGATCGTAGAGCGCAACATCGATCCCCCCCGCCTTCGCGTAGTCGGAGAACGCGCCGGCCGGATTCTTCTTGGGAGCCCACTCGGCCTGGTGCAGGTACAGCGCTTCATGCATCGGCCAGAATTTGCCCTGGTCACTGGCGCAGGCCGCCGCATGCGCGGCGATCCTCGAATTCGGGTGCATCTCGAGCGGGAAATCCCGGTAACGCCAGCGCACGATGCCGGTTTCGATCAGTTGCTGCCGCACCGCGGGGAACTGCACGTTTTCGAAGTCCTGGCAGACCGGGCACTGGTAGTCGGCGTACTCGGTCACCTCCAGCTTCGCCGAGTCGGAGCCAAGCAGGTAGCCGTGAAATCCCGCCGTGTCGGCCGCGAGTACCGTCACGTTGACCGGGATGCTCACCGCCTTGGGCTTCTGAACCTGATAGACCAGCGCAGCGATGCCCGCCAGGGCCGCCACGCCGAGGACGTAGTAAAACCGGTTCACTCCTGCCTTGGCTTCCGCCATGGATCATCGTCCTCGGGATCGGGGTTCAGAAACTCGGGGAGCTCGCGCGCTTGTTCGACCAGCTTGCGGTGTTCGGCCACTTCCGGGGTGTCGTAGGTGGACCGCACCTCGTAGTGAAACAGCTCGGACCGGAGCGCTCCGAGCCGATCCAGCAGCTCCGGCACCTGGGCCAGCAGTTGCCCCGAGCGTTCCAGCTCCTGAATCCGCCGGGCCAGCGACAGCAGCATGCCGCGGAGCGCCTCGACCCGGTCGTCGCCATACACTTCGTCGTGTTCCGCCATACGCCCGCCTCGTCGCCGCCAATGGCCCCGGCCCTGCCGATTTCGGGGCGCCGCCTAATGTAATTGACGCCGTTCCGGGGCGCAGTCGCCCCCGGCCTTTGCGCCCGAACGGTACAAGCCATTATATTGTTTGTGAGCAATGGCTTACGCCGGGATAATGTCTCCGGTTTCTACCGATAAAGGACGGTGCATGACGAACAAGAAGAAGACCGAACGCTCCGCGGGACCTTCGGTGGTGGAGCAGGCCCGGGACGAACTCTTCAGCCACATTCTGCGCTGTGGGGTCCTCGAGGCCGAGCCCGAGCACCAGAAGGAGTGGATCGACGATACCATGCAGTATCTGGCGGAACGGTACGCCGACTTGAGCGAAGAGCAGCTGACCCAGGTCCGTGTGCTGGGAGAGCGGTTCTGCAAGCCGGTGGTGCGGAAGGCCGAAGTCGCCGGTTCTTCGACCAACTGAGCGGGGTTTCTCGATGGAGGTGGCCGCCCGGCATTTGAGCCAGGGCGGCCTTTTCTATTTCTGCGGCCTCCAGCCGAGTGGAAAGCGTCTCCAATGATACGCGGCGCGGATCCGGAAACCGCCTCCCAAGCCCGCCTCGAGCGCCCAGCCATACGGAAGCCCCGGACTTCGTTCCAGTCCGGCGTAGACCATCAGGTACCCCCCCTTCCCTCCGCCAATCACGCCGGCGAGGCCTCCACCCAGGTACACGCTGGATCGGCTGGCGGCCCGGGGCGTCAATACGTATTCCAGAGCGGCCTCCCCGCGGGCGGAAGACCGGTCTCCCCGAAAGCCGGCGCCGAGGGAAAGCGCAACCCGGGTGCCCCCGACGCTGCGCAGGGCGACGCGAGGACCGGCCACCAGTCCGACCGGCCCGCCGGTCGAGGCGGTGACGGTGCCGTGGACGCCCCATTCGAGAATGATTCCCTGGCGCTGGGCGGCCAGCGGCGCGGTGCAGCAGCCCAGTAACAGGAGCGCCCCAGCGCCCGAGCGCCGCGTGGTCACCCGAGCGAGATGTCGTATGTGATGGCGATATCGGAATTCAGCGAATGGAGCACCGAGCAGTACTTCTGATGCGACAGGTCGATCGCGCGGCGGGCCTTGGCCTCGTCCAGCCCCTCGCCGACGACGCGGTAGGCAAAATGGAGCGTGAGGAATCGCTTGGGGTGGTCGGGCGCCCGCCGGCCGCTGACCTCGGTCGTGAGCTCCTTGAGCTTGACCTGCATCTTCTCCAGAATGCTTACCACGTCGGCGCCGCTGCACGCCGCCGCGGCCAGCAGCAGCGTCACCATCGGCCCCGGCGCCTCCTTCCCGTCGGCGTCCACCAGCGACGTGGGCTTGCCGGGTGTGCCCCCGCGGAAACGCATGGCGCCTTCCCACGTGATGGTCGCGCTGCGCACATTGTCTTCGGTCATGAGGTTCCTTCCTAGCCTCTCAACGTCTTAGCGTCTTAGCCTCTTACTCCCCCAGCGGGCGCTTCTGCGGCGCTACCCGCGCGTAGTCCCATATGGCGTAGAGCGCCACCGCCGCCGTGGCCCAGGCCACCGGCCGGAGCAGCTCGGAGCGCAACAGGAACGCCAGGAGCGTGAGCAACTGACCGATGGTAACCGCCTTGCCGCCCAGGCGGGCGGGAATGGCGGCGGGCCTGGAAAACAGCACCGTCGCGAGGAATGCCAGCGCGGTGGCGAAGTCTCGCGCCAGCACCCCCAGGATTTCGAACACGGTCAGCGCACCGGACACCAGGACGACCGCGAACGCGCAGGCCATGAACAGCTTGTCGGCCACCGGATCCAGGAACCCGCCCAGCCGGGATCCGCCCCAGCGCCGCGCCACGAATCCGTCGGCGAAGTCGCTGGCCCCCGCGGCGGCGAGGATGACCAGCCTCGCGTCGTTGTCGGCAATCGCGATGAATGCGACGGCGAGGGGGATGCGCGCCGCGGTCAGGATGTCGGCCGGTGACCACCGGCGGCGTTGCGGGTCCATTCCGGAAACATACAAGGCCGGTCGGCCGGTCCTCAGGAACCGCCGGTCGGTCGCCCCCGCACGATGCCTTCCACGCGAAGCTCCGGATCCAGATACCGGCGCGCCAGGTTCCAGACCGCTTCGGCCGTGACCGACTTGAATCCCGCCGCCGGGTCGGCCAGCTCCTCGAGGCCGGTACCCATCAGCCAGCTCTCCACCACCTCGCCGGCGACCGCCGCCGCGGTCTGCCGCTGCACCTGCGCCTGGCCGGCGAGATAGCTGATCGCCCGGACCAGCTCCTCCCGATTGGGCGGTGCGTCACGGAACCGGGCCAGCTCGACCAGCAGGGCGTCCCGCGCTTCGTTCTCCCGCTCCGGCGAGGTGGCCAGATACACCAGCAGCGCACCCGCACCGGCCCGCTGCCACGAAGAGGCGATGACGGTGTAGGCCAGCGATTTCCGGTCGCGCAGTGCATGGAACAGCCGCCCGCCCAACCCGCTCGCGATCGCGGACCAGACCATGGCCGCAAAGCGGTCGGGATCGGTGCGCGAGGGACCCGGAAACAGGACCGCGAGCCCGGTCTGGCGCTTGGCCCGCTCGACGACGGCGGCACCGGCCTCGCCCGCGCCGCGCCAGCGTCCGTCCGTCGCGATCGACGCCACGTCGCGGGACGGATCCTTCCCGAAGAGCCCGGCGAGCCGCTCGGCGAACCGTTCCGGGTCCAGGTCTCCCACCGCCACCACCGCGGTGCGGCCCTCGGCGAGTTCACAGGCATGCCAGGCCCGCACCATCCCGCCGGTCAGCGCCGGGATCGATTCGGGGACTCCCTGGACCGGTAGCCCGTAGCCCGAATCGCCGAATCCGGCCCGCAGCGCCAGCTGGACCGGATAGCGCAGCATGTCGTCCGCCGCCTGCGCCACCTCGTCGGCGAGGGTGCCCTGCTCCCGGATCACCTCCTGGTCGTCGAAGCCCGGGGCATGCAGCACCGAATGGAGCAGGGCCGCGCCTTCCAGCGACTGGTCGGCCAGCACCGAGGTGCCGAAGCCGAACCAGTCGGACGACAGGTGCGGAGCGAGGCCTCCGCCCAGCCGCTCGAACGCGAGGGCCAGCCCGGCGGCATCCATGGCGCCGGCGCCGCGAACCGCCGAGCGGACCGCGAGCGCGGACAGCCCCGCCGCCCTGAGTGTATCCGGCACGGTCCGGCGGCGGTACGCTCCGACCGACACCAGCGGCACCCCGGGCTTCCGGCCGACCAGCAAGTCCACGCCGGGCAGCTCGACGTGGAGTACTCCGGAGGTGATGGTCCCGCGCACCGGCACGGCGGGTGGCATCGGGGGAGCCGGAGGCTCGGTCGCGTCGGGAAGAACCGGCAGGGGCTTCTCGAAGGCGTTCCGCAGCAACTCCGCCGTGAGCTCGGCTTCCGCGGCATCGGGCAGAAACGCGACCGCGGCGACGGCCTCGGGTGAAAGCCACTGGTCGGTGACCCGCATGACATCGTCCGGGCTGACGGCCAGGAGCCGCTGGTACTCCTCGTCGAGGAGATGCACGCCGCCAAGCGCCTCGGCGGCGGCGAGGGCGCCGGCACGGCCTTCGACGGTCTCCAGCCGCCGGGCCCACCGGGCCCGCAGCACCCGGCGGACCCGGGCCAGGTCGTCGTGCGACGGGCCGAGCGCGCGGAGCCTCGCCACGGCGGCCGCGATCCCCTCGACGGCATCCCGGAGCCGGGGGGCGTCGAGGTCGGCAGTGACGGAGAAGATTCCGACCTCGGTCGGCGAATAATGCCAGGCGCCCACCGACATCACGTGCCCGGGAGCCCGCAGCGAACGATAGAGCCAGCTGGCCCGGCCGGCGCCCAGCACGGCGGCGGCGACGTCGAGCGCGGCGGCGTCCGGATGCAGCGCGGGCACCCCGCGCCAACCCACCGCAAGGTCGGCGCGGCGCACATCGCCGCGCAGGGTACGGGCCCGGACCTCGCGATGCGCCGGCTCCTCGGGCGAAGGATCCCGGGCCGCGGCGGCGGCCGGCCACCCGCCGAAGAATTCGCGCGCGGCATCCAGCGCCGTCTCGGGGTCGAGATCGCCGGTCATCGCCACGATGGTCCGCTCCGGGACGTACCGGGAGCGGTAATACCCCGCCAGATCGGCATGGGAGAGCGCCGCAAGCTGGGCCTCGGTACCGATGCGCCAGCGGCGGATGCGGTGCTGATCGAACAACAGGGCGGCCAGCGTCTCGGACGCCACCGCCGACGGGGTGTCGAGCTTGCGGCGGGCCTCCTCGATGATCACCCGGAGCTCGCGGCGCAGCTCCTCCGCGTCGAGCGTGCTTCGGCGGAGCGCGTCGGATTGCAGATCGAGCGCGACGGCCAGGGATCCGGCCGGGAGCACCGCGTAGTAGGTGGTGTGATCGTAGCCGGTGCCGGCGTTCAGGTACCCGCCGGCAGCCTTGGTCTCCTGGGCGATCTGCCCCACCCCGCGGGTCGGGGTGCCCTTGAACAGCATGTGCTCGAGCACGTGGCTGATGCCGGAGAGGCGGTCGGGCTCGTCGAAGAAGCCGGCCCGCACGTGGCTCACCACCGCCACCGCGGGCGCCGTGGGATCGCGCTGGACCAGCAGGGTGAGGCCGTTGGGAAGCACCACGCGGCGCACGCCCTCGGTCCAGCGGAGATTCACTGGACGATCCGAAGGACTCCCGCTTCGGCACTCCCGCGGATGAACGCCTCGGCGTCGGTGAGCGGAATGATCACGCCGGTCTCTTCCTGGCTGCGGCGGGCCTCGCCGGCCATGAACTCCGACAGCGAGAGCTGGACCGCGCCGCGCTCGTCGGCCTTGAGCTGCAGGAGGAGCTCGTCCCAGGTGCCCTTGAGCGTGGTACCGGCGAGGGTCGTGATCTGGTGGGGATCGCTGCGGCCCGGCTTGCGTTGCATGCCGGGGAGGTCCTGGATCAGCGCACCGAAGAGCTCGAGCTGGTTCGGGTCGCGGACCGATCCGTCGAGCTGCTGGGCCTCGATCTCGGCGAGCAGATCCTCGGTGGGATCGGGGTCGGGCGCGAGCTCGCCCAGCCGTCCGAGCCAGGGGGCCAGCTCGAGGTCGTCGTCGGCGAGCCGGTAGAGGGTCTTCTTGAGCTCGACGGTGCGCCAGAGGCCCAGCTCGTCGAAGTGATCTTCCGGCTCGGTCTTCTCGAGGTGCTTGAGCGCCGCGCCGCTCTCGCCCCGGTCGTACAGCATGTTGGCGAGATAGATCCGGGCCTCGGAGTATTTGGGATCGATCGCGAGCGTGCGGCGCAGCCAGAAGAAGGCGCCCCCGTCACGTCCCAGCCGGTGGGAGACGTATCCCAGGCAGGCTGCCGCTTCGGCGCAATTCGGCTCGGCGGTCTGGGCCAGGTCGAAGAAGCGATACGCCTGGGCCAGCAGCCCGCTCCGGAACAGCGCGCGCCCGCCCTGCAGCATCATCTCGTGATCGTCCTGGAAACCCAGCGCGAGCAGCCGCTCGAAGCTGGCCATCGCACCGCGCTGATCGCCGACGGCAAGCAGAGCCTCGCCCATGCCGGCGAGCGCATCCTCGTGATCGATGTCGAGTGCCAGCGCCTGCTCAAAGGCGCGGCGAGACCACGCGAATTCCTCCCGGGCGAGATAGGCGTAGCCCATCCCGATGTGGAGCTCCACCGCGCTGGGATAGAGGGCGAGACCGTCCTTCAGGGTTTCCAGGGCTTCGTCGTACCGTCCTTGATTGTAGAGTTGGTGGGCTTGTTCATCGAAGTCGTCGGAGCTGAGAAAGGCATCCGACATCCGGTGGGCCTCCCGAGGGGGTTATGTAAACATATGAGGCGACATGGCTTGGGACAAGGCCCTTCACGTAATGGTTTGGGGGGGTTGACCGGCTCGGCGTCGGATTTAAGTTACTGACCGGTCAGTTATTATTACCAGGAGCGCCCCGTGGCCAGTCCGAGAACCCGACCGCCCAAATCGCCGAAGTGGAAACGCCGGCCCGAGGCACGGGCCGAAGAAATCCTCAGCGCCGCCATCGAAGTCTTCGGCGAGGTCGGCTTCGCACGCGCCAAGCTCGATGACGTGGCGAAGAAGGCCGGCGTCAGCAAGGGCACCCTCTACCTCTACTTCGATTCCAAGGAAGAGCTGTTCCGCCGCCTGGTCCAGGAGCGGATCGTACCCTGTTTCGAGAGGGCCGAGCAGTACCTCAGAGAATCGCAGGGATCCGCCCACGAAATGCTCGAATGGTTCATTCGTCGCTCCTGGGAAACGGTGCGCCAGCCGGAAATGGTGCGGATCGCCCGCCTGGTCCATGCGGAGCTGGCCAGTTTTCCCGATCTCACCCGGTTCTACTTCGACGCGGTGATCCTCCGGAACCGCTCGCTGCTGAATCAGATCCTCGCCCGGGGCGCCGCCACCGGTGAGTTCCGGGCGGTGCCCCACGACTTCGTGCTTCGCGCGGTGCCTTCGCTGCTGGTCCATGGCGCGATGTACCAGCGCGGCTTCGGCGCCTTCGACCCTCACGCCCTGACCGACGAGGAGCTCCTCGAGGGTATCCTCGACCTCGTACTGCACGGCGTGCTCGCCCGGAAAGTGTGATCTCCATGCGCTCCCTCCTCTTGGGCTGTCTCGTCCTCTTCGCCGCCACCGGGGCATCGGCCCAACGACCGTCGGAGCCCGCCACGGTACCCGCCGGGCCGCTGACGCTCACGCAGGCGGTCGAGCTGGGCCGGACCCGCGGCGTGCAGGCGGCATTGGCGCGCTCCGCCGAGCACCTGGCCGAGGCGCGGGTAGGCCAGCGCCGGGCCGACCTGCTCCCCTCGATCAACGGCGGTCTCTCGTACGTCCGCCAGACCCTCAACCTCGAGGAATTCGGGCTGAGCGGTTTCACCGGCGTCACCGATCCGTTCAATGTCTTCCGGGCGGAAGTTCGGGTCAGCCAGTCGCTGATCGACCCGGCCGCCTGGGCCCGGCTCCACGCCGCCAGAGATTCCGTGCTGGCCGCGGGTCTCGACGTGCAGGCCGCCGGCGCGCTTTCGGGCGCCGCGGCCGGTGTCGCCTGGCTCAGGGTGTTCTCGGCGCAAGAGACGGTGCGCGCCCGCGAGGCGGATAGCACGGTCGCGGCGGACCTGCTGGATCAGGCTCGGCGCTCACTCGATGCCGGCGTGAGCGCGGCGATCGATCTCACCCGGAGCCGGGTGAATTTCGGATCGGTCCGCACCCAGCTCTCCCTGGCCCGCAACGCGCGCGATCGCGCCCGAATCGACCTGTCGCGAGCGCTCGCGATTCCGCCCGGCCAGCCGATGACCATCGCGGCGGACAGCACGCTGGAGCCGCTTCCCCTGGCCGACCAAGCCGACTCGGCCGTGGCGTGGGCCCTGACCCATCGCCCCGAGATCGCGGCGGAGCGCCAGCGGCTGGAGGTGCTCGACCGGGCCCGCCGCGCCATTCACGCCGAGTATCTCCCCTCGCTGTCCGCCGGGGGCCTGCTGCAGACCTCGGGCACCCAGATGGACGGCCTGTCCCGCAGCTGGCAGGTCCAGGTCGGCGTGAGCGTGCCGATCCTGGATGGATTCCGCCGTCGGTACCGGTCCCAGGAGCAGGGGTTTCGCATCGAAGCGCAGGAAATCCGGGTGCACGATATGGCCGCGAGAATCGAGGGCGAGGCCCGCGCCGCGGTGCTCGACCTGGCCTCCGCGCGGGAGCAGATGGCGATTGCGCTGGAGCGCGAGCAACTCGCCACCGAGGAGCTGCGCCAGGCGGGAGACCGGTTCACCGCGGGTGTGGCGGGCAGTCTCGAAACCAGCAATGCCCAGCTCAATCTGACGGCCGCGCGCGACGCCGTGATCCAGGCACGAGTCGCCTATGGCATCGCGCGGGTCGAGGCCCAGCGGGCGCTCGGCCTCATCGGAAGTGACCAGTGACCAGGAAGGTAGGACATGACATCAGTGACTCAGGAACAGCCGGCTCTCACGGACGCTGACGCCGCGCCCGCCCGGCGGCGCGTGCCGGTGCCCTTGATCATCTTCGGCGTGCTCGCTGTCGCCGCCACGATCGGCGGCGTGTCCCGGTATCGGTTTGCCCGCACCCACGTCGTCACCGACAACGCCCAGGTGGACGGTCACATCACGCCGATCGCGCCCAAGGTCCAGGCCTTCGTGGCCCGGGTGCTGGTGGAGGACAACCACAAGGTCCGGACCGGCGACACGCTCCTGATCCTCGACGAGCGGGACCTCAAGGTCCGGGTTTCCGAAGCCGAGGCCGACCTCCGGAGCGCCCAGGCCCAGGCGGGCAGCGAGACCCGGGGCGGGGCGTCGACCGCCGCGCTCGCCGCGGCGCGGTCCAACGCCAGCGGCGCCGGCGCCGCCGTCGCCGCGGCGGAGGCCGCGGTCCGCAAGACGGCCGCGGATCTGGCCCGCTACCGGACCCTCGCCGCCCAGAAGGTGATTTCCGCGCAGCAGCTCGATCAGGCCCAATGGGCCTACGACAACGCCCGCGCCGCGCTCGATGCCGCCGGCAAGCAGGCGGCGGCCGGCGGCAGCCTGGTGCTGGGTGCGGAGTCCGAGGTGACCGCGGCCGCCGCGCGCATGGCCGCGGCGCGCTCCGCCCTGGAAACCGCGCGCCTGCAGCTGAGCTACGCCGTCGTGACCGCTCCGGCCTCCGGGATCGTGGCCAAACGGGCCGTGGAAGTCGGCGCCCTGGTGCAGCCGGGCCAGCAGGTGATGTCGTTGGTGCCGGACAGCGGTGTCTGGGTGACCGCGAATCTGAAGGAAACCCAGGTCGCGCGGGTCCACCCCGGCGCGAGGGTCGACATCGAGGTCGACGCCTATCCCGGAGTGGTCTTCCACGGCAGCGTGGAGAGCCTGAGCCCCGCCACCGGCGCGCGGTTCGCACTGCTGCCGCCGGACAACGCCACCGGGAACTTCACCAAGGTGGTGCAGCGGGTTCCCGTGCGGATCCAGGTGGATCCGGGCCAGCACCCTTCCCACCCGCTGCGTCCCGGTATGTCTGCCTCGGTCACCATCATCACGGGCTGACGCGGGTGGGCACCTTCGCGCTTCCGCTCCCCCGGGCCGACCAGGACCGGGCCCAGATCTACCGGGCCCGCTACCTCATCGCCTTCGCGGTGGTGCTGGCCAGCGTCCTGGAGCTGGTGGACACCAGCATCGTCAACGTCGCGATTCCCCACATGATGGGGAACCTGGGCGCCACCCTGGACGAGATCGCCTGGGTGAGCACCGGCTACATCGTGGCCAACGTCATCGTGCTGCCGATGACCAGCTGGTTCTCCGACCGCTTCGGCCGCCGGAACTACTACACCGGATCGATCGTGCTGTTCACCTTCGCCTCGGTGATGTGCGGCAGCTCCCATTCGCTCGAATCCCTGGTGGCCTGGCGCATCGTGCAGGGCATCGGCGGCGGGGCGCTCATCTCCACCGCCCAGGCGATCCTGTTCGACGTCTTTCCGCGGGAAGAACGCGCCATGGCCAGCGCGATCTTCGGCGTCGGGGTGATGGTCGGCCCCACGCTCGGTCCGACGCTCGGGGGCTGGATTACCGACAATTTTTCCTGGCCCTGGATCTTCTACATCAACCTTCCGCTCGGGATTCTCGCCGCACTGCTGACCTGGCGCTACGTGCCCGAGCCCAGCCACGGCATCAAGCGCTCCGGCTCGGTGGACTGGGCCGGGCTCGCGCTGCTCATTCTCGGCATCGGCACGCTGCAGATCTTCCTCGAGCGGGGCGAGTCCCGCGGGTGGTTCGAGGCCCGCGAAATCCAGATCGAGGCGGCGCTGGCCGTGATCGGCGTCGTCGGATTCATCTGGCGGGAGCTCACCGCCGAGCATCCGATCGTCGACCTCCGCGTGCTGCACAACCGGCAGCTTGCCGTGGGGCTGGTGTTCGGCCTCGGCCTCGGCTTCGCGCTCTATGCCAGCGTCTTCGCCATTCCGGTCTTCCTGCAGGGCACCCTCGGATACGGCGCGTGGGAAACCGGCCGGGTGATGCTGCCGGGAGCGCTCGCGGCGGCGGCCACCATGGCCGTCATGGGCCGGCTGGGCCGGTCGGTGGACGCGCGGGCGAGCATCACCGCCGGCGTGCTCCTCTTTCTGGTCTCGATGATCATGCATTCCCATCTCACCACCCAGAGCGGCATGGGCGATCTCTTCTGGCCCATGATTCTCCGCGGCGTGGGCACCGGGATGGTCTTCCCTCCCCTGACCGCGGCGGCCGTCGCCGCGCTTCCCCCCAAGGACCTCGGGCAGGGCACCGGGCTCTACAACCTGGCACGGCAGCTGGGAGGCAGCTTCGGAATCGCGATTGCGGCGAGCATCATCACCCGCTTCACCGAGCAGGGGCGCGAGGCGCTCCGGGCCCACGTGAACATCGCCGAGCCGGCCACCCAGGCCCGGCTGGCGGGATTGGTGCAGCGATTCCATACCATGGGGGGAACACTGGCCGAGGCGCAGCAGAAGGCGTATGCGGTTCTCGATCGACTGATCCGGCAGCAGGCCTCGGTCCTGGCCTACGACAAGGTCTTCCTGATCATGGGGATCACCTTCACCTGCATGCTGCCGCTGCTGTTCCTCTTCCGGAAGGGAAAGGTCAGCGGGGGGCCAGCGCACTGATTCGCCCCTGGGCCGTCGGCACCATCACCGCGGTTCGGGGCGCCCGGGAAACGAACATCCGGTACGCCGCCACCGCCTGATCCGGGGCGCCGGTGGTTTCCAGCGCCTTGCCCAGGGAAAAATACGGATCGGCCCACCACGGCTCGCGCTGCGCCGCCCGCCGCAGTTGGGGCACCGCCTCGGCGGCATTCCCCGCCGCCAGGAGCGCGTTTCCATATTCGTAGCGCAGGACCGGGTCGTCCCCATCGAGCTCCACCGCCTGGGACAGCTCGGACACCGCCGTCGCGAAATCCTGCTGGTGCCCGGCCAACGAGGCCAGCGCCCGGTGCGCCGGCGCGAACGCGAGGTTCTCCACCAGCGCCTGGCGGTAGGCGTCACGGGCCTGCGCGCTCCGCCCCCGGCCGCCATAGAGCAGCCCGATCGAGTACAGGATGAGCTCCTTGGATTCGTAGGACCGCACCTGGACGGAGTCTTCCCGCCGAAGCTGGCGAAGCAGCGCCTGCATTTCGGCGAGCGCACCGTCGAGCTGGCCCAGGTTGACGAGGGTCCCTGCGTGCAGCTGGCGGACCCAGCGATTCTTGACGGAGTCCTTCGCGATCGCCTCGCCGAACAGAGTCGCCGCGGTCGTCAGGTCGCCCTCGGCATATGCGATCCAGCCCCTGGTGGCGGGATCGGTGCGGAACCGGCCGGGGAGCTGCTCGAAGAGCAGAACACTCAGGCCCTGGTGCACGAAGGGATTCCGGAGATAGGCCCGGTATCGCAGCGAATCCGCCCGGATTACCTCGGGCAGCCGGAGCACGGCCGCCTCGCCTCGCAGGTATCCGATCCAGAGGTCCTGGTCCCGCAGGAAGAACGCCACCCATCTCGCAATCAGCGGCTCGGCCCGATCTGGCGCCAGACGCGCCGCCCAATAGAAGCATTCGGCCGCCTCGAGCGGGTGACGCCGGAGCTTGGCGACTCCCAGATCGAAGTAGGGCTCCCAGTCGTTGGTGTCCGCCGGAGCCTTGAGCGACGGGCGGTCCGGCTCCGTCTGGGACCGCGCCACCGATGGGGCAAGGCAGAGGATAGCCAGGCCCAGCGCCGCGAGCGGGCGGGGACCTCGGGGCGCGTGGACCTCAGTCACAGGAATGGCCCGGCAATCGGGTAACCCGGATCCGCTGGGTCACGGTACTCCGGATGCCGCGCTTGATGGGGCCGCGGGCATCGATACCGCCGGTGACGGTGATGTTGCGCTCCCAGGCCAGTGGCCCGAGCCGCCGATCCCACGTCAACGTCCCTTCCTCGCTGCTCTCGCGCCGCATCGGCACCTCCAGGGTGTCGTTCAGGGCGCCGGTGGTGTCGCTGCGCGCCTTGATGCTCCAGTCATAGCGGGCCTCCCGAGCCGACGCAATCTTGAGGACGCCGGGGCCAAGCGGCGGGAAGAAATCTCCCAGCACACCGCGCAGATCGGCGATCTCCGCCACGTCATCGGGGATGAACGGGACCTGCGTGCCGGCATAGCGCCCCTCGGGGCTCAGGGTGCCTCGCCACTGTCCTCCCAGCAATCCTTCGGGATCCGGCGTGCTCCGTCCTTCCGGCCCCTGGCGCCAGACCCTGAGCGAATCGTACCAGGCGATGAGCCGGATGGCCGAATCGGCCCGGGCCGCCCGCACCACGAGCACCCCGTCCCGGCCCGCGGTTTCCTGGCGGAGCACGGCGCCCGACTCGTTTCTGATGTCGGTGCGCACTTCCTCCCGGAATGCCGCGCACTCCAGCATCGCGGGAGTGTAGCGCGGCACGGCCGCCTGCGGCGTGCCGGCCAGCAGCAGGAGCAGCATGGGAGGCTGGCGCCTTCCCAAGGCGGCGGGTAGCATGGAACGGATCCGCACCGCTGAAAAGTGGGTCACTGCCTCCGGAGAGTCCATGCGCCGCTCCGCCCGCCTGCTTCTGCTCGCCCTGCTGGTTCTCGGAAGTGGAACCGGCCATGCCCAGGTCACGCCTCCGCGGATCCTGATCCGCGCCGGCCGGCTCATCGACGGTCTGGGCACCGAGGTGCGTACCGACCAGGGCATCGAAGTCGCCGGCGGTCGGATCCTGTCGGTCGGGCCGTGGGCGGAGCTGTCGGCCCGGCCGGGCGCGCGGCAGGACATCGACCTTTCCGCGATGACGGTCCTCCCGGGCCTGATCGACGCCCATACCCACGTGCTGCTGCAGGGCGACATCACCGCCGCCGACTACGACGAGCAGCTGCTCAAGCAATCGATTCCCTACCGGACCATCCTGGCCACCATGGCGGTGCGCACCGCGCTGCTGAACGGATTCACCACGCTGCGGGATCTCGAGACCGAAGGCGCGATGTATGCGGACGTCGACGTCCGGAACGCGATCGATCGCGGCGTCATCCCCGGGCCCCGGATGTTCGTGGCGACCCGCGCCATGGCGCCGACCGGGATGTATCCGCTCTCCGGTTATTCCTGGGAGCTCCGGGTGCCGGAGGGAGTCCAGATCGTCGACGGGCCCGACGCGATTCGGAAGGCGGTGCGGGAGCAGGTCAAGTACGGCGCCGACTGGATCAAGTTCTACGCCGATCGCTCCTACTACCTGGCCGAAGACGGTCGGCTCCGAAGCCGGGTCAACTTCACCGACGAGGAGATGAAGGCGCTGGTCGACGAGAGCCACCGGCTGGGCCGGAAGGTGGCCGCGCATGCCATGGCCTGGGACGGCATCGACGCGGCGCTGCGAGCGGGCGTTAACAGCATCGAGCACGGCCACGGCATGACCCCCGATCTGGTCGAGCGGCTGGTGAAGCAGGGGGTCTACTGGTGCCCGACCATCTTTGTGGGGAAGTACGTGGCGCCCGGCCGCGGCGGCGTCTGGCCCCGGATGGTGGACCTGGTGCGCACCGCGTTCGGGGATGCCCTCAAGCATGGCGCGGGAGACCTGATCGCGTACGGCACCGACGCGGGCGGATACCCCTGGACCGAAAACCAGGCCCAGGAGCTGGCCATCATGGTGGACTACGGCATGACGCCGATGCAGGCCATCCGCACCGCCACCGTGAACGCCGCGCGGATGCTGGACCAGGGCAGCGTACTCGGCGGGGTGGGACCGGGCCGCCACGCCGACTTGATCGCCGTGGCGAACGACCCGCTGAAGGACATCCGGGAGCTCCAGCGGGTCAGGTTCGTGATGAAGGGCGGAGTGGTCTACTCCGCGCTCATGAACGGATACCGGTGATCGTGGGGCGGATCGAAGGTCTCCTTGATCGAGCGGGGTGATACCCAGCGCTGCAGGTTGAGCACCGAGCCGGCCTTGTCGTTGGTACCGCTGGCCCTCCCGCCGCCGAACGGCTGCTGACCGACCACCGCGCCGGTGGGCTTGTCGTTGACGTAGAAGTTCCCCGCCGCGAACCGCAGCACCGCCGTGGCCTCCACCACCGCTGCGCGCTCTTGCGCGAAGACCGAGCCGGTGAGCGCGTAGGGGCTGGTCGAGTTCACCAGGCCGAGCGTGCTCTTCCAGGTGCTGTCCGGATAGACGTAGACGGTGAGCACCGGGCCGAACAGCTCCTCGCACATGGTGCGGTACTGGGGATTCTTCACCTGGATCAGGGTCGGCTCGATGAACCAGCCCTTCTTGTCGTCCGCACCGCCACCGGCCAGGATCGTCACGCCGCGGTCCTTCTTCGCCTGAGCCAGGTACCCGGAGATCTTGGCGAAGGACTTCGCGTCGATGACGGCGCCCATGAAATTCCGGAAATCGGACACGTCGCCCATACGGAGCTCCGAGATCATCTGGAGCACCCGCTGCTTCACCGCGGGCCAGAGGCTCTGCGGCACATAGGCTCGGCTCGCCGCGCTGCATTTCTGGCCCTGGTACTCGAAGGCGCCCCGCACCATCGCCACGGCCAGGCCCTCGGCATCCGCGCTCGGATGGGCCAGGATGAAATCCTTGCCGCCGGTTTCTCCCACCAGCCTCGGGTACGACGCATAGCTCTCCAGGCGCGACGCCACGCCCTTCCACAGGGTCTGGAAGACCGCGGTCGATCCGGTGAAGTGGATGCCGGCGAGGCTGCGATCGGCGAGCACCCGCTCGCTGATCTGCCGGGAATCACCCGGCACGAAGTTGATGACCCCCGGCGGGAGCCCCGCTTCTTCCAGGAGCCGCATCACCATGAAATTGCTCAGCGCCGCCGTCGCCGCGGGCTTCCACACCACGGTGTTCCCCATGAGCGCGGGGGCGGTCGGGAGGTTTGCGCCGATGGCGGTGAAGTTGAACGGGGTCACCGCGTAGACGAATCCTTCCAGCGGGCGGTGCTCCATGCGGTTCCACATCCCGGGAGCCGAGAGCGGCTGCTCGGCGTAGATCCGTTCGGCGAAGTGGGCGTTGAACCGGAAGAAGTCGATCACCTCGCAGGCCGAGTCGATCTCGGCCTGGAAGACGGTCTTGCTCTGGCCGAGCATGGTCGCCGCGTTCAGCCGCTGGCGCCACGGCCCCGCCAGGAGATCCGCCGCCTTGAGGAGGACCGCGGCGCGGTCTTCGAAGCGCCAGCTGGCCCATTCGCGCTGGGCCCGCTTGGCCGCGGCGATGGCCGCGGCGATGGCGCGGCCGTCGGCCTGGTGGGTATCGGCCAGGTGGTGGGTGTGGCGGTGCGGCGACGTCACCTTGACCGTCCTCGGGCCCCTGATCTCCTGGCCGTTCACGATCACCGGAATCTCGGTAACCGATCCGCCCAGACGCTTGAGCTCGGCCTTGAGCGCGGTCCGCTCGGGGCTTCCGGGGGCATAGCTCAGGATCGGCTCGTTGCGGGGAACCGGAATGTTGGGAGTCCCGTTCATCGTCTCTCTCCTGGGGTCATTGCAAGGCGGCGGGGTCGCCGGACTCTGTCGTTGCGAGGCGGCAGCCGCCGCGGCAATCTAATCACGGAATCCGATCCGTCCCGACGAAGAGCGGCTCCGGAGGCAGCCGGAACCCCGCCCGGGTCAGGATGGCGCGGCCCTCCGGCGAGAGCACGAAGCGCGCGAACCCGCGGGCCAGCGCCGGGTGGGGGGCGCCGACGGGAATCGTCAGGGCATAGACGATCGGCTCGCCCCGGAACTCGAGCGAGTCCACCGATGCGGGACGGGCCCCGGGTAGCCGCACCCGGGCCTGGACATACCAGTCCACCCGGGTCGGGTCGCTCAAGTCCACCTGGGGAGGCAGGTTCACCCATTTGAGCCCGGCCGTTTGCGCCAGCGACCGGTAGCTCCAGGCGTAGTCCAGCTCGCCCGCCTGCAAGAGTCCCGTGAGCTGAGCTTCACTGGGCCGGACATAACGAGGAAGCAGCCCCGCCGAGAGGCGCGCGGCGAGGCCGGGCTGGCGGTAGTGGGCCTCCGCGAGCTGGAACACCATCAGGGTGCGATACCCGTTGGGATCGAGGCTGGGATCCGAAGCGCCCCATCGCACGCCGGGCCGGAGCAGGACCCGCCACCAGTTTTCTCCCGTGATCTCCGCGGAGCCGGTGGATCGCCCGGTGTAGGCCAGGACCATCGCGTTGGAGGCGAAGGTCACGTACCAGGTCGCATGCCGCGGCATCAGGACCTTGGCGATCACTCCGTAGTCGGCCACCGCCACGATGTCGGGGATCTTCCCCAGCTCGGAGAGCTTCCTGGCCGCCTCCAGGCTTCCCGAGCTTTCCTGCATCGGCTCGACCCCGGGATGGGCCCGCTGATAGGCGGCCAGCAGGTCGCGGAAGGGATACGCCAGGCTCCCGGCATTGAAGACGACCAGGGGGCCGGACAACTGCTGCGCCCCCAGCGGCGCGCCGCCCAGCGCGGTGATCGACGCGGCCGCAAGGAAGGTCCGTCGCATCAGGAAATCGCCTCCCGAGGCGCCAGGTTGGCGAGGGCAAAGGCGTAGATGTCGGCCTGCTCCTCGATGATCTTCGAGATCGGCTTCCCGGCGCCGTGCCCCGCCTTGGTTTCGATACGGATGTATGCCGGGCGCTTCCAGGCGGTGCAGGCCTGGAGCGCCGCCGCAAACTTGAAGGAATGGGCCGGTACCACCCGGTCGTCGTGATCGGCGGTGGTGATCAGCGTGGCGGGGTAGTCGGTGCCGGGCGCCAGGTTGTGGAGCGGCGAATAGGCCTTCAGCACGGGAAACTGGGCGGCGTTGTCCGCCGACCCGTATTCCGAGATCCAGGCCCACCCGATGGTGAACCTGTGAAAGCGGAGCATGTCCATGACGGCGACGGCGGGCAGTGCCACGCCGAAGAGTTCGGGGCGCTGGGTCATCACCGCCCCGACCAGCAGCCCTCCGTTGGATCCCCCTTCGATCGCGAGGCGGCTCGGCGTGGCATAGCCTTCGCGAATGAGGAACTCGGCCGCGGCGATGAAATCATCGAAGACATTCTGTTTCTTCTCGAACATGCCGGCCTCGTGCCACTCCTCGCCATACTCGCCCCCGCCCCGCAGGTTCGCCACCGCGTAGACCCCACCCCGTTCGAGCCAGGGGATCAGCGTCGCTGAAAACGCCGGCGTGAGCGAGATATCGAAGCCTCCGTACCCGGACAGCAGCGTCCGGTTCTTCCCATCCTGGGCCAGGTCCCTCCGGTGGGTCACGAACATCGGCACCCGGGTCCCGTCCTTGCTCGAGAAGAAGATCTGCCGGGTCTGGTACCCGGCGGGATCGAACTTCACCTCGGGCGCCTTGAATACTCCGTCCATGCCGGTCTCGACGTCGTGGTAGAAGATCGTGGTCGGATACAGGTAGGAGGTGAACGCATAGAACATCCGTGAGTCGGCGCGCTCACCCGAAGGCCCCGCGACGCTTCCCGGTCCGGGCAGCTCGATCTCGCGGCGGACCCGACCGTCGAGCCCGTAGCACAGCAGTTGGGCATGGGCATCCCTGAGGTAGCTCGCGACGATCGTCTGTCCAAAGAGCGCGCTCCCCTGCAGGACCGACGACGTCTGGGGCACCACCTCCCGCCATGACACGGGGCCCGGGTCGGCCGCGTCCACCGCCACGATGCGCCACCGGGGCGCGTCACGCGTCGTCTGGAAGTAGAACACGGCCCCGTCATTGCCCAGCACGTGGTACGCCGCGTCGAGTTCATCCAGCAGCGGTCCGACGGGCGCGGCCACGTTGGGCGCGGCCGGGTCGCCCAGGTCCGAGAGGTAGACCCGGTTCCGGGTGTCGGTGCCCTGGGTCACCGTGATCACCAGGTACCGGCCGTCATCGGTAACGGTGGCGCCGAACCCCCATTCCGGCTGGTCGGGGCGCTGGTACACCAGGACGTCCGCGTCCTGGAGGGTGCCCAGCCGGTGATAGTAAAGCTTCATGTCCCGGTTGGCGCCGACGGGGCTCTCGCCGGGCCCGGGTTCCGGGTAGCGGCCGTAGAAGAACCCCTTCCCGTCCCGGGTCCAGGCCCCATCGGAAAACTTGATCCAGCGCAGGTGGTCCGGCAGGTCGCGGGCCGTCGCCACGTCGCGGACCCGGAACTCCGTCCAGTCCGACCCGCTGGCCGAGGTGCCATAGAGCACCAGGCCTCCATCCGGGCTGGGGACCGTCACCGAAAGGGAGACCGTGCTGTCGGGCGACAGCAGGTTCGGATCGAGCAGCAGCCGGGGTGAATCTCCCAGCGACTCCTGCACGTACAGCGGGCTCTGATTCTGGAGTCCGTCGTTCCGGAGGTAGAACAGCCGGCCGCGCCGCGAGGTCGGCACCGAGTACCGCTCGTAGTCGAGCAGCTCGGTCAGCCGCCGCCGGAGGGGCTCCCGGTCGGGCAGGCTCTGGAGGTAGCCGAACGTGACTTCATTCTGGGCGCGGACCCACGCGACCGTGTCGGCCGCGTCGGGATCCTCGAGCCATCGATAGGGGTCGGCCACGAAGACGCCGTGATAGTTGTCGGATACCGTCGTCACCGATGTCGGCGGCGGCCGGCGGAGGGCGGGTTGGGCGGTCAGGGGCATGGCCAGGAACGGGGAATCGGCGGGAGCGGGAGCAGGAGGCGCGGCACGGGTCCCCCAAGATACCGACGGTGGCTATATTTGCGCTCTCCTCCGCACCGAAAGAGCAGCCATGCGCCGACTCGCGCTCGCCGGTTTCGCGGCCCTCTCGCTGGGAGCGTGCCGCCCCTACGACAACTACGCCCCCCTGGTGCGCCAGGATGGACTGGTGCCGGCCGAGCAGTTCGCCCGCTACGGTCATGAGCAGGCCGAGGTGGTGGCGATCGGGCGCTCCCTGGCCAAGTGGAAGATGACGGCGGATTCGGCGGGCTTCGCCGATCAAACCGAGAAGGCCGCCTGCTTCGCCCGGCGCTTTCCGGATGTGGAGACCGTCGACGCCGATCCGCTCGGCCACCGGCTCACCATCCGGTTCAAGAGCGGCTGGCGCGCCGCCGCGGTCCCGGTGGACGACGGCGTGGAGCCCGAGGCGACGCCCGGCATTTCACCGCTGGGCCCGAGCGCCTGTACCTGAGGCACCCAGACATACCCACCCCGACCCGGAGTCAGCATGAGCGAAGCCGCCCCGTCTCGTCTCGATGATTACCTGGACGTGTTCGTGTCGCCGACCGCGCTCTTCACCCGCCGGAGCGATGGAAAGTTCGGGCAGGCGCTTCTGGTCCTGGTGATCCTGAGCGCGATCATCTTCTTCGCGACCAAGACCGCCATGGCGCCGATCATGGATGCGGAGATGGCCAAGGGCATGGCCGGCGCGATCAAGGCCAACCCCAACATGACGCCGGAGCAGATCGAAAGCGCGAAGGCCATCGGCGCGAAGTTCGCCTCGATCGCCGTTGTCGTCTTCGTGCTGGCTGCGCCGTTCATCCTCGGCCTCGTGGTCTTCCTGATCGCCAAGGTCGTCGGCGGCACCCTGGGCTACGTGCAGGGCGTCACCATCGCGACGTTCGCGATGTTTCCCCGGATCGTCGAGGGTGTCGTGAACGCGGTCCAGGCGCTTCTGATGGATGAGTCCAAGCTGACCTCCCGGCTGAGCGTCAGCCTCGGCCTGGGGAGGCTCATGGACTCCGCCACGACCAACCCGTACGTGCTCGCGCTGGCCGGGCGGGTGGATGTGTTCACGCTCTGGGCCACCTTCCTGATCGCGATCGGCATCCGGGTGATTGCCAAGGTCAGCACCGGCCAGGCGTTCGGCGCCGCCGCCATCATCTGGTTTATTGGTGCGCTTCCGGTGCTCCTGCAGGCGATGCGCCAGGGTTAACCCGCATCAGCGGATGGGGGGCGGCCAGGCGACGCCCCCCATCCGGGCCACACCGCCCATCATCTCCGCCATTCCCAGCCATTCCTCCGTCAACATCACGCTCCTCGACCCGTCCCGGAATTCGGTCAGGGCCGCCTCGATGGTCTTCTCCTTCATGTTCCGGGGCACCCTTTCGGAGCTCAGAATGTCCGAGATGATGTCGTGCATCATGTGCAGGTTGTCGAAGATGGCGGCGGCCCGCGGGTGCCGGGCGGTGAAGCGGGGGGCCACTGCGGCGGTCATCGGCATCAGCTCGGGAAAGCCGCCCGCCGGCGCGTCGAGCATCGCCCAGAAGCGCGCCAGCGTCTGTCCGATACCCGCGGTGCGGGGCGCCGGCGAGTCGGCGCCGATCAGGGGCTCGTAGAGTCCCACCGGCAACCAGTGGTAGGCCCAGATCAACCCGTTGAATGCGGGATGCTCTCTGCGGAAGCCCTGGCTGTAGTAGGCGTCGTCCA
>JBGPLG010000025.1:0-47179 GCA_041486305.1 Gemmatimonadota bacterium
ATTCATTCGACCAGTTCGCTTGCCCGGGGGTTTGGGAATGGTAACCGCCTACGGGGTGGGAGGCTAAGCCGCGAAGAGGCTAGGAGGCGAAGAGGCTAAGACGCTAAGACGCTAAGAGGCTAGGACGCTAAGACGCTAGGACGCTAGGACGCTAGGACGCTAAGACGCTACGACGCTAAGACGCTACGACGCTACGAAAATACTGCTATTCGATGGGTGTCAGATCGACGCTCAGAATGTTGGGGTTCCCGTTCCGGATCGCGGCGAGGGCCGCTTCGCTGGGAACGCACGAGATCTGAATCCGGGCGCAGGCGGCCTGGGCACCGTGGTACGGGATATTCTCGACTTCCTCGACGTTGACCGCTCCATCGGCCAGCACCTTGAACACGTGGGCCAGGACGCCGGGGCGGTTCTGGTGCCGCACCGACAGCACGTGGGTGGCGGAGCTCCGGGCCAGCCGGTTCACGCAGTGCGGGGCCACGCCTGTCTTCATGTAACCGTCGACGATCCGGATGACCTCGTGCGCGATGGCCACCTGGGCCTGATCGGTGGACGCACCGACGTGGTGGGTGCCGTAGACCCCCGGAGCGCCGGCCAACGGATTCTTGAACTCCGCCTTGCCGCCGGAAGGCTCTCCCTGGTACACGTCGAGTCCGGCGCGGATGCCGCGCTCCCGCACCGCCTTTTCCAGCGCCACTTCGTCCACCACGCTGCCGCGCGCCGCGTTGATCAGGTAGGCCCCGGGCTTCATCGCGCCCAGGAATTGCTCGTCCACGAGATTCTTGGTTTCCGAGCCACCAGCCACGTGAATCGACACCGCGTCGGAAAGCCGGGCCACTTCGAGCGGAGTTTCGCAGTAGCCGATCCCGAGTCGCTCGGCCTCTTCATCGGTGAGATTGCGGGAGTAGGCCACCACCTTCATCCCGAAGGCCTGGGCTCGCCGCGCCACTTCGCGCCCGATCTGCCCCAGGCCCACGATGCCGAGGGTTCGGCCGTGCAGGCCCCGCGCCTTGCTGTACTCGCTCTTGGACCAGGCGCCCTTGCGCAGGTCCGCCACCTGGTCGGGAATGCGCCGGTCCAGCGAGAGCAGGAGTCCCATGACGAGCTCCGCGACGGCGATGGAATTCTTTCCGGGGCAGTTGGCCACGAAGATCCCCAGCCGGGAAGCGGCGGACAGGTCGATGGTATCGATGCCCGCGCCGGCCCGGATCACCAGGGAGAGCGCGGGACCCGCGGCGAGCGCCGCCTCGTTGACCTTCTTGCTCCGGACGATGAGCACCTTCGGATCGACCTCGCGGATCACCGCCGGGAGGTCGTCCGCCGTGAGGTCGGGGCGCAGCACCACCTCACAGCCCAGGTCCTTGAGGCCGTCCACCCCGACGGTTTCGAACTTGTCCGCGACCAGCACTTTCATTGCGCGACCCCTCCGTAAACTTCAGGCGAGCGTATGGACGAAAAGCCCGCTCTTGAGCTTGGGCTCGAACCAGGTGGACTTCGGGGGCATGATCCCGCCGGCATCGGCGATGGCCATGAGCTGCTGGACCGATACCGGATACATGGCGAAGGCGACCGCGGCTTGGCCGGACCTGACCCGGCGCTCCAGCTCCGCGGCGCCGCGGATCCCCCCCACGAAATCGATCCGCGGGTCGGTGCGTACGTCGCCGATGCCCAGGATCGGGGCCAGGACCCGTTCGTGCAGCAGGGAGACGTCGAGCGACCGGATGGGATCCTTCTCGTCGATCGAGGCCGGGTCGAGCGTGAGCCGGTGCCAGCGGCCGTCCACGAAGACCCCGAACGACCCGGGGGCCTCCGGCTCGGGCCGGGTCGCAGGCGCCAGCGTGCCGGCCTCCGCGAGCCGCTTCAAGAAGAGCTCGGGAGCGCGACCGCCCAGATCGGTCACCACCCGGTTGTAAGGGAGAATGCGAAGCTGGTTGGCCGGGAAGAGCACCGCGAGGAACCACTCGTATTCTTCGTTGCCGCTGGGCGACGGATTGGCGGCGCGCAGCCGTTCGGCGGCCCGCCAGGCGCTGGCGGAGCGGTGGTGGCCGTCCGCCACGTACCCCACGCCGATGCGCCGGAAGGCATCCACGTACGAGCCGGTGTCGCCGACCTGCCAGACCCGCTGCCGGACCCCGTCCGATGTCACGAAGTCGTAGAGCGGCTCGTTGCTGGTGACCTTCGCATTGAGCTGGGTCAGGAACGGGGTTCCCTGATGGGTGAGAAACACCGGCTCGGCGTGCGCGTTCAGGGCCAGGAGGTGAGTGGTCCGATCGTCCTCTTTGTCCTTCCGGGTCTTCTCGTGCTTCTTGATCACGTCCTTCGCGTAGTCGTCCACGCTGAGGCATCCCACTACGCCGAGCTGGGCCCGCCCGCCCATGGTCAGCTCGTACAGATACAGCGACGGCTCCCGCTCCTGGATCAGGATCCCGTCCTTCAGCAGGTGATCCAGATTCGAGCGAGCCCTGGCGTACACGGCGGGATCGTGGGGGTCGGTCTCGGGGGGGAGATCGATATCCGAGCGGCCGACGTGGAGGAAGCTCAGCGGATTGCCCGCCGCGAGCTCGGCGGCCTCGGACCGGCTGACGACGTCGTAGGGGGGCGACGCAACTCGCGCCACGTATGCGGGCAACGGCCGCCAGGCGCGAAACGGACGTAAACGGATAGATCCTCCTCTGAGATTGCTTCGGCCGTCCTCACGGCCTCGCAATGACTCCACTGAGCCCGGGATGCTACCGGAACCGGCGCGGGCGCGTCAAGTAGCGCCGATTTCCTAGGGGGCCCGGACCACCTGTCCACCCTTGATCACCAGGCGGACATTGCGAATGTCCGACATCCGAGTGCTGGGGTCTCCCTCCACCGCGACCAGGTCGGCCAGCAGGCCGGGACGAATCTGCCCCAGGCGGTCGTCCAGATGGAAGATCCGGGCGTTGACGGAGGTGGCGGAGCGGAGCACGTCCAGCGCGGTCATGCCGTACTCCACCATCAGCTCCATCTCGCGAGCGTTGTCGCCGTGGGGGTACACGCCGACGTCGCCTCCCATGCAGATCACGACCTTGGCCGCGAGCGCCCGACGGAAGCTGGCCTTCTTGTCGGTGATCTCGGCGGGCTCGGGCTCGGAGCCCTTCTTCCAACCGCGGTACTGCCGCACCGCATCGCCGGCCGCGAGCGTGGGGCACAGCGCCACGCCCCGCTGGGCCATCAGCTTGAACACCTCGTTGGTGCCGGCGTCCCCGTGCTCGATGGTCTCGACCCCCGCGAGCACGGCGCGCCGCATGCCTTCCGCGGTCGCGGCGTGGGCTACCACCGGTCGGCCGCTGCTCCGGGCGGTCTCCACGATCCGGACCAGCTCTTCGAGAGAAAAGGTGGGGCGGGCCTCGCCGGCCGCGCCCCACCGGTAGTCGGCGTACACCTTGACCCAGTCGGCGCCGTTGGCGATCTGACTGCGGGTAACCCGGGTGACCTCCTCCAGTCCGCTCGCCTCCTCCGCGCCCTGGGGCACCTCCCACCGGGGGTCGAAGCCGCTGGGCCCGTAGGTGCCGGTCGCGACGATCGCGCGGGTGACCACCAGCATGCGGGGGCCCGGCACGATGCCCTGCTCGATGGCCTGCTTGAGCCCGACATCGGCCTGCCCCGCCCCCTCGGTGCCGAGATCGCGGATCGTGGTGAACCCCGCCTCGAGCGTCCGCCTGGCGTGGTTCACCGCGCGGGCCACCCGGAGCGCCAGCGGCTCGTGGAGCACCTGGTCGTTCCAGCTGGTTTCGTTGTACGGATGGAGCAGGATGTGGGAATGGCCTTCGATCAGGCCCGGCAGCAGGGTCATGCCCTTGAGTGAAATCCGCCGGGCATCCGCGGGTGTGGCGGCCTCGAGCCCGGGGCCGGCGCCGAGAATCCGGCTGCCCCGGACCAGCACCGACCACCCCGGATGCATCACCACGCCGTCGAAGACCCGATCGGGCGCGAGCAGGATCACCGGGCCGTCGGGGACCTGGGCGGGCAAGGCGGGCAAGGCGGTCGCGCCCGCCAGCAGCAGCACGACCCTCCGACGAACATGGGCGCGCATCATCACGGAGCCTTGGGCGCGGGTTCGCTGCCGACCAGGGCCAGCCGATCGCCCGCCGGGCTCACGGCCAGCCGCGTGATCTGCTGCAGTCCGGGCTCGCTGAATCGGGCGACCTCGGTCCAGTCACGCTTCCCCTGGTCGAATCGCAACAGGCGGTTCCCGGTCGCGGTGAGCAGGTCGCCGCCGGGCAACCAGGCGAAGAACGCCGCGCCTTCCGGCAGCCGCCCCAGCGAGGTTCCGGCGCCGGTGACCGGATCGATGAGGGAGACCGATCCCCCGGCGGAGTCCTGCTGCACGTAGCTCACCATCCGTCCGCCCGGGACGACCGCCAGCGACCGCCCGATATTGCGCTCCATCACCTGCGCGGTGCCATGGGCCAGCTCGGCCCGCCGCAGGGTGGCCGGCTCGCCCAGGACGAAGACGAAGACCGTGTCGGCGTTGAGCCAGGTGTGGTACCCCACCGGCTTGATCGAATCGAGCACCGGCTTGACCGGCGTTCCGTCGAGGCCAAACTCCCAGAGCCGCTGGGTCGAATCCGCCTCGACCCGGATCACCGAGAAATGCTTCCGGTCCGGCATCACGGTCGGAGAGTATTCGCTTTCCGCGGTCCGGGTCACCTGGATCGCGGCCCCCGCGGCCAGATCGTAGCGGTAGATGTCGGTCTGTCCGCCCCGTTGCGAGGTGAAGTAGATGCTCTTTCCGTCGGGGGAGAATGACGGCTGATTGTCGTAGCCGGGGCGCGCCGTCACGTTGACCGCGGGACCGAGGGCGAATACCGCACCCCGGTGCGACAGCGGCATCACGAAGATGTCGGTGCCGGGAGGAGCCTGCCCGGCCAGCGAGGCCATCGGGAGCAGGAGCAGTGCGAACGCCGCTTTCAAGGGAGCGCCTCCTCGTCTCATGGTACCATAATAAGTCTTACGGGACCTATCGGCCGGTCCAGATTCGCCAGGTTGCTTCGGCGGGGCCGATGGTAAGCTGCTGCTGGTTCCGCACCAGCGGCAACCGGAGCAGCAGCGGCTCCTCCACCAGCCGATCGAGCCAGCGCTCGGGGGAAAGGCGCGCCGTGGCCAGCCCCAAGTGCGCAAAGCGGGCCGAGTTGCGATCGATCAGCGCCTCGATGCCGAACTTCTGCGCGAAGCGGGTGAGCTCACCCTTGGATGCGGGCCGCTCGGCCAGGTCGGCGAAATGGACCCTGATTCGGCGCTCGGCGAAGAACCGGAGGGCCGAGCGGGTGTCGGCGCTCTTCTTCACTCCGAAGACCTGGACCTCCACGGCTCAACTCCCAGAGGCGGTGGCGCGTAATCTAGCGGTGGCTCGCCAGGGTGCGGGGCCATAGATTCTCCTGCTCATTCATTCCTGCCCGGAGACTGGTCATGCGTCTGACCCCGGCGGTGCGTGCGCTAACGCTCGCGGCCGCCCTCCTGCCGCCGACAGCGTCGTCGCTGCTCGCGCAATCCGATACCTGGGCGCTCACCAATGCCCGGATCCAGACGGTGACGAAGGGCGTCATCGACAAGGGCACCATCCTGATCCGCAAGGGCCTGATCGAGGCCGTGGGCCCCGCGGTCACGATTCCGGCCGATGCCCGGGTCCTCGACCTGTCCGGCAAGACGGTGAGCCCGGGCCTGATCGACCTGACCTCCTCGCTGGGCCTGGCGGCCCCGGCCGCCGGCGGAGGTGGGCAGGGCGGCGGTGGCGGAGGGGGCGGCGCGGGACCGGCGGCGGCGAGCGGACCCCGGGGCCTCGAGCCGGAGCGCGACGTCGCGCGCGAGCTCAAGGTGGCTCCCGGCGACGTGAAGCCGCTCCGGGACGCGGGCATTGCCGCGGTGCTGGTGGCGCCATCCCGCGGGCTCTTCCGGGGTATGTCCGCCCTGGTGCCGCTCCGGGACAGCGTGGACGATTCCGAGGTGATCCGCTCCCAGGTGGCCATGCACGTCGGGTACCAGGGCGTCCCGGGCGACTATCCCGGCACGCTGCTCGGTGTCATCGCCTACCAGCGCCAGGCGTTCTACGACGCCCAGCGGCAGGGCCTCATCCAGGATCGCTACCGCAGCAATCCCCGCGGCGTGGAGCGTCCCGATAACGACCCCAGCCTCGACGCCCTGGTGCCGGTGGTGCGGGGCCAGAAACCGGTCTTCTTCGACGCCAACAACGAAAACGAAATCCGCCGCGCGGTGCGCCTGGCCAAGGAGTTCAACCTCAAGGCGACCATCGTCGGCGCTACCGAGGGGTTCGAGGCCACCGACGCGCTGGCGGGCCGCCCCACCGTGGTCTCGGTGAACTTTCCCCAGCCGGCCCAGACCACGGGGTGGTCCTATCGGCTTTCCCAGCGGCGCGCGCCCAACGACAGCGCAGCCGCCGCCCGCGAGGCCCAGAAGATGATTGAGGGCAATGCGGCGGCGCTCAACCAGGCCGGGATCAAGATTGCCTTGGCCTCGGGCGGCACCCGTTCGTCCGATTTCCTCGCTAATGTCCGCAAGGCTATCGCGGCCGGCCTGCCCGCCGCCGTGGCGCTCGAGGCGCTGACCATCCGTCCCGCCGAGCTCGTGGGCGCGGGAGAAATCCTGGGCAGCATCGAGGCCGGGAAGATCGCCAACCTGGTGGTGAGCACCGGCGATGTCCTGAGCGACTCCGCCAGGATCAGCGCGGTGTTCGTCGACGGCATCCGCTATGAGGTGGCCCCTCCGCCGGCCCGGGCGGCGGGCGGAGGCAACGGAGGGGGCGCGGCGCCGGCGCAGCTGGGCGGCACCTGGACCATGACCCTGAACTCCCCGCAGGGGCCGCTGGACCTCACGATGACCGTCACCCAGAGCGGCGCCACGTTCTCGGGCTCGATGGTCAGCCAGCTCGGCACCACCGACATCTCCAGCGGCGAGATCGCCGGCCGCACTGCCACCTGGACGACCGTGATCCAGGTGGGCGGCCAGTCGATCACCCTCAACTATCACGGCGAAGTGGACGGCAACCGGATGACCGGTTCCGCCGAGCTGGGCAGCTTCGGCACGGCCACCTTTACTGCGGAGAAGAAGCCATGAGAGCCTCAGTCCTCCTTCTCCCGGTCACGGCCGGCGTCCTCGCCGCGCAGACTCCGGGCACCACGGACACGACCCGCGGGGCGGCCCTGCCGGTGCTGGGTGTCGCGATTCCGGCGGCGGGTACGCTCGTCGCGGTGACCAACGCCACCATCATCACCGCCACCCACGGCACCATCGAGAAGGGCACCATCCTCATCCGGAACGGCAAGATTGCCGCGGTCGGGAAGGACATCGCCATTCCGGCGGGCGCCCAGGTCATCGACGGCACCGGCAAGTATGTCATGCCGGGCATCATCGACGCCCACTCCCACAGCTCCGGCGAGGCAATCAACGAGGGCAGCCGGTCGGTCACGGCGCAGGTCCGGATGCAGGACGTGCTCCGGGAAGACGCGATCGGCATGTACCGCGAACTGGCGGGCGGGGTTACCACGCTCAATATCCTGCACGGCTCCGCCAACACCATCGGCGGACAGAATGCCGTCGTCAAGATTCGGTGGGGCCTGCCGATCGACTCGATGCTGTTTGCCGGGGCGCCGCCGGGCATCAAGTTCGCGCTGGGAGAAAATGTCCGTCAGACCAATGGTGGGAACATTCCGGGCCGGCCGGCGCGCTATCCCCGCACCCGGATGGGTGTCGAGGAGCTGCTGCGCGAGTCCTTCACCCGTGCCAGGGAGTACCAGGCGGAGTGGAAGGCCTACGACGACGCCAAGAAGGCGCTGAAGAAAGGAGAGGCGGAGCCGATCCCGCCCCGGAAAGATCTCCAGCTCGACGCGCTGGTGGAAATCCTGGAGGGCAAGCGGCTGGTGCACGCGCACTCCTACCGCTCTGATGAGATCCTGATGCTGCTCAAGGTGGCCAAGGACTTCGGATTCCGGATCGCCAGTTTGCAGCATGTGCTGGAGGGATACAAGATCGCCGACGAGATCGCCGCGGCCGGCACCGGCGCATCGACGTTTGCAGACAACTGGGCCTACAAGCTGGAGGCTTTCGACGCGATCCCCTTCAACGCGGCGCTGATGGCCGAGCGGGGCGTGAAGGTTTCCATCAACTCAGACTCCGACGAGCGGGCCCGCCGCCTGTACCAGGAGGCTGCCAAGGCCATGAAGTACGGCGGCGCCTCGGAAGAAGAAGCCATCCGAATGATCACGCTCAACGCCGCCTGGCAGCTCGGCATCGACAAGATGACCGGCTCGATCGACGTGGGCAAAGACGCGGACCTGGCCATTTTCAACGGCCACCCCTTCGCCCCGGCCAGCCGGGTCGAGATGACGCTGATCGACGGCCGGGTCTTCTTCGACCGCCTCAAGGCGCCCACCCTCGAGGCCCTGATCGAGGCGCTGAAGCGCCGTCCCCGCGCCAATACCACCAGTGAAGGTGCCCAATGAACCGACTGCTTCTCGCGAGCGCCCTTGCGCTCGCCGGTGCGGCGCCGCTCGGAGCCCAGGCGGCTCCAGCGCCCCGCGCGGCGGCCGCGCCGTCCGTGTTTGCCATCACGAACACCACCATCGTGCCGGTGAGCGGTCCCCGCATCGCCAACGGCACGGTCGTGATCCGGAACGGCAAGATCGAGGCGGCCGGCAGCGGCGTCGCCACGCCCCCCGGCGCCACCGTCATCGACGGCACCGGTCTCTTCGTCTATCCCGGCATGATCGACTCGGGCGACCGCATGGGCATTACGGAAATCGGCTCGGTGCCGGGCGGCGAGGACACCCAGGAGCTGGGCCAGTACAATCCCCATAACGCGGTGCTCTCCGCGGTGAACCCGAGCTCGGTCCATGTGCCGATCACCCGGGCCAACGGGGTTACCAGCGCCATCACCTCCGCGCAAGGCGGAATGATCCAGGGGTGGGCCGCGCTGATCGACCTCGCGGGGTGGACGCCCGACGAGATGGCGGAGAACGGCCGGGTCGCGATGGTGATGACCTATCCGCGCACCGGTGGGGGCGGGCGCCGGGGGTTCCGGGCCCAGGGCCAGGGAGGCGATGCCGCCGAGGCTCAGAACCGCCAGGTGCGCGAGCTGTACGACTACCTCCGCGAGGCCCGGGCCTACAACGCCAAGCCCAACCCGGTTCCCCAGAATCTCCCGTTCGCGGCGCTGGGCCCGGCGCTGCGGGGCGAAGTCCCGGTGATCTTCGACGTGCAAACCGAAGGGCAGATTCGCGGCGTGCTCGCGCTGGCCGACACCTTCAAGCTCAAGGTGGTGCTGCGCGGGGCCACCGAATCCTGGATGCTGGCCGACACACTCGCCGCGCGAAAGGTGCCGGTCATCGTCGGCCCGCTCACCGCGACGCCCGACGGTGACGCACCCTACGACGCAGTCTATGCCTACCCCGGCGTCCTGGCCAAGGCCGGGGTCCTGATCGCCTTCCAGACCAACGATGGCGGCGAAGGCGACGCCCGGAATCTGCCGTACAACGCGGCGCTGGCCACCGCCTACGGTCTCGACCCGGAGGAAGCGCTCCGCGCCGTCACGGTCAATCCGGCCCGGATCTGGGGCGTGTCCGACCGGATCGGCAGCATCGAGCCGGGCAAGGTGGCCAATCTGTTCCTGACCACCGGAGATCCGCTCGACGTCCGGAGCCAGGTGCGTGAGGTGTTCATCCGGGGCCAGCGCATGCCCTGGGACGACCGCCATACCACCGAGTACCAGAAGTTCCGCAGCCGGCCCAAGCCGTAGCGCGGCTGGGAGGCCAAGACGCCGGAGGCTAGCAGTAGCGTGACAACGCAACGCAGCACCGCAAGGGCACCAGGAACCCGATTCTCGATCCTGGTGTCCTTGCGTGTTTGCCTCGGCCTCCTGCTGACAGCAGGCCCCCTGCTCTCTCAGCCCCTCGACCGCCTGACCGGCCATTGGAACGGCGCGATCCAGCTGCCGGGAGAAGCGCTGAGCTTCGACGTCGATTTCCGGCTGCTCGATGGGCTAAGGATCGGGGATATCTCGAGTCCCCGGCAAAACATCAGGGACCTGGCGATCAGTACCATCGTGTCCCGCGACGACTCGGTCTGGTTCACCGTCTCGAGCATCCCGGGCGTTCCTTCCTTTGCCGGTGCGCTCTCGCGGGACGGCAGGGCCATCGCGGGAACCCTGAGTCAGCATGGTGGCAGCTTCCCGTTCTCGCTGCGTCGGGCGGCCGCCGAGGTCGCGGAGCAGGGCCCGCCGCCCGTTCCGCCCATGGCCTGGCGGGGATTGATCGGTGAATACGGATCCGACACGGTCACCCGGGTCATGATCCTGGAGCGAGACGGCAGCCTGATCGCGCGATTCGATTCGGCACACTACCGGACGCTGAAGGCCAGCGGCACCGGTTTCAGCATGGATCGTGGCCCCAGAGGAGAAGCGGTCCGGTTCCGCCTCGGCCCGCGGGGACGGGCCCTGGCCATCGTCCTGGGAGACAGCGTGGTGCCGAGACGGGCCATCGGCCCCGAGGACGGCTCGGTGTTCCGGGTGGTGCCCCTGAAGCCGGTGGCGGTGCTCCGGCGCGCGGCGCTCGTTGCCGCGCCGCCAGTCGAGCCGGGCGACTTCCTGGCCGCCGACCTCGTAGAGCTGGTGAGGCTGGACTCGACCATCCATCTCGACATCCGCTACGCCTCGTCCCGGAACTTCCTGGGACAGCCGCTCTACACCCAGGCGCGGGCCTTCCTGCAGCGGCCGGCCGCGGAAGCCCTGGCCCGAGTCCAGAAGGCCTTGCGCGCCAGGGGCTACGGCCTGCTGATCCATGACGGATACCGCCCCTGGTATGTCACCAAGATGTTCTGGGACGCCACGCCGTCGGCGCAGCACGAGTTCGTCGCCAACCCGGCCGACGGCTCCCGGCACAACCGGGGCGCCGCGGTGGATCTGTCGCTCTACGAGCTCAGGACCGGACACCCAGTGGAGATGCCGGGAACCTACGACGAATTCTCCCATCGCTCCTATCCCACCTATGAAGGCGGGACGTCGCGACAGCGCTGGCACCGGGAGCTGCTCCGCTCCGCCATGGAGGCGGAGGGCTTCTCGGTCTTTACATCCGAGTGGTGGCACTTCGACTACAAGGACTGGAAGCGGTACCGAATAGGGAATGTGACGTTCGAGAAGATCAAGTAAGGCGCCTAGTTCGGCGCGTGTACCCCCACCCCACCATAGTTCCGCCCGTCGCCGATCCGCGGCCCGTGGAACGGCACCGCGCTGTTGTTGGTCCGGGAGACGAACTGCCGGATACTCCCCGGGAACGGGGTGCTCTTTCCATGCTTCCCGAACGGGTCGGTGTACACCGTCTCTCCGCCGTCCGAGTTGTCGACCCGGTTGCCGTTGATGTCGACGAACCGTGAGACGCCGTTGAACGGTGAGCGGGGATCGGTCTGGAGCATCGACTGGAGCGTCCCATTGGCCGTTGCCGTGCTGCAGGCGCTGGAATGGGCCCGGTCTCCGTTGGACTCGGTCTCAAAGCAGGTATTGATCGTCAGCCCGGTGATGTTGGTGGCACCCGGATCATAGAACCGGCTCGGCATGTTGACCTGGTAGTAGGGATCGAACGATGCCACCGTCTTCCCGTTCTCGAGGCGGATCGAGGTGTTGGTCTGCCAGCTCTCGTGAATACCGTTCGAAAAGCTGGTGTTCTGCCCGTTGGACACCAGCACGAACCGGTCGACGCAGATGCGGTCGGGGATGACCCGCTGGCCGCCGCCCGAGGGCGAGTTGGCCGGATTGGGGGTCCCGACGTCGATCCGCGCGCCGTCACAGGTCCGGGTGAATCCGCCCGGCTGGCCGATCGGATTCATGGTGGTGACGTGCATCTCGGTGCCGTCGGTGCATTTGATATGGTACACCAACTCGTGGAGGTTGTTGGTGAAGGCGTCTTTCGAGTGGGTGCCCTGGTGCAGCTTGGTCAGGATGTCGCACTTGATGTTGAGCACCTGGTCGGCGATGCCATCGATGTGCATCGACACGTCGTTCTCCCACTCCACCTTGTGCCCCACGTGGTCCTCGTGCCGCATGCCGCTCGGATCCCAGGTGTCCAACTGCTCGTTGGCATAGCCGAAAGGAATGTCACCGACACTGGCGTAGAGGTCCGAGCCGCGGGGATCCCGGCCGTGCTCGTGCCCGAAGGTGCATCCGGTTTCCGGATCCACCGGCGGATGCCAGGTCGGATACAGCTTCCCGTCCGGCCCGACCGTGGAATAGCGGTTGTGCACCGCGATCGGGCAGGTATCGCCGGGCCCGGGGTTCCAGGTCACGTAGGCCACGCTGGGCGGCGCGTTGGCGGGAGGATCGTGCGGCCCACCGGCGTTCTCGCTGCCGCAGGCGACCACCAGCCCGGCGGCGGCGGACGTCAAGATGATTACGCGCATGGGAGGCTCCTTGAGATCAATGACGGGTGATGCCAAGACCGATCTGGAACAGCAGCGCATGGCCGCCGGACGGCAGCTTGCGGCGCTCGAACGACACGGCGTCCCTATTCTCGAGCCACAAGGCCCCGCTGGAGGAGCCAAGGGCATTCACATAGGGAACGATGGAGAGCTGCGGATTGACCCGGACTTCGTAGCCGACGCCGGCCACCAGGGCCACGGCCTTCGACGTCACCGCGTCGTTCTCCTGGGAGGCCCGCCACTGGGAGAGACCCGCGCCGCCATGCAGGTAGTAGCCGTGCCGTTCGTTCGGGTACCACCAGAACCCGCCGGTAAGGGAGAGCAGCCGGCGCTTCCCCGCGTCGCCGGTGCGCTGCCAGCCGCTTCCCTCCACGCCGAGCAGCAGCTTCCGGTTGACGGTGGTGCCGGCGCGGAGATACCCGGAGGTGCCCTGCTCCCGCTCGTGCTCGCAGATCCCGCAATGCATGCTTCCCGCGCCGGTGCCGAGTCCGGCCCCGATCCAGAATCCCTTCCTCGCATCCGCGGCTCCGGGCGTGAGCACCGACGCGCTGGCCGCGGCGCTGCCGGCGCGAATCGCGCCACCCTGCGCCGCCACCGGGCCGGCGGCCGCCACAAGAATCCCGAGCCCTAAGAGACCAGAACCGGTCCGCATCGCATCACCTGCGTTCTCGATTGGGGGGGTGCTGCAGCGCCGTGCAGCCGAGCGAGGCTCGGCGCGACGGGCGCGGTCACCTGAATGGCAGACTGTGTGCCGGTGCGGAACTCGTGTGCTGAGGCGGGAGTGAGTTCGTTGCAGCCCGGCCGCTTCTCGCGGATCGCCACAGGCGGCAGGCTTGCGCGGAAACCGCGGCGCGCATGGCGTTGCGCGAGCGTCCTCGATCTAGGGGCGCACCGATCCCCGCTCGGCACCGAGTGCAGCAATGCGCGCCTGGGTCCGGTCCCCCGTCATGCCCGGAGATACCAGCCCCTGGTCCGGATAACGATCCGGACCACGGACAGCATGACGGGGACTTCGATCAGGACCCCGACCACCGTGGCGAGGGCGGCCCCGGATCCGATGCCGAAGACGCCGATCGCCGTGGCAACGGCGAGTTCGAAGAAGTTGCTCGCCCCGATCAGCGCCGACGGACAGGCGACCGCGTGGGACTCGCCGACGGCCCGGTTGAGCAGATAGGCCAGCGCACTGTTGAAGTACACCTGGATTACGATGGGAACGGCGAGCAGCGCAATGATGACCGGCTGGCTCAGGAGCCGGGACCCCTGAAATCCGAAGAGCAGCACGAGCGTCGTCAACAGGGCCGCCAAGGAGAGGGGGTGCAATCGGGCCCCGAGGCGCGCCAGCGCTGCCTCACCCCCACGGTCGAGCAGCGCGCGCCGCCACCATTGCGCCACCAGCACGGGAAACACGATGTACAAGGCCACCGAGAGCATCAGGGTGGCCCAGGGGACGGTGATGGCCGAAATCCCCAGCAGGAGACTGACGATCGGGGCGAAGGCCACCACCATGATGGCGTCGTTGAGCGCCACCTGGGTGAGGGTAAAGTTGGGATCCCCGTCGCACAGATTGCTCCAGACGAACACCATCGCCGTGCAGGGCGCGGCCGCCAGGAGGATCAGCCCGGCGATGTAGGAATCGATCTGCGCCGCCGGGAGCAACGGGGCAAAGATCTTCCGGATGAAGAACCAGCCCAGCAGCGCCATCGAGAACGGCTTGACAGCCCAGTTGACGAACAGCGTTACACCCATTCCCCGCCAATGATCCCGGACCCGCGCAATCGCGCCAAAGTCGATTTTCAGCAACATCGGCACGATCATGAGCCAGATCAGAGCCGCGACCGGGAGATTGACCTCGGCGATGGTCAGGTTGCCGAGGGCGGCGAAGGCCCCGGGCAGCAACTGTCCCAGCCCGACCCCCACGGCGATACTGAGAAATACCCAGACCGTGAGATAGCGCTCGAAGCCGCCGAGGGGGCTGTTGGCCGGGCCTCGGGTCACGCGGACGGGCTTGCCGGCTTGATTCCCCGAACGAAGGCGCCCATGAACCGGCCGTCGATGGCGGTGGCTACAGCCTCGACGTTGAGTCCGGCGCCCTCGAGGAAGGCCCTGGCATCCTCCACCCGGTAGATCCGGGTCGGTTCGATTTCGACATTCTCAAATCCGTTCGAACGGAGCAACGCCTTGAATTCCTGCTCCTCCAGCGCGCCGGCCACGCAGCCGATCCACAGCTCCATGCTCCGGCGCACCTCATCGGGCACCTCGCCCCGGACCACGACGTCCGACACCGCGAACCGGCCCCCGGGCTTGAGCACCCGAAACGCCTCCGCGAGCACCTTCCGCTTGTCGGCCGAGAGATTGATGACGCAGTTGGAAATGATCACGTCCACCGAGGCGTCGGGCAGCGGGATGTTCTCGATTTCGCCCTTGAGGAACTCCACGTTGGTCACGGCTGCCTTGCGCTGGTTCTCGCGGGCCAGGGCGAGCATCTCGTCGGTCATGTCCAGGCCGTAGGCCTTTCCGGTCGGTCCGACCCGTTTGGCGGAGAGCAGCACATCGATGCCGCCGCCGCTGCCGAGATCGAGCACGACTTCTCCCGCCTTGAGCTCGGCGAGGGCCGTGGGATTGCCACACCCCAGCGAGGCCAGGACCGCCGCCTCAGGGAGCACCGCCGTTTCGGCCGCGGAGTAGAGCCGGGAGGAAATCGGATCCTGGTCTCCACCGCAACAGCCGCTGGAGCAGCACCCCGCCTCCTTGCCGTCGAGCACCCTCTGGGCCGCCGCGCCGTACTTCTCCTTCACCGTGTCCCGAATCGTCGGTTCCGACATCGCCAGGCTCCTTGGTCAATCAAGAATTGTTGATGGATGGTCGCCGAATCAGGGGGCCGAAGCCCCCGCGTCGCTATCCGCAGCACCCCGCCTTGAGCCAGGTCCGGGTCGGCCTGCAGCAGTCGGTCAGGACCGCCGCCACCTGTTCCATCTTCTCCGGGTTCAGCCGGTAGTGCACCCAGCGTCCCTCGCGCCGATCCAGCACCAGGCCGGCGTCCTTGAGCGTCTTGAGATGAAAGGACAGCCTCGATTGGCCCGCGTCGAGCTGGTCGGTGAGCTCACAGACGCAACGTTCCCCGCCCCGAAGGAAGTCGACCAGGCGGAGCCGAGTGGGATCGGAAAGGGCGTGAAACACCCGGGCGGTGCGTGCGAGATCGGGAGCCGCGCTCTGGGTGGTCACGGCCAACAATATATCAAGTTTCATTGATATGTCAACACCCCCGCTTCATCGGCCGGACGAAGTACATTCCGGGCCATGGAGAGCCTGGAAAAGATCGTCACCACCATCCATGAGGACCACGAGGCGCTGGCCCGGGCGGTGGCCGCGCGAATCTCGGAAGTGATGCGGGACCGGCGGGCAGCCGGCGCCCGCCCCGTGCTGGGCCTGGCCACCGGGTCGACTCCGCTGGGGGTCTACCGGGAGTTGATCCGGATGCACCGGGAGGAAGGCCTGAGCTTCCAGGGAGTCATCACGTTCAATCTGGACGAGTACTGCCCGATGGATCCGGGGAGCCGGCATTCCTATCACCGGTTCATGTGGGAGAATCTCTTCCGCCATATCGATATCGACCCGGTCGATGTCCACATTCCCCGGGGCGATCTCCCGCGCGACCTCCTGGATCAGGCCTGCGAAGCCTACGAGGCGGCCATCCGGGCCGCCGGGGGCATCGACATCCAGCTGCTCGGCATCGGAAAGACCGGGCACATCGGATTCAACGAGCCGGGATCGGGAGCCCGCAGCCGGACCCGCGCCGTGACCCTCGACGCCATCACCCGGAAGGACGCGGCCGCGGACTTTTTCGGGGAGTCCCACGTGCCCCGCGAAGCGGTCACGATGGGGGTGGCCACGATTCTCGAGGCCCGTGAGATCGCGATTCTCGCGACCGGAGAGCACAAAGCCGCGATCGTCCGGCGGTCGGTCGAGGGCGAGATCGACACCGAGGTCGCCGCGACGTTTCTTCAGCGTCACCCCAGCACCACCTTCTACCTGGACCGCGCGGCAGCCGCCTCACTCACCCGGGTGGCGACGCCCTGGCTGGTGGACGAGGTGGAGTGGACCGATCGGCTCGCGGTGCGCGGCGTGGTCTGGCTTTCCGAAACGGTGCGCCGCGCCATCCTCAAGCTGACCCACCGCGACTACGCCGAGCACCGGATGTCCGCCCTGGTGGCGCGGTTCGGATCACCCGGGGCGGTCAACGGGTTCGTCTTCAACGTGCTCGGGGCCAAGATCCGGGGCCGCTCCAAGCTGCCGCGGGATTCCCGGGTGGTCTGCTTTTCACCCCATCCTGATGACGACGTCATCTCCATGGGCGGGATACTCCACAAGCTGGTGCTCAACGGCAACCAGGTCACCGTCGCGTACATGACGAGCGGCAACATCGCCGTGTTCGACCACGACGTGCGGCGCTATGTCGATTTCGTGGAGCGGCTGGGCCGGGCCCGGGGCCTCGATCCCGCCGGAGTCCTGGCCCTGGCCGGCGAGGTGAGGAACTTCCTGGCCCGGAAGGCACCCGGCGAGGTGGACATCCCGGCCGTGCAGGACATCAAGCGGATGATCCGCGAAGCGGAGGCCATCAGCGGCATCGAGACCCTGGGCCTCTCGGGCGCGAACGCCCGATTTCTCGACCTCCCGTTCTACCGCACCGGCCAGGTGGAGAAGAATCCCATCGGCCCCGAGGACGTTCGGATCGTGCGGGCACTGCTGGAGGAAGTCGGGCCCGACCTGATCTTCGTGGCGGGCGACCTGTCGGACCCGCACGGCACCCACCGCATGTGCAAGGAAGCCATCGACCTCGCGCTGCAGGGACTGTCCCGCGCCCCCGAGGTCTGGCTTTATCGCGGCGCATGGCAGGAATGGTCGGTCACCGAGGCTACCTGGCTGGTGCCGCTGTCCCAGGAGGAGCTCTCGGTCAAGATCCAGGCGATCTTCAAGCATCAATCCCAGAAGGACTCGGCCCCCTTCCCCGGGCTCGACGAGCGCGAGTTCTGGCAACGGGTCGAGGCCCGGAACAAGGAGACGGCGGAGCGGCTCGACCGCCTCGGCCTGGCCGAGTACTTCGCGATGGAGGCGTATGTAGTTCCGCAGCGGAGCGACACCGCCTGATTTACCTTGTAGCGCCATGCGCCGATGCTTTCTTCTCCTGATCGACGGGCTCCGGCCCGATGTCGCCGAGGCCGAGCTGATCGCCGGGCGGCTTCCCCACCTCGCGCGCCTGGTCCGGGCGGGCGGCGCCGGGCGCGCCATCACCTCGTTCCCCTCGACCACCAGCGTCTCCTACCTGCCGTTTCTGACCGGGTGCACTCCGGGCCACTGCAACGTCCCCTCGATCCGGTGGCTCGACCGCACCAGGTATGACGGGCGCTGGTGGCGGAGCCGGAACGCGGTCCGGAGCTACTGCGGGTACCAGGCCGGGATGCTGGACAGTGACATCTCGCCCGAGGTGCGGACCGTCTTCGAGCTGGTGCCCGAGAGCATCGCCATCTTCACCATGATCTCCCGGGGCCTCGCGCCGCATCGCAACCCCGCCAGCGTCGAGCGGCAGTTCTGGGGCGCCCTGGCGCACTACGCGCTCTGGCATCAGCCCTCCGATGACGCGGTGGCCAATCACCTGCTCCAGGCGGTGGAGCAGCCCGCGCGCTTCGTCTTTGCCCAGTTCCCCGCCGTCGACGGCTACACCCACCAGACCCACCCGCGCGCGGAGCGGGTGATTCGTTCCCTCCATATCGTTGACGCGGTCGCGGGGCGCCTGCTCGACCGGCTGGCCGCGCGGGGCCAGCTTCAGGACACCCTGATCCTGGTGGTGAGCGACCATGGCGCCACGGTCGTCCGCGAGCATCTCGACCTGGCCGGATGGTTCCGGCGCCAGGGTGTCCCGACCATGGCGCACCCGGTGGTGTGGGAGAAGGAGCCCGCCGCGGCGGTGATGGTGGCGGGCAACGGATCGGCGATGGTATACGCGGAGCCCGATGTGCCTCGGCACCGGCGCTGGCCGCTCGCGCGGCTGCGCCGGCCCGAGACGTTCGGCGCCCGGGAGGACCTGATCGAGCTGCTGGTGGCGGAGCCGGCGGTCGCGATGGTCGCGGCGCAGGGCGGAGACGGCCAGGTGACCGTGGCGGACGCGACGGGCGAGGCGACGCTGGCCCGCGTCGACGGCGGCATTCGCTATGCGCCGGGCAGCGGAGACCCGCTCCGGATCGGGGGTCCGCGACAGGCCACCGACCGCGAGTGGCTGGCGCTCACCTTCGATTCGGCCATGCCCGACGCGGCCTATCAGCTGCTCGATCAGTTCCGCGCCGACCGCACGGGGGACCTGATCGTGATTGCCAACGAGGGATACGATTTCCGGGACCGATTCGAGATACCGGAGCACAAGGCCGGGCACGGAAGCCTGATCCGGGGCCACATGCACACACCGCTCTGGGCCAACCGTAAACTGGGACCCATCCCGCTGCGCACCATCGACCTGTTTCCCACCATGCTCGACTGGCTCGGCGTGCCGCTGCCCGACAATCTGGACGGCGAGCTGGTCTGGAAGCTATAGCGCCAGCCGGTACCCGGCCTTTCGCACCGTGAGGATGTGGGCCGGCCTCCCGGGATCGTTCTCCAGTTTCCGCCGCAGCTCCGCGATGTGGGTATCCACGGTGCGGCTCAGCACGTCGGTCTGGTAGCCCCACACTTCCCGCATCAGCTCGGCGCGCGACACCACCGAGCCGCGCCGCTCCCAGAGCGCCAGCAGCAGATCGAGCTCCTTGGGCGCCAGCGCGACCGGCGCCCCCCTTCGCTCCACGACGCGGGTTCTGGTGTCGATGACCACCTCACCGAACCGGAGCGATCCCCGCGCACCGGGAGCAGCCCCGCGGCGCAGCAGCGCCTCGACCCGCGCCAGGAGCTCCAGCACGCCGAATGGCTTGGTGACATAGTCGTCGGCGCCGAGCTTGAGTCCACGCACCTTGTCGGACTCGGCGTCGCGCGCGGTGAGGATCAGCACCGGCATCGCGGCGCCGCCCTCGCGCAGGGCCTTGAGCACCCGGAATCCGTCGAGGCCGGGGAGCGTGAGGTCGAGGATGATGAGGTCGGGAGGGCGCTCCGTGGCGCGCGCCAGCCCGATCGACCCGTCCTCGGCTACGTCCACCTCGTAGCCCTCGATCTCGAGGTTGTTGCGGAGGCCGTAGGCCAGGTCGAGGTTGTCCTCGATCACCAGGACGCGGGTCACCGCGGCAGCTCCACCACGAAACGGGCGCCGCCGTCCGCGTCCTCCACCCAGCACCGGCCCCCCTGCGCCTCCACCAGCTCGCGCACGATGGCGAGCCCGATTCCGCTCCCCGCGACGGAGGAGTCGACGTCCCGCTCGAGCCGGGCGAAGCGCTCCCAAATCCGCTCGCGGAAACCGGCCGGAACCCCGGGGCCGCTGTCTTCGACGATGATGCGCACGAGGTCCGGAGCCGCCTCGAGCGCGACGCTGACGGTCGACCCGGCCGGCCCGTACTTGACGGCGTTGTCGAGAAGATTGAGGAGGATCTGGCGCAGCGCCCCCGGGTCGACGCGGGCCCGGACCCCTTCGGCGATCGCCGACGCCACCGTCATTCGCCGCGCCGCCGCGAGCGGAGCGAACCCTTCGATCACCTGGGACAGCAGCAGTCCCAGGTCCGCGTCCTCGGCATGGAGCTGCAGGTGATTCCGCTCGCCCCGAGCCACGTGGAGAAGATTGTCCACCAGGTGAGAGAGCCGGCGCGCCTCCTGATCCAGGATTTCGAGCGAGCGGTGCCGTTCCTGGTCCGAGCGCACCCGGCCCAGGAGCAGCGTCTCGGTGAACATCCGGATCTGGGCCAGGGGGGTCCTGAGCTCGTGGGACACACTCGCGACGAAGTCTCCCCGCAACCGGGCCAGATCCTGCTCCCGCCGGAGCTGCACGATGGCGGTGGCCACCAGCACTCCGGTGATGGCCAGCAATCCGAGCACCAGGGGCAGGCGGGAGCGAGGCAACCCGCCGATGATGAGCTGACGCGCGACGGACGGCCGGAGCGTGATCTCCGCGAACGGCCCGCCGAACATCGGGTCGAAGGCGCGAACGTTGCGGAAGGGTGACTGGTAGCGCCCCGAAGAAAACACCTCTTCGCTGTCCGGCGCGAGCACCCGGACCGCTCCGAGGGAATCGAGCCGGACCCCGCCGGTCAGCGAGGCGGGCAGAAGCGGGGAGTTATCGGCCACCTGCAGGAAGACCCGGGCCAGCGTATCGGGTCGCACCAGGAATCCGAAAACCACGCGCGGAACCGACGCGGAGTCGCGCGCCACGGTGTACACCGCCACCATCCGGCCCGCGGCGGCGCCGCTCCAGGCCATAGCCATGTACCAGTCCCGCCGGTATACCCGCCGCGCCTGGCCGCCGACGCTGTCCCCAATCCAGCGGGTTAGCCCGGGGCTCAGGATCGCCGGGGTGGTGGCAACCGCCCCGTCGTCGAGGGAGAGGCGAAAGAACCCATCGGCGGAGCGCAGCAGGCCCTGGGATTGCGGGTCACCGCTCGTCGGGGAGATATCCGGCAGACCGCCCCCGATGCGGCCGGCGCCGGATTCGCGCAGCAGGTTCAGCACCGGATACGCGGCCGTCGCCAGGCGCTGTTGGGAACGGTTGACATACTGCTCGGCGGCGAACGCGGCGTAATCCCGGAGGACTCCTTCGGCGGTGGTCCGATGGTAGGTGGCAGAGGACTGGGCCATGACCGCCAGGATCGCGGCCAGCACCAGCGTCAGGCCCATGGCCGCGACCACGAACACCCCTCTGGGGCTCGAGGCCCGGATCGCGCGGTTCTTCATGACTGTGAGCACCAAAGTAGCACGGCGGGAGCCGCCCGTCCGCCGTCCTGACGGCTTCCTGACATTTCCTTCACCCGATCCCCACCAGCAGGCCGCGCGCGAACCCTACATTGGCTCCGGGAACTTCCTCCTCTCGGCCGGAGCCATCCAATGCGCTACTCATCGTCGGCACTCGTTCTCCTCTGCGGCACCCTGCTCTTCATGCCGAATGCTCGGGCGCAATCCGCCACGTTCGCGTCGCTGTCCGGAGCCACCGGCCTGGCGGTGCAGCGATTCGACATCGACACGCCGCACTCGTCGATGGAGTTCACGGTCGGCTTCATGGGCCTGTCCAAGGTGCGCGGCGCCTTCTCCGATTTCGGGGGCACCCTCATGCTCGACCCCGCCGACCCGAGCCGGTCCAGTATCACGGTGGTGATCAGCACCGCGAGCATCAACACCAACGTCGCCTTCCGCGACAAGGACCTGAAGAGCCCCAACTTCTTCGACGCGGAGAAGTACCCCCGGATCATCTTCACCAGCAGCGGGGTGGAGCGCCGCCCCGGCGGACTGCTGCTCCGCGGGCCGCTCACCATGCACGGGGTCACTCGCGAAGTGGCGATCCCGGTCACCGAGCTGCACCCGCTCTCCAAGGACGCGTGGGGCAACCAGCGGATCGGCTGGGTCGGCTCGCTCAAGCTGAGCCGGAAGGAATACGGGATCCTGGGCACCGCCTTCTGGAACAGCGAATACGATCCGGGCCGGATGTCGGTCTCGGACGAAGTCCAGATCGACCTGACCCTCGAAGCGGAAGTGAGCAACGTGGACCGCTGGGGAACGCCCAAGGGTGATTCGCTCCGGACCGCGGCGGAAGGCCAGGGAGTGGCGAAGACCCTGCAGCAATTCCGCGACGCGGCTCGCGACACCGCCTCGGTGTATGGCAAATCTTCCGCCGAAATGCTGAACGGGGCGGCGCTGAAGCTGCTGCACCACGGAAAATATGCGGACGGGCTGGAGTTTCTTCGCGTAGCCGCGGAGCTGAACCCCGAACGGGCCTGGATCCAGGCCGCGGTGGGAGAGGCCTGGCTCATGAACCACAAGCGGCCCGAGGCCACCGCCAGCTTTCGCCGGGCGATCGCGATCGACAGCCTCAATACCGCAGCGAGGGAGTATCTCCGGCATCTGGAGGGAAAGCCCTAACCGGGCCGGGGCCGGAAGGCCGCGAGCGGAGGCGGGGCGGCCTCGCCGCCAGGACGCTAGAATGGAGGCATGCAGCGCGACGTCGTCCTCCGATGGATCGAGCAGATCGTCGCCACCGTGCGCCGGATGCTGCTCGGCCCCGATGCCGTGGATCCCGCCATGGCGATGCCGATCATCGACGAGGCCATTTACCAGCTCCTGGGTCCGCTGGCGCTTCTGGTGCCCCGCCTCGACGTGCCCAGCGCCGCGGCGCTCCTCAAGGATCCCGAGCGCATCCTGGGCCTGGCCCGGCTGCTCGACCTCAGGGCCATGGCCCTGCAGGCGTGCTCCCGGACCGAGGAAGCCGAGGAGGTCCGGGAGCGGGCCCGGGGATTCGAGCGAGCGGCCAATGCCTGCCCCGAGTGCGGAGCGATCTACACCGACCTGACGCGCTCCTGCACCGAGCGATTCCAGACCCTGCTGGCGCTGGATCATTCCCGAAAGGAGCCGTGGGGCAGCCGCCACGGAATCGTCTTTTCCTGTTTCTCGCTGCAGCACCCGCTGCAGCAGCCGGCCGGAGTGCTCGAACGGGCCTGGCTGGTGCTGCACCGTCTGGTGGTGCACCGGGACGATCCGGTCCGGCTCTTTGCCGGTCTTCGGAAGAGCAAGGACCCTCGGCCGGCGGACTGGGACGCGCCGCCGCTCCCGGCTCCCCCGGCTCCCGGTGGGTCCTATGAGGTCACCATCGCGGACCTGGGTGACTTCGCCGCGGAGAGCTACCCGGAGGCCGTGGACGCATGGGCCCGCGCCACCTACGAACGGTGGCGCGACGGGAGCGTCTCGTGATCGGCCTCCTGCTCGCGCTGCAGGCGCCGCTGGTCCCCGCGTGCGACTCCGGCGCGCTGTGCCGGCTGCTCGAGGCGGCGGCCGCATCCAATCAGATGGCGACGCTCGCACCGGGGGGCTACCGCGCCATCGCGGAGACCGAAACCGCGACGCTGGGCCGCTGGGAAGGCCGGATCCAGGGAGCCACGCTGCTGGAACAGACCAGCAGCGAGGTGCACTGGTCCAACAGCGAGGGGTTTGCCCAGCGCGTGGTCGGCTCCCGCAGCTTTCCCAATGCCATTCCCCTCTCGCGCCTCGTCTTCGTGAAGATCGGGTGGGTCGTGCCGACCCTGGTCGGCGATCGCCTCTCGATCGTCCCCCGGAACGGGCCGGGGGAAACCCGCTATCGGGAAACATTGAGCGGCCCGCTGGCGCCGGTCGTCGTGGTCCATCCGCTGGCCTCCGATCGGGCGCGCTACTACCGCTATTCCCGGGGGGCACGGGCGGAAGCAGGCATCGACTGCGTCGAGGTGACGATCGTGGAGGGCCAACCCGGCGAGCTCGCGCTGTTCGAGGGCGAGATGTACCTCGACTCCGAGAGCCACGCCGTGGTGCGCCTCAAGGGGCGGATCAGGATGCCGGTGCGAAAGAAGAGTTTCTTCGAGCCGGCCGAGGTCCTGGTCGACCTGTCCAGCCGGCGGCTGCCCGGCGCCGGCTGGGTTCCCCTGATGCAACGGTTCGAGATCCAGACCGAGAACGCCCGGGCCTACGGTTTCGGCGCCACCCGCCGGGTCGTGTCCAGGTTCTACGACGCCGAACCGCTGCCCCGCGATCCGGGGGCCCTCTCCGTCGACGCGGCCACCGGCTATTCGTTGACCGCGGCACCGCCCGATTCCTTGCGCCGTTTCACCGGGTGGCGCACCAGCGCGGGCGCCATGACCGACGCCGCCCACGATGCCGATTTCGCCCGGTTCCGGCCCGCCCAGCTGCAGGCCTCGGGCCGGCCCGCGGTCCTGCTGCAGGGCTATGGCCCCGGTGATTTCGTCCGGCTCAACCGTATCGAGGGCCTGTTCACCGGCGTCTCCCTGATGATCCGGGGTGCGGCGCCCGGCCTCTTGCTGCGCGGGACGGGCGGATATGCCTGGTCGGAGAAGACCGTGCGAGGCGGGGCCAATGTGCGGTGGACCAGGCGCGCGTGGCTGCTGGAAGCACGCGGCGGCCGCAGCCTCGAGGTCACCAACGATTTCCGGGATCAGTTCGACGATCCCAGCCTGGGCGCGCTGGCCGGCCGGGATCCCTGGGACTACGTGGATCGGCTGGGCGCCGGCGCCGCGATCTCGCGCCTGCTGGGCCGGGGCAGCCTGGCGCGGCTCGAGCTGGCATGGGTCGAGGATCGCGCGGTGGGCCGGCACATGGACAAGTCGCTGCTGGGCCGCCTGCTCCGGGACAACCGGAACGTCGCGGAGGGGAGCTACCTGCGCACCCGGCTGTTGCTGGACTGGAACCCCGCGGTGAGTCCCGCGGTGGCGCGGGACGGGATCGGATTCCGCGCCGAACTGGAAACGGCCACCGGGGACCTCGACTACACCAGGGTCGAGGCGCGGGTGGTCACGCGAAAGAGTCTCCGGCCCTTGTTCCTGATGGCCCGGCTCCACGCCGGCGCCGTCTTCGCCCAGGATCCTCCGCCGCAGCAGCTGTTCGAGCTGGGCGGGTCGGCGGGTTTCCCCGGCTACGAGTACAAGGAATTCGCGGGCAACCTCGCTCTGCTGTTTCGAACCCGCGTCACCTATCCGTTGCCGCTGCTGGATGCGCCACTGCGCATCGGCCGCGGCATCACGCTCCCTGCGCTGGCGCCCGCCGTCTCGGTCGGGTTGCAGTCGGGTCTGGCCGACGCGACGAACTCCGGGGCCAGGGCCGCGGTCCGGAATCTGGGTGTGCTGCGGGACGACAAGACCGGGGCCCTGGTCCTGGACCCGGAGACCGGGGTGGCGCGGCCCGCGTCGGCGCCGGCCAACCATCTCAGGACCTCGCTGGATATCAGGGTCGGGGTGTTCGGCGATGCGCTCGGTGTGGGACTGGCCCGGGCCCTCACCAGGGGCCGCAAGACCACATTCTTCGTGGCGATCGGGCGGCAGTTCTAGAAATTCGCGTCCAGCCCGATGGTCCACACCAGGTTGGCCTGGAGGCCGCCGCGGCGGAGCGGCACCAGCGCATTGGTCACCAGAATGGGGCCGCCGGGGGTCCGGAACTTGAACCCGAAGGCCCCGTTGATTCGGTGATCCCGCATGTCGGGAATATTCGTGGGCTCGACGGTCCGCACCACCGGGAACTCGTACACCACCGTTTGCGGCAGCACCAGATCGCTCTTGCCGGTCTGCCATTCCGAGATGACGTCCACGGCCATCGTCGCCCATGAAGACACCGGCTGATCGAATCCACCAGTGGCGAGGATCACATCGTTCCGTCCTTTGCCGGTTCGGAGCGCGTACCCGAGGTTGAGGTGCGGGGAGAAGTCGCCGAACCGCGCCGAGGCGATGGCCAGTGCCCGGATCGAGAGCTGCCCCGCGCCGGTCAGATCCTCCCGTGAGCCGGTGGGGAGCCGCGCGTCGGCCATGAGCGCGATTCCCATCCTCTCGGTGGAGGTGAGGCTGCCCTTGAGCCGGAGCGCGATATCCCCGATGCCGGTCGCCGAGCCGAAGGTGGCGGCATTGGCGCTGAGCACCGGGTTCAGTGAATCACCCGCGAAGAAATGCGAGGTGGGAATGCCGAACGGGAAGAACTGGCCGACACTGCGCCCCTGAAGCGAGGTATGCACCAGCGGAACCGCGACGCCGAGGTCCAGCCGGTCGGTAAGCCCGTAGGTCGCGAAGAAGGTAGAGACCGTCAGGTTTACGTTCAGGTCGAGGCGCACCTGGAGCACGTCGTTTTCCCGCAGCGGCTGGCCGAGCCCGGCGGGGGGGACATCCTGGTGCGAGAAATTCAGGACGATCTCGTCCAGTGGGACGCCCCGCAGGGAGGAGAAGTTGAGGCCCGAGAGGTTGGCCCCCACCACGAAGCGCCCCTTGCCCAGCGTCTGGGCCCGCTCGCCGAACACCGGCCCGAGCGAGCCCGAGGTCCGGACCGGAAGGCCACCGACGAACTTGAACGTCACGCCGCTGCTGGAGGCCGAAAGCGGCACGTTCGAGGCGTTGGAGGCGATCGCCGCGTCGAGAAAGCCGAGGATCGCTCCATTCCCGGCCGCCAGATCAGGCAGGAAGTGGCTGCCGTGCCCGTTGGTGGCGTTGACCGAGTTGTCGAGGCAGAGCGGCTTGCCGCAGCTGCCGAAGCTGAACAGGTCCTGAATCCGGTCCCGGAGATGGGGCTTGGTCTGCGCGGCGAGCGGAGCGGCGAGGCAGCACAACAAACCGAGGACGCGGGCGAACCGGCGACCGGGCATCGAACCTCCGAGAGTCAGTTGACCAGGGCGACGAGGCGCCACTCCGTGCCGCGCCGCTCCAGCCGGGCGCGGAGGTTCACCCGCTGCTGCGAGGGCCGTTCCTTGGCGATGGTCACCGTGTTGGTGCCGGTCACCCGCGCCGTCGCATCGTTGCCATCCACGACCACGGCGCTCACGGTCCAGCGGGTTTGCATCGTCCCTCCCGCCTTCCAGAACGCCTCGAGGTCCCGGCGCTGGTCGGCGGTCATCCCCGGATAGAGGGTCCGCGCCTGGGCCAGGTCCGCCTGGTCGAGCGAGCGGCCGTAGGCGAGAATCGCGGCGGCAATGCCGGCCTTCTCGTCCACCGGTGCACTCGACTCGGCCACCGGCTCGGTCACCGGCCTGGATGCCGGCACGGGAGGCGGCGGCACCGGCGCCGGACCCGCGGCGGCCGGCACGGGGCCCGCCGGCTGTACCGGAGCGCTGACCGGTGTCGAATCCCGTACGGTGACCGCGGTCTGCGGGGTCCCGGCCCTTACCGCCTTGCCCTCCCCTCGGCCCCCAGGCGTCTCCTTCGGGACGGCTCCGACGCTCGCGGAGCTTCGATCCGGCGGAACCGGCTTGGGCAGCGGCGGAGCCGGGTTCCCGGAGCCCGCCGAGCCCACCGGGGCGTCAGGCGCTTTGGAACTGATGGCCGAGTCCGTCAGGAAGGACGTCGCGGCGAGCGGCTCGTCGTCCGTGGAGGGCCGGGTCCAGCGCATGACCGCCACGGTTGCCAGGGCGCCGATTGCCACCAGGCCCGCGCCGACCAGCCAGCCCCGTCGTGACGGGGCCGCGGGAGTCGGCGTCGAGGCGGTCGGGCTGGGCGTCATCCCCGCCCTGGACCCGAGGGGCACCGGGCTCCGGGGGGTCTGCACCTGGGAAATGATCTTGTGGCTGACTCCGGTCCGCGCCAGCGAAATGAGCTGGCTCCGGGTTGGATCGTCGTGGGCCAGGTGCCGACCGCCCAGCGCCACCACCGCGTCCTCCATGGTCGGGAAACGGGCCGCGGGGTCCTTCTGCAGCATGCGGTAGACCGCGTCGCGGATCGGGAGGGGACAGTCGGGCCGGAACTGCTCGATCGGAGGCACCGAATCATGGAAGTGGCTGTACATGAGCGGCATCATGGACGTCCCGGTGAACGGCGGCCGTCCGGTGAGCATTTCATACGCCACGATGCCGAGCGAATACTGATCCGAGGCCCCGGTGATGGTACCTCCGCTGCACTGTTCCGGGCTCATGTAGGTCGGCGTGCCGACCGCGACGCCCGACTGGGTCAGCCCCTCCGATTCCTGGACCTTGGCGATGCCGAAGTCGGTGACGACCGCCCAGCCCTCGTCGTCGATGAGAATGTTGCTGGGCTTGATGTCCCGGTGCACGATGCCGTGCCGGTGGGCGTATCCGAAGGCCCCGCCGACCTGCGCCAGGATCGCCTCCACCATCGGCAGCGGAAGCTTGCCGACCTCCTTCATGATGGCGTCGAGCGGGGTGCCCTCCACCAGCTTCATCACGAAGAAGAGCAGCCCCTCGCCCTCGCGGACCGCATAGACCGGGATGATGTTGGGATGGGACAGATGCGCGGCGGTGCGCGCCTCGCGCTTGAAGCGCTCCACCATGCCCTGCCCGTGCACCAGCGCGGGCGACATGACCTTGATGGCCACCTTCCGCTCCAGGGCCAGCTCGTGGCCCAGGTAGACGGTGGCCATGCCCCCGCGGCCGATCTCCCCGAAGACCTCATACGAGCCGAGCAGGGCGGTGCGCAGCTGCTCGAGCAGGGTATCGGTCTCCTGATCCGGAGAGGCGGGCGCCGGCCCGGAAGGGCCGGTGGTTCGGGGACGTTCGCTCATATCGGGGCGCTGAAACTCCTGGATGGGACGAGGTCCGGCGGACCCTCCGGGAACTCTAATGCGCCGGTTCCGGGGCGCAACCCGCCGGCCGGTTCCATCACCGCTAGATTCCTGATCCCATGAACCGCGAAGCAATTCTCATCGTCGGCGCCGGACCGATCGGCCTGGCCTGCGCCATCTCGGCCCGGCGGCGGGGCCTGAATCCCCAGCTCATCGACGGCGGCGCCATCGCCGACGCCATCGTGCGCTACCCGGTCGGCATGGTGTTCTTCACCACCCCGGAGCGGCTCGAGATCGGGGGTCATCCGCTGGTCACCTCCGGCGCCAAGGCCACCCGCGAGGAGGCCCTCAAGTACTACCGCGGCGTGGCCCGCAGCGAACGGCTCCGGATCCGGACCTACGCGAGGTTTGCCGGGGCGGTCAAGCGGAATGACGGTTTCCTCTGCCGCGTCGTGACCCGGCTCGGAGACGAACAGCTCCTGGCGGATCGCCTGGTCCTCGCCACCGGCTACTTCGATCACCCCAACCTGCTCGGAGTCCCCGGCGAGGAGCTGCCCCATGTGTCCCACTACGGGGCGGAGCCGCACCTCCACGCCGGGCTGCGTGTGGTCATTGTCGGGGGAAAGAACTCCGCCGTCGAACAGGCCCTGGCCAGCTATCGGGCGGGCGCCCGGGTGACCCTGGTCTACCGTGGCGCCGGCCTCAAGCCGAGCGTCAAGTACTGGCTCCGCCCGGATTTCGACAATCGCGTGAAAGCGGGAGAAATCGAGGTCCGCTACGGCGCCGAGGTCGTGGACATCGCGCCCGACGCGGTCACCATCCGGACGCCCGACCGAACCGAACGGCTCCCCGCGGATCGGGTATGCCTGCTCACCGGATACCATCCCGATTTCGATCTGTTCGAGAGACTCGGCATCGAGCTCGACCCCATCACCGGGCGCCCCACCCTGGATCCCGGCACGCTCGAGACCAACGTGCCGGGACTGCATCTGGCGGGGAGCGTCACCGCGGGCCGGATGATTTCCGAGATCTTCATCGAGAACGGGCGCTACGATGGTGAGAAGATCTTCGGCGATCCGGAGAGCGGCAAAGCGGCCGAGCGCGCCTACGACCGGGAGGGGAGGGAGATCGGCGAATAGGGCGCTAGTTCCAGCGGAGCCCGCGGAGCTGCTCCAGGTCTACGTTGCCTCCGCTCAACACGCACACGACCCTGGCGCCGGCCGGCGCGTCGATCAACCCCTTGAGCAAGGCGCCGACCGGCGCCGCCGCGGCCCCTTCCACCACCAGCTTGCAGTGGTGCATCACCCACAGCATCGCGTCGAAGATTTCCCCGTCGGGCAGCGTCACGATCTGATCCACCGCCCGTGTCACGATGGCCACGTTGTGATCGCCGACCTTCTTCACCCGGAGGCCGTCGATGACGCAATCCACCCGGTCGAGCGTCACGGCATGGCCCGCCGCGACGCTGCGCTGCATGCCGGGGGCGCCGGATGACTCCACCCCGACGATCCGCACCCGCGGATTGATGCTCCTGGCCGCCAGCGCGATTCCCGAAATGAGCCCGCCGCCGCCGATCGGCACCACGATCACGTCCACCTCGGGCCAGTCCTCGACGATCTCCAGCCCGACGGTGCCCTGCCCCGCGATGAGCTCGAGATCGTCGAAGGGGTGGATGTAGGTATAGCCCCGCTCCCGCACCAGCTGCTTGGCCAGCTCGTTGGCCTCGTCCCAGATAGTGCCGTGCTGAATCACCTCGGCGCCATAGGCCCGGGTCGCGGCGACCTTGGACGGCGTGGCGTTGCTGGCCATGACCACGACCGCCTTGAGCCCGTGAATCCGCGCCGCGAGCGCGACGCCCTGGGCGTGGTTCCCGGCCGAGGAGCAGATCACGCCGCGGCGCTTCTGCTCCTCGGACAGGAGCCCGAACTTGTTGAGCGGTCCGCGGATCTTGTAGGACCCGGTGCGCTGGAGCAGCTCCGCCTTGAGCCGGACCTCGAATCCGCTGTGGTCCGACAGGGTGCGGGAAGTCAGCAGCGGAGTATGGTAGGCGTGGGCCGCGACCCGGGTGCGGGCCGCCGCGAATTCGGCTCGGCCCGGCAGGGCGAATGACGTGGAAGGCATGGTTGTAACCTACTGCCCAGGCAACCCTTTGGCTTCCCATTGCGTCACAAGGGGAGCGGGTGTATCGTGACCCACCCCTCTCCGGCGGCGCCGATGGATGAGCTCGACGTCAATCTGCTGCGCGGCACCCTCGATCTCCTGATCCTCAAGTCCCTGAGCTGGGGGCCGCTCCACGGCTATGCGGTGGCGGAGTGGATCGGCCAGGCCACCGGCACCATGCTCCGGGTCGGTGAGGGCACCCTCTACCCCGCCCTCCACCGCCTGGAGCGGCAGGGGCTGGTCGAGGCCGAATGGGGGCTCTCCGAGAACAACCGGACCGCCAAGTTCTACCGGCTGAGCCGTACCGGGCGGCGCCGGTTCTCGGCCGCGAGCACTTCCTGGCACGATTTCGTCGAGGCGGCAAGCCGGGCGCTCCGCGCCGGGGCGCCGATGCCGGTCTGAGCGAGGGGCGCAGACCGCCCCGCCCCTTCCGGCTCGAGGTCGGCGGGAAGCGGGTCGAGCGCGAGGTGGACTCCGAGTTCGAGTTCCACATCGCGATGCGCACCCGGAAGCTGGTCGCCGCCGGGCTTCCGCCGGCCGCGGCACGGGAGGAGGCGCTCCGCCAGTTCGGGGATCTCGCATCGGTGCGAGCCCAGTGCCTCACCATCAACCACCAACGGGAGCGGGCCGTGACGCGCGCCAATCATCTGGCCAACCTGCGGCAGGACGCCGCCTACGGGGTCCGAACCCTCCGCAAGAACAAGGGCTTCACCGCGGTCCTGCTCCTGATCCTCGCGCTGGGCATCGGCGCCAATACCGCGATGTTCACCCTGATCGACGCCCTGCTGCTGCGCAGCCTGCCGGTGCCCGAGCCAGGCTCGCTGGTGACCATCGGAGATCCGGCCCGCACCGGGGCGCTCTCGCAGGGCACGCCGCGCAGCGACCTCGCCTCCTTCCCTCTGTATATCGACATCCGGAACAACAGCCGTTCGCTGAGCGGACTCTACGCATCCGGCCGCACCGGCCGGCTCGACGCCTTCATCCCGGTCGCCGGCGGAGCCACCGCGGCGAGCAGCGGCGAGGCGGAGCATCCGCGGGGCCGGCTGGTATCGGGCAACTACTTCGAGGTGCTCCGCGTCCCGGCCTTCGCCGGCCGGGTCTTTACCCCGGCGGAAGACCAGGTCCCGAGCCGGGATCCCGTCGCGGTGATCAGCTCCGGTTATTGGCAGCGGCGATTTGCCGCCGATCGCTCCGTGCTGGGGCGGACCATCACCGTGAACGGAACCGCGCTGACCATCATCGGCGTCACCCCTCCCGGCTTCACGGGAGACATGGTGGGCCAGCCGACCGACATCTGGATTCCCCTGATGATGCAGCCGTCGGTGAATCCGCATACCACCTGGCTCACCGACCGGGGCATCAGCTGGCTGCTCCTCATGGGACGGCTGAAGCCGGGTACGGCGCTGGCCCAGGCCAAGAGCGACATCGCGGCGGTGGCCACCCGCTCGCTGATGGAAAACATTTCCGCCGACAACCGCGGCTCGATCGAGCGCCGTCTCAAGGAGGATCCGATCCGCGTGGAAGCCGGGGCCAAGGGCTTTTCGTATTACCGCAGTAACTACGGAAAATCGCTGCTCACCCTGATGGTGGCGGTCGGACTGGTGCTTCTGGTCGTGTGCGCCAACGTCGCCAACCTGATGCTGGCCCGGGCGGTGGCGCGAGGACGGGAGCTGAGCCTTCGGATGGCGCTGGGCGCCGGACGGCTCCGCCTGATCCAGCAGCTGCTGACCGAGAGCGTTCTGCTGGCCGTTGGCGGAGGCGCGCTGGGGCTGCTGGTGGCCCTGTGGGGCAGCACGGCGCTGCTCAAGCTCGCCGGGGGCGGCCCCCGGCCGATCCCGCTCGCGGTGCCCATGGACGGCCGTATCCTGGGATTCACCGCGCTGCTCTCGCTGCTCACCGCGGTGCTGTTCGGGGCGATCCCCGCCTTCCGCGCTACCCGGGTCGACCTGGCCACCGCGCTCCGGACTCAGGGCCGAAGCGTCGCGGGCGGCCCGGGATGCCCCGGCAGGATGGCCATCGGCAAGCTGCTGGTGGTGGCCCAGGTCGGCCTGTCGCTCCTGTTGCTGGTGGGAACCGGCATGCTGCTCCGCAGCATGCAGCACCTGCTCACGGCCGACGTCGGCGCGGCGCGCGATGAGCTGGTCATCGCCTCGATCGACGCCCAGCGCAGCGGCTATGCCGGTCCAAGGCTGGCGGCCCTGCTCCGGGATCTCACCGATCGAGTCTCCCGGGTGCCCGGCGTGGCTTCCGTCGCGGCCTCGGAGAACGGGCTCTTCAATGGCACCGAATCGGGCACCACGCTGCAGGTAGAGGGATTCACCGCCCGCACCGACAACGACACGCTGGTGGCCTACGATGACGTGGGCCCGAAGTATTTCAGCACCATCGGCGCTCACATGCTGCAGGGCCGTGACTTCGAGGAGCGGGACAACGCGACGGGCGCCAAGGTGGCGGTCATCAATCAGACCGCGACGAGATTCTTCTTTCCCGCCGGAAGCCCGCTGGGCCGTCACCTCTCCGTGGACGGCTCGAGCTTCGAAATCGTGGGGGTGGTCGCGGATGTGCAACAGTCGTCGGTCCGGGACGATCCGGTCCGGCGGGTCTATCTCCCCATGGTGCAGATGTCCGAGCTCCCGACCGGATTCCGGCTCCAGGTGCGAGTCACCGGCGAACCCGGCAAGCTGACGCTCCCGATCCGGCGCGCGATCCTGGCGGCCGACCCGTCCCTGATTCTCACCTCGGTCGATCCGCTCGCGGATCTGACCTGGGACTCGATCAGCCAGGACCGGCTGGTGACCAAGGTGGTGACCTTCTTCGGCGGGCTCGCGCTGGTGCTGGCGGCGGTAGGGCTCTACGGCGTGATGGCGCACTCCACCACCCGGCGAACCACCGAGTTCGGATTGCGCATGGCTCTGGGGGCCAACCCTGGGGCGGTAACCCGCATGGTCCTGCGCGAATCCATGGTCCTGGTGATCGGCGGGGTGGTGCTGGGGCTCCCGGTGGCGGTCCTCGCCATGAAACTGGTGCAGACCCAGCTCTTCGGCGTCAGACTGCTGGACCCGCCGTCGATTCTCTTTGCCGTCGTGGTGCTCGCGGGCAGCGCGGTCGTTGCCGGCTACATCCCGGCCCGCCGAGCCGCCCGGGTGGCACCGCTCGAGGCGATCCGGGCGGATTGACCGCACGGCTCGCCCTCGGGATGGACTGGCCCGGCGCGCCGCGCCATCTTGCCGGACACCGTGCCGATGTCGACCGAGGGTTCCGCGAGGCCGTTCCGGGTGTTCCTGCTTTCCCCGGCGCGCTGTGACGGCAGGCGCGCCACCCTGCTGCTCAACCCGAATGCCACCTTTCCCCTCGCAACGCAGCTGCGTGGTCCCGAAGGCGCGCCGATCGGCGAGGTCTTCGCTTTCCTGAGCGGGCTCTATTTCCGGGGCAAGCTCTCCTACGCGACCAGCTTCGCCGCCGCGCCGCCCGGCGCGCCGGCAGTGCTGATCATCACGGCCGATCGCGGGCTGGTCCGGCCCGAGGATCGGGTCGGACCGGCCGAGTTGCGGGCCTTTGCCGCGATCGATCTCGCCGCGGCCGAGGAGGGGTTCCGGGCCCCGCTCCGCCGCGACCTCGAGCGCCTCGCCCGCCAGTCGGCCGCCGACACCCGTTTCGTGCTTCTGGGCAGCATCGCGACCGGCAAGTACGCCGATACGATGCTCGACGTCGTCGGGGAGCGGCTGGTCTTCCCCGAGGCCTTCGTCGGACGCGGCGACATGAGCCGGGGCGGCCTGCTGCTGCGCTGCGTCAGGGACGCCCTGGAGCTCGAGTACATCGCCGTAGCGGGAGCCACCCGGCGCGGCAGCCGGCCGCCCCGGCTTCCCCGGCGGTGAGCTAGGCCCGCCCCGACAGGAACCGCCAGCCCGCCGCGGTCTTGATCAGGACCAGGGTGAGCAGGCCCGAGAACTCGGCCGCTTGCGCTCCCGATCCCATCCGGGCGCTGAAACCGGTCGTGATGAGCGCCAAGTTGGGCGCGAGAACGGTGACCAGGGGATCCTGGTATTCGATGTGGAAGCCGGATCCCTTGAGTCTTTCATAGCCCGAGACGATCTCCGCTTTCGATCGGGCAACCACCTTGCCCTGCTCGACCCAGAAGAACCGGGGATCGTCGGCATAGTATTCGAGCGCACCGGCGTAGTCGCCTCCGTTGAGACGCTTCTCGTATTCGGCCAGCGACCGGCGGACGCTCTCCGCCACCTTGTCCTGCGGCGGCGTCTGGGCCGGACTCGGGGCCGCGACGGCGGCCGCCGCCACCATCAAGCCAAGGACGACCTTCGAGGCACCGGTCACAGGTCGGCCCTGCTCTCCGGCTCGTACTGCGCCACGCCCGCCACGTTTCCCTCGGTGTCCCGGAAGAACATGATGTACCCCACGGTGGGTATGAGCATCTTGGGCAGGACGATGGCTCCGCCGTTGGCCTGGACCGCGGCGATCACCGCGTCGATGTCCGGCACGCCGATGGAGCATTCATAACCGATCATCGGCCGGCCGTCGATCAGCTCGCGCCGCTTCTGCAGCGACCCCCGGATACCCGGGTCCTCCCGAGTGCCGGTATCGATCATGAAGAAGTCCGGCGGACCCCAGGCTGCGAAGCGCCAGCCGAAGACCCGTTGGTAGAACCGCTTGGCCCGGGGGAGATCGTCGGCGTTGATCGAGAAGTGGCTCACATTGGCGGCGGCGGCGGGCGGCTTGGGCATGGCTCTCTCGCGGAGATGGCATCCGAACGCGGTGGCAACGCCTCCAGGATATGTCCCGGCGGGTCAGCTCGCTTGCGCTATATTGCCATATAATGTCGAGAACCCGCCAACGTCCCGGGCCGGACATCCGGACCTCGGCGATGACCTTTCCGTCCGGCTACCTATTCCGGTGGCAGGCCAAGAGCTGGGCTCAGCTGGTCTGCGCGTTACGGGGGGTGATGACGGTGCAGACGCCGGCGGGGCTCTGGGTGATTCCGCCCCAGCAGGCCATGTGGGTGCCCGCCGGCAATGCGCTCCGCGTGGAGATGGATGGCGAGGTCTCGATGCGGACGCTCTACCTCAACCCGGGGATCGCGGGTGACTTGCCGCCGACCTGCCGCGTGGTGCAGGTCTCGCCGCTGCTGCGCGAGCTGTTGCTCGCGACCATCCGCCTCGAGACCCTCGACCGCCGCAAGCCGGCCGAACGTCACCTCATCGACGTGATCCTCGACCAGATCGCGGTGCTGCCGCTCGCGCCGCTCGACCTCCCCGCCCCGCGCGACAAGCGGGGGGCCCGCGCGGCGCAGATGATACGCGGTAGTCCCGATCGCCGGCTGCGCCTGGCCGACGTCACTCGCGAGGCAGGGGCGAGCCCCCGCACCCTGGAGCGTCTCTTCAAGGCGGAAACCGGCCTCACGTTCGGGGCTTGGGGTCAGCGAGCCAGGATGCTCCAGGCGCTGCAGCGTCTGGCCGGGGGAGGCAGCGTGACCGCCACCTCGCTGGCGGTGGGATATGAGAGCCTGAGCGCGTTCGTGGCCGCCTTCCGGCGCGCCTTCGGCACGACGCCGGGCCGTTATTTCAGGGCGCAGTGGTAACGCCCGGCCACTTCATTCCAGGTCCTCCCGCGTCACGCCCGCGATGGAGAGAACGAAATCGGCGCCAAACGCCAGCGACGGAGTCCTGAATCCCGGCCTGGCTCCGCCCCCGAGAGTCCGCGCGAGGGCGGCGACCGCGGTGCGCGCCGTCATGGTGTATCCCTCCGGTCCGGCGAGCCGCGCCCGCGCGGTCTTCCCCGCTGCGTTGGCTACCGCTCCGAAGACGCGAGAGACCCCCCTGGCCCGCGCCGCTTCGCCGGGGCCCGCCGCACCGCTTCGGACCCTCTGCTTGAGAAATCGTTGCACCGGCGTGGAGGACAGCAGCCAACCGAGGTAGCGGGTCGCCTTGAGGCCGGAGCGCAGCCGGGCGCTGGTCCTGGTGTAGACCTCGATGTCGGGAATTCCGGTGCTGTACCACGCGGTCGCGACGTCGCCCCACGGAATGGTGGTCACCGCGACCGGGCCGCGACCCAGGTCGACCCGCATCGTCTTCCAACCCGCCGGCACCGGGGTGATTCGCCCGCCTCGGCGGATCGCGCCGCCTCGGGAGATATTCTCGATCATCGTGGTGGCGGTACCGCGGGACAGCCCGCCGGAGGACTCGAAGGCGAGGACCAGCCGCGTGGCGTCGGGAAGCCGGGCCTTGAGGTGCGCGGCGAGGCAGTCGGACGGCACCACGTCGAAGCCGGTCCCCGGGAGCAGCATCACGCCGGCGGCGCGGGCCTCCTCGGTCCGGGCCGCCAGCGCTTCGAACACGCCGATCTCCCCGGTGATATCGAGATAGTGGGTGCGCGAGGCGAGGCAGGCATCGGCCATCGGGCGCGATGTCCGGGAGAATGGCCCGGCGCAATGCAGCACCGCGGCCACGCCGCCGAGCGCCCGGCGGAGCGCCGCCGGGTCATCGAGTCCGACGATGCGCGACTCCAGGCCGTGGGCCCGGGCCAGGAGCCCGACCGCTTCACTCCGTCCGCCCAGGATCGGCCGAAGCCCCCGGGCCAGGCATTCCGCGAGAACCAGCCGACCGGAATAGCCGGTGGCGCCATAGAGGAGCGCGGCGGGCTCGGCCCCGAGTTGTTGGGCGATGGTGTCCTCCTGGTGTGGCGCGGCGGCTCTCCGCTGGGGCGACACTTCGGGAATGTACTCCGAGGGTGTCCGTGGCGACCACCGAGGTGGGGCAACCCCTGAGCCCTCGGCAGCCGCCTAGCAGGTCCACCCGAACAGCAGTCGGAACGCCAGGACGCCGAGCGCGATCCCCCCGGCGGATAACACGGCCAGGACGGCCACCACGCCGATGACCATGGCCCGGCTCGCCTGGTGGACGCGAGCCGGTGCGGCGAGATAGCGATCCAGCAGCTCGACATTCCGGCTGTTGGCCTTCCACCCGACATCGAACAGATCACCGAGCACCGGAACCGAGCCCACCACCGCATCGATGGCGACGTTGGCGAGCATCCGGAGAATCACCGCCGTCGGCGCGCCGAGCCGCGTGGCCAGCAGCACGACCCAGGCGGCGAGCACGGCCCCGGCGGCGTCTCCGAGACCGGGAATCAGTCCGAGCACCGGGTCCAGCCCGAAACGGATCCCGGTCCCGGGGATTGGAACCGCGCTGTCGAGGAGCCGCGCGATGCTCCGCACCCGGGCAATCGCGACGTCATCCCCAGGCTGCATGCTACGCCGCCCCGGTGCCGGCGCGAGCGCCGCGCCGCAGCAGGATACCGGCCGCCGCGAGCGCGGCGGCCGGCAGCAGCACCCAGCGCGTCTCGCTCAGGAGTATGTCCAGACCTCGCGCATTGAAGACCCCGATGCCGATGGGCGAAACCTGGATCGGGCGGAAAGGAAAGAAGTACCGCTGGCTGCTGAAGGGAGAAAAGAACGCCACGCCGGCGCCGCCGTTGGTCGGCGCGTCGAGCAGCCCGTGAGACAGCAGCACGAGAGCGAAATAGAAGCCCAGAATGGCGCAGTTCCCGCCGCGAGACCCACTACGGCACCAGATCCATGCCGCGGTCGGTCCGCCGGCCACCGCGAACGCGAGGGAGTGGGTCAGACCGCGGTGGCCGAACAACGAGCCGTAGGGAACCCCCATCCAGTACCCCAGGGCATCGAGATCGGGAACGATCGCGAGCGCCATACCGGCCAGCAGCGCCTTGCGGGGCACCGAGGTCCGGCGGAAATACGCGCCGATGGCCAGGGCCGCTGCGGCGTGGGAGAGCGCGGAGGCCATGGACCGCTAGCAGGCGATGCCGAGCGCCGGAAGGCCCCGGAACATCTTCATGAGCGGAAGTCCCTCCCGACTTGCGATTGGCGCCCGGCGACCGAACCGTTAGTCTCCGGCATCGTTTTCCCGGATCGCCCGATGAAGGTAGCACATGAGCCGGCCGCCTCCCGCTTCGTGGCGCAACTGCCCGAGGGAGCGGCGGTGCTGATCTATCGGATGAAGTCGGACCGCATCATGGATGTGCTCAGCACCCACGTTCCGGAAGCGGCCCGCGGGCAGGGAGTCGGAGCCGGCCTGGTCGCGGCGGCCCTGGCTCACGCCCGGGACCACGAGCTGCGCGTGATTCCGACCTGCTGGTATGTCGAGACCTGGGTGGGACGGCACCCGGAATACCGGGCGCTCCTGGCGGACTGACGCGGGGAGCGCCGCCTCAATGCCTCTCAACGCCTGAGGTCGAGGACTCGCTTGGCCTTGCCGAGCGAGCGCTCAACCGTGCCGGGCTTCACCAGCTTGACCGCGCAGGCGACCCCCACCAGGTCCCGGATCCGCTCCGCCACCGCCTCCGCAATCGTTGCGACCTCCGCTGCCCCGGCGTCCTCCTTGAGCTCGGAGACGACCGTCAGGTCGTCGAGGCGGTGCTCCCGCCGCAGCTCCAGGACGTAGTGCGCGCTCAACCGAGGGTCCGCCAGGAGAATCTCCTCGATCTGGGTCGGAAACACGTTGACACCCCGGACGATCAGCATGTCGTCGGAGCGCCCGCCGATCCGCGCCAGGCGCCGCATCGAGCGGGCCGTCCCGGGGAGCAGCGCGGTGAGGTCGCGGGTGCGGTAGCGGATCAGCGGCTGAGCCTCCTTGGTGAGGGTGGTGAGGACCAGCTCTCCCGCAGTGCCGTCGGGCTGCACCTCACCGGTCGAAGGGTCGATGATCTCGGGATAGAAGTGATCCTCCCACAGATGGAGTCCGTCCTTGGTCTCCACGCATTCGCTCGCCACCCCGGGTCCCATCACCTCGGAGAGCCCGTAGATATCCACGGCATGCATGTCGAACCGGCTCTCGATCTCGGCGCGCATCGCCTCGGTCCATGGCTCCGCACCGTGGATGCCGACCTTCAGCGACGACTCCCGGGCGTCGAGGCCGAGCCGGGCGAACTCGTCCGCCAGGGCGAGCATGTAGGAGGGGGTGACCATGATCGCGTCGGGGCGCAGCTCCATCAGGAGCCGGACCTGCTTTTCGGTCTGTCCCCCCGACATCGGGATCACGGTACAGCCCATCAGCTCGGCGCCGTAATGGGCGCCCAGCCCTCCGGTGAAGAGGCCGTAGCCGTACGCGATGTGCACCAGGTCACCCGGCCTGACTCCCGCGGCCCGCAGGGAACGGGCGACCAGCCGGGCCCAGGTGCGAAGGTCCCTGGCGGTATAGCCCACCACGGTTGGGTGACCGGTGGTGCCGGAGGACGCATGGATCCGCGCGAGCCGCTCGCGCGGGACGGCGAGCATGCCGAAGGGATAGTGCCGGCGAAGGTCGTCCTTGACCGTGAACGGGAACCGGGCGATGTCCGCGAGAGTCCGCAGGTCGTCCGGATGGACCCCACCGGCGTCGAACCGCTCCCGGTAGGCCGGAACGTTGTTGTAGGCGTGGTGGAGCACCCGGCGAAGCCGGTCGAGCTGCAGGGCGGCGAGCTCGTCGCGCGAGGCCCGCTCGACCGGTTCCAGGTCGGCGGCCGGGGGCGGCTGCGGCGTCAGAGCTGGGCCCGGCGCCAGACGACTTCCACGGGACCCTGGGCCGTCACGGCGTCAAGGCGCAGCCTTCCGCCCGCGCGCACTTGGGATCCAGGGGCGCCAGGTTGAGCCGCGCCAGCTCCTTGTTCACCGCCACGAGGTCGCTGGCCCACACCACCGCGAGCCGGTCGGTGTAGGTCTTGAGCTCGCTGGACAGGATGCCGAGGATTTCCGGCATGTTGTTGGTCGGCGGGCCATCACCTCGCTCCGCCATCGACAGCAGTGTCGCCAGCCGGTTGTTGACCTTGATCGGGAAATTGAGCGGATCCTGGCCGCTCTGGTTCCGCACCTGGTAGACATCATCCTCCACCGCCGAGCTGCTGGCCGTCAGCGTGGCGCCGGCGGCTTTGAGAGCCGCATCGTCGGCCCGCTTCTCCCGGTCGGCCAGCTGCGCCTTGACCCGGCGGATGGCGATCACCGCCTGGTTGGCCTCTTCGGCCTTGTCCCGCACCCTGCGGGAGAAGGCGTACTGGGCCCGCAGGTCGGCATCGGTGACATCGGTGAGCCAGGGATTGCGGCGCACCGTCACCGGCGTCGTCAGCGTCTGGCCGTCGGCGATCAGCCGGACCGTGTAGCGCCCCGGCGGCACCGCAGGACCGGCGGTACCGGCGCCCCAGAGGATCATCCCCGGAAAGCCGGTGACGCCCCGCGCCCGCAGGTCCCAGGTAACCCGTTGAATACCGGCGCCCTTGGGCAGAAACGACTCGCCGCCGCCCCGCCGGCCTCCCCCAGCCCGCCGGGTCGAATCGGGACGCGCGGTGTCCGGCACGAAGCTGCGCAGCACCGCACCGGCCGAATCGAGGATCTCGAGCCGGGCCGAGACCGGCGCATTCCTGAGGTACCAGCTCAGCGAGGCACCCGGTCCGGAGCGGACGCCGGCGGGCGGCGTGAAGAGATATCCATCCTTCGCCAGAATCTCCGGCGTGGCCTGGCGAAGCGCCGCGATGTCGTCCAGAACCCAGAAACCCCGGCCATGGGTCGCAATGACCAGCTCGTTGCCCTCGACGACGAGGTCCGCCACCGGCACATCGGGCATGTTGAGCCGGAGGGACTGCCAGGTGGCGCCGTCGTCGTAGGAGGCGTACACCCCGCGCTGGGTCGCCGCGTAGAGCAGGCCCCGGCGGGTGGGGTCCTCGCGGACCGCGTGCACGTACGCATCGGCCGGGATGCCGGTCACGATCCTGGTCCAGCTCCGGCCGAAATCCACGGTCTTGAAGATGTAGGGCGCGAAATCGTCGAGCAGCGGGCGCCGTACCGAGACATACGCGGCGCCGGACGAAAAGCTCGAAGGATCGATCTGGCTCACCCGGCCGAACTCGGGCATGCCGGGCGGCGTGACATTGGCCCAGGTCTTCCCGCCGTCCCGGGTGACATGCACCAGGCCGTCGTCCGATCCGGTCCAGATCACGTTCACGTCCCGCTTGCCCGGCCCGACCGCGAAGATCGTCGCGTACACCTCGGGTCCGTTCATGTCGCCGGTGATCGGGCCTCCGGATTTCTCCAGCGTCCCGGGCTCGTGGCGGGTCAGGTCTCCGCTGAGGGCGATCCAGGTGCGGCCGCCGTCCACGGTGCGCCAGAGCCGCTGGGAGGAGACGTACAGCGTCCTGGGATCCACCGGCGAGAAGATGATCGGAAAGGTCCACTGCCAGCGCTCCCGGATGTCCTTCGAGGCCTCGCCGGAGTAGAACCAGGGGTAGGGATTCACCTCGCGCGAGGCACCGGTACGCCGGTCGAACTTGTCGACGTACCCGCCGTTGTTGGTGCCGCTGTAGAAGAGGTCGGGATTCTGCGGATCGGCCGCGATATAGCCGGGCTCGCCTCCTCCGGCCACGTAGGACACCGCCATGCCGCCGGCGGTCGGATCGGCCCCGGGCGCGCCGCCCCCGCCCCCGCGCCGGAATCCGCCGCCGGCGTTCCAGTTGAACGGCGTGCACAGGGTGCTGTTGTCCTGCTGCGATCCGCAGACGTGATAGGGCACGTGGTGCGTGGTGACGACGTGATAGAATTGCTCGGTCGGGAAGTCCTGGGCGGTCCAGCGCCTCCCGGTACTGGTCGATACCGCCCCGCCGCCGTCGTTGCCGACCACCAGGTGCGAGGGGTCATCGGGATCGATCCACAGGTCGTGAAAATCGCCGTGGGTTCCATTGCCGACATCGGCGGTGGTCTTGCCCCCGTCGGCGGAGCGGAACATCGAGGTGTTCTGCAGGTACACCACGTCGGCGTTCCTGGGGTCGGCAAAGACGTGGGTGTAGTAGAAGGCCCGCTGCCGGATGGCCCGGTTGGCATTCACCAGCGCCCAGGTGGCCCCGGCGTCGTCGCTCCGGAAGAGCCCTCCGCCGTCGTTCTCCACCAGGGCGTAGACCCGGTTTCCGCTCGCGCCCGACACCGCCACGCCGATCCGGCCATCCATCCCGGCCGGCAGACCCGGATTGCGGGTGATCTCGGTCCAGGTCTCCCCGCCGTCGCTGCTCTTGAACAACCCGCTGCCCGGCCCGCCGCTCGACATCTGGTACTCCTTGCGGTAGGCCTCCCACAGCGCCGCGTACATCACGTTCGGATTGGTGCGGTCGATCGAGATATCGATGGCGGCGGTCTTGTCGTCCCGGAACAGCACCCTGCGCCAGGTCTTGCCGCCGTCCGTGCTTTTGAAGACGCCGCGTTCCTGGCTGGGCGCGCTGAACTTGCCGAACGCGGCCACGAACACGATGTCGGGATTGGTGGGGTGGATCCGGATCTTGGAGATGCCGTGGGTCTCGTTGAAGCCGACGTGGGTCCAGGTCTTCCCGGCGTCGGTGCTCTTGTACACGCCATCCCCCCGCATGATGTTGCCGCGGATACAGGTCTCCCCCATCCCGATATACACGATGTCGGGGTTGGTCTCGCTCACCGCCACGGCCCCGACCGAGGCGCTGTTGATCTGACCGTCGGTGACCGGCGCCCAGTCCTCCCCGCCATTCGTCGTCTTCCAAAGCCCCCCGCCCACTGCGCCGAAGTAGGCCTCGTTGGGCCGACCCTTCACGCCGGTCACCGCGATCGACCGTCCGCCCCGGTCCGGGCCAATGTTGCGCCAGCGGTAGGCGGACAGGAGGGTGGAATCGAGCGACCCTCGGGGGTCCGTCACCGGGGCCGGGAAGGAACGGGGTGCCGGCGAACGTGACAGCACCACGAGGACGGGAGAAAGCGACAGAACGAGAAGCAGACGTGACGGAAGCATTCGCGGGCTCGGTGAAGGAGCGTCTGGGATGGTTGGCGAGCGGAACGGCACTCGCGTCATGGCCCGACCAATATATCACGAACCCAACCAGAGTTGGCGCGGGGCCAGCGGGGTCCATATCTATGGGAGGAGCCAGAACCGGAGCGATCGGGCCCTATGGCAATGGAATGGTGACTCCCGATCCCGAGGCGGAAGCGCTCGGCGCCGTCGAAGCATTCGAATCGGTGGGGGTACGGAACGTTCTGCTGCTCTACATCGACGACCGGACGATGGCGAACGAGGTCGAACCCCTCGACACCACGGCCCTCAAGACCAAGCTTCGATCCTGCGTCGAGCGCAGCCGCAGCCGGTCCGAGAGCGTGGTTCTTCGGATTTCTAATCCGGACCTGATCCAGGTCGATGACTGCGACGAATCCGTCCGGGCCCGGCTGGCGCCGTTCGCGTTCCTGACCTATCAGACCTCACCGAATCGCTACCAGGCCTGGCTCTGCCTGTCCGACCGGCGCGGACACCGGGTGGTGCGGCAGCGCCTCCTCAGGAGGCTCGCTTCGACCGGCGCCAACGGTGTTCCCTCCGGGGGAACCCGGATGCCGGGCACCCGGAATTGCAAACCGATCCACCGACGAGCCGACGGATCGTGTCCGCCCGTGACGCTGGTATCCGTCGCGCCCGGTCGGCGAGTGGGCACCGGAGAATTGGAGCGCGCCGGGCTGCTGGCGCCGCGAGGCGCCCCGGGGCTCGCGCCGGTGCTGAGGCGCGTCTTGCCACGCCTGGCCCGTGTCGGCGGGCTGACCCGCGTCGCCGCCTTCCGGAACCGAAAGCAGGTCCTCATCCTGCAATACCGAGGCGTCACCGAGCACCCCGAGTATCCGCTCCGCCTCGAGATGCTGGGCCACGTGAAAGCCGACCGGTTCGAAGCGCAGCTGGAGTACTTACGGCGACGCTGTCGGGTCCTCCCCCTTCGGGTCTACCTGGAAGCGATCCACGACGGACATCGGCTGCCCGACTACTCGGTTGTGCTGACGTTCGACGAGGGTCACGCCAACTTCCTGACCGCGGCCGCGCCGCGGCTGCTCGCGGCAGGCCTCCCCGCGACCGTGTTCGTCGTGCCGGAGCGGTTGAGCCGGCGGGACTTCGCCGGGGAGAGGCGATGGACCTCGTGCGAGGATGAGCGATACCTGTCGTGGAGCGACATCGCGTCCATTCGGCGTCAGGGCTTCGAGATCGGCCTGAACCTGCCTCACCCAGCGACCCTTCTGGGCTCCTCCACGGAGGGCGTCAAGCTCGCATTGACTCGCGGCTACCAGAGCTTGATCGCCATGGGGGCCGAATCGCCGCCGCTGGCCCTGCGCCGGGGAGAGTTTGAACCGTCCGTGGTGCAACACGCCCGGACCCTGGGGCTCAGCTGCGCGCTTCACGCCGCCGACTCGGGCATGAACCCGCACGCCGCCAATCCCTTCGCGCTGCGCCGGCTCATCTTCCACCCGCAAAGTCGGGATGATCCGCGGATGTTTGCCTCAGATGTATCCGGCCTCAGGACGTGGTGGACGCGACTTGCCCGCCATGACCAAATCGACGGCTGAGCTTCGAGACTCTCCGAGTCCGGCCGATCCTGGGCTCGACGTTCCGGCCCGACGACGACAAGGTGGGCGCCCCGCTCACCGTGGTGCTGGGGTTACGATGTCTGGGCGACCCGCTACCGGGGGGATTCCAGCATCGTGGGCAAGTCGATCCTCGCCAACGGCGAGGCCGCCACGGTCCTTGGCGTGATGGCGAGGGGGTTCCGCTTTCCCCAGACCGAGGACCTCTGGGTCGCGCAGCCGGATCTCCGCCCGGCGAATCCTGACCGGAGCCGGGCCCCCGGCTTTCAAGTGTTCGACCGGCTCAAGGAAGGGGTCAGCCTGGCGCAAGCGGAACGGCAGATGGCCCAGATCGCCCAGCGGCTGGCCACCACGTATCCCAAGTCCAACAAGGGGATCACCACGCGATTCGTAGGATTCGTGGAGGACGACACCGGGCCAGGACTGGTGGCGGTGTTCGGGGCGATGCAGGTCGCGACCATCTTCGTTCTGCTGATCGCCATCGCGAACGTGGCCAACCTCCTTATGGCCCGCGCCACCCTGCGGTCCCGGGAAGCGGCGGGGCCAGGCAGCTGCGGGTCGTGCTGCGGTTCTTCCCCGAGACGCTGGTGCTGGCGCTGGTGGGTGCGCTGATCGGGATCGGCATCGCCTGGGCGGGCATTTCCATGCTCGACGTGGCAACCCAGGGCGTGGGCAAGCACTACTACATGCGGTTCGGACTCGACCTGCCAGTCATCCTATTCGTGATGGGCGTCACCGTCCTCACCGCCCTCCTGGCCAGCGCGGCGCCGGCCTTCTACGTCCTCAAGACCGACGTGAACGCCACCCTCCAGGACGAGTCCCGGGGTTCCTCCGGGGTCCTGGGTGGCGGGCTCACCCGGGTGCTGGTGACCGTCGAGAGCGCCCTGTCCTGCGCGCTCCTGATCGGCGCGGGGCTCATGGTCAGGAGCCTGCTGTACGCCTGTCCGCCCTATTCGATTGCCGCCTTGAGGGCCTTCGTGTCGTAGACCCGGCCCGCCCGGATCACCCGCTCCACCTTGCGGAGGTCCGCCACCCGCTCGGCCGGCTTGCCATCGACGATCAGCAGATCCGCCACCTTGCCCGCGGTGATGCTCCCGTAGTCCTTGTCATCCTTCATCACCTGGGCCGGCACGATCGTCGCGATGCGCAGCACCTGGGCCGCGGGAATCCCGGCCCGCTCATAGTTCTCCAGCTCCGAGTTATAGCTGCTGCCGTCGGTGCCGGGCACGATCGTGATGCCGGCGTCGTAGAGCCGTTTGACGATCGCCAGGAGCGTGGCGTCCGCTCGCTGGGCCAAGGAATCGCTGGCCGGCGCGGGAATCCCCACATTCGGGGCCGGCGTGCCGCCCTGGGCGCGGGGCGACAGCCACAGATTCACGGTCGGGTCGATGACGGTCCCGCGTTCCTTGAAGAGCGCAAGCATCGCGGCGAACTCCGGCCGGTCGAGATTGAAGTTCGGGGCCACCGCCGACGCCACCGCGGAATAGGCCCGCATCTCGGGCAGGTACAGCGAATCGGGGTAGAAGGTGGACAGCAGGAAGGCGATGTGGTTGATCTCGTCGAAGCCCAGGCGCACCGCGGCGGAGGTCGAGAGGCCCCGGGGCACGTGTCCGCTGAGCCGCATGCCGCGGCGGTGGGTTTCCCGGGCGATCGCGGGCACCAGGTCCTGCTGGATCAGGTTGTACAGCTTGATCTGCTTGTACCCCAGGGAGTCGTAGCGCCCGATCCACGCCAGCGCCTCGGCCTCGGTGCTCGCGATAGCCTCGCTCGGCCCCGCCCAGCGGCCCGGGCCCTCGATGAACCCCGCGAGCACCACCCGCGGCGCGGCGAGAATCCCGTCGGCTGAGCGGTTCCGGAGCGACGTGGCGACGTCAATGTCCGAGGCGAGGTCCCGGATCGTCGTGATGCCCTGGGAGAGGTCCGACACCGCCCTCGTGGTCTGGGTGGTGGGGAAGGAGTGGGAGTGCATGTCCCACATCCCCGGCATGACCGTCTTCCCGGTCGCGTCGATCACCGTGGCGCCGGCGGGGATCGTGA
>JBGPLG010000026.1:0-47100 GCA_041486305.1 Gemmatimonadota bacterium
AAGACGGTCGTCGATATTCCGCTCCACCTCTCGGCGAAGGATGTCCCCCCGCTGATGGAGATCCGCGGCGAGGTCTACCTCCCCTACAAGAACTTCGCGAAGCTCAACCAGGAGCGGGTGGAGGCGGGCGATCCGCCCTTCGCCAACCCCCGGAACGCCGCGGCCGGCGGCCTGCGCCAGCTCGACCCCGCCTCGACCCGCAAGCGACGGCTCCGGATGTTCGCCTTCAGCATCGAGGTCATCGAGGGCCGGCTCGAGCTCAAGACCCAGCACGACGTGCTCACGACGCTCGAGTCCTGGGGCTTTCAAGTCGAGCCGCACCATGAGCGGCACGACACGCTCGAGACGGTCCAGGCCCGCATGGAGCACTTCGAAGCGTTGATCGACACGCTGCCGTTCCAGGCCGATGGCGTGGTGGTGAAGGTGAACCGGCGCGAGCTGCAGGAAGACCTGGGCGTGATCGGCGGGCGGGAGCCCCGCTGGGCCATCGCGCGGAAATTCGCCCCCGAGATCGGCATAACCCGCGTCAAGGACATCAAGATCAATGTCGGCCGGACCGGCGCGCTCAATCCCTGGGCCGATCTCGAGCCGGTGGAGGTCGGCGGCGTCACCATCTCGACCGCTACCCTCCACAACGCCGAGCTGATCGCGCAGAAGGACATCCGGATCGGCGACTGGGTCGAGGTCATGCGGGCCGGCGAGGTCATTCCCCAGATCGTGGGGCCGCTGCGCGACCGCCGCGACGGGACCGAGCGGGTCTTCGAAATGCCGGAGCGCTGTCCCGACTGCGGCACCCCGGTGGAGCGGCCCGCCGACGAAGTGATGACCTACTGCCCCAATGCCGCCTGCCCCGGGCGCATCTTCGAGGGGATCGTGCATTTCGCGTCCCGCGAAGCCATGGACATTCGCGGCCTCGGCCCGGAGCGGGTGCAGCAGCTGCTGGCCACGGGACTCATCAAGGACGTTAGCGGCCTGTACCGCCTGAGGGTCACCCAGCTCGTGGAACTGGACCGATTCGCCGACCAGAGCGCCGAGCAGTTGGTGCAAGCCATTGCAGCGTCAACCGTAAAGCCCCTGTCGAACCTGTTGTTCGCCATCGGGATACGTCACGTGGGGAAGAACGTGGCCACCCTGCTGGCCCGCCGCTTCGGCGCGATGGCGGCCCTCAAGTCCGCCTCGGTGGAGGAGATAAACGCAGTGCCCGGGGTCGGCCCGGCCATCGCCGACGCGGTGGCAAGCTTTTTCCATGACAGGTCGAACCAGAAGCTGGTGGACCGCCTGGCCGACGCGGGGCTCACGTTCACCGAGCCCACCGCCATCCAGGGAGACGGACCACTCCTCGGCAAGAGCTATGTTCTGACCGGCACGCTTCCCACACTCTCCAGGGGCGAGGCCGCGGCGCTGATCGAGGCCGCCGGGGGACGGGTGACCGGCAGCGTGAGCAAGAAGACCGACGCAGTCGTGGCCGGTGACGAGGCCGGCAGCAAACTCGACAAGGCAAGAACGCTGGGAATCGAAATCATCGACGAGGCCGAGCTGGTGCGCCGCGCCAAGCGCGCGGGGCAAACGGCCCAGGACCGGGAGACCGACCCACCATGAACACAGCAACGAGCGGCGCCGCGGGCGTCATCGTCGGAAAGCGCGCCCTGCACCAGATGCGGGCCGTCCTCGAGCGGGAGACCGGAGCCCAGGCGGCGCTGCTCCTGCGCGAGATCGGCTTCGCCACCGGTGCGGGACTCTGGGAGGCGTTCGAGGCGTGGTGCCGAGAGCACTATCACGTCGAGAATCCGTCGAGCCTGGACAGTGGCTACCTCGCGGAGGCGCTGTCCGCCTTCTTCGGCGAGGCGGGCTGGGGGTCGGTCTCGATGAGCGAGTTGAGTCCGTCGGTCGTCGCGCTCGACATGCTGCACTGGGCCGAATGCGAGGCCCACGGCGCCGAGTATCCCTCCTGTCACTTTTCCTCGGGAATGCTGGCCGACTTCTTCACCCGGCTGGGCGGCTCCCAGGCGGCGGTGATGGAAGTAGAGTGCGCCAGTCGCGGGGAAGCCCGCTGCCGGTTCCTGGTGGGCTCGCCCGACGTGCTGACCTACGTGTACGAGCGGATGACGACGGGGATGAGCTACGCGGCGGCCATCGGATAGCGGCCTGCTGGGGCCTTTCCGAGCGACCACAACCGTTTCTCTGTGCAATCTGCGGGCGACCGGGACGGGGCACTGGGAGTCTCAACGATCACCCCTCGCTGGTTACCACCAGGCCTTCCAGGACCACGGTGGGCAGTTCCTGGGATCCAACCCATGTCACATCACTTCCAATCGCCACGATTCGGTTGAACACCTCGTACACATTCCCTGAGATCGCCACGCCCTCCAGCCGCCCCCGGACGGTACCGCCTTCGACCAGGTAGGCCCAGGGCGCCCGCAGGAGGATCGTGCCCGGCAACGGGTTGGCACCGGCGCCCCAATCGAGATCCTCGATCAGCACCCCCCGCCCCATCCCGGTCAGCAGCGCCTCGCGGCCGTCGGGTCCCGGGTCCATCCTGAGATTGGTGAGTCCCACCCGGGGAGAGGTGTTGGGCGAACGCCAGGCGTGCCCCGTCGAAGGCACCTGGGCCCGCGCCCCGACCATGAGATCGCTCGCGAAGGCGGCCAGACGCCCCCGCTCGACCAGCGGAACCCGGCGGGACACCACGCCGTCGTCGTCCACCGGCCGGGAGCCGGGGCGGCCCGGAGCGACCGGGTCGTCGGTCAGGGAGAGCTGTCCGTCGAACACCTGCTCGCCGAGTCGGCCGCGAAGGGGGGAGCGACCCAGCAGCGCTTCGTATCCGGTCAGCGCGGCGCGTACCGGACGGAGCATGGTGGCGACCGCGCGGGGGCCGAGGCACACCGGTACCCCGGCGAGGGCCACACCACCCTCGAGGATCGAAGGACCGAGGCGGCGGTCCAGCTCGTCGACCAGCGACTCGACGTCTCCCAGCGTCGGCAGGTCCGCCCCGGCGCAGTGCACCCGGCACGGGGGCGCCGACTCCGCGCCGATCGATTCGACCACGGCGCCGATCCCGGCGAGGCTCACCTCGTATCCGGCCAGCACGGACCGGGTGTTGGCCACCTGCACCGTCCCGGTCGAGCGCTCGGCCCAGACTTCGACCCTGCGGTTGGTCCGAAGCAAGCGCTCGTACAGGGTCCGCGCCAGCTCGTGCAGCACCGCCTCATCGGCTGCGGCGGCCTGCGGTGCCCGGGTCACGACCGCGGGCAGGGGTGCCGGCGCCGGCAGGAACAGCTCGAGCTCCTCTCCCGACGCCGCGCCGGCCATGGCCCGCCCCACCAGCTCCGAGCTCTCGTCACCGGTGGCCGACGCGAACCCGATGCGACCCTGCCGGGCGACGCGCAGGTGGCTGAGCTGGCTCCGCGCGCCGGCCACGCGGGTATCGCCGTCGGGAGAGATCGCGAGGGTGAGCGTGTCGTCGGTCTTGACCACCGCGTCGGCGGCGACCACCCGTCCCGCCAGCGCGTCGAGGATCCTCCCGATCACGAGAAACCCTCCCCGACGGACACGTCGACCAGACGGACGTGGGGGGCGCCGGTGGTCACCGGCACCACGCCCGCGCTTCCATCCCGACAGGTCGCGCCCTGGTCATCCCACGAGAAATCGGCGGCGACCGCATCGACCCGTCCGAGCAGCGAGAGGATCCCGGCGCCGATGTGGACGCCCTTGATCGGCTCGGCCAGGCGCCCGTTTCGAATGATCCGCGCGCTCCCCGCCCGAAGGCCCACCTGGTCGCCCGCGGCCTCCGCGGCAAGGGTGTCGGCCACATAGATCCCCGAGCCGATGCCCCCGATCAGGTCCTCGAAACTGCCGGTACCCTGGGCGAGATAGGTGTTGGTGGCCCGGGGGTGCGGCGCCCCCCGGAGCGCTCCCGCCCTCGCGTGGCCGGTCGGGGCCTGGCCTGTCGCCGCGGCGGTCTCGCGATTGTGCAGGTGACCAACCACCACGCCGTTTTGTACGATCGGTGTCCGCCGCGCTCCGGTGCCCTCGTCGTCGCAGACACAGGTGGCCCGGAGCCCTTCGGCGGTAGGATCGTCGCCCACCGACAGGCACTCCGGGCCGATCCGGGTGCCCATGGGCAGCACATCGGGATCGGCGCCGGGCAGTGCCGGGCGGGCCAGGTGGGAGATGGCACGGTGCACCAGCGCCCCGGCGGCGGCCGGATCCAGCACCACCGTGTACCGTCCGGGGCGCACCAGGGGCGAGTGGAGCCGCTCCACGGCCCGCCCCGCGACGTCCTTGACCAGCCGATCGGCCCCTTCCGCGGCGCGCCACCCGCCCCGGCGGCCCAGGGACCCCAGCGCCCGCTCGATGTTGCCCTCTTCCTCGGCGATCGCGAGCGACGCCACGCCCACCTCGGACCTGAGGTCGTGGACCCAGGTTCCCTCGGACGTGGCGAGCCAGGTCTCGACCACTTCGTCGCGCAGCAGGATGCGGCCGGCCACGATGCGCCGGTCGAGACCGAACAGCGCCGCCGCCAGCGACTCGCCGCGCTGGCGCTTCTCGGTCAGGGGGATTTCGCGGGGATCATCGTCGAGGGAACCGGCAGCCTCGTGCTGCCGCACCGCGATGGGCGCCAGCGCGACCGGCACGCGGGATCCGACGGCCAGCGAGAGCTCATGGGCGTGCAGGACCGGAACGTCGAGCCGGTCGGCCTCGGAGAAGCCCATCATTCCCCAGCCGGTGCCGGGCGAGCAGCAGCGCACCATCCCGCCGGTCTCCACCGCGGAGGTCGCCACTTCCACCGATCGGCTCCGGACCAGCACGGTCGTGGCCCATACCCGGCGCAGGCGGAGCTCGGTGTAGCCCGCGCGCGACCGGCCCAGCGCGTCGAGTATCCGCGCCTTCACCGCGTGCTCTGGAGATACCTGGCGTAGTCCGGTCGCGTCACCAGCTGTCCGTCTTCGACCACTTCGCGGTCCCACGGCAGGATGATGAACTTGTCGGTCTCGAACGAATGGAAATCGGGCTCGTAGGGACCGGTCTTGAACGACACCGCGGTGCGCACTTCGAGGGGCTTGGCGGCCTTGACCTCGTTGAGCGCCAGCCGGAGGGTGTGCCCGCTCTCGCAGGTCTCGTCCACGATCAGCACCCGGAGGCCTTTGACGGAGGGCGGCGGTCCCGCCACCAGCACCGGCAGCTCGTCTTCGGCCCGGCGGGTGACGACCATCGAGAAGAAGTCCCGCTGCAGGATCGAGGCGATGACGACGCCCGGGATCACCCCGGCCTTGGCCACCCCGAGGATGATCTCCGGATCGTATTCCCGGGCCACCTTGAGGGCCAGTGCCCGGCAGAGCTCACCGAAGAGCGGCCAGTCGATTTCGAGAACCCCCCGGGTGGTGGGAGAGATGGTTCGGCGCATGGGGGCCTCCGGATCAAATCGTCGACAACGAGGGAATTCCGGCCCAACGTAAACACCGGAAGGTGGTGGGGGCAAATGCGTTGCCTTGCCGGATGGAAGGATATAGTATAGGACAATGAGTTTCTGGCGCCGGCTCCTGAGCAGTTTTTCGACGCCTGACACCTCCCGCCCGAAGCGCCTGGACTATCTCAACGAGGCGCTCGCGCTCGAGCGTCAGGGCGATTACACCGCCGCCATTACCTCCTATCGGCTCGGCCTGCGGGACAATCCCCGGGACCCGCGCATCCTCCAGAACATGGCCATCGCGTTCACCAAGACCGGCCAGCCCGACGAGGCCATTCGTCACTACCGCCGCGCGCTCGAGCTCGATCCGACGCTGACCGGCGCGCACTACGGCATCGCGTTTCTCCTGATCAAGCGGGGGGAGCCGTCCGCCGCCGCGCAGCACCTCCGCGCATTCCTGGGTCGCCCGCCCAAGGGCCCCGACGCCGACCGATGGGTTCGCCACGCCGAAATGACGCTCCGCGAAATCGAAGGCGCGGCGTCGGCCGAAGAGGCTGAGGCGGCAGGCACCACGTGACCCGGGTCGGGGCTGCCGGGCTGGTCGCGGCCCTGGTCTCCGGGTGCGGCAGCCTCCAGCCCAATGACGCCGGCGTCGCGAGCCTCGAGGTCCACCGGCCTCTCTGCGACGGCATCGAGGTCGGCACCACCGTGGATCTGGACGCCCGCACCTTCGACCAGCACGGCGATTCGGTGAATGCCCCGGTCTGGTGGCGGACTCCGGACCAGACCGCCATCGACGTCGACAGCGCTACCGGACGAACCACCGGGCTGCTGATCTCGGATACGGCGCGGGTCCAGGCCCTGGTGGGCACCGGGAATCCCCTCATCTCCGATTTCATTCCCCTCGTGGTGACCCCGGCGGCCGATACCCTCGCCCGGTCGAGTGCGGCGCGGATGACCGTGGACCGCAATGCCACCGTCTCCCAATCGCTCCTGGTGACCGTCAGCCGGAAGAGCCCCGCGACGTCCGTCAAGTCGTTCCCACTGGTGTTCCGGGTCATCGCGCCGGAGTTCACCAGTTCCGACGTCCGGACCGTCGAGTTTCCGGGAGGGAAGCTCGCCCTCACCGCCTGCTCGAGTGCGTCCGGCACGGCCTCGACAACACTCAATCGGCGTTCCAATCAGACCCAACCCGACAGCGCGATCGTCGAGGTGACGGCCCAGCACCCGGACGGCAGCGCGGTTCCCGGGTCGGGGACGCGATTCACCATCGTCTTCGCGAAGCAGCCTTGACCGCGAACTCCACCCAGACGCTCACCGGAATCTTCTTCACCGCGATCGATCGCTTCCACGACCGCCCGGTGGCCCTGAAGGCCAAGCGGGACCGGCGGTGGATCCCGATCAGCTACGCCGACCTGCTCACCCGGGTCCACGAGGCCAGCATCGGCCTCCGGGAGCTCGGCATCAAGCCGGGCGACCGGGTCGCGATCCTCTCGGAAAACCGCCCCGAGTGGGCCATCGTGGACTACGCCTGCCTGGCCGCGCGCTGCGCCGACGTGCCGGTGTACGCCACGTTGCCGGCCGGTCAGGTCGAGTACATCCTCCGCGACTCCGGCGCGGTGGCGGTCTTCGTCTCGACCCGGCAGCAGCGGGACAAGGTCGCCGGGGTCCGGGCCGACCTGCCGGCCCTGCGCCACGTGGTGGCCTTCGATCCCGGCATCGAGGGTCCTGGGGTGATCGGCATGGAGGCCGTGCTCGGCGCGGGCCGCTCGGCGCTGGCGAAGTGGCCCCGGTGGCGCGAAGAAGCCCTCGGCGCCAAGCCCGGTGACCTCGCCACGATCATCTACACCTCCGGTACCACCGGCGAGCCCAAGGGCGTGATGCTGACGCACGGGAACATCGCCTCCAACGTCGATACCTGCCGGCCCCTGCTCACCGTGAACGACCGCGACGAATGTCTCTCGCTGCTGCCGCTCTCTCACATTTTCGAGCGGATGGCGGGCCACTACCTGATGCTCAGCGCCGGCGTCGTGATCAGCTACGCCGAGAGCTTCGATGCGGTCGCGGCCAACCTGCTGGAGGTTCGGCCCACGATCTGCTGCGCGGTGCCCCGCCTCTACGAGAAGGTGTACGCCCGGGCCCTGGAGACGGCTTCGGCCGGCCCGCACCTCAAGAAGAAGATCTTCTTCTGGGCCCGCCGGGTCGGCGACGATTGGACCGAGCGGCGGCTCGCGAACAAGGTCGTGCCCTTCGACCTGAAGTTCGCCCGCGCCGTCGCCGACCTGCTGGTATTCAGCCGAATTCGCAAACGGGTGGGCGGCCGGCTTCGCTACTTCGTGTCCGGCGGGGCGCCGCTGGCGCCGGAGATCGGCCGGTTCTTCTACGGCGCCGGCATGCCGATCCTCGAGGGTTACGGGCTCACCGAGACTTCGCCGGTGATCTCGGTCAACACCCCTGAGCACCTGAAGATCGGCACCGTGGGGCAGCCGATTCCCGATGTGGAGGTCAAGATCGCCGAGGACGGCGAGATCCTGACCCGCGGCCCCAACGTGATGACCGGCTATTTCAACAAACCGGACGCGACTCGGGAGGCCCTGGAGCCGGACGGGTGGTTCCATACCGGCGACATCGGCGTGCTCGACGCCGAGGGTTTCCTCAAGATCACCGACCGGAAGAAGGACCTGATCGTCACGGCGGGCGGGAAGAAGATCGCGCCCCAGCCGATCGAAGGCCTCCTCAAGCTGAACAAGTTCATCTCCAATGCCGTGCTGCTGGGGGACCGCCGCAAGTTCCCGATCGCGCTCCTGGTTCCCAACTTCGACCGGCTGGAGCCCTGGGCCCGCGAGGCGGGGCTGCGCTGGGAAACCCGCGAGGAGCTGGCCGGGCTGCCGGAGGTCGGAGTACAGCTGGCCGCGGAGGCCCGGAAGAACCTGCGCGACCTGGCCCAGTTCGAGGTGCCCAAGCGGTTCCTGGTCCTGCCACGAGACTTCTCCATCGAGGGCGGCGAGCTGACCCCGAAGCTCTCGGTCCGCCGCAAGGTGGTGGAAAACCACTACGCCGATCGGATCGAGGCGGCCTATGCCGAGGCCGAGGAGGAGGGCCACAGCGCATAACCGACGGACGTGTAACGGACTTGTCACGACGGCTGTTACAGATATCTTTGGCTCCGGACTTTCCCCCTCCCGGAGTGCCGCCGTGCGTCTCATGCCCCGCGACGAGCGGTTTTTCGAGCTCTTCACGTCCGTAGCCACCCTCACCGCCGAAGCCGCAAAGATCCTCCTGGAGCTGTTCAAGTCACCGCCGGAAAAGCGCACCTATCTGGTCGAATCCATCAAGAAACTGGAGCACCAGGCCGACGGCATCACCCACGAGCTGGTGACCCGGCTGGACCGGAGCTTCATCACTCCGCTGGATCGCGAGGACATTCACTTCCTGGCCTCGCGTCTCGACAACGTGATCGACCAGATCGACGGGAGCGCCCGCCGCACCGCCATTTTCCGCACCGAGAGCGCCCCCCAGGGCGCCATCATCCTGGCCGACGTGATCGCCCGGGCCACTGAGCAGGTGCTGGCCGCGGTCAAGGTGCTGGAAAAGGGCAAGACCCCGGTGGTGATCCAGGCGTGCATCGAGGTGAAGAAGCTGGAGGAAGAGGGTGATGCGGTGTACACAGAGTGGCTGGGCCGGCTATTCGACCAGGAAAAGGACCCGATCGCCCTGATCAAGTGGAAGGAAATCTACGACACGCTGGAGTCGACGCTCGACCAGGCGGAAGACGTCGCCAACATTCTCGAGTCCATCGCGATCAAGCATTCCTGATGTTTTCCAACCCGGTCTCGCTCATCGTTTTCATCATCGTGATCGCGTTGGTGTTCGATTTCATCAACGGATTTCACGACAGCGCCAATTCAATCGCCACGGTGGTGGGAACCCGGGTCCTGACGCCCGGCCTGGCGGTGATATGGGCGGCCTTCTTCAATTTCGTCGCGGCGTTCATCGTCGGGACCGCGGTCGCCAAGACCATCGGCAAGGGACTGATTCAGCCCGAGGTCGTCGACCCGAACGTCATCCTGGCGGCGCTGATCGGCGCGATCGTCTGGAACCTGGTCACCTGGTGGCTCGGCCTGCCGAGCTCCAGCTCGCACGCGCTGATCGGGGGGCTGGGCGGCGCCGCGATCGCCAAGGCGGGATTCGGGGGGCTGATCGCATCCGGGTGGGTCAAGCCGATCGTCTTCATCTTCCTCTCGCCCCTGATCGGGATGGCCGCGGCCATGCTGCTCACGGTCGGGCTCTCCTGGCTGCTCTACCGGATGCCCGCGGCCCCGATGGAACGGGTGTTCAAGCGGCTGCAGCTGGTCTCGGCGGCGGCGTTCTCGATCAGCCACGGCGCCAACGATGCCCAGAAGACGATGGGGATCGTGGTCGGCCTCCTGGTGTCCACCAGGGCCACCTTCGTGGGCGCCACCGGCTGGACCCGCCATCTCTACGTGGCCAACGCCGACTCGATTCCGTTCTGGGTGGAAATGGCGGCCTACAGCGCCATCGCGCTGGGCACCGCGCTGGGGGGCTGGCGGATCGTGAAGACGATGGGCACCCGGATCACCAAACTCAAACCGTTCGGGGGCTTTGCCGCCGAAACCGGCGGCGCCGGCGCGATCTTCCTGGCATCGGCGCTGGGCGTGCCGGTCAGCACCACCCACACGATCACCGGCGCGATCGTCGGGGTCGGCGCCGCGAACCGCCTCTCGGCGGTGCGCTGGGGGGTGGCGACGAAGATCGTGTGGGCCTGGATTCTGACGATTCCGATGGCGGGAAGCATTGCCGCGGTGTCGTGGATCGTGCTGCGCTAGCGGCTCACGGATTCCCCGATTTCCTGATCCCCTGATCGCCGGCTCTTCCCACCCAGACGTTCCCGGCCCGTCCCAGCTCCTCGATCCTGCCCTCCGGCGGCTCGCCTCCCTCCGATACCAGGCGGAGGCCCGGTAGCAGGGCTCGCGCCGCGTCGGCGATCCAGGCGGGATCCCGCGCCAGGTCCGCGCCGAGGGCCACGCCGCGCATGCTGGCGGTCTTGAGGGGCATGCGGGGCGAACGCAGCACGCTGGCCTGCTCGGTGTCGGGGGTTTCCGCCGGCGGGTTCACCAGCACGAGGCGGATTCCCGGAAGGAGGCTGGAGAGCTCGTCCGCGAGGGATGTCACGCCGCCGGCCAGGGCCAGATAGCCTCCGGGCCCGGAGAGGCCGAAGAAGGCCACCAGCGCTTCCGCGGTGAGCCCCGTGGCGCCGTCCGACGCCGCCGCTCCGCCGAAATCGGTGATCCCCTCCTCGATTCCAACGATCCGGCCGCAGACCGGGCATCCCAGGTCGCCACTCACCACCCGACGGCCCTCCATCCGCGCCGGAAGGAGGACGAGGAACTGCTCCTCGTGAGCGGAGGGGCAGGCGAGGTGGTCGGTCAGCTCGATGAACATCGGTCGCCGGGGAGCCGCGTCAGGCGGGCCCGAGCCGCAGCCAATCGATGTCGACATGGCTGGGCCGGCTCGCGACCCACAGCACCGCGTCCGCTACGTCTTCGGGCCGGAGCATCTTGGATCGCGGGATGAAGCCCTCGCGGCGATCGGGGTCCACGAAGTCCCAGGCATTGGTGTCGGTCGGGCCCGGGCTCACCAGCGTGCAGAGCACCCCGCTGCCCCGATATTCCTCCCGCAGCACCTCGTGCAGGCCCCGGAGGCCGAATTTCGACGCGGCATAGGCCGCATTCTCCGGGAAGGCCCGGTGATCAGCCACGCTTCCCAGCGTGATAAACCGTCCGCCGCCAGCCTGTTTCATCATGGGAAGGAAGGCCCGCGCCACGATGAAGGGCCCGGCGAGATTGGCGGCAAGCTGCGCGGCGAACTCGGAGGGCGGCGTGCGCTCGAGCGGCGCCAGCATAAAGGCGCCGGCGCTCCCGACCACCGTGGAGGGCACCCCGAACACGGTGCGCGTCTGGTGGGCGAGCGCCGCGACCTGGTCGGGGTCGGTGACGTCGCAGCGGACGTCGAGGCGAGTGGCGGATTCCGCGGCGGTCAGGCTCCGGGCAGCGCGGACGACTCTGGCGCCGAGCTCCTCCAGGGCGGTGGCCACCGCCAGCCCGATGCCTCGCGAGGCCCCGGTGACCACTGCCACGCTGCCGGTCAGGTCGGTCATTCCAGGGGCCGGCCGGCGCTTACCAGCCGCAAGAACTCCGAACGGGTGCGGGAGTCGTCCCGGAAGAGGCCCCGCACCGCGCTGGTGACGGTGCGGGAATTCTGTTTTTCGACCCCGCGCATCATCATGCAGAGGTGCGCTGCCTCGATGACCACGCCGACCCCATGCGGCGCCAGCACCTCCATCACCGCGTCGGCCACCTGATCGGTGAGGCGTTCCTGCACCTGGAGCCGCCGCGCGAATACCTCGACGATGCGGGGCAGCTTCGAGAGCCCGACGATCCGCCCATTCGGGATGTAGGCCACATGGGCCCGGCCGAAGAACGGGAGCATATGGTGCTCGCACAGGGAATAGAGCTCGATGTCGCGGACCAGGATCATCGACTCGTGGACTTCCTCGAAGACCGCGTTGCCCACGACATCCTTGACGGACATTTCGTAGCCGCGGGTCAGCCAGCGCAGCGCGGTTTCCACCCGTTCCGGGGTCCGCTTGAGGCCCTGGCGCTCGGGATCTTCTCCGATGCCCTCCAGCATGGCCCGGACCTCGGCCCGGAAGCTATTTCCCTTCATAGTCCACGTAGTTGCGAGGGGTTTCCCAGAGACGGATCCGGATCAGCCGGCCGCGGGGGATCCGCGGGGCGAGCTGCTCCCAGCAGAACACGGCGATGTTTTCGGCTGAGGGAAGCCGATTCCGGAACCACGCCACGTCGAGATTCAGGTTGCGATGGTCGAGCTGCGAAGTGACATGCTCCTCGGCCAGCCGTTTGAGCACGGCGACGTCCACCACGTAGCCGGTGTCGGGGTCGATCTCTCCCTCCACCAGCACGTCGAGCTCGTAGTTGTAGCCATGGTAGTTGGGATTGTTGCAGGGGCCGAAGGTATCCCGGTTCCAGCCCTCGGAGCGAGCCGGGTTGTGGAGCCGATGGGCGGCATTGAAATGCATCCGGCGGGCGACCACGCAGTGCGGCATCGGCGACCTTGATGCAGGGACATGAAAAGGCGCCGACCCGGCTCATGCTGGTCGGCGCCCAGGTGTCGAGTGGCGGCCGGGAGGGTAACTGAAGCCCGAAGAGAATGTTCGGCGCCCTCGCCATCGCGTCTGCCTTCCCCCGAGGGGCGTGACATCGGCAACAGTATCTGGGCCCTCTATCGGACCTGTTGGCTCAGTGACGTGTCTCCCAGCCGTCACCCGACATTGCTATAATAGGGAAGCTGACAAATCGCGTCAACAGAGAGAGGCAACTTGGTGGCTCCGAGCCTGCTCGCATCCCTGGTGTGCCTGGCCGTGTGGGTGCTGCTCGTGTTCATTCGCCCGGTGGGGCTGGGCGTGGTGCACGTACTGCTCGCGATGAGCGCGGTGCTCCTGATCCGCTGGTACGCGCTCCGGCCGCTGGACGGAGAGCGGGGAGCGGGCAGCGGGAAGCCGTAACCGGGAATCCTCCCGGCACTCCCCGGCCCCCACCGCAGATCAGATTTCCCAGTTCGAGAACAGCACCCCGCCATTCCGGGCCGGCAATTCCGGCTTGCCCGACAATGTCATTCTCAGATCGGTCCAGTGCACCAGGTAGCCGGCGTCGAGCAGCACGTCGTACGCGGCGGTGTAGGCCGTCTGGCAGCGGAACGACGCCTGGCGGGCTCCGGCGCTCGCGGCGTCCCGCTCGACCGCAGACACCAGGCGACGGAACGCCACGATGTCCCGCGCGGCAAGCTTGAGCACTCTCGCCTCGTCTCCGGGACGGCCTTCCGCCAGCGGAGCGGTGTGCCACAGCGCGAATCCGGCGGCGGCGCCGCGATCGGAGAGGATCGTCATCCCTCCCAGGGAATGCGCGGCGGTGAGTTCGATTTCCCGGGAAAAATCCACCCCCGGCGCGAGCGCTTCGGTCAGCTCCCGGCACCGGACCATTTGTTCGGCCGGAGATCCGGGCGGAAACCCGCTGGCCAAGGCCTCACCCGGTTCATCCAGCGTGCGGGTCACGCTCACGGTGAGGTGTCCCGGCCGGAACCCCAGGCGCGAGTAGAATCCGATGTTGTCCACGGTCCGCGGCATGGTCTCCAGCCCGATGATGCCCGCTCCCTCGGCCTCCAGCCGGCGGATACCCTCGCGAACGATGGTCCGGCCCAGGCCCCGGCCCTGATGGTCGGGCCGCACCGCCAGCGGCCCCATCCAGCCTTCGGTTCCCGAGCGATGCACCATGTTGAAGGCGGCGACGGCGCCGGAGCCGTCGCGCCAGACCAGCGCTCCCTCGCCCGCGGCGGCGATCGCGAAGCGCCAGATGACGGGGTTGAGCCGGGGGACCCGTACGCCGGAGAGCCCATCGCGCTGGTAGCGATCGGTGAACGCCTCCGAGAACACCCGGTTGATCCGGTCGATCTCGGCGGGCGTGGCGCGATCGGGGCCGGTGAGCGAGTCACGCGGCATCACGGGTCTCCGTAACGGCGCGCGAGACCCGCTCCTCGACGTCGTAGGTCAGGCGAATGACCCGGTCGAACCCGTCCCGCACCGATTCGATGTGGGTGATCATGATGACCTGGGGGAAGCGATCGGCCAGGTTCCGCAGCAGATCCACCACCGCACCGCGCCGTTCCTCGTCGAGCGAACCGAAGATCTCGTCCAGGACCAGCAGGGAGAGGGGCTGTCCGGCGCGCTCGGCGATCATCTGGCTGATGGCGAGCCGGAGGGCCAGGTTGGCCACGTCCTCCTCGCCGCCGGAGATCACCGGCTTGGGCTCTCCCTCCTCGATGATGGTCGCGATGTAGTCCTCGTCCAGCTCCAGGTCGGTGTAGCGGCCGGTGGTCAGGTCGCGCAGGAACCCGGAGGCCAACTCGGACAGATCGGGGCGCAGGGTGTTGTTGAGATCGGTGCGCAGGTCGCCCAGGGCGCGATCGAGCTCGTGCTGAAGCAGGATCTCGTCGCTCAGGCGCTGCACCTCGACGGCGCGGCGCTCCCGATCCTCGCGGCGGCGGGCGACCTCGGCGCGGTGGGCCAGCGCGGCGGTCAGCTCACCCGCGGCGCGGGCGTTTTCCACCTCCGCCTGCTGGACCTGGCGCTCCAGGGCACGGCGGCGGCCGCGGATCTCCTCCGCCTTCTCGGCCGACCAGCCCAGGCCTGCCAGCCGCTCGCGAAGCGACTTCACCGCCGCCTCGCGGCGCGAAAGGTCCTGCTCGGCGAGCGCCGCCCGGGCAACCAGGTCTTCGGCCCGCTCGGCCGAGGCCCGGAGCCGCTCCGCCAGCAGCGCCTCCGGCTCCAGCGAGGCGATCTGCTGCTTGACCGTGGTGTGCCTCGCCTCGTCGTAGCTCTCCGGCGCCGCGCTGATGGCCGCGGTCAGCTCGGCGACCGTGCCAACGAATCCGATCCGCTCGTCACCCAGCCGGATCCGCTCGGCAGCCTGTTGCTCGAGTCCGGCCGCGGTCCCCGTCAGCTCCCGGCCCTCCAGTTCCAACAGGTCGCGGTGACGGACCAGCTCGAGCAGGTCGGCCGGCTCGGCCTGAAGTTGCTCGATGCGCTGGCGGTAGAACTTCCCCTGCGATTCGACCTCCTCGATCTGCTCGATCAGCAGCTCCAGTACACTCTCGTACCCTTTGCCCAGCGGGCGGCCGCAGGTCGGGCATTTCCCGTCCCGCCCGGCGGCCTCGAGCCGGCCGCGCTGCTCCTTGAGCTCCTCGTGCTGCGCCAGAAGATTCTTGCGCTGGGTTTCGGCATCCTGTTTGTCGCGGACCCATGCGGTCCGCCGCGCCTCGGCCTCCTGGGAGAGGCGGGCATGAGCGGCCTGGACCTCCGTGCCCGCCGCCAGGATCCGGGCCAGCTCCTCCGGGGGGGGCAGCTCCGCCACCCGCCGATCCACCCGCTCGATCTGGCCGGTCAGCTCGGTGCGGCGGGCCTCGAGGCTGCGGCGACCACCCGCTGCCTCCCGGGCGGCATCCAGTGCGTCGCGTTCCGCCCGGAGCGCAGGCAGGGGCGCGAGGAGCGGCCCCAGCTCGTCGAGCCGTGACTTGGCCCCGAGCGCCTCGGCCAGCTCCCGATCCAGCCGGCTGTGCTGTTCTCGCGCGGTGACCGCGCCGTGCTCGGCCACCTTCAGGTCTCCCTCGAGGGAGAGCACCGTCTGATGCAGCGCTTCCCAGCGCTCCGCCTCCGGGCGGAGCGCCGCCAACTCCGCGTCGGCGGCCCGATGGCTCGCCACCAGGCGCGCCGACGCCAATTCCGCCACCCGCAGCCGCTCGGCGGCGAGTCCCTCCTCCTGCTCCAGCTTCACCGGGTCGACCAGCTCGAGCTTCCGGGCCTCGAGGGTGGCCTGGGCGATTCTCCGCCGCTCCTTGAGGCGGGATTGCGCGAGCCGGAGCTTTTCATAGCCCAGCACCCGGCTCAGGAACTGGGCCCGTTCCGGCGCCGTCATCTGCGCCATGATGGCCAGCTCCTTCTGCCCGGTGAAGTAGGTGCGGAAGAATTCTTCCCGGGTCATTCCCAGCAGGTGGGTCACCCGTTCGGTGACCGAAGCGAGACTGTTCGCGATGGGATTCGGCTCGCCGTCCTGAAACAGCTCGGCGGCGGCCAGGCTGCGGACGATCCGGTAGCGGTGGGGCCCCAGCTCGAACTCCAGCTCCACCTCGACGCGCGAGCGCGGAGGGGCGCCCCGCCGCCGCAGCGTTTCCTTCCGGCCGCGGGCCGCTTCGGTGCCGTAGATGGCCCACGCGATGGCCTCCAGCAGCGTGGTCTTCCCCGCCCCGTTGGGGCCGATGATCCCGGTGAGCCCGCGCTCGAACTCGAGCACGGTGTCGGCGTGCTGGCGGAAGTTCACCAGGCGAAGCCGCCGGATCAGCATCAGCCGTCACCCCGGTACGAGGGCTCGTCCGGCTCCGCCAGCAGCTCCAGTCCCAGCGCGACGAACTCCTTGCGCGGCACCCGCTCGGGGAGCGGCCGCCGGGTCAGGAAATCGGCGACCAGCTCGGGGAGGGTCTGCCGCCGTCCCGGGGCGCCGACCCCGATCGCGCGATTCAATTCGGGCCGCCGGAAGTCCAGGTGCAGCTGGAGGGCCGACGCTTTGGCGGCGCGGATGGCGGCGTGATCCAGCTCCCGGACCACGTGCCGCGGGATCTCGGTGACCACGAGGCGCACGATCGCGTCCGCGATGCCGCCGGGGACCGAGGCCAGCGCGTCTCCGATGGCCCGGTCCACCTCGGCGGCCGAACGGTCGGTGGCATCGAACCAGTCCAGGTCGTAGACCGGCCTCGCCAGCGGCACCGGCATCCGTTGCGCGGCGCCGGTGTCCAGGTCGACCAGCAGCCAGCCCTTTCCGGGAGCCGACAGCAGCTTCTCCTCCCGCAGCTCGCCCCACGGGTTAGGGCTCACATAGTCGAGCGCGCCGGAATACCAGATCCTGGGCCCCACCTGGTGCTGGACGTGGTAGTGGCCCAGCGCGACGTAGCTCCACTGCTCCCGCTTGAGCACCTCGGGGTCGAGCATCGCCGCGCCGTGCTCGGACCGGTCGTACGGATACAGACCGGGAATCTCCCCGTGGACCGCCAGGACCTGGTGCTTTTCCGGCCCATCGGGACGGAGGACCGGCTTTTCCGGCGCGTACATCGCCGCGTAGGGGACGGCGAGTACCGAAAGATCCAGCTCGGGAAACGTGATCCGGCGGGGCTCGTCGGCCGCGACGTATATGCCGAGCTCCTCGTACAGCCGGAGGATGGAGCCGGTTTCACTGCTCCGCGGGGTGTCGTGATTCCCGGCGACCAGAAGGAGGGGCGCGTCCGGCAGGCCTTCGCGAAGGCGCTGGAACTGACGAAACGCGAAGACAATGGAGAAATTGGTGGGCCGGACGGCGTGGAACAGGTCGCCCACGATGATCACGGCATCCGGGCGCGCCGCCAGCACGCCGTCCACCGCCTTGCGGAACGCGTTGGCCACGTCGGCCTCGCGCTGATTGATGCCGGCCGGGGTTTGACGGTGGTACTGACGGAAGCCGAGGTGCAGGTCGGCGAGATGGGCGATCTTCACGGTGGTCAATAGGGATCCGCGCTGGTCCGCACCGGACGAATCCCCGGCTTCGGCGCTGCGCTCTCGGCGCGGACCTCCCGGCCCAGGCACTTGACGAAGAAGGGGAATGGCTGGTCGGGCCGGGCCCGGAGCGTGGCGTTGAGCGCCTTGCGAACATCTGCCTCACGCCGGCCCGCCACCACGTCCTGGATCTTGGACGAGGCCAGCGACGGGTCCAGCGCCCGGAGCCGCCGGCTCACCGCCTCGACGAAGGGCAGCTCGACCGCCGGCGGGAAGCGCTCTACGCCTTCGCGCCCGGAGAGGACCGCCGGCCGCGGGAACCGGACGAAGATCGGCTGGGTGAAGTGGGGGTGCCGGACCAGCAGCTCGCCCTTGGGTAGCGCGGCGAGCTTGGCCTTGGTGGCCGGGCTCATGGTGGAATACCCCGGCAGGGCCAGCTCATCGGAGTCCATCCGGCCCATCAGGGTCGTGCCGGCGTTGCCCACCACGCGCCGCTGTACCTGGGAGCGGAACTGCTGGGCCGAGAACAGCACCAGGCCGAGGTAGCGGCCGCGCTCCGAGATATCGAGCAGCATCTTCCTCACGTAGGTGTCGGGCCCTTCCGCCGGCGCATACTTGTTGAGCTCGTCCACGAACACCACTACGTGCTCGACGCCCAGGTCGCGGCGCTCGAGATGCTCGCGCAGCCGGGAGACCAGCCGGGCGAAGACCAGGTCCTGCGCCAGGGGATCCAGACCGGCCACGTCCACCACGTACAGACCACGGTCCTCGAATCCGCCCCAGGGCAGGTCGTTCACGTCGCCGTCGTCGGTCACCAGCCCCTTGGAGCGGGTGCTGATGTTTCCGAGGCGGTTGCGGATCTTCCGGATGGTGGCGATGTGATGGGTCCGCCAGACCTCACCGCCCCGGCCGGCCTCCTCGAGCACCTGGAAGATGGCCCGGAAGAACTCGTCCAGATCGGCGAAGCTCTTGACGTGGAATTTCCTGCCGAGGGTGTTGTCGTCGTACTCCCGCCCCACCACCCGCTCGGCCAGGAAGTCGATGAAGGCGTCGGCCTTGGCGTCCACGTCGTCCCGGTTGAGCAGCACCTCGGCGTAGTCGAGCACCTCCCGGAGGCCCCAGAGGAGCGGCTCGGTGTTCCCCTGGAGCGCCTCGTGGGTGCGCAGGGTGTTCAGGTTGACGCCGTCCGCCTTGTAGGGGGCGTAGTAGTGCACCGGCGCGAACGGCCTGGGGGTGAGTCCGAGCCGGGCGTAGAGCCGCCGGTCCTCCTCACCGAGCGGAGCCGGCTGGTCCAGGAAGCAGAGATCGGGGCCCTTCACGTTGAAGCAGACCGCCGCGATCCGGCCCTTCTGGGCCGGGAAGCGCTGGAAGATGCTGGTGAGCAGGAACTCCACCGCGCTGGTCTTGGTGGCCAGGCCGGAGACGCCCGAGATGTTCAGGTGGGCGGCCTCGGGTCCCAGCAGGAAATCGGCGTCGACGTACACCGGCGCCTCGAGCCCGCCGGCGGCATACACGCCAACCGGAATCCCGGTGGGGGTCTCGCCTTCGGTGTAGGCGTCCATTCGGAGCGCGGTCACGACGTCCGCGTCGCTGGCGAGGTGCACCAGGCCGAGCGGAACCGGTTGCACCGGCTCCTCGGGAACATGCCGCAGCACCGCGGCGGCGTAGAGCCGGATCTCGGCACGCCGGGTGGGCTCCTCCATGCCGGCGGGGTCGCCATCGGCGCCGATGACGGCGTGCATCGGGGTCTGCAGGTCGGAGTAGGCGAACCCGTCGGTCACCACGCCGAACACGGTGCGCGCGTCGGCGTCCACCCGGACGATCGCCCCGATGCCCACCGACGATTCCCGCGCGGTCCAGAAGTAGAACTGGTGGGGCGTGGAGGGCTTGAGCTCGGTGGCCACGACCCGGCCCACCGGCGGCGGGCCGCCCGGCGCGGAGGGCTCTGGGTTACTCATCGGCACCGCTCACGCTCACCTCTCACCTCTCACCGCTCTCAGGTACTCCTCCACACCGCGAATCCCGTACAGCAGCCGGTCCCACCGGCCGTCGGGCGCGCTGATCGGGGCCCGCTCGGCCAGCAGCCAGCGGCAGATCGTGTCGGCCGCCGCCAGGGACTCGCGCCGCGCCGCCACCTCGATGCGCACCAGCCCGTAGAGCAGGTCCCGGCCGGCCCACGGCCAGAGCCTGAGACCCCAGGCATACACCGGCGCGTGGCGGCGCGACGCCGGCTGGAAGATGGACGAGCGGTGCCCGGCCGGAAGCTGGAGGTAGGTCACCAGATCAGCGCCCTCGAACGGCAGCGTCGAGTGGCTCTTCGACACGCCCACCATCCGGGAATCCTGGGCCCATGCCTGGCTCTCCGCCAGCGAGCCGTCCACCACCAGCCAATGCGAGGCCCGCCTGCGATAACGGTCTCCAACCACCCGCTCCACCTCACCCCGGGCGCGATCCACCGCCTGCCTTGCCTCGTCCACGTCGCGAAGCGGGTGCCCCGGCGCCTCGTCCGGCAGCGCCACCGTGCGGATCCCCGCGAGCGCGCCGCCCGCCGCGGCCAGCACCGGCGGCCGGGCCAAGGCAAGTACCCGGCGCTCGGTCTCGACCGTGCGGGTATCGCGTCCCACTCGTTCCCGCACCGCCGCCGCGACCTCGGCCAGGACCAGCGGGGAGGCACCGAAGTACCCCGCCACCTCGATTCGCTGGGTTCCGTCCAGGAACGCGACCGGTCCTGGCCAGGCCTCCGGGGCTCCGACCGCGCGCGCCGTCACCGGACCCGGCTCGATCAGCGTGGCGGGGGTGATGCAGGCCTCGTCTTCGCGTCCGTGGCTCGCCGGCGGAACCAGCGCGGCGGCCACCATGCCGCGCACCGGGGCGAGCCGTCGCCTGAGCTCGCGGATGGTGAGGGGCATCGCGCCGGTGCGGGGGATCAGCCGCCCAGCTGCACGATGAAACGGATGATCCGGTCGAGGGCCACCTCCAGCTCCTTGTCGGAGACCGAATAGCTGAGCCGGACCCAGCGGTCATCGCCGAACGCGCCGCCCGGGACCAGCGCCACCCCGGCCTCGGTGATGAGCCGCTCGCAGAAGCTCTGTCCGGTCATCGGTCCGTCGGCAGAGAGCCCGTCGACCCGGAAGAAGAAATAGAACGCGCCGTGCGGCTCGACGAACTCCACGCCCGGCGCGTCGTCCCGGAACCGGGCCACGACCCGGTCGCGCCGGCGGGCGAACGCCGCCACCATCTTCTGCACGTCCTGCTCGACTTCGGGATCGTTGAAGGCGGTGATCGCGGCCCACTGCGCCGGCTGGTTGGCGCCGCTGGTGGTGTGGGACTGCAGGTTGGCCATGGCCCTGGCGACGTGGACCGGGGCCACGGCCGCGCCGATCCGCCACCCCGTCATCGCGTACGCCTTGCTGGCGCCGGTGATCACCACTAGGCGCTCGGTATCCTCGGGCGGGAGCTCCAGGAACGACGGCGCGCCGCCTTCCCCGTAGAAGATCCGGCCGTAGATCTCGTCGGCCACGAGCCAGATTTCGTGTTTTCTGGCCCAGGCCGCGATCGCCTTGAGCTCGGACAGCGTGTAGACCGCCCCGGTCGGATTGCACGGCGAGCAGAGAATGAGCCCCCGCACCAGCTTGTCGGTGTGCCGTTCCAGGTCCTGGGCGCTCACCTTGAGGCCCCAGTCCGCCTCGCCCGGAATCATCACCGGCTCCGCGCGGGCGATGTGCACGATTTGCGGATAGGAGACCCACGCCGGAGACGGGATCAGCACCCTGTCCTTGGGACCGAACAGGCTGAAGCAGGCGTTGAAGAGCGACTGCTTGGCTCCCGAGCTGATGACAATGCCGTCGGGGTCGATGAGCCGGCCGCCGGCGTGCTGAGAGAGGTTCCTCGCGACGGCCACCCGCAGCTCGCTCAGTCCCGCATTGGGCGGATAACGGGTATGTCCGTGCTGAATCGCCAGCACGCCGGCCTGGGCCGCGGCCTGTGGGGTATCGAAATCGGGTTCGCCGACGCCCAGATCCAGCACGTCCTCGCCGGCGGCCTTGCGCCGCTTGGCCTCGGCGCTGATGGCCAGAGTCTCCGAGGCCTTGAGGTGCGAGAGATTCGAGGAGAGGGGATCGGGCAGCCGGATGACGCGCGTCATGGCGAGAAGATAACCACTTGGATTAGCTTTCGGCCCGTCGGCAACCCGTCGCTTTTTGACAATCGAGGCGTCCGTGTCGGATCAGGAACACCCCGCGCTCCGCGAGGCCGCCCCGGTGGCGACTCGGGGCCACAATCTGGTTTTCGTCGCCCCCCCGTCGCCCGATTGGGCGGCGCCGGTGCTCACCGGACTGATCGCCCGGCTCGCCGCCGAGCGGAAGGGACCGGCCCTCGCGCTCTGTCCGCCGGAGGCCGTCGACGAGTGGGCCAGGGTCGCCGCCCGGCTGGCCCGGGGCACCGGCGTGCGCGTCGCCGGCGCCCACGTGCCCGGACGCCTCACCCGCCTGATCAAATCCGACGCGGTCGCCCTCGCCTTCGCGGCGCCGGAGACCGTGCATGAGCTGGTCCGGCGCGCCGCCCTCAAGATGGACCAGCTGTCCGCCGTGCTCCTGGTGTGGCCCGAGTCATGGGCCGGCGAGGAGCTGCTCACGGCCCTGCTCCAGGACGTCCCCCGGGAAACCCAGCGGATCGTCATCACCGCCGACCCGGCCGCGACGGCCGCGGTGGTGGAACGCTACTGCTGGCGCGCGCCGGCCGTCGACGTGCTCGGACCGGACTGGACCGGGTCGCCGCCCGCAGTCCGGAGCACGCCGGTGTCCTGGAGCGATCGTCTCGCGGTCCTGGGCGACTTGGTCGAGCAGCTCGATCCCGAGACGCTCGCGGTCTGGACCGCGGACACCGGCGATCATGCCGCCATCGCGGCGGCGCTCGCCTCCTGGGGCGCCGAAGCCACCATCACCACGGGGCTTCCCGGCAAGTCCTCCCTCATCATCGCCTACGACCTTCCGGTGCCCGAGCGGCTCCGTGAGCTCGCCCTCCTGGGTGACGTGCTCCTCCTGATCCCGCCCGGCACCGAAGCGTTCGCCACCCGGCTGGCGCCCAACCGGCGTCCGGTCCATGCTCGGGGACTGCTGGACAAGGCGCAGGGCGAGCTCGATCAGGCCCGGCGATCCATCGCGGCGGCCGCGAGCCGCGGGCCGGCGGCGGCGTCCTACCAGGCGCTCGCCCCGCTGCTGGAGCGCTACGAGGCCACCGCGGTCGCGGCGGCGCTGCTGGAGCTCTGGATCGCGGCGCGAACCGGCGCGCCGGAACCCGCCCCCGTACCGGCGGGCGGCGCCACGGGACCGGTGCGGATCTGGGTCGGGGTCGGCAAGAAGGACATGGCGACGGCCCACGATCTGGTGGGACTGCTGGTCAAGGAAGTGGGCGTCCCGCGCGAGTCGGTCGGCAAGGTGGAGCTTCGGGACGGCTTCTCGCTGGTGGAGCTGAAGGGCGTAGCCGATCCCGAGCAGGTGGCCGAGCGGATGGCGGGCAAGATGATCCGCAAGCGGCGGGTGGTGGCCCGGGTCGACCGGGGCAAGCGGTAGGCGGGCTAGCGCTTCTTGTTGAGGAGGTCCCGGAGCGGCTGCCCGGCCCGGAACACCAGCGCGGTGGACGCGTTGATGGCGATGGAGCGTCCGGTCCGGGGATCCCGGCCGTTGCGGGGCGCGCGGCTCTTGGTTTCGAACTGGCCGAAGCCGGTGATCTGGACCCGCCCGCCCTTGCGGAGCTCGGTCGGCACGATGCCGCCCCGGCCGAACAGCACCTCGATGGTCTCCGCGGCCTTGGCCCGCGACAGATCAAGTCGTTTGCCCAGCTCGGTCACCAGCTCGTGCTTTGTCATCGGCTGCCTCCCACCGCGCGCCACCCGTTGTCGAGCGGCGGAATATGTGGAGGCAAATTGAAACCGCAAGAGCTTGGCCGGTCGCTTGACCCGGTTCCGGCGCACCGCTATCGTCGGAGACCTGCAAACCACACTTCAAATTGTCGGGATGGTCGCGATGTTCAACCTGGCCCGCCCGGGGACCATCGAGGTCATCGCGGGCGTGATGTTCAGCGGCAAGAGCGAGGAGTTGCTCCGCCGGGTGCGCCGCGCCCTCATCGCCCGCCGCAAGGTCCAGGTCTTCAAGTCCCACCTCGACGAGCGCTACGGCGGGCTGTTCCGGGTCTCCAGCCACAGCGGCATCGAGTTCGAGGCGATCCCGGTGGACAGCGCGGCCGAAATCATGCGGCAGACCCGCCCCGACACCGAGCTGGTCGGCATCGACGAGGCCCAGTTCCTCGACGCCGACATCGTGGAGGTCGTCACCGCGCTGGCCGCGCGCGGCGTCCGGGTCGTGATCGCCGGCACCGATACCGATTTCCGGGGCGAGCCGTTCGGCATGATGGGCCACCTGATGGCCATCGCCGAGCATGTGGATAAGCTCTCCGCGATCTGCGTGGTATGCGGCGATCTGGCTTGCCGCAATCAGCGCCTGGTGGACGGGAAGCCGGCTCGTTACGACTCTCCAACCATCCAGGTAGGCGGCAGCGAAGCCTACGAGGCGCGCTGCCGGCGTTGTCACCGGGTTCCGCGGGAGGATGAAGATCAAACGGCGTTGCTGTAAGCAGGGAATCCCCGATTCCCTGACTCCCTGATGTACAACGTCGCCCTGACCGGAAACGTCGCCGCGGGCAAGTCCTCGGTCGCCACCATGTTGCGCGACTGGGGCGCCACCGTCATCGACGCCGACGCGATCGTGCGGGACCTGCAGCAGCCCGGCACCCCGGTCTTCCGGGAAATCGCGGCCCGCTTCGGCCCCAGCATGATCGGCCCCGATGGAGCCCTCGACCGGGCCGCGCTCCGGGCCCGGATCCTGGCCCGGCCCGACGAGCGCAAGCTGCTGGAAGCCATCGTCCACCCGGCCGTGGAGGCGGAGCGGCGCCGCCTGCTCGCCGGTGCGGCCTCCGCCGGCGTCGTGGTGAGCGACATCCCCCTGCTCTTCGAGGCGATGGACCCGGCCCGTTTCGATGCCGTCGTGCTGGTGGACGCGCCCGAGCCGGTGCGGCGATCCCGCCTCACGGTCGAACGCGGCCTCAAGCCCCAGGAGGCCGAGGCGCTGATCCGGGCCCAGATGCCGGCGGCGAAAAAGCGGGACCGCGCCGACTTCGTGATCGAGAACGACGCCGGCCACGATGCGCTCCGCGAACGGGCCTGGCTGGTGTGGCGAAAGCTGCTCTCGCGGGCCCGCGCGCACGCTTGACCCGGTCTCCGGTCCGGGGTATCCTCTAGCCGGTCTTTCCCCGAGGAATCAGCGGTGGCGAACGTTCCTGACGACCTCCGATACACGCCCGATCACGAATACGTCAAGCCGGGCGCCGGGGCCGTCACCGTCGGAATCACCGATTATGCCCAGGGCGAGCTCGGCGACGTCGTGTTCGTAAACCTGCCCAAGGTCGGAGACCACTTCACCGCGCATCAGGCCTTCGGCACCATCGAGGCGGTCAAGGCGGTGTCCGATCTGTACTGCCCGGCCGCCGGCACCGTCACCGAGGTCAACCCGGCGCTCGATGCCGATCCGGCCGTGGTCAACCGCGATCCGTTCGGAGACGGCTGGATGATCCGCCTCAAGGTGGACAACGCCGCCGATCTCGACGCGCTGCTCACCGCCGAGCAGTACCGGGCCCAGATCGGCGCCTGAGAACCGCGGCGCTCGTGCTCGTCGACATAGATGCCCCGGGCGACCGCTGCCGGGGCATCGCCGTTTTTTCCGAACTCCCGTTCCGCCGGAGTGTGTTCCGCCAATGACTGCCCCCGCTTCCCATACCAAGAGTTTCGGCCCCTTCGTCTCCCGCCACCTGGGACCGCGCGAAGCCGATGTCGCCGCCATGCTCGCCGTCCTCGGCTATCCCAGCCTCGATGCCCTCATCGACGCCGTGGTGCCCGAGGCCATCCGGCTCCGCCACCCGCTCGCGCTTCCGCCGGCTCGCACCGAGCAGGAAAGCCTGGCCGCGCTCCGCGCCATGGCCGACCGGAACCAGGTCTTCCGCTCCTACCTCGGACTGGGGTACCACGACTGCTTCGTGCCCCCGGTGGTCCAGCGCAACGTGCTGGAGAATCCCGGCTGGTACACGGCCTACACGCCGTATCAGCCCGAGATCGCGCAGGGGCGGCTGGAGGCGCTGCTGAATTATCAGACCATGGTGTCTGATCTCACCGGCCTCCCGATCGCCAACGCGTCGCTGCTCGATGAGGGCACCGCCGCCGCCGAGGCGATGGCGATGACCATGGGCGCGGCGCCCCACCACGACGATCCGGTGTACCTGGTGGACGAGTGGTGCCATCCGCAGACCATCGCGGTGGTCACGACCCGCGCGGAGGCCCGTGGCGTGAAGGTGATGGTCGGACCGGCCGCCGGATTCCAGTTCGGCCCCGGCGTGGTGGGGTGTCTGCTCCAGTATCCCAACACGCTGGGCGCGCTGCCCGACTACCGCCCCGTGGTCGAGCGGGCCCACGCGGTGCAAGGGCTGGTCACCGTCGCCACCGACCTCCTGGCGCTGGCGCTGCTCGCCCCGCCGGGGGAATGGGGCGCCGACATCGCGGTGGGCAACTCCCAACGGTTCGGAGTTCCGCTCGGCTTCGGCGGGCCCCACGCGGCATTCTTCGCCACCCGCGACGCCTACAAACGGCTGATGCCGGGGCGGCTCATCGGCGTGTCCCGGGACCGCGAGGGCCACGCCGCGCTGCGGATGGCGCTGCAGACCCGGGAGCAGCACATCCGCCGGGAAAAGGCCACGAGCAACGTCTGCACCGCGCAGGTGCTGCTTGCCGTGATGGCCAGCATGTTCGCGGTCTACCACGGTCCCGAGGGGGTCCGCGCCATCGCCGAGCAGGTGCATGGCCGTACCGCCCGACTCGCGGCGGCACTGCGGGCCCGAGGCTTCTCGCTCGCGAGCAACGCGTTCTTCGACACGCTGGTGGTGAAGACCGACGCGGCCGCCGCGACCGGCATCCATGCAGCCGCCCGGAAACGCGGGATCAATCTCCGCGCGGTTTCTCCCACGCAGATCGGCATCGCGCTGGACGAGACCGTTTCCGAGCAGGACCTGAAGCGCCTGCTCGAGGTGTTCGGCGCCGCGGAGCCGCCCGCCGGTCCGACCGACCGACCGTCCGCCATTCCACCGGAACACGCTCGCACCTCGCCCTATCTCACCCATCCGGTCTTCCGGGCCCATCGTTCGGAAACCGAGATGCTCCGCTACATCCGGCGGCTCGAGGTGCGCGACCTCTCGCTCACCGCCGCGATGATCCCGCTCGGCTCCTGTACCATGAAGCTCAACGCGACGTCGGAAATGTTTCCGGTCTCGTGGCCCGGTTTCGGCGGGATTCATCCCTTCGCGCCGCTCGATCAGACCGAGGGCTATCACCAGCTCTTCTCCGACCTGGAAGACTGGCTGGCCCACATCACCGGCTTCAACCGGGTGTCGCTCCAGCCGAACGCCGGCTCGCAGGGAGAATTCGCGGGACTCCTGGTCATCCGGGCCTATCACCAGGCGCGGGGTGAGGGTCACCGCACCGTCTGCCTGATTCCCCAGTCCGCCCATGGCACCAACCCGGCCAGCGCGGTGATGGCGGGGATGAAGGTCGTGGTGGTGAAGACCGATCCCCAGGGCAACATCGACCTCGCCGATCTGCGCGCGCAGGCGGAGACCCACGCCAAGGAGCTCGCGGCGCTGATGGTCACCTATCCGTCGACCCACGGGGTCTTCGAGGGGGGAATCAAGGACGTCTGCGACATCGTCCATCGGCATGGCGGGCAAGTCTACATGGACGGCGCCAACATGAATGCCCAGGTGGGGCTCACCCGCCCCGGGGACATCGGCGCCGACGTCTGCCATCTCAATCTCCACAAGACCTTCTGCATTCCCCACGGCGGCGGGGGGCCGGGCATGGGACCGATCGGCGTGGCGTCGCATCTCGCGCCCTATCTTCCCGGCCATCCGCTGGCGGAGAGCGCGCCAACCGCCAGCGGCACGGTCTCCGCCGCGCCGTGGGGCAGCGCCTCGATCCTCCCGATCTCGTGGGCCTACATCGCCATGATGGGCCCGGATGGCGTCACCGAAGCGACCCGATACGCCATTCTCAATGCGAACTACGTGGCCAAGCGCCTCGAAGGCCACTATCGCACGCTCTACAGCGGCAACCGGGGCCTGATCGCCCACGAGTGCATTCTCGACTGCCGCCCCTTCAAGGCCTCGGCGAACGTCGAGGTGGAGGATGTGTCCAAGCGGCTCATCGACTACAGCTTCCATCCGCCGACGGTGTCGTTCCCGGTGGCGGGCACGCTCATGGTGGAACCGACCGAGAGTGAATCGAAGGAAGAGCTGGATCGCTTCTGTGATGCGATGATCGCCATCCGCAGGGAAATCGCGGAAATCGAGACCGGGGCCGCGTCCCGCGAGGACAACCTGCTGCACCACGCGCCCCATACCCTGGGGCTGGTTGCGGCCGACCACTGGGATCGGCCCTATTCTCGGGAACGGGCCGGGTTCCCCTCCGCCGCGACCCGTACCCACAAGGTCTGGCCCACCGTGGCCCGGATCGATGGCGCGTACGGAGACCGGAACCTGGTGTGCGTCTGCCCGCCGGTCGAGGAGTACGCCTCCTGACGGGCGGGTTCTCCATGGTCGTCGATGCCGCCCGGCCCGGCTGGGAAAACATGGCAATCGACGCCGCCCTCCTCGACCTCGCGGACGCGGGGGGCGGCGGCTTCGTCCGGCTCTACCGATGGGAACCCCACTGCCTGTCATTCGGGCGCCACGAGCCGGCCCGCCGCCGCTACGACCGGGAGCGGATCGGCGCCCTGGGACTCGACTGCGTCCGCCGGCCAACCGGGGGGCGAGCCGTCTGGCACGCGCGGGAGCTCACCTACGCCGTGGCCGCCCCTCTCTCGGCCTTCGGCGGACTCCGCCAGGCCTATGAGTCGCTGCACCGCCTCCTCGCCGCGGCCCTGACCAGCCTCGGCGCCACGCCCGGTCTGGCCCCCCGTGCGACGCCCACGGGCGGGATCGGAACCGGCCCCTGTTTTGCAGCACCGGTCGGCGGCGAAGTCGTGATCGAGGGTCGCAAAGTGGTGGGAAGCGCCCAGTTGCGTCAGGGCGACGCGTTCCTCCAGCACGGCTCGCTGCTCCTCGACGATGACCAGAGCCTGGTCAGGGATCTCGCAGGATTTTCGGAAAACGGGGCAGCCGAGGCGCCCTTGTCGCGGCTGGTGGGACGGACGGTAGGCTTCGACGAAGCCGCCGACGCCATCGTCGCGGTCGCGCGGGCGACGTTGCCGGGCCTTGAAGTCATCCCGCGGTTCCCCGATGCGATCCGGCCCGGCGTCGCGCGGCACGCCGATCGCTTTCGATCCGCGGATTGGACCTGGCAACGCTAGCTTCACTCTCCTCGACGCGCTCCTGGGAGGTGCCGGTGACCGCACGCCGCCTGCTCGTCCCCGTCCTGATCCTGGCGCTGGTGTCGCCGGCGGCGGCGCGCCAGCGGCCTACCGATCACGGCTCGATCGTCATCCTGATGGGCGGGGAGCCCTCGACCCCGGTACCGACGCTTCTGGGCCTCAAGGCAAACAACGACGTCTCCGAGCTGCTCTTTCTGCGGCTGGCCCGCCCCGGAGCCGGCAAGAGCGTGGCCGATGAACACGGCTATGAGCCCGAGCTGGCGCGCAGCTGGACCCGCCGCGATTCGCTGACCCTCGTGTTCGAGCTCGATCCGCGGGCCAAGTGGCACGATGGGGTGCCCTTCACCGCGAAAGACGTGGTCTGGAGCTTCGCGCGGATCCGGGACTCCACCGTCGACCCCGACCGCGCCCTGCTGCTTCGCCACGTCGCGTCCGTGACTGCCGAGAACGATCGCCGCGTGGTGGTTCGATTCCGCCGCGCGTACCCGGAGCAGTTCTACGATGCCACCTGGCAGGTCCAGCCTCTGCCCGCCCATCTGGTCGATACGATCCCGCCGGACCGTTTCGCTCGGTCCGCCTTCGTACAGCATCCGATCGGAAACGGACCCTATCGCTGGAGCCGCCGGGAGCCGGGGCGCCAGACCGAGCTGGTAGCCGATCCGGCGTTCTTTCTCGGCGCGCCCAAGCTGGATCGCGTCGTGATTCTCTTCACCCGGGATCGCGACGCCGCGATGAGTCTCCTGCTCGACGGCACGGTGGATGTCTACGAGGGTGTCTCGCCGGTCTCGGACCCGCCCCGGATCGCGCGGAACCCAGCCCTGCGGATCGTGACCCAGCCGTCCTTCGCGACGTCATACCTGCTGTTCAATCAGCGTGCCTACGGCGACCGCGGGCGACCCCACCCGATCCTGTCCGATCCCGAGGTGCGGCGGGCCTTGATCATGGCGGTGGATCGCGCGACCATGATCCGGAGCGCGTTCGGGGCGTACGGTCCCCTGATCGATGCCCCGGTCGCCGAGGCGCACTGGACTCACCCCCTGGTGCCGCGCGGGCTCGGGTACGATCCCTCGGGCGCCCGGGCCCTGCTGGATCGCCGCGGCTGGATCGATCATGACGGCGACGGAGTCCGCGACAAGGATGGTGTCCCCTTCAGTCTCCGGCTCAACCTGGTGGGAAGCAGTGCCACCCGGCTGCTCATGGCCCCGCAGGTACAGGAGCAGCTTCGCAAGATCGGGGTGCGCATCGACCTGATGCGATTGGAGGTCGCGACCTGGAACGAGCGCCGCCGCAAGGGGGAGTTCGACATCGACTTCGCGGGAGCGCAAATGGACCCGAGCCCCAACGGCATCGTGCAGAGCTGGACCTGCGCCGGGAGGGGTGGGAGCAACGTGGGGCAGTATTGCAATCCCGCGGTGGACAGTCTCCTGGACCGGGCCATGACTTCCACGAGCAACGTCGAGGCCAACTGGCGGGCCGCCTATGCCGCGCTGGAGCGGGACGCGCCGGCCGATTTCCTGGCCTCACCGCGGACCCTCATCGCGCTGCACACCCGGCTCCGGAACGTGACCATACGCCCCGAGTCCTTCTATGGCTCGATCTGGCGCTGGTCGGTGGATCCAGGACGCCGAATCGCGCGCGACGGCCCGGGCGCCTCCCCCCAGTGAGCCGCTGGCTGCTCCGCCGGTTGCTGCAGGCGGCCCTGACCTTCGCGGCCGCCGTGGTTCTCCTCTTCTTTCTCATGCGGCTGACCCCCGGCGATCCGCTCTCACGGCTGGCCGGGGACCGCGCCATCTCGGAGCGGGAGCTGGACTTTCTCCGCCGGCGATTCGGGCTCAACCAGCCCCTGGGCGCACAGTTCCGCTCATTCCTGGGCGGCGCGGTCCAGGGTGACCTCGGCGTGTCGATCGAGCACTATCCGGAAAAGGTCACCTCGCTGCTCGCGTCACGACTTCCCCCGACCCTCCTGCTGGGCGGCACCGTCCTGCTGCTCAATTTCGTGCTGGGGATCTGGCTGGGCGTTCGCCAGGCGGTGCGCCGCGGCTCGCGATTCGACCGCTGGCTCACCCGGCTCGCGCTCGCCGGGTACGCCATGCCCAGTTTCTGGCTCGGGCTGGTCCTGGTTGCGTTCGTGAGCCTGCGCTGGCGGCTGCTGCCGGCCGCCCAGATGACCGACCCGCTCCTCCCCCTCGATGCGGGAACGTGGACCCGCACCCTGGACGTGCTCCGGCACCTCATCCTCCCGGCGCTGACGCTTTCGCTCACCAGCGTCGCGATTATGATGCGGCATCAGCGCGCCGCGATGCTGGCGGTGTTCCGGCTCGACTACGTCAGCGCGGCGCGGGCCCGCGGCCTGACCGAGCGCCGGGTGCTCTGGCGCCACGCCTGGCGCAACACCCTGGCGCCGATGATCACGCTCCTGGGACTGTGGCTGCCGATCCTGGTCTCCGGCTCGATCTTCGTCGAGGCCATCTTCAACTGGCCCGGGTTGGGCTCCCTGGCCAACGACGCCATTGCCGCGCGCGACTACCCCGTGCTCCTCGGCACCGCGATGCTGGTCTCGGCGACGGTGGTCCTGGCCGGCCTGGTGGCCGACATCGGGTACACCATCGCCGATCCCCGGGTGCGCCAGGAATGATCGGCTCCCTCGCCGACCTGCTCCGGAGGGCCTGGGCCCATCCGTCGGGCCGCGGAGGTGCCGTCATCCTGCTGATCCTCGCGCTGGCCGGCGCCGTGGCCCCACGGTTCCTGGCGAGCCCGGTGGAGATGCCCGACGTGGTGGCGGGCGCCACCGCGCCGTCCGCCGCGCATCCCTTCGGCACCGACCACCTCAATCGCGATGTGCTGTCCCGCGTGGTCTCCGGGGCCCGGGTGTCGCTGACGGTGGCCGCGCTGGCGGTGCTCCTGGCCTTGACGGTCGGCACCGCCGTCGGCTTGACGGCTGGCTTCTTCGGGGGCTGGGCGGATTCGCTGCTGATGCGAGTGGTGGACGCGGCGCTGGCCATACCCCGCCTCTTCGTGCTGCTCCTCTTGCTCGTCGTCTGGGAACGAATCCCGCTGTATGCGCTCGTCCTCGTGCTGGGGACCACGGGATGGTTCGCCACCAGCCGCCTGGTGCGCGGCGAGGTGCTCCGGATCAAGCAGGAGCCCTTCGTCACCGCGGCCCTGGCGCTCGGCGCCGGTCCGTGGAGGACCATCACCCGGCATCTGCTCCCCAACGCCGCTGGCCCGGTGCTGGTCGCCGCCACCCTCGGCGTGGGAGATGTGATCCTGCTCGAGTCGGGGCTTTCTTTCCTGGGCCTGGGCATCCAACCCCCCACCCCCTCCTGGGGTGGAATGGTGCTCGATGCCCAGCCCATTTTGCTGAGCGCGCCCTGGACCGCGATCTTTCCGGGCGCTGCGATCGTGCTGACCGTCCTTGCCGTCAACCTGCTGGGGGATGCCCTGAGCGCAGCCCTGGATCCGCGGAGCGCATGAGCAGCCTGCTCGAGGTCGTGAACCTGCGGGTCGAGTTTCCCTCGCCGTCGGGCCGGCCTGCCGTGCCGGTGGACGGGGTGAGCCTGACCGTGGCGCGGGGAGAGACCCTCGCGCTGGTCGGCGAATCGGGTAGCGGCAAGAGCCTGACCGCCCTCGCGCTGCTCCGGTTGGTCCCCCCGCCCGGCCGGATCGACCCCGGGAGCCGAATCCTGCTCGACGGCGAGGACCTGCTCGGCCTGGATCCGGCCCGGCTCCGCGCGGTCCGCGGCGGACGCATCGGGATCGTCTTCCAGGACGCCACCACCAGCCTGAACCCGACCCTCACGGTGGGGAGCCAGCTCACCGAGACCATCCGCGCTCACCGCAAGGCCACCCGGGCCGAGGCCCGGGAGCGCGCGGTGGCGCTGCTGGATGAAGTCGGGGTCCCCGAGCCCGCCGTCCGGTACGGCGCCTACCCGCACGAGCTGTCCGGTGGACTCCGCCAGCGCGCCCTGATCGCCATCGCGCTGGCCGGCGAGCCCGACCTCCTGATCGCGGACGAGCCGACCACCGCCCTCGACGTCACGATCCAGGCCCAGATCCTGGAGCTGCTCGACGGGCTTCGGGTGTCCCGCGGAATGGCCGTGCTGCTCATTGCCCACGACCTGGGGCTGGTGGCCGGCCGTGCCGACCGGGTGGCGGTGATGTACGCCGGACAGATCGTCGAGGAAGCCGCCACGGCGCGGCTGTTTCGCTCTCCCGCCCATCCCTACACCCGCGCCCTGTTCCGCTCGATTCCGCGGATCGACACGCCGGTGGAGCGGCTCTCCCCCATCGTGGGAGGGGTGCCAGCGCCCGACGCGTGGCCCGCCGCCTGCCGGTTTCACCCCCGCTGCGACGAGGTGCTGCCGCGGTGCAGCGTCGACACCCCTCCGGTGGTTCCCCTGGCGCCCGGCGAAGCGGTGCGCTGCTGGCTCGCGGTTCGGGAAAAGCGATGACCGCCCCGCTGCTCGAGGTGCGCGATCTGGTCACCCGGTACGAGACCGGCGGCTTTCTCCGGGGGCCGAAGCGGCACGTCTATGCGGTGAACGGGGTGAGCCTCGACGTGGCCCCGGGCGAAACGCTGGGGCTGGTGGGCGAATCGGGCTCCGGGAAATCCACCGTGGGCCGCACCATTCTCCGGCTCACCCCCGCCACCGCGGGCAGCGTGCGGTTCGGGGGCACCGATGTGCTCGCGGCTGAAGGCGCCGCGTTGCGCGCGCTGCGCTGCCGGATGCAGATCGTCTTCCAGGATCCCTACAGCTCGCTCGATCCCCGCATGAGCCTGGGCCGGGCCGTCGCCGAGGGGCTCGAGATCCACCGGCTGGTGCCGCCGGCGGACATCGGGAGCCGCGTGGCGCGCCTGTTTGAGGAGGTGGGGCTCGATCCCTCCTATATGGCGCGCTACCCGCACCAGTGCAGCGGCGGACAGCGGCAGCGCGTCGGCATCGCCCGGGCGCTCGCGGTGAACCCCGATTTCCTGATCTGCGACGAGCCGGTATCGGCGCTCGACGTGTCGGTCCAGGCCCAGGTCTTGAACCTGCTCGCCGACCTCCAGCGGGCCCGGGGGCTCGCCTTCCTGTTCATCGCGCACGACCTCGCGGTCGTACGACAGCTGGCGCACCGGATCGCCGTGATGTATTTCGGCCGCCTGGTCGAGCTGGCCGCCGCTGAAACAGTAATCCATCATCCCCGGCACCCCTATACCCGCGCCCTGCTTTCGGCGGTGCCGGTGCCGGATCCCGCCCGGCAACGAATCAGAATCGTGCTCAGGGGCGAGCCACCCAAACCGAGCGCTCCGCCTTCCGGCTGCCCGTTCTTCACCCGCTGCTTCCACCCCATGAAGAATCAGCGCTGCCTCGACGAGCTTCCCCAGCTCCGCCGGGTCGAGGAGTCGATGGTCGCGTGTCATTACGCCGAGCACAGCACCGCCTCGTCTCCCGCCGCCCCGGTTCCCTAGGCTCATTCGATATGCCCACCGATCTCTGGCTCATCGACGCGTTCACCGACGCCGCCTTTGCCGGCAACCCCGCCGGCGTGTGCTTCCTCAAGACGGCCATGCCCGACGCGTGGATGCAATCGGTCGCGCTGGAAATGAACCAGGCCGAAACCGCGTTTTTGAGGGCGCGAAAGGACGGATTCGACCTCCGCTGGTTCACCCCGACCGCTGAGGTGGACCTGTGCGGCCACGCCACGCTGGCCAGCGCCCACTATCTCTGGGCCAAGCGCAAGGTCAAGCCGACCGCCACCGCGCGGTTCCACACCCGGAGCGGCGTGCTCACGGCGAAGAAAAAGGGAAAATGGATCGTGCTGGATTTTCCGGCGACCCCGCCCGAGCCCTGCGAGGCCCCACCCTACCTGCTCGATGCCTTCAAGGCCAGCGGAGCGCCGGCGTTCAAGAGCATCTTCGACTACATGGTGGTGATCGAAAAGCCGGCCAAGCTGCGCGAGCTGAAGCCGGATTTCCGGCTGCTCAAGGCCATCGAGGGGGTGCGCGGCGTCATCGTCACGTCTCCCTCGGACGAGGCGGGGGTGGATTTTCTCTCCCGGTTCTTCGCGCCCGCTGTGGGCGTCCCGGAGGATCCGGTCACCGGCTCGGCCCACTGCGCCCTCGCGCCGTACTGGGCCAGGCGCCTGGGCCGCGACACGCTGGTTGGGCGACAGGTATCGTCACGCGGGGGCATCGTGCAGGTTGAATTGGCCGGGGAGCGGGTGCGCCTCGGCGGCAAGGCCGTGACCGTGGTCAAGGGAACGATCGAGGTGTAGTCAGCGGGGCCCGAAGTTCTCCCCGATCAGGTAGACTATGATGGCCGCCGCGAGAACCGCGGCCGTGATGAGCACCGCCCGGTTGATGCCGCGGTAGCGGAACCTGAGATCGAGCTCCATGCGGACCCCATCGCGGTCGGCGTGAGCCCGCCAGCGCATCGAGGCGCCGATATTCACCAACAGCGCGAAGGCCAGACCTCCCAGCACCACGACCGGATTGTTCAGCATCCGCGGCACCCCCAGTCCGAGTACGCCTCCGATCACGACAATCGCCGGCGGGATCAGGGCGATGGCTCCGACGCCCGCCGCGATCAGCGCGCCCCGCATCGGGCGCTTGACCAGCTCCGCCGGTCGCTTGACCAGCTCCTCGGCCATCAGGCGCCGGCCGGCGCGGGCAGCGCAAGACGCCGCTGCCGCTGGACCAGCGGGTTGCCGGCGCCGGGGACCAGGTAGTCGAGCCCCCCGTCCCAGGTGACGATCAGGACCGATCCCGCCGCCTTGGCCCCGGCCGGAAAGCGCAGCTCGTAGTCCCACGACGCGCCGGCCCGCAGCGCGGAGTCGGGAACGCTGTTGCTGGGCGCGTACTCCTGCCCCGCCCCGTCGCGCAGGCGAAAGCGCAGCTCCTTGGGCCATTCGGGCGCCTGCTTCGCGTTGCTGGCGAAGTGGACGGTGACTCCGAGATCCGACCCGGCCCGCACCTCCAGCACCGAGACATGCAGGTGGCAGTCGAGCCCGCAGAAGCTGAGTTCCTGGCCGGGCGGGAGCACCGCCCGGGGCGCCAGGGCCACGCCGAGCAGCCAGAACAGGCCGTAGACCGCGACCATCCCGGCGCCGGCGAACATCGCCAGGCGCGCGATGGCTGGGTGGGCGCTCAGGCGGGCCCACACGGCCGTCCCGAGCGCGACCACCACGAACCCGGTCGTCCCGAGCAGCAGCAGCATCCCGAGGAACGGCGGCAGCATGGAGTTCTCCGTCGGTTAGCGGGTGAGTCTCAGGTGTGCCCGCACCTGCGGGGACTGGGGCAGCGCACCGAAGCGGCGCTCGCGCCCCTTGAATTCGGTCACCACCCGGTCCAAATCCCGGGCAGTGAAGTCGGGCCACATCAGGTCCAGGAAGAACAGCTCGGCGTAGGCGCACTCCCAGAGCATGAAGTCGGACAGCCGCTGTTCTCCGCCGGTCCGCACCAGGATATCGAGCGGTGGAACACCCGGAGCCGCGTGATCCACGCTGGCCAGCAGCGCCTCGAAGCGCTCCCGCGTCGCCGGCTCGGGCGCTTTCGCGATGCGCTCCGCCGCGCGCACGATCGCATCGCGGGAGGAGTAGTCCACCGCGAGACGGACCCGGAGCCGCTGGCCGGCGCGGGTGGCGGATTCGGTCTTGGCGATTTCCCCGAGCACGCCGGCCGGAAGCCGATCCCTGCGGCCGATGACCTCTACCGCGACACCCTGTTCGACGGCTCGAGTCCGCTGATCGCGCAGATGAGCCTGAAACAGCCGCATCAGCGCGGCCACCTCGGGCATCGGCCGGCGCCAGTTATCGCTGGAGAAAGCGTACAGCGTGAGCACACCGATGCCGGCGTCGGGCGCTGCTTCGATCAACGCCTCCACCGCCCGGGCGCCGGCGCGGTGACCCGCGCTCCTCGAGAGTCCCCGCCGCTCCGCCCAGCGGCCGTTACCGTCCATGATGATGCCGGCGTGCAGCGAACTACTTTGCATCACAAAGTTACTCCCCAAAAAAAGAGATTAGCCCTGCGAACGGGTGGAACGGATCAAGCCTTCCATGTGCGCGAGATACCGCTCCAGCGCAGCACGCCCGACCGTGGTGAGGCGGTACTCGGTTCTCGGTACCCGACCCTCGAACGACTTGGTGCAATCCAGGTAGCCGGATTCTTCCAGGCGACGGGCATGGACGCTCAGGTTGCCGTCCGAGGTGCCGAGGAGATGCTTGAGCTCGTTGAAGGTGAGCGAGGGATTCACGGCCAGGGCGCTCACGATGGCGAGGCGGACCCGCTCGTGAATCAGCCGGTCGAGGTCGAGCGAGGCGCGCGGGGCATCTCCGGAAACCGCCGAGAGACGCTCCGGTCGGGGCGCGGGATGAGCCTGGGCGGCGCGGGCCGCAGATCGCTTAGCCACCGTACTTCCTCGCGATCAGGAGTCCGAACCCCAGCTGCAGTCCGCCGAATCCCACCGCCATGAAGACATTGCCCCAGGAGAGGGGAGCCAGAAAGGCGAGGGAGCCCAGTGCCATGAAGCTGAGGCCCATCATCGGCACGACCCGGATGGAGGTGGCGCCCGCCACGGTGACCCCCGCCCCGTACAGCAGCAGCCAGAGACCCGGAAGGCGGCCCACCATCCCGGCGCGAAAGAAGACCGGGGTCAGGACGGCCCCCGCCAGGATGGGTGGGGCGAACGACCGGACGAACAGCTTGCCGGAACGGGAAAACAGGGAGGTTCGGGTGGCGTCGGCCTTCCGAACCATGGCCGCCCCCCCGATTCCGAGGGCCAGGACGGCCTCCGCCAACCAGACCGCAAGCCATTCGGCTCCAGAGCCCTGGCGCGAGGCGATCCAGCTCGCGATGAGGGCACTAGCCCCCATGAGGACCCCGCCCCATCCAGGCACCGAGGTGACGGTTCCGGCCCGCTCCATCGTGTCCCGGATGAAGGTCAGATCCTCCAGTGCCCGGTTGTGGAGCGGGATCGGATCGGACGAAGAACGGACCGGACGTCCGGCGGCAGGCATGGCTCAAGGTAAGGGGTGAACGCCCCTGTGTCAAGTACTTTGTATAGTAAAGTACGCTTAACGCATCCCCGGATCGGCCGTCCTCTACCCCATGACATCTCGATACCTGCTCGCCGCACTGGCGACCTTGGTCGGCCCCCCGCTCACCGCGCAGCGAGCCGCCATGACCGCCCGCGACAGCGCAAACCACGTCCTCAACCGGTTGGGCTACGGCGCCACCCCGGGCCAGGTGGACGCCATGGCCCGGGAGGGCGTCCTCAGCTGGATCGACCGCCAGCTCGGCGTGGACCAGGTGGACGACCCCGCCCTGTCGGATATTCGGAATCACTTCAGCGTCCTGACGACCAGCCCCGACGATCTGCTGCGCACCTATATCGGGCTCCAGATGGAGCGGCGAGCCCGGAAGCGCGACGCCGCGGACGACAGCACGATGACCCCGGAAGAACGCATGCGCCGGATGCCTCCCGAGGCGCGGGAGCTGCGGGCCATCGGCGGTGAACTGCAGCAGCTGGTGGTCCTGCGTGCCGTCCGCTCCGACCATCAGCTGGCCGAGGTGATGGCGGACTTCTGGACCAATCACTTCAATGTGTTCTACGGAAAGAACCTCGATCGGGTCTACCTGCCCGAGTATGTCGAGCACACCATCCGGCCCCGCGCCCTGGGCCGGTTCGAGGATCTCCTGATGGCCACGGCGCAGAGCCCGGCGATGATGGTCTACCTGGACAATGCCCAGAGCGTGGCGCTGGGCTCACGGCCCCCCCGGGCGGGCCGCTTCGACCGGCCCGCCGGTTTGGGTCGGCCGGGGAGATTCGGACGTCTCGGGGCGATCCCGCGCTTCCCCGCGCCCGGGCGGCAAACCCCGCCGGAGGCCGCACAGCAGCGAATGCCCACCGGCCTCAATGAGAATTATGCCCGCGAATTGATGGAGCTCCACACCCTCGGCGTGGACGGCGGCTATACCCAGAAGGATGTCACCGAGGTCGCCCGCATCCTGACCGGCTGGAGCGTGGCGCGCCCTCTGCAAGGCGGTGACTTCACCTTCAACGACTGGGCCCACGATCGCGGGGCCAAGACCGTGCTGGGCGTGGAATTTCCGGAAGGACACGGCAAGGACGAAGGCATGCGCCTGCTCAGAATGCTGGCCCAGTACCCCAGTACCAGCCATTTCGTGAGCGGCAAGCTATGCGCCCGGTTCGTCAATGATGTGCCGCCGGATGGATGCGTGGACGACGCGGTGCGGGCCTGGAAGAGGAGCGACGGAGACCTGCGTGAGGTGCTCCGCGCGATCTTTCACTCACCGGACTTCTGGGCGCCGGTCAACCTCGGCGCCAAGATCAAGACGCCGCTCGAGTTCGTGGTGAGCGCGGTGCGCGCCGTCGGGGGAACCCCTGATACGACCGCGCGGCTGGCGCAGTCGGTCACCCGGCTCGGTGAGCCCCTCTATCTGCATGTCGCGCCCAACGGCTACCCCGAGCGGCAGGATGACTGGGTGAACAGTGGCGCGCTGCTCAACCGGATGAACTTTGCGATGGCCCTCGCGGCTAACCGGTTGCCGGGTGTCCAGGTAGCACTCGATGCCGTCCTGCGGGTGTCCTCGGACCACACTGTCCTGGTGGATGCCGTGGACCGATTGATCCTGGGCGGAAGGATGTCGCCGCAGACCCGCAAGGTCATCCTCGACCAGTTGGCCGACGTGCCCGATCCGGTGAACGCACGCGCGCTGGCGGTGGGCCTGGCGATCGGCGGGCCGGAGTTTCAGAGACAGTAAGAGGCTAAGAGGCTAGGACGCTAAGAGGCTAGGAAACTCGAACACCGGAGTCGGGATGGCGATTACACGGCGCGCATTCGTACGTGGTGGGGCCCTGGGGCTGGTGAGCTTCGGCCTCGACCCGCTGTTCCTGAGCCGGGCGGCGTATGCCCTGGGCCCGCAGGGCCTGTCCCCGTCGGCGGGCCGGCGCACCCTGGTTTGTCTGTTCCAGCGCGGCGCGGTGGACGGGCTCAGCATGATCGTTCCCCACGGCGATGCGACCTACTATCAGGAGCGGCCCCGGATCGCCATCCCGAGATCGACGGTGGTGGACCTCGACGGTCACTTCGGGCTGCACCCGCAGCTCGCGCCGCTCAAGCCGTTCTGGGACGCCGGGAGCCTTGCGGCGATCCACGCGGTCGGGTCTCCCGATGGAACCCGCTCCCATTTCGATGCGCAAGACTACATGGAATCCGGAACGCCGGGGGTGAAGTCCACCACCGACGGCTGGGCCAATCGCTACTGCCAGAACGCCCGCGAGCACACCGACACCCCGTTTCGCGCCGTGGCGTTCGGTCCCCAGCTCCCCCGGATCATGGCGGGAACGGCGCCTGCCCTGGCCATCGATGATCTGCGTGCCTTCGGCGTCGGCGCCCGCGGCGGAGGCGGAGACAAGCTGACCCGGGCGTTCGAGGCGCTGTACCAGGGCGCGGCGACCGGCCTGCTGGCCACCTCCGCAGAAGAGAGCTTCGAGGCCATCCGGATGCTCAAGACCGCCAATCCGACCGGCCAGGCCACCGAGCATGGCGCCGAGTATCCCAGGGGACGCCTGGGCCAGAGCCTGCAGCAGATCGCCCAGCTCATCAAGGCGGGGATGGGGCTCGAGATCGCGTTCGCGGACCTGAGCGGGTGGGACACCCACGTGAACCAGGGCAGCGATCAGGGTCAGCTCTCGCTGCGGCTGGCCGAGTTGGGTCAGGCGCTCGCCGCCTTTGCCACCGACCTGGGCGAGCGGATGAGCGAGGTCTGCGTGCTGACCATGTCGGAGTTCGGGCGCACCATCCGGGAGAACGGCACCGGCGGCACCGACCACGGCCATGGCACAGCCATGCTGGTGCTGGGCGGAACGGTACTTGGCAAGCGGGTGGCGGGCCGCTGGCCCGGCCTCGATCAGGCCGAGCGGTATGAGGGACGCGACGTGGCGGTGACCACGGACTTCCGGGATCTCTTTGGGGAAATCCTCACCCGCCACCTGGGCGCCCGGGACTTGAGCTCGGTCTTTCCGGGATATACCGTCGGTGAAAGCCGCTTCCCGGGCGTTATTCGGGCCTAGAGGAACCTCACCTCAGGGCTTTCCCTTGTGCAGGGTCACCATGATGGCGCCGCCAGGCGCGTTCGGGGCGAGCTCCGCCGCTTCGGACGGGCTCCTGAAGCGCACCTCCTCGACACTCTCCGCCATGATGCTGTGCAGCACCTCCAGCTCGCCCGACAGCGCCCCATCGATATAGACAACCGGCTTCGGGAGTGCCCGCGACTGGGCGCCCTGGGTGCGGGTGCTGAGCGGAGAAATGAAGTTCGGTCGGAGGCTCCGAATGGCCTCGTAGAGGTCCTTGGACGCCTGGGCCGATTGCAGCAGCTCGGTGCGGGTCAGAACATCCGGATTCCGGGATGCCGTTCGAACCGATCCCGGCTGGTTGCCGCCGCAGGCGGCGGTCAGGGCAAGCAGGATGGATCCCAATCGCAGCGCCTGCATAGGTCCCCCCCGGTCGATCCGCGTGTGAATCAGGTGACGGTCGAGCCACCCTCCAGCAACACCCTCTGGTGACGCCAAATCCAGGCCCCTAAATTGGCTTGGTCCGTACCCGCCTCCGGGAGCCCATGGGCCATGGTATTGTCCGTACGACGGTGGCATGCAATCTGGATGCTCCTGGCTGTGCCGTCGGTCCTCGGCGCGCAATCGCCGTTCCAGGCAATCACTGGAATCGTCCGCGATACCGCCGGGGCCCCCCTGGGTGGCGCCGAGGTGCTGTTGGGCCAGCATAGGGCCACCACGAGTCCTTCCGGAGCGTTCCGGGTGGACAGCCTCAGGCCGGGCCAGTACGCCATCACGATTCGCCTGGTCGGCTACCGGCCGGTTCACTCCAAGGTTGTGGTCGTGGCCTCGGAGCCGACCGAGATGGAGTACTTCATGGTGGCCGCGCCGTATCTGCTCGCGCCGATCGTGGTGGAGAGCCGGCGGACCGGAATCTATGGGGCGGTCGGAGACACCGGCTACAAGGCCGCCGTAGGGGCCCGGGTCCAGGTGGTGGGCCCCATGGGCGGCGAAGCGCTTACCGACAGCATGGGGCGCTTCGCCTTTCCCGAGGCCGACCACGGCCTCTACATGGTGCGGGTGACCTATCCGGGCTATTCCGAGCGGCGCTTCAGCGTGGAGCTCAAGCGCGGCGAGGGGCGCGAGCTGGGTGTGCTGCTGACCCGGGCAACCGAGATTCGCTCCGCGGTGGAGGAGGGCGCGCTGGATGACCTGGGCCACCGGCTCGCGGGCAGCCTCGCCCGGGAGCGCATGACGACGAAGGACCTGGAGCGCCATGGCTCGGGCGGGCTCTGCGACATCGCCCAGATCCGGTCGGAGGTGGGGCGCGGGAGCGGGGCCACGACCACGCTGATCCTGAATGGTGCGACGGTGTACTGGGAATTCGACGTGGGCTCGCTCTGTTCCTGGCGGGCCGACGAAGTGGAGCTGGTCGAGTTCGGAGAGGATGCCTGCAAGGACGTCACTCAGACAATCGTGGGCATTCTCAACGCCAGCGGCCCACCGCTGGGCAAACAAATCGTCTGCTCCGGGCGAGCCAGGAAGGCCCCCCGGAGCTTCGTCGGCGGCGGTGTGGGGGTCATGCACAGTACCGGCGGGTCGTACGTGATCATCTGGGAAAAGCGCTGACGGCGGGACGGGCCTAGAACGCCAGCCGCACGATCCGCAGCTCGTTCTTCCCGAAGAGCGGCACCAGGATGCGGTTGCGCCAGAGATCGTGGCCGATGCCCGCCGGCGCGTCGATATCGCTCACCAGCGGCGCGAACGGTCCTCCGATCTTCCCCCGCAGCACCGCGCGTCCCTCGGTGGTCGAGACGAACGCGTCGCCCTCGAACACCACTAGGCCTTCGAGGCCGGCGTTCGGGAGCTTGACCAGGTCCACCGGTTTCCCGTCGGCCACGCGGTACATCTCTCCCAGCCGGCTCACGACCCAGACGCTGTCCCCGGACACCGCGATCCCGGTGGGATGGCCGAGCTCGGGCCCCTGGGCCAGCCGGTCGAGCTTGCCGCCGGGAGCGAGCCGGTAGACGGCCCCCGCCCTGGCCGAGTCACCGCTGTCGGTGAAATACAGGGTGCCGTCGGCGGCGCCGATCATGGCGTCCAGAGCCACCGCTCCCGGAACCGGAACCTCTCCTTCGGGCGCCCCGGTCCGGCGGTCGAAGCGGCGAATGGTGGTGCGGTCGGTGACGAAGAGATAGGGTCCCCCAACGGCCATCCCCCTCGGCGCGCTCAGGCTCACGTCGGGGCTGGAGCCGTCGATCCATTTGAGGGCGGTGATTCGCCCCGCGGCCGACACCTTGCTGATGAACCCATGGTCGTCCGCGGCGTCCGGCGAACTGTTCGTGTTGGCGATGTAGTAGCGATCGTAGTCCGGATCGTGGAGCACCGCCGACGGGCCGGCGAACCCGGTCACCACGTCCGGCGCGGAGCCCGAATCGGAGGCTGCGGGCCGGGGCGCCCGGCGGCATCCGAGAGTGAGGCCGACCAGGGCGGCGGCGAGCCAGAGCCGCCGCGGCAGGTTATTCGAGCGAGGTTGGTTTTTCGGGGGGCTTACCCTTGTACAGCTTGACGACAATGGCGCCTCCGGCTCCGAGGGTCAAGCCGAACTCGGCTTCGGCCTTGCTGGGATCAAAGTACCGGACCTCTTCAACCTGCTCGGCCTGGATGCCCTTGAGGACGTCGATTCCACCCATGCGATTTCCGTCGACGAAGACCGCGGCTTCCGTCAGGGTACTTCCTCCCGAGGTCATCGGCGCCCTTCCACCAGGCCCCGCCCCGTCGATGCCATGGCGCACCCCCCTGGGTGTCTCCAGGAAATGTGGCCGGAGGCTGCGGATCACGTCGAAAATGTAATCGCTCCGCTTGGGAGAGGCCTCGATCTCCCAGCGCGCAATCACGTCGCGCTGCCTCTTGGGCTCCTTCTGCTCCTGGCCGAGCGCCCGGCCCGGCGCGACCAATGTCCACCCGCCGGCGAGCAGCATCGCGAAGCCGACCGACCGAATCCGCCGCATGGTGCGCCTCCTCAGAGCCTTCGGGAATCCCGGTTCCTCCGACGACAAGGGCCGCCGATCCGCGGCGGCCCTCGTGTTCCGTTCCCAAACCCGGACCTTCGTCAGACCCCGGGCGGCCGGGGCGGCCGGCGATCCCACAGGAAGATGATGCTCGGCGTGGTGAGGTTGGTGGCCTGGCTCCCGGCCACCGACCGCGGAACCACGAAGCCACTCACCGCCGACCCGGCCACCGTGGTGCCCGGAATCGGATCGAGGTCCACCGTCGCCGCCGCACCGGCGATGGCCGTCGCGTCGGTGAAGAGCGCGGTGCCGCTGCCGGCCGGCGTGACGTTGTACTTGATGGCACCGGTCGGGGCGGAGACGTACGCCGAGGCGGAGAGCTCCGGCACGTTGGCCCAGGTCGCGGTCGCCGGCGCGGTTCCGGTGCTGGGGTACTGGCGGCCGTCGATCGCGCCCAGGCCCGCCCCCGCGTTGACCAGCCGGAGCGCCACCTGGGTGCCCGGGTCGGCCGGGTTATCGTCGAACATGGTCAGCCGCATGGCCGGCGCGGTGCCGCGGGCGTTGCCCCACAGAATGAAGGTGTAGCGGTGGCCGGCCTCGAGGGTGACCGTGGTGTCCTTCAGGACGGTCGACGCGATGGCGATCTGCTGCTCCGCGGTGTGTGAGGCGTCGAACGCCGCCACGCTCATGAACACCCGGAAGTGTCGCGAGCCGGCCCGGGCATTCTTGTAGAACGCCAGCGTGGTGCTCCGGAAGCCGACCGCGTAGAACGTGGTGTTCTCCACGATGTCCACCGGACGGAAGTCTACGGCGCCGGTATCGGGTACCGCATTGACAAAGCGCACGCCCGCCGTCGGAATGTCTTCGGAGGTGAAGTTCTCCGTCGGCTTGCACGCGTTCCCGACGCCGGCAGCGAGACATAACATCGAGAGCTGGTAGATGCGTCGCATCACGGACTCCATGGAGGTTGAGGTGCAGGGCGGCAACTACGGCCGCCCAAGCCTTTGATTCACTGTGTCCGGCGTTCCGGGACTGGGGTCCTGACCGATCCCCAGCAGCGATGTGGTGGCCAGGATTGCAGCAAAACCCCCGATTCCCACCACACCCAATCCGACCGAGCGTCCCACCGAAAACCGCCGCTCATACGCGGTGCCCAGGTACTGGTTGGCCAGGCGGACCTTTTCCCCCGACCAGACCTGCTCGCCACCTCTCAGCAGCCGCACGTTCGACACCGAAAGGAGGTAACCCTGGGCATCCTTCTCCAACAGCACGCCTTCGACCTGGGAGATCTCGGCCCCCATGCTCCCGCCGAGGGCCACCCGCCCGGCATCGTTCACGTCGAACGCCAGCTTGCTTCCCGGCTTGGGCTCGACTCCGCTGACGGGCTTGAGCGTATAGCAGCCCATCAGCGCGAGTCCGAGCACGGTCAATACGGCAGATCGCCGCATCGATGCATCCTTACCAGCCATAGGTGCTGGGGCCGGCGCCTCCCGTCGGATTGGTGCCGCCCACGCTGTAGATCCCCGCTCCGATCCGGAACCGGGCCTGGAGCTCCTCGAAGGGCGGCGCCCAGTGAACCGGCACGGTCTCGGCGAGATCGCCCCAGCCCCGGCTGTCGAGGTACCAGCCGCCGAACTGGGTGAAGGCGGTCTCGACCCGCATTTCCCACTTGAGCGCCTCGAACATGTTCCCGCAGGCGACCGTGGCGCCGCCGGCGGCACTCGCATTGAACGGGCGCTTCGGGACGCAGTCGGCGCCGCCCGGCACCGGCGTAGTCGCGTCGAAGACGGTGATCGCGGGCAGCCCGCCGCCCGGATCGCCGACTACGCCGTTGCCGGCGGGCCGCGCGGTGCAAACGGCCGGCACCCCACCGGGGCCGCACGCCGTGCGGGTCCGGTTGATGAGCGCCGCCGCCGCCGCGAAGTTGCCCTTGCGATACTGCCCCTCGGCCTCCAGCAGATTGAGCTCCGCAACGAGGAAGAAGGGGAAGGGCCCGTTCTGCGCCGTGCCGTTGCCGCTGGTCCGCCAGGAATACCACCGGGCGTGGTCGTATTGGGAGGCTCCCCAGGCCGGGCTGGCGGCCGGGTCCGAAGTGGCCCGGTTGATGAAGTAGCGCTTGCAGACCTGGCTCGCGTTGGTGCATTGGGTCAGCGCGAAGTCCGCCTGCTGAGCCGCCCGGGTGGCTCCCTGAGGGAACCGCTGGTCGGGTGTGGTCATGAAGAACGGCGTCCCGGCCCCGCGGCTGGTGAGCGGCGTGGCAATCCAGGCCGCGTACGAGCCGGAGTTGTCCGCCATGCCGGTGATGAACGGGGTCATCTGGTGCCAGGTGGTGTAGGCGTACCACTGGCCGATCCAGGAGTTGTTCGGACCGGTGGTGGTGCTGGTGGTGATTTTGTGGTCTGCGGTGATGCCGGCCTGGGCATCCGCGATGACCTTGTCCCAGTCCACCGCCGCCCGCTCGGCCGGGTTGCGTGAGACTTCGACCCGGAGCCGGGCCGCGTAGCTCCGGACCACCTTGATGAATTCCGCCGCGGTCATGGAGTTGGTGGTGAACATCCAGTTGGCCGGGAGCGGGAATCCGTTGGCGCCCGCCGCGCCGGCGGAGGCATTGGCCGCCACCACCGACTTGTCGAGGGCCGAGAGGGCCTCCGCCATGACTTCCTTGTAGCTGGACAGCTCGCCCGGCTCCGCCGTATTGGCCGGAGTGAGCGGGTCGTCCGCCTTGATGATGCCGGCCGAGTCGTAGACGATCGCCAGATAGCCAAGCGAGAGGCCTCTCAGGAATTCGGCGAAGGCCCGGCCCCGCTGATCCTGCGCCGCCGAGCCGAAGGTCAGCCCACCGTCCAGCGCACGGAGCACATCCGCGGCCCCGCGGCCGGATTCAGAGAGGCGCGAGTAGATCGTGAGCTGGTCCGGATCGCAGGTATTCCCCACCTGGTTGTTGTTGGCCGGGGCGGGCTTCGGTACCGGGTACCGGGCGTTCTGGCAGTTA
>JBGPLG010000027.1:0-46296 GCA_041486305.1 Gemmatimonadota bacterium
CGATGCCGCCGAGGACGTGGCCGACGAGGGCATCAAGCTCGATCCCGCCAACGCCGACTTCTGGGACCTCAAATTCAGCGCCTGTATTTCCCAGGGGAAGCCGGAAAAGAACAAGTGCGCCATCGAGGCGCTGGAGCAGGTCTATGCGCTCGACAGCACCAAGGCCGACACCACGTTCTTCACCAAGATGGGCTTCGCCGCATCGCAGCCGATCGGCAGCGCGACGGGGATGGTCGATTCGACGTACAAGGTGGTTCGCGATTCGGCCGGAACGCCGGTCCACCGGGATACGACGGTCAAGGTGCCGCGCGAGGTCGTGGTGCTCGACACCGTCAAGCTTGGGAAGTGGACCCGGATGGGCGTCGCCAAGTATCCGACCAACGCCAACCTGCTGGCCCTGCTTTCGCAGTACTACGCCATCGCGGGACCGGTGGACAGCGCGGTGGCCGTGACCCTGCGGCTCATGGCGGTGGATTCCTCCGACGTGACGCCGGTGCTGCGGGTCGTGAAGGCGTTGATCGACGGCAACCGGCTTCGTGACGCGCTGCCCCTCGCCACCTCCATCGAACGGTTCGGCGACGACGACGCCAAGCTCAAGTACGCCAACCTGGTCGCCCGCGGCGCCCTGGGGCTGCTGCAGACCGATCTGCCCACGGCGCTCGAGGCCTCGCGCTCCGCGGCGAAGCTGTCCCCCAAGGGAAGCCAGGTGAACGCCCTGGCCAACTACGTCCTCGGCATCGCCGCCGTGGTGTCGGCGTCGAAGCTGGACGCCGAGGCGACGAGCACGAAGTCGTGCGACATCGCCAAGCAGATGCAGACCCTGATCGACGAGGCCGGGCCGGCGCTCGAGCTGGGCAAATCGATCAATCCGGATGCGGTGGCCAAGTACCAGCAGGGAGTGGTCGGCTATGGTCCCCGGCTCGCGCAGATGCAAAAGGCGTATTGCAAGTAACGGGTGATCCCGTCTACATTTAGGGGCTTCGCAGCAGGGGCTGTAGCTCAGCTTGGTTAGAGTGCCGCACTGTCACTGCGGAGGTCGCGGGTTCGAGCCCCGTCAGCCCCGCTCCCGACTCACCCCGTCCGGGCACCGGGCGGGGTGAAGTCTTTCCAGGGAGCGTGCAGATGAGTGACGATCCGATCGCCGAAGTGACTGCGGCCGCGGCCGGTCCCGCACCGGTGGACAATGGATTTCACCGGCCGGTGCTGCTCAAGGCGGTGGTGGATGCCGCGCGCGGCGCCCGCCGCGCCGTGGATGGAACGCTGGGCGACGGCGGCCACGCCGAGGCGCTCCGGGAGGCCGGCATCGAGCTGCTGGCCATCGACCGGGATCCCGACGCCATCCGGATCGCCCAGGCCCGACTGGGCGACGCCGGCATTCGCTATCTCAACGCGCCGTTCGCGAGCGAGCAGGCGCTGGCCGAGATCCACGATTTCGAGCCCGACTTCATTCTCCTCGATCTCGGCGTCTCGTCCCGGCAGCTGGACGAAGAGAGTCGCGGATTCACCTTCCGCCCCGGCGCGCCGCTGGACATGCGCATGGGGGCGGACGGTCCCACCGCCGCCGATCTCCTCAACACCGTGGACAAGGACACCCTCCGGGCCTGGCTGGCCGACTGGGCCGACGAGCGACGGGCCCACCGGCTCGCCGGCGAAATCGTCCGGCGCCGCGAGCATGGCGCGTTTGCGGTGAGCGACGACCTGGTCAACGCGATTCGCGGCGTGCTGGGCCCCCGGTCGGGTCCGGAGGATTTCGCCCGGATCTTCCAGGCGCTCCGGATCGCGGTGAACCAGGAGCTCGACGGCCTGGTGGAGGCGCTGCCCGCGCTGCGGGACGCGCTGGTGCCTTCGGGAGCCCTCGCGGTCATTAGTTATCATTCGGGCGAAGACCGCGTGGTCAAGCACGCCTTCCACGAGTGGAGCCGCGCCTGTATCTGTCCGTCCGAGCAACCCGTCTGCACCTGTCGCGGCCGCCCGCTCGGCGTGGCGGCGCCCCGGAGCGGCGTGGTTCCCGATCCGATGGAAATCGCCGACAACTCGCGCGCCCGGAGTGCCCGGCTCCGGATCTTCCGGACCGCGCATGACGCTTAGAGGCCGGCACTGGCTGGTGCTGTGGCTGCTGCTCTTCCTGGGCGTGGCCGCGGCGGTGGTCACCCGGCAGCGCGAGGCCCTGCTGGTGGCCCAGCACCTGAGCGAGCTGAAAGACCGGAAGACCGAGCTGCTCGGCGCCCGGGCCGACCTCGAGCGGCAGATCAAGCTCGCCACCGGCCGTGCCGTCCTGGTACCGAAGATGGAAAAGGCCGGCCTGCACCGTCCCACCGATCTCGAGAACACCTACCTCAAGGTGGACTCCCTCTCCACCGGCGCCGCCCGTCCCCGCTGATGGCCAAGCCGGTCGCTCGTATCGTGGCCCTCCAGGTGGCCTTCGGCGCGGGGCTCGCGCTCATCGTGGCCCGGGCCGGCTGGCTCCAGCTGGTTCGCGGCCGGGAGCTGGCCAGGGAAGCCGCCCATCAGCGCACCAAACAGGTCGAGCTCACCGCCAGCCGCGGCACCATCTACGACCGCAACGGGACGCCGCTGGTGATTTCCCAGCCGAAATTCCGGGTCCAGCTGGGGCTGAAGGAGGTCCGGGACACCGTGGGGCTGATCCGCCGGATGAGTGCGGACCTCCACGTGCCGGCCGACTCGCTCCGGCGCATGTTCCGCCTCGGGAAGCCGCTGTATCCCTACTTCCACGGACCCTATACCGCCCTCGAAGTCGCGAAGCTGCGGAAGCTGAAGGGCGTGCACCTCCAGACCACCTACAGCCGGGTCTATCCCAGCGGCGTCCTGGCCGGGCCGATCATCGGCGCGGTATCGGGCGACGGAGGCGCCGGCGAGTCGGGGCTCGAGCGCGCGCTGGATTCGGTCCTGGCCGGCGAGCCCGGGCTCACCGTCGACCTCAAGGACCCCTCGGGCCGGCAGTTCGAATCGCCCGACCGGCTGATTCGGGAGCCGGTACCGGGGCACGACGTGACGCTGACTCTCGATGCCGAGCTGCAGGCCATCGCGGAAACCGCGCTGATCCAGGCGCTCAAGGAGTTCAAGGCCGAGGCGGGAGACGTGGTGTTCCTGGATCACCGCACCGGCGAGCTGCTGGCGCTGGCCTCGCGATCCTCCGAGGGTCCGTCCACGACTCCTTCGGTATTCACCAGCGCGTTCGAGCCCGGCTCGACCGCGAAGCCGTTCACGGCCGCCGCCCTGCTCGCGCTGCACCGGGTGGAGAGCAGCGAAACCGTCTCGGCCGAAAACGGGGAGTGGACCTATCCGACTGCGGGAGGGCATACCCGCACGGTGCACGACGCGCACGTGCAGCACGGCCCGCTCACGCTGGCGCGGGCCATCCAGGTTTCCAGTAACATCGCGGTGGCGAAATTCGCCTCGCGGCTCCACGCCGAGGAGCAGTACGAGATGCTCCGGGCCTTCGGCTTCGGGGCGCCCACCGGCGTCGAGTCTCCTTCCGAGGCGTCGGGCGTGCTGGCCCGGCCGCACAAGTGGCGCGAGGGGTATAGCGCGCAGAGCATCGCGATGGGGTACGAGCTGCAGGTGACTCCGGTCCAGCTGGCCGCCGCGTACGGTGTCTTCGCGAACGACGGTGTGCTGCTGGCTCCCACGTTGATCAAGGAGATCCGGGACATCCAGGGGCGGGTGCTCTACCGGCACGAGCCCGAGGTGGTACGCCGGGTCATCTCTCCGGAGGTGGCCGCGACGATTCGCGGCTTCCTGGCCGACGCCGCCAGCGACTCCGGCACGGGCGGGCAGGCGCAGCTGCGCTTCGGGATCATCGGCAAGACCGGCACCGCCAAGGAGCTGGAGAACGGCAGTTACGCCAGCGGACAATACCGGGCCTCGTTCGCCGCGATCTTTCCCGCCAAGGATCCTCAGCTGGTGGCGGTGGTCACCATCGACCGGCCCCACGCCGGCGCCTACTACGGCGGCGTGATCGCCGCCCCGCTCACCGCCGAGATGCTGCGCCAGGCGCTGGCGGCGCGGAAGAGCGTGATCGACCGGGGGGCGCTGGAGGACGCCGACGTCGAGAGCGTCCGCGCGCCGGTCCGGCCGGGGCGGTCTGCCGCGATCGAGGCTCCGGTCTCCGCCGCGACGGCCGTGCGGCTGCCGGTTCCCGCGGCCGCGCCGGTGCCGCAGCCCGTCGTGGTCGTGCCGGAAACGGCGGGCCGAACGGTTCGCTCGGCCGCCTTTGCGCTGCACCAGCGAGGGCTGCGGGTCCGGGTGGAGGGCAGCGGCGTGGTGCTCCGGACCATTCCGGCCGCCGGCGATTCCCTGGAGGCGGGGAAGACGGTCGTGCTGGTCGCGAAACCGGACCAGAAGCCGTGACCGGGCCCGCTCCGCTGATCGCGGCGCTCCGGAGGGAGGGGCTGCTCCGGTTCGCGCCGGACGGGTTACCGGCGTTCAGCGCCCTGACCACCGACAGCCGCAGCGTGGTACCGGGCGGGCTGTTCATCGCGGTGCGAGGCTCCGAGGCGGACGGGCACCGATTCGTTCCCGACGCGATGGCGCGCGGCGCTTCCGCCGTGGTGGTAGAGGCTCCGTTGGAGACGCGGATCCCCCAGCTGATCGTCTCGGACGGGCGCCGGGCGGCGATCGCCCTCGCCCGGTCGTGGTACGGCGATCCGTCCGCCTCGTTCACCATGGTGGCGATCACCGGCACCAACGGAAAGACCACGACCACCGGCATCGTCCGTCACCTGCTCAACCGGCAGACCGACGCGGCCAGCATCGGGACCCTGGGAGCGTTCGACGGGGCAGGGGAGCCGGTCCCATCGACGGCGGGCTCGCTCACCACCCCGGGGCCGGTGGATCTCCAGGCGACGCTCGCCGCGCTGCGCGACCGCGGGGTGCGCGCCGTCGCGATGGAGACATCGTCCCACAGCCTGGATCAGGGCCGGCTCGACGGCCTGCAATTCCAGGGGGCGGTGTTCACCAACCTGACCCGCGACCATCTCGACTATCACCGCACCATGGAGCACTATCTCGCCGCCAAACTGAAGCTGCTGAACCTCCTGGCCAAGGATGCGGCGGTGGCCGTCAACGCCGATGACCCGGCCTGGGCGGTGATTCCCCGCACCTCGCGGACGGTGTGGTTCGGGTTTCATCCTGATGCCGACCTGCGCGCCACCGATCCCGCCCTCGACGCGACCGGCTGCCGCTTCCGGGTCGAGGGACGGTTCGGCAGCGCGGAAGTGAATCTCCCGCTGCCGGGCGAGTTCAACGTGGCCAACGCCCTTGGCGCCGCCGCGGTGGCGCTCGGGATGGGCCACTCCCTCGCCCGGGTGGTCGAGCGACTCAACACGGCGCCCCAGGTCCCCGGCCGCATGGAGCGGCTGGCCTCGCACCCGTTCGTGGTGCTGCGCGACTACGCCCACACGCCCGACGCCCTGGAGCGCGCGCTGGCGGCGCTGCGGCCGGTCACGGCGGGGCGGCTCATCGTGGTGTTCGGATGCGGCGGAGACCGGGACCGCGGCAAGCGCCCGATCATGGGGAGGATCGCCGGTACCCTGGCGGATTTCTCGGTCATTACCTCCGACAATCCCCGCACCGAGGATCCCGAGGCGATCATCGCGGACGTGATGGCGGGCGTGCCGCCAGGCGCGCCCCACCTCCGGGTCGCCGACCGGCGCGACGCGATCCGGCAGACCCTCGCGGAAGCGCGAGCGGGCGATACCGTGCTCCTGGCCGGGAAGGGCCACGAGACCTACCAGGTGATCGGGAAGGAATACCGACCGTTCGACGAGAAGCAGATCGTGGCCGAACTGCTGGGGGTCAGGGATCAGGGGTCAGGGGACCGGGCATGAGGTGGAGCGATCGAACGGTCCGCGCCGCGCTGGGACTGCCCGGACCGGCCTCGGCCGCCGCCTATTCCGGGATCTCGACCGACACCCGCGCGATTGCCCCGGGTGCATTGTTCGTGGCGCTCAAGGGCGAGCGATTCGACGCCCACGACTTTCTGGCCGGCGCGGGAACGGCGGGCGCCACCGGCGCGGTGGTGCGCCGCGGCACCGCCCCGGTGCCGGGTCTGACGCTCTATCCGGTCGAGGACACCGGGCGGGCGCTGGGCGAGCTGGCCCACGCGCGCCGCAAGACCATCACCGGCCCGGTCATCGCGATCACCGGCACCAACGGCAAGACTTCGACCAAGGAAATGGTGGCGCACGCCCTGCGGACCCGGTATCGCACCTGGGCCACGCGGATCAACCTCAACAACTTGATCGGCGTGCCCCTCACGATCCTCGAGGCGCCCCCGGACACCGAGGCCCTGGTCATCGAGGCGGGCGCCAGCCTCGCGGGTGAGATGGCGCGCCATCGCGAGGTGATCGAGCCCAGCATCGTGGTGATCACCAACGTGACGGCCGGGCACCTGGAGGGTTTCGGAAGCGGTGCCGGCGTGCTGCACGAAAAGCTCTCGCTCCTGGACGGCGTCCCCCTGGCGCTGGTGGGTACCGAGCCCCCCGGACTGGCCGACCTGGCTCGGCAGCGAGCCCGGAAGGTGATTACCGCGGGGCTCCGGGGCGCCGACCGGGTGCCGTCCCGAGTCGAGATGACGGCCGACGGGAGACCCCGGATCTCCGTCTCGGGCCAGCGATTCCTGCTCGATGCGCGGGGCAAGCACCAGGCCGGCAACGCGATGCTCGCCTGGGCGGTGAGCGAGGCGCTCGGGCTGGATCCGGTCCAGGTGGCGCGGAGCCTGGAAACGCTCGGGTTGCCCGGGGGCCGGGGCGAGCTGACCCAGCACGGCCGGATGACCGTGCTTCACGATGCCTACAACGCCAATCCGGCCTCGTTTCGCGCGGCGATTGAGCTGGCCCGATCGCTCCGCGGCACGCGGCGACTGGTCTTCGTGGCTGGAACGATGCGAGAGCTGGGAGAGTCGTCGGCGGCGCACCACGCGGAAATCGCCTCGCTGCTGGTGGCCCTGCGCCCCGACGTGCTGGCCGCCGTGGGCGAGTTCGTCGCGGCGCTGGAGCCGTACCGCGCCGCGCTGGGCAGCCGGCTGCTCACCGCGCCGGACGCAGTGCTGCTGGCGCCCAAGCTCGCGGCGCGGATCGAGGGAGACGAGCTGGTGGTCCTGAAGGGCAGCAGGGGCGTTGCATTGGAACGGATCCTCCCTGATCTTGTGGCACGCTCGTCGTCTCCCACGACCTGAGGCGCCATGCTGTATCACCTCCTGGCTCCCCTCGCTCGCGACCACATCATCTTCAATCTCTTCAACTACATCAGCTTCCGCGCGGCGGGAGCGATGCTCACCGCGCTCCTGTTCGCCTTCCTGGTCGGGCCCAGCATCATCGCGCGGCTCCGCGAGAAGAAAATCGGGCAGGTGGTCCGCTCGGAGGGGCTGGCCAGCCACCAGGGCAAGCGGGGCACCCCGACGATGGGCGGGCTGATCATACTGCTGGCGACCATCATTCCAACGCTGCTCTGGGCTCCGCTCAACAACCGGTTCGTCGTGGTGGCCATCCTGGCCACCCTGTGGACCGGGGCGATCGGGTTCCTGGACGACTACCTCAAGATCGTCGAAGGCAAATCCCGGGGGCTGGTGGCCAAGTGGAAGCTGGTGGGGCAGTGCCTGTTCGGCATCGCGCTGGGACTGTACCTGCTGTACTACCCCGTGGTGCCCCCGGGAACGATCCCGGCCGGCGCCACGACGATCCCGTTCATCAAGTACACCGTCGTGGTGATGGCGCCCTGGCTCTACGTGGCGTTCGTGACCGTGGTGGTGACCGGGAGCAGCAACGCGGTCAACATGACCGACGGCCTCGACGGCCTCGCGGCGGGGCTCACCGGGATCGCCGCGGCGGCGTTCGCGTTCTTCGCCTATGTGTTCGGCCGGGTAGATACCACCAGCTACCTCCAGTTCTACTACCTGCCCGGCTCGGGCGAGCTGACCGTGTTCTGCGCCGCGCTGATGGGGGCGGCGCTGGGATTCCTCTGGTTCAACGCCCACCCGGCCCAGGTCTTCATGGGCGACACCGGCGCGCTGGCCATCGGCGGCGCGCTGGGCACGGTGAGTATCCTGCTCAAGGCGGAATTCCTCCTCCTGATCATCGGCGGGATATTCGTGGCGGAGCAGGTGTCCGTGATGCTGCAGATGGGCGTCTACAAGTGGTTCAAGCGCACCCGGGGACGGGAATACGCCGATGCGCACCGGGTATTCCGCATGGCGCCCCTGCATCACCACTTCGAGAAGAAGGGCTGGGCCGAGACCACCGTGGTGACCCGGTTCTACATCCTCGGCATCTTCTGCGCGCTCCTCGCGCTCGCCACCCTCAAGCTCCGGTGAATCCGGATCGCCTCGCGCCCGAGGGCCGCGAAGTGGCGGTGATCGGCCTGGGACGCAGCGGTGTCGCGGCCACCCGGCTCCTGTTGCGTGCCGGGCGGCCGGTCTACGCCTCGGACGCGGGCCAATTCGCGGCGCTGGAGGACCTGGGGCGCGGGCTGCGCACGCTGGGCGCCTCGGTGGACCTGGGGGGACACGATCTCGAGCGCATCGCCCGCGCCGGTCTCTGCATCGTCTCCCCCGGCGTGCCGCCGGACGCGCCGCCGCTGGTGGCGGCCCGCGGCGCCGGCGTGCCGGTCAAGGCCGAGGCCGAGCTCGGCCTCGAGGCGCTCGACGGCGTGTCGTACATCGCGGTGACCGGCACCAACGGCAAGACCACCACCACGGCCCTGATCGCCCACCTGCTCGCCTCGACCGGTTGCCGGGCGGAGGCGGCGGGCAACATCGGGACGCCGCTCTGCGAAATTGCCCTCGAACCGGTGCCGCCGGAATGGCTCGCGGTGGAGCTGAGCTCGTTCCAGCTTCACGATATGCAGAGTGTCGAGCCGGATGTCGGGGTCCTCACGAACCTGGCCCCCGATCATCTGGACCGCTACCCGGCCCTCCAGGCGTACTACGAGGACAAGGGGCGCCTCTTTCAACACGCCTCGGACGATTCGGTCTGGGTGACCAACGCGGACGATCCGGCGTCGCAGGAGGTGGTGCGCGGCCTCGCGGGGCGGCAGCTCCGCTTCTCGGTCGCCGCCAGGGCCGACGGCTGGTACGACCGCGACGCCGGGTTGCTCCGCATCGGCGAGGCGGCGCTGCTCCCCCGGGGGGAGCTGACCCTCATGGGCGATCACAACGTGGCCAATGCACTGGCCGCGGCGCTCGCGGTGCACGCGACCGGGGTGAGCCTTCCCGAGATCGCCAAGGGCCTGGCCACGTTCGTCGCGCTGCCGCACCGGATGGAGCCGGTGCGGGAAGTCGACGGGGTGCTCTACATCAACGACTCGAAGGCCACCAACATCGCCTCGACCGAGATGGCGGTGCGGGCGATGACCCGGCCCTTCGTGCTGCTGCTCGGTGGGCGCCACAAGGGCGAGCCCTACACCCGGCTCGGGCCGCTCCTGGCGGGAGGCTGCCGGGCGGTGATCGCCTACGGTGAAGCCGGGCCGATCGTGATGCGGGATCTCGCGGGCTCGGTCACCCCCGTGCTGGCCGAGTCGGGGTTCGACGCGGTGCTGACCCGGGCCCGCGGGCTGGCGCGGACCGGAGACGCGGTGCTCCTGTCACCCGCCTGCTCCAGCTACGACATGTTCACCAATTACGAGGACCGCGGGCGCCGGTTCCGCGCCATCGTGGAGTCATGGTGACCGCCGCGTCGATGCGAGACCCGGGCGACCTTCGCTGGGAAACCCGTCTGCTCGTCGTGGTCACGGCCGTGCTGACGGTCTTCGGCATCGCGAGCCTCTATGCCGCCGCCACGCTGGTCGAGGGGGCCTTCGGCTTCTTCCTGAAGCAGCTGGCCGGAGCACTGGCGGGCGCGATCGTCATGATCGTCGTGTCCCGGGTCGACTACCACCGCTGGCGCACTCTAGCATGGCCGATTCTGCTCGGCGCCATCGTGCTGCTGCTGATCCCGCTGCTGCCGTTCCCCAATTCGATCCGCCCGCTCCGGAATGGCGCTCATCGCTGGGTGGCCCTCGGCCCCATCAACGTGCAGCCCTCGGAGGTGGCGCGGTTCGCGGTGGTGGTATGGGCGGCGATGCTGGCCGCGAAGAAGGGCGAGGCGGTCCGCGGCTTCAAGAAGGGGCTGTTCCCGTTCCTGCTGATCCTCGGGATCGTCGCCCTGCTCATCCTGCTCGAGCCCAATCTGTCCACCGCGGTGCTGGTGGCGCTGATCGGCGGCGTGGTGCTGTTCACCGCCGGGGCCAAGATCGGTCACTTCCTCCTGCTCGGTATCGCGGGGGTGTTCGCCGGGGTCTCGCTGATCTGGGCCGAACCCTACCGGCTCACCCGGCTGAAGTGTTTCCTGGAGCCCTGCGGCCGGTCCGGCTTTCAGCTCACCCAGGCCATCCTGGGGTTCGGGTCGGGCGGCGCCCTGGGGGTGGGCTACGGGCACGGCCAGCTCAAGATGCGGTATCTGCCCTACGGCTATTCGGATTTTCTCGCCGCTACCATCGGAGAGGAGTGGGGATTCCTCGGCGTGGTGGTGATCGCGCTGCTGTTCGCGATCTTCTGCTGGCTGGGATTCCGTATCGCGCGGACCGCCCCGGATCCCTTCGGGCAGTACCTGGCCGCCGGGGTCACGGCCACGGTGGCGCTGGCCGGATTGCTTCACAGCGCCGTGAACCTCGGCCTGATGCCAACCACCGGTCTGGGCCTTCCGTTCATGTCCTACGGCCGCTCCGGGCTCATGATTACGCTCATGTCGGTGGGCGTGCTGGTCAACATCGGACGGGCCCGCGGAAGACTGGGGGCGGGGAGCGGGAAGCGGTGAGCGGGGACCTCCCGGCTCCCCGCTCCCCGCGCACCGTTCTCATTGCCGGCGGCGGCACCGGCGGCCATCTCATGCCGGCCCTTGCGATCGCCAACCGGCTGCGGCAGGACCACCCGGACTGGAGGATCGTGCTGGCCGGCGCGAGCCGCGGGGTAGAGGCGACCCTGTTGCCGACCCGTGACTTCCCGTACCAGCTCCTGCCCGCGGAACCGCTCTACCGCCGGCAGTGGTGGAGGAACCTCCGGTGGCCGTTCCTGGTCGTCCGGCTGATCCGTGAAGTCGACGCGCTGCTCGATCGAGAGCGGCCCGCCGTGGTGATCGGCACCGGGGGCTATGCGTCGGGCCCGGTGGTCTGGCGGGCGGCGCGGCGAGGTATCCCCACCGCAATCCAGGAGCAGAATGCCTATCCCGGACTCGCCACCCGGCGGCTGTCCGGCAAGGTGCGGGAGGTCTGGCTCGGCGTTCCGGAGGCGTCACGGCACCTGAAGACCGGCGCCGCGACCAGGGTGCTCGACACCGGCAATCCGATCGCGCCGCCGGAACCGGAACGCCGGGCGTCCGCGCTCCAGCGATTCGGGCTCGACCCCGCCCGCCCCGTGCTGCTGGTCACCGGCGGAAGCCAGGGCGCCCTCGCCGTCAATCAGGCGGTGGCCGCATGGATCGACTCCGGCGCCGCAACGGCTCTTCAGGTGCTCTGGACCGCCGGTCGCGGGTCGTACGCCCGGTTCAAGGGCATGCACCGGGCGCCTGCGGTTCAGGTCTTCGATTTTCTCGACCCAATGGCGGATGCCTACTCCGTCGCGACGCTGGCGGTTTCCCGGGCCGGGATGATGACGGTGGCCGAACTGGCCGCCTGGGGGATTCCCTCGATTCTGATTCCCCTTCCCACCGCGGCGGCGGATCACCAGACCCCTAACGCGCGAGTGATGGCCGAGGCCGGGGCCGCGATCCACCTTCCGCAATCGGAGCTCAGTGAACGGCGACTGGCCGAATCGGTGGCCCACCTGCTCGGATCGCCGGAGCGGCTGGCCGGGATGGCCCGAGCCGCCCGGGCGCGGGGGCGTCCCGAGGCTGCAGCCCTGATTTCGGCTCGTATCGGGATTCTTTCGGGGTAGGGGCGGCCTTTCCCAAGTTGCGGTGCTGTTTTAGATTAGACCATCCGCCATGAACCTCTTTCTCCCCTCGGACCCCCGGCCGGTTCACTTCGTCGGGATCGGGGGTGCCGGGATGAGTGCGCTGGCGGCCATCGCCTTGAAGAAGGGACTCGCGGTCACCGGGTCCGACAGCGATGCCTCGGGCTGCGGGGAGTTGGCCGCCCAGGGCGCCCGGGTCTTCTCGGGTCACCGGGCCTCCCATGTGGGCAATGCCCGCGCGGTGGTCGTGAGCGCGGCGATCCCGCAGGGGCACGTCGAAGTCGAGGCGGCGTTGGCGCGGGGCATCCCGGTCGTTCCGCGGAAAGAGGCGCTGGCCGGGCTGATCGGCGGAGCGCGCTGCGTGGCCATTGCGGGCACCCACGGGAAGACCACCACCACCGCCATGACCACCGAGGCGGTGGCCGCGGCGGGATTCGGCGTCACCGGTCTGGCCGGCGGACGGGTGGATGCCTGGGGCGGCAATGCCCGCCTCGGCGGTGATGATCTGTTCGTCGTGGAAGCGGATGAGTACGACCAGGCCTTTCTCACGCTTCATCCAACCATCGCGGTGGTGAACAACGTCGAAGCCGATCACCTCGAATGCTATGGCTCCCTCGATGCGCTGGAGGGGGCGTTCGTGACCTTCGCCGCCCGCGCCGAGCGGGTGCTGGTGGGCAACGACTCCATCGGCGCCGACCGGGTGGCGGCCCGGCTGCCCGCGGAACGGCTCTGGCGGTTCGGTCCCGGTGCGGCGCCACTCCGTCTCGACGATATCGATCCCACTCCCCAAGGGACATCGGCCACGCTGACATTCCCGGGAGGCGGGTCCCTGCCGCTCCGGCTCCGGGTTCCCGGCATCCACAACCTCCGGAACGCGACGGCGGCCGTGGGAGTCGTGGTGGCGCTGGGCGGTCGTCCCGAGCCGGCCTTGGAGGCGCTCGAGGAGTTCCGCGGTGTGGGACGCCGCTTCGACCCGCTGGGCGAATTCGGTGGGGTGATGATCGTGGACGACTACGCCCACCACCCGACCGAGCTCCGCGCCACGCTGGCCGCCGCGCGCCAGGCCTTTCCGGGCCGCCGGATCGTGGCTCTCTTCCAGCCGCACCTCTACTCCCGCACCCGGGAACACCACGAAGCAATGGGCGAGGCGCTCGCGGCGGCCGACCTGACCATCGTGACCGATGTCTACCCGTCGCGGGAACAGCCGATTCCCGGGATCACGGGAGAGCTGGTGGCCGAGGTGGTGCGGGCCCACAGCGGCGAGGTGCTGTACGAGCCGGCCCGGAGCACCCTGGGCGTTCGGGTCGCGGCCCAGTTGGTGCGCGGAGACGTGTTGCTGGTCCTCGGCGCGGGAGACATCAACCGGGTCAGCCCCGAAATCCGCGACCTCCTCGAGGTCCCGTGAAGCGCGCCTTGCTGATCTCGGGCGCGACGGTCGTCCTGCTCCTGCTCGGGGTGGGCGGGTTCCGGCTGCTTCGCAAGCTCTCGTTCTTCTCGATCAAGCGGGTTGAACTGGTGGGCGCGCACTATCTGAGTCCCGCCGTCATGGCGCGGGCGCTCGCGGTGCCGAAGGGCGCTAGCATTTTCGACGGTACCGGGGCGCTGGAGCGGCGCGCGGCGCTGGTGGGCGGCGTGCTCGAGGCCCACATCAGCCGCCGGCTGCCCGGCACGATCCGGGTGACGGTACGCGAGGCCGAGCCGGTGGCGCTGGCCGAGCGAGCCGGCCGGCTCGTGCTGCTGGATCAGGCCGGACGCGAGCTGCCCTTCGATCCCACCCATCCCGCCGAGGATCTGCCGCTCGCCGAGCCGGATTCCGCGGTCGCGGGGTTGCTGGCCCGGATGCGGGAGACCGAGCCCGACCTCTTCGGCAAGGTGGAGCGGGCCGCGCGGGTCAAGCGCGATGTGGCCCTGGACCTGGCCTCGGGGCGGCTCTGGTTCCGGGCCGACGCCTCGAGCGAGGAGATTCGCCACCTGGTCCTGGTCTCCGACTACCTGACGCGGAAGGGCCGCACCTGGCGGGAGCTGGACGCGCGGTACGCCTCGCGCATCGTGGTTCGCGGAGCGGGGGCATGAGCAAGCATCCTCCGCTCCTGGTCGCCGGGCTCGACCTCGGCACCACCAAGGTGGTGGCGGTGATCGGTGAAGTGACCGGCGAAGTCCGGGACCCGAGGGTTCGGGTCCTCGGCGCCGCCACTGAGCGGAGCGCCGGGGTCCGGCGCGGCGTGGTGCGGGATATCGACGAAACCACCCGCGCCATCGCCAAGGCCATGAAAGACGCTCAGACGATGGCCGGGGTCGAGGTCGGGACGGTGTACTGCGGCGTGGCCGGCGAGCACATCGCGGCGCGCAGCTCCCACGGCGTCGTCTCGGTGACCGGGAGCGAGATTCGCACCACCGACGTGGCGCGGGTCAACGATGTCGCCAGCAACATCTCCTTCGGCCGCGACCACGAGCTGCTCCACGCCATCCCCCAGGACTACCTGATCGACCAGCAGGAAGGGATCACCGATCCGATCGGCATGACCGGATCTCGGCTCGAGGCCGAGGTCTACCTCGTCACGGTGCTCTCGAGCGCGGTGCAGAACCTCCGCAAGTGCGTCGAGAAGGCCGGGTACCACGTGGGCGAATTCGTGCTGGAGCCGGTGGCCGCCTCGATGGCGGTGCTGACGCCCGACGAACGCGAGCTGGGATGCGCCATCGTCGAGCTGGGCGGCGGCTCCACCAACGTCTCCATTTTTCACGCCGGAAAGATCCGCCACACCGCGAGCTCGATGTTCGCCGGCGCGCACGTCACGTCGGACCTGGTCGCCGGCCTCCAGGTCACCCAGCTGGATGCCGAGCGGATCAAGGAGCGGTTCGGGGCCGCGTACGAGCCGATGGTTCCCGAGACCGACGTCTTCCAGCTTCCCGGCACGCCGGGGCAGGGCGCGCGCTCCGCGCATCGCCAGGTGCTCGCCCATATCATGCACATGCGGCTGCAGGAGCTGCTGGAGCTGGCGCTGGACGAGATTTCGCGGGCGGGCTACCGCCAGCGGCTCGCCGCGGGCATCATCCTTACCGGCGGGGGCGCCCAGGCCCCCGGCATCGTGGAGCTGGCCCGCGAAGTGTTCGCCATGCCGGTGCGGGTCGGGACGCCGGGAGACGGCCTCACCGGGCTGGTGGACAGCGTCGAATCCCCGCGGATGGCCGTGCCGGTCGGGCTGCTCCGCTATGGCGCAAAACAGGTCATGACCAGCGGCGGCTTTCCCGAGGGCGGGAAGCGCGGCGCCGGCGTCGATAAGTATCTCGCTCCAGTCAAACGATGGCTTCAGGACTTCTTCTGAGAAGGCGAGGGCCCGTCCAATGATTTTCGAACTCGAAGAGAGCGGCGGTCAACACGCCCGGATGAAGGTCATCGGCATCGGGGGCGGCGGCGGCAACGCCGTCAACCGGATGATCGAGGAGCGTCTGGTCGGGGTGGAGTTCATCTCGGTCAACACCGACGCGCAGGCGCTCACCAAGTCGAAATCCGACCTGAAGGTCCAGATCGGCAAGAAACTGACCCGAGGGCTCGGCGCGGGCGCCCGCCCCGAAATCGGCCGCCAGGCCATCGAGGAAAACCGCGACGAGGTGCTGGCGGCCATGCAGGGCGCCGACCTGGTGTTCGTCACCTGCGGGATGGGAGGCGGCACCGGGACCGGCGCGGCCCCGATCATCGCCCAGATGGCGCGGGACATCGGCGCCCTCACGGTGGGCATCGTCACCAAGCCCTTCCTGTTCGAGGGCCAGAAGCGGATGAAGCAGGCCGAGACCGGCATCATGGAGATGCGCCGCGGGGTGGACACCATGATCGTAGTGCCCAACGAGCGCCTGATGGCGGTGGTCGGGAAGGGATTCAAGTTCGAGGACGCGCTCAAGAAGGCCGACGAGGTGCTGCTCAACGCCACTCAGGGCATCGCCGATCTCATCACTCGCACCGGCCTGATCAACGTGGACTTCGCGGACGTCCGCACCGTGATGCAGAACGGCGGCTCCGCGCTGATGGGCACCGGGAGCGGTATGGGAGAGAATCGCGCCCTCGAGGCGGCCCAGCAGGCCATCGCGAGCCCGCTGCTCGACAACATCTCCATCGCGGGCGCCTCCGGCGTGCTGATCAACATCACCAGCAGCGACATCACCATGGGCGAGGTCACCCAGATCAGCGAGATCATCCACGACGCGGCCGGCGACCAGGCCGAGATCATCTTCGGCTCCTGTACCGACAGCGCGCTCCAGGGTGAAATCCGGGTCACCGTCATCGCGACCGGCTTCGACCGCGCCATCACCGGCGAGCAGATGCCGGGGCGGGGCGCCGGCGTGCTGCAGTTTCCCGAGAAGAAGCGCGCCGTGGCGGGTGGTGGCTCGGTCGGCGGCACTTCCGGAACGCCGGCCACGGCGGGGGGTCCGCGAACGGTTACGCCCCGCGTGTCCGGGCCGACCAGGAGCGCCACGGCGCTACCCGAGGTGTCCGACATGGAGATCCCGACCTTCATCCGGCGCCAGATGGATTGATGGGGCAGCTTCGGATCGCCGCAGCGGCCGGCGTCCTGGTCGCGGCCGCCGCGCTGGCGCTGACCGGTCGGTGGCCGTGGGCCAGGCTCACTGTGGCCGAGCCGATCGTGGTCAAGCAGGCGTTCCAGGAAACCAGCGACACGCTCCGGAGCGGCGAGACCCTGGGCGATCTGTTCGGCCGCCAGGGGCTCGCGGGCGCCGACCTGGTGGGGCTGTTCGAACGAGCCGGGCTCGATCCCCGGAGGCTCCCCGCGGGGCTGGTGGTGCTCTTCCGGCGCGAAGCGGGTCAGGATCATCCCAGCAGCATCTCCCTTCGAACCAGCGACGTCGAGCGGCTCGCGGCGCGCCGGGATGCCGACGCCTGGATCGCCGAGCGGCATTCGGTCGCGTGGCGCTCCGAGGTCGTCCGCATCGAAGGGCCGATCGAGTCCTCCCTCTACGAGGCCCTGGACGCCCTCATCCCCGACGCGGTGTTCGACGCGGGCAACCGGGTCAAGCTGGCCTGGGACCTGGCCGATGTGTACGCCTGGTCGGTGGATTTCAACCGGGACATTCAGCCGGGCGACAGCTTTGCCGTGCTGCTGAATCGGGAAATCTCCGAGGAAGGCGAGGTGCGCGCCGGCGGAATCCTGGCCGCGGACCTGCTCAGCTCCGGCAAGCACCTCAAGGCCTTCCGGTTCGAGCCGGTGGACCAGGTGGTGCGATTCTTCGACCAGGCGGGCAATTCGCTCCGCCGCGCCTTCCTGCGGGCTCCGGTCGAGTTCCGCCGGATCTCCTCCACCTTTTCCCGGTCCCGCTTCCATCCGATCCTGGGCATCTGGCGCCGGCACGAAGGCACCGACTACGCGGCCCAGGGCGGAACGCCGGTGCTGGCCGCCGGCGACGGGCTGGTCCTCCGGGCCGGGCGGGCGGGCGGCTACGGCAACCTGGTCGAGCTGCGGCACCGGAACGGCATCACCACACGCTACGGGCACCTGCGCGCCTTTGCCCGGGGGCTTCGCGCCGGCAACCGGGTCCACCAGGGAGAGGTCATCGGATACGTCGGCGCGACCGGCCTGGCCAGCGCCCCGCACCTGCACTACGAATTCCGGATCAACGGGGCCGCGCGCGATTCCCGGCGGGTTGACCTGGGAGAGGGCGAGCCGCTGGAGCGACGCCTGCTCCCGCAGTTCCTGGCCGAGCGCGCCAGGCTGGAACGAACTCTGGGGGCGGCGGGCCATGGTTCCGGAATCCTCAAGGCCGAGTAGCAGCTTCCGCCCTCCTATTATTCCCCCATGCCGTTCCTGATCGTCCCGATAGCCGCGGCGGCGGCGGTCCTCTCGTATCGCCTCCTGGAAGGCTGGAGCGTGCGGAGCTGGATCCCGGCCCTCTGCCGTGCCGCCGGCTGGAGCGTGCTGTCGATCCTGTTGCTCAATGTCTCCTGCCCGTCGGTCCGCCCGTCCAGCCGACCGACGGTGCTCCTCGACGGCTCGCTCAGCATGCAGGCCGCCGGCGGCCGCTGGACCGAGGCGCTGGCCCAGGCGCGCGCGGCGGGAGACGTTCGCCTGGTCGGCGCGCTCCGGGGTGACTCGACCGCGTCGGGAGGATTCTCCCGGCTGGCCGCCGCTGTCGCCGGCGCGCGCAGCGGGGAGCCCGCGGTGGTGGTGGTGACCGATGGAGAGGTCGAGGATGCCGACGCGCTGCCGCCCGATCTGCTCGCCGGCGTCACCGTGAAGGTGCTGCCGCGGCAGCCAGTCGCCGATGTCGCGCTGGTGCGCGCGTCCGGGATCGCCCGGCTCACCCCGGCCGATACGCTACGGATCGAAGTGGAGGCGCAGGCCTTCGGCCCGCCGAGAGCATGGGCGCTGGGCCTCGAGGCCAGGGAAGGAGACCGCCTGTGGCTGCGCGGGCCGTTGGCGCTGGATGCCGGCGGCCGCGGGCGGGCCGTTCTCGCCGGCCCGCTTCCGGCGGTGCCGCCTGGGGCGCATGTGCTCACCGTTCGATTGACCGGCGCGGCCGACACCGAGCCCCGGGATGACGCGCGCAACCTGGTCGTGACCGTCGTGCCCACGCCGGGGGTCGTGCTGCTGGCCGGCCCGCCGACCTGGGAGAGCCGCTTTCTGCTCGAGACCCTGCGGGACGTCGCAGCGCTCCCGGTGCGCGGCTACCTGGAAACCGAGTCCGGGCGCTGGCGCCGTTCCGGCGATCTCAAGCCGGTGCCCACCGCAGAAGTGAACGACGCGGCCCGCCGGGCCGATGTCCTGGTGTCGTTGGGGGAAACCGCGGCGATCCCGCGCGCGTCCCGGGCACGCGGGCGCTGGCTCTGGCCCGCAACCGGTGCGCGTCCCGGCAGCGTGGGCGACTGGTACGTCTCGGTCTTGTCCGCTTCACCGGTGAGCGGTGGGTTCGCGGGCATGGCGGTGGACTCGTTCCCACCGGGTACCGCGATCGCCGACCTGACGGCCGGCCCGGCGGACTGGACCGGACTCACGGCGCAGGCCGGCCGCCGGGGCACGGTGCGCCCTGTGATGCTGGGCCGCGATTCGGCCGGGGTTCGGCGGATCGTCATGGGCATCGAAGGCCTCTGGCGCTGGACCTTCCGAGGCGGCAGCAGCGAGCAGGGCTACCGCGGGCTGATAGCCTCGTCACTCGCCTGGCTGCTGGCCGGCGCGGACTCCGCGGCCGGGCGGGCCCGGGTGCTGCACGAGGTGGTGCAACGCGGCCGGCCGGTGATTTTCGAGTGGAACGGCCCCGGCGCTCCCGAACCGACGCCCATCCTGCTGACCGCCGGCTCGCTCAGCCGAAGCGACACGCTGGCGTTTGACGGCGCCGGGCATGCCGAGCTGGTCCTGGCGCCGGGCGTGTGGCGCTATCGGCTCACCGGGGGTGGCCAGGGCACCGTCGCGGTAGAGGAGTATTCGGACGAGTGGTTGCCGGCGCAGCGAACCCTCGCCGCGCGGGACGCGGTCGAGCGCGCCGCCGGCGGCCGGATTCCGGTTCGCACCTGGCTCTGGCTGTTCGGGCTGGGTGTGGTGTCGTTTGCGGGAGAGTGGTTGGCGCGCCGGCGGCTCGGGCTGCGATAGTGAGGAGCGGGGAGCGGCAATGGCTGATCGCATAACCGAACGGAAGAAACTCGGCCTCTGGGCCCGCCTCAAGCGGGTGGCGCTGACCGACGTCAGCGCGATGGTGCGCGGCTTCAAGGCCGCGGACATCGAGGCCATGGAGCGGCTGCTGCTCGAGTCGGACTTCGGCGTCCCGGCCACGACGGACCTGGTCGAGATGCTGGAAGACGGGGTGCGTCGCGGCCGGCTCAAGAGCGAGGACGATCTCCGCGCCGCCCTGGTGGCCAAGCTCACCGAGCTGCTCACCAGCCCCGGCGATCCCGGCGCCATCGCCCGCGCGGCCTCCGGGCCCACCGTCATCCTGGTGGTTGGCGTGAACGGCGCCGGCAAGACCACCTCGATCGCGAAGCTGGCGCGGCGGCTCTCGCGCCAGGGAGAACGGGTGCTGCTGGGCGCCGCCGACACCTATCGGGCCGGCGCGGTGGCCCAGCTCGAAGTCTGGGCCGAGCGGCTCGGCTTGCCCTGCGTCTCCGGCGCCGCGGGTGGGGACCCGGCCTCGGTCGCGTTCGACGCGATCGAGGCGGCCCAGGCGCGGGGGATGACGGTGGTCATCATCGATACCGCCGGCCGGCTGCACACCCAGGAGGGATTGATGGAGGAGCTCAGCAAGGTGGTTCGGGTCATCGCGAGGAAGGCGCCGGGCGCCCCGCACGAGACCCTGCTGGTGCTCGACGGCAGCGTGGGCCAGAACGCGGTCCAGCAGGGGAAGCTGTTCACCCAGGCGGTGCAGCCCACCGGACTCATCGTCACCAAGCTCGACGGTACCGCGCGGGGCGGCGCGGTCGTGGCGCTCCGCCGGGAGCTCGCGCTGCCGGTTCGCTTCCTCGGGACCGGCGAGCAGGCCGAGGACCTGGAGGTGTTCGATCCGGCCAGCTTTGCCGAGGAGCTGGCAGGAAGCGGCGAATAGGAGTGCCGCCCCTCCGCCTCGACACCCCGGTCAAGTTCCTCAAGGGAATCGGCGAGCGCCGCGCGGAAGCGCTGGAACGGCTGGGTATCGGCACCGCGCAGGACCTGCTCTGGCATCTCCCCCACCGCTACGTCGACGCCTCATCGGTCACCCCACTGGTCCGCGCCAGGGTGGGCGACGATATCGCCTGCGTGGGACGGGTCGTGGCCAAGGGCGTCCTTCCGACCCGCAAGGGGCTCCGCATCTTCAACGCGGTGCTCCGCGACGAAAGCGGAGCCCTCGAATGCGTGTGGCCCGGCCAGGCCTTCCTCGACCGCACCATCGAAGTGGGCCAGACCCTGCTGGTGGCGGGCCCGATCCGCTTCTACCACGGCCGGCAGATGGCGCCGCGCGAGTTCATCATCCTGGCCGAGCCGGACGACACCGCAGAATCGGCTTGGCAGCAGGGCAAGGTGCTGCCGGTGTATCCCGCCACCGCGGGCCTCTCCCACAAGATCATCCGGGCGCTGATCGACCGGCACCTCGATGCCATGATCGCGTGCTGCCCCGAGATCCTGCCGGCCCAGCTGCGGCGGCAGTTCGATCTTCCCACGCTGCCCGAGGCGCTTCGGGCCGTGCACCGGCCCGCCACCGTGGCCGAGGCGGAGCGGGGCCGTCGGCGGCTCGCGCTGGATGAGCTGTTCGACCTGCAGCTCATGCTGGGCCGGGCCCGGTTTCTCGCCAAGCGCGGCCGGATCGGGGTGCAGTTCGTGGTCCGGCGCAAGCTGACCAGCGCGCTCCGCGAGTCACTCCCCTGGGAGCTGACCGCCGATCAACGCCAGGCCCTGCGCCAGATCACCGCCGACATGGTGGCGCCGCAGCGGATGCACCGGCTGCTCATGGGCGACGTCGGGACCGGCAAGACGGTGGTGGCGCTCTTCGCGATGCTGCTGGCCGTGGAAAACGACTACCAGGCCGCGCTCATGGCGCCGACCGAGCTGCTGGCCGAGCAGCACCAGGCCACCCTGACTAGCCTGCTGGAGCCGCTCGGCATCGTGCCGGAGCTACTGACGGGGCGGCTCGGCGCGGCCGAGAAGACCCGGGTGCGGGAGCGGTTACGGAGCGGGGAAGCCCGGGTGGTCCTGGGTACCCACGCCCTGATGCAGGAAACGGTGGCGTTCCGCCGGCTCGGACTGGTCGTCATCGACGAGCAGCACCGCTTCGGTGTCGAGCAGCGCGCGGCGCTGATCGGGAAGGGCTCAGCACCCGACGTCCTGCTCCTCACCGCAACGCCGATACCCCGGTCGCTGGCGCTGACCCGCTATGGTGATCTCGACATGTCGGTGCTCCGGGCCAAGCCGGCGGGGCGGGGCGCCGTCCGGACCGCGGTGCGCAGCGGGAAGCAGCGCGAGCGGGTTCTGGAATTCGTATTCGCCCAGTGCATGGCGGGGCGCCAGGCCTACGTGGTGCTGCCGGTCATCGAGGAAACCGAGAAGGCCGACCTGCGGGCCGCCTCCACCATGGCCGAGACGCTGGAGGCTCGGTGGCCCGAACTCTCGGTGGGGCTGGTGCACGGGAAGCTCAAACCGGACGCGCGGGACCGGGTGATGGAAGACTTCCGGGCCGGCACGATCCAGGTGCTGGTGGCGACCACGGTGGTCGAAGTAGGCATCGACGTGCCCAATGCCACCGTCATGCTGATCGAAAACCCGGAGCGGTTCGGATTGGCCCAGTTGCACCAGCTCCGGGGCCGGGTGGGCCGGGGCGCCGAAGAGAGTCACTGCATCCTGCTGGCGGAACACGAGTCGCCCCGGCTCGCGGCGTTCGCCGCCACATCCGATGGGTTCAAGATCGCCGAGCTGGACCTGGCCGAGCGGAGCCACGGAGACTTGCTGGGCCAACGGCAGTCCGGGATGGCGGAGATCCGGGTCGCGCGGTTCCCCCAGGATACCGATCTGCTGACCGTTTCCCGGGAGATGGCCCGAACCATCCTGGAAGCCGATCCCGGGCTGGAACGGTCGGCGCATGCGCAGCTCAAGCAGCGGGCGCTGCTGCGCTATCCCAAGGCCGAGGCGCTGTTTCGGGTCGGATGAGCGAGCAGCCGGTAGCCGGTAGCGACGGTCGGGAAGCGCGTCGGCGTCTTCTACAGGAGGTCCCGATGGCCCCACGGCGAGGATTGACTCCGGTGGTTCTGGGCACGATGGCCGTGGCCGCGGCCTACGCCTCGGCATTCCTCCCGGGCGGGACACCCCGGTGGTCGCCCTGGTCGATGGTGATCGGCATCGCCCTGATGTGTACCGGGTCGATGGCGCTGGGCGCCGCGCGGCCGGGCCGCCGCCTCGGGCCGATGGTCTGGGCCCTGGGGTTCGCCTTCGTCGTGCTGGTGGCCTGTTTCGGGACGGCGCTCGCGCTGCCGTCCACCGAGGGGCCGGGCTCACGGCTCCTGCTCGGGCTTCCGCTCCGCGCCGCGCTGGTGATCTACGGGATCGGCTTTCTTCCCGCGATCGTGCTGCCCGCGGTCTACGCCCTGACCTTCCGCCACTCGACGCTCGACGACGCGGACCTCGAGCGGATCCGCGCGGCGCGGCAGGTCGGCGGGGCCCGGTGATCATTCTCGTCTCGCTCGCCTATTTCGTGGTCGTCGCGCTGATCGCGGTCTGGGCCAGCCGGCGCACCCGGACGGCCCGGGACTTCTTCGTCGCGGGCGGCGGCATCGGGATCGGGACCCTCGCCATCGCGGCCATGACCGCCACGCTCTCAGGGTTCACCTTCATCGGCGGACCGGGCCTGCTCTACAGCGTGGGGCTGGGCGCGGTGTTCATCGTGCTGCCGGCGTCGCTCACCAATTCGATGGCCGCATGGACCCTCGCCAAGCGGATGCGTTTGCTGGGCGAGCTGCGCGGGCTCATCACGGTGCCCGACGCCATCGGGGCGCGGTACCGCTCGCCCGCCGCCCAGGGCCTGGCGGCGGTGGCGATTCTCATCGCGATCGTCGGGTACATGGGCACCAACCTCCTGGCGCTCGGCATCGTGATCGACGCGGTGTTCGGCACCGGCTTCGGCTGGGGGGTCTGGCTCGGTACCGCGACGGTGCTGGCCTACTCGGTGTCCGGCGGCATCCTCGCCGGCGTGTACACCGACCTCTTCCAGGGGTCCATCAAAGCGCTCGCGTCGGTCCTGGTCTTTGGCTACGTGCTGCACCTCGGCGGCGGCGTGGGCGGGATCTCCCATACCATCCTGGCGCAGGATCCCGTCTTCCTGGCACCCTGGGGCAAGATCACCCCGCTGGCGGCGCTCTCGTTCTTCTTCGTCTTCGGCATGGGGGCGATGGGGCAGCCGCACGTCATCAGCAAGTTCTACATGCTTCGGGATCCGCTCCAGCTCAAGTGGTACCCGGCAATAACCACCGCCGCGCTCATCCTCACGCTGCTGCTCTACTTCGGAATCGGCGTGGCGGTCAAGGCCGAAGTGGTGCGGGGGGCGCTGGCGCCGCTGGCGCGGCCGGACGACGCCACGCCGCAATTCCTGCTGCACTACACGCCGGTGTTCCTGGCGGGCATCGTCTTCGCGGGGGTCGCCGCGGCGATCATGGGGACGGTCAATGCGTTCATGAATGTCGGTGCCGCGGCCCTCACTCACGACATCCCGGTGGCGCTGGGCCGCCGGGTCGGGAATGAGCTTTTCTGGGGGCGGGTGGCCACGGTGGCGCTCACCGCGGTCGCCGCGACGGTGGCCCGCTACTCCGGCTCGCTGGTGGCGTTTCTCGGGATCTTCGGGTGGGGGCTGTTCGCATCCACGCTGGTGCCCGCGCTCGCCATCGGGCTCAACTGGCCCGGAGCCACGCGCTCCGGAGCGATCGCTTCCATTTTGACGGGGCTGATTGTCACGCTGGGATTCGAAACCGCGGCGTTCTTCAGGCTCTACACCTTCCCGGCCGGAGTGACGGTTTCGGGGCTCTCGCTGGTCCTGTCCCTGCTGGTGTTTTTCGGGGTATCGGCGCTCACCCGCCATCAGGCTGCGGAGGTGGATCCGGACATCAGGCTTGCCATGGAGATCTGAGTCCGTCGCGGTCCCCGGCGCGGGCGCGCCGGGGATCCAGGGTGCCCGGCGTCAGGCGGTGGCGCGCTCCGCTTCCTGAGCCCGGGGAGCCCCGAACTCGAAGTGGGCTGCCTGCACGGTTTCGAAGTCCCGCTGGGTCTTGAGCCGAGCGATGCGGCGCCCGAAAATGTCCACCCGACGCACGGTGACGCCGGGAAAGATCGGCGAGACGTCGTACCAGACTCCCGCGCTGAGGCGCGGATACCGGAGACTGAATTCGGGCTTGAGACGGGCTTGCATGTCGGGCATGTGACACCTCGAGTGAGCGAGAGCGTTGGGGTAGTTAGTATCAGCAATGCCCTGCGCGGCTGCAAGATTCGAGATTCCTTACACCGTTCGATTCCTTGCCAGTTTGGCCCCAGAAGACTCCCATCATGAAGCCGCGTTGACCGTTCCAGCCCCCAAGGCTACAATCCGACCTTCTCTTCGCATTTTCCTCATCAAATACGAGCAATTCCGCCGATGGCGTCGGTCTATATCAACGAGCTGGGCCGGCACGCCGGACAGACGGTTACCGTCCGAGGCTGGGTGGTCACCACGCGGTCCAGCGGCAAGATCGCCTTCCTGGTGGTGCGAGACGGCACCGGCTACCTCCAAGCCGTCTTTCCGCGGAAGGAGGTTTCCGAGGCGGTCTGGGAGGCCTTCGGCACGCTGACCCAGGAAACCTCCCTGGCGGTCACCGGACAGGTCCGGGAGGACGCCCGTGCTCCGGGCGGCTACGAGCTCACGGCCGCCGGACTCGAGGTGCTCGGGTCCAGCGTGGACTTCCCGATCACCCCCAAGGAGCACGGGACCCAGTTCCTCTTCGAGCACCGCCACCTCTGGCTCCGGAGCCGGCGCCAGGTGGCCATCGCCAAGGTACGGCACGTGGTAGTACAGGCGATCCACGACTTCTTCGACCAGCGCGGCTTCACCCACGTGGATACCCCGATCCTCACCGGCTCGATCGGGGAGCAGGCCGGCGAGCTCTTCGCCACCGACTACTTCGACCTCGGCAAGGCCTATCTGGCCCAGACCGGGCAGCTCTACGGGGAGGCGGCCGCCGCGGCGCTGGGAAAGATCTACTGCTTCGGCCCGACCTTCCGGGCCGAAAAGTCGAAGACCCGCCGGCATCTCACCGAATTCTGGATGGTGGAGCCGGAGGTGGCATTCAACGACTCCGACGACAACATGCGGCTGCAGGAAGACTTCGTCAGTTTCCTCGTGGCGCGCGCGCTGGAGCGGGCGACGGAGCCGCTCAAGGAGCTGGAACGAGACACCACCCGGCTGGAAGGGATCACGCCTCCGTTTCCGCGGGTCAGCTACACCGACGCCATCACCCGGCTCAACGAGCTGGGCAGCCCGAAGGAATGGGGTGACGATCTCGGCGCCGAGGACGAGACGCTGCTGTCGAAGGACTCCGACAAGCCGCTCTTCGTGATGAACTATCCCAAGGCGATCAAGGCCTTCTACATGAAGGAGAATCCGGCCGATCCCCGCACCATCCTGGGGAACGACTGCCTGGCGCCCGAGGGCTACGGCGAAATCATCGGCGGGTCCCAGCGGGAAGACGACCACGACAAGCTGCTGGCGCGGATCATCGCGCAGGGCCTCGATCCCGAGGCGTACCGCTGGTACCTGGATCTCCGGAAGTACGGCACCTTCGTCCATGCGGGGTTCGGGCTGGGGGTGGAACGCACCGTGGCGTGGATTTGCGGGATCCAGCACATTCGGGAGGCGATCGCCTTCCCGAGGCAGATTCATCGGCTGTATCCGTGAGGGCGAGGCGGGCGAGGCGGGCGGGGCGGGCAGGGCGGACAGGAAAAAAGGCGGTCGGACAGTGAGGACAGTGGGAGCGGTGGGGACGGTATTGCTCATGGCGGCTGGCGGGCTCGAGGCGCAGGCGCTGCCGCGCCCCACGCTCACGCCGCGGGCCGGGCTCGTGATCACCGCCTCGGCCCGGATCGCCCCGGGGTCCTACCGGCTACCCGCGCCGGCATCGCTCGACTCCTCCGTCATCACGATCCGGGGCAACGGCATCACGGTGGACTTCGCCGGTGTGTCGCTCGAGGGCATGGACCCAGGCACCGACCCCGACCAGGCCCGCGGCGTGGCGATCCGGATCGACGGGGGCAGCAACATCCGGATTCTGAACGCGAAGATCCGGGGCTACCGGATCGCGGTGTACGCCCGGAATACCCACGGGCTCGAGCTGGTGAACAATGACGCCAGCTACAACTGGAAGCCGCGGCTCTACAGCCAGATCGAGCACGAGAGCCTGGTGGACTGGCTGTCGTTTCATCACAACGAGCAGGACGAGTGGCTGCGCTATGCCGGGGCGTTCTTCCTGGTCGGCGTGCGCGGCGGGCTGATCCACGGCAACCTGGCGCTCTCGGGAATGAACGGGCTGATGCTCACCCGGAGCGACAGCCTCCGCATCGAGGGCAACAACTTCTCGTTCAACTCGGGCCTCGGCATCGGGCTCTACCGCTCCAGCGACAACACCATCGTCCGCAACCGGATCGACTTCGACGTGCGGGGCTACAGCCACCGCTTCTACCGCCGGGGCCAGGACTCCGCCGGCCTGCTGCTCTACGAGCAGAGCAGCCGGAACCTGGTGGCGTTCAACTCCGCGACCCACGGAGGAGATGGACTCTTCCTCTGGGCCGGACAGAGCACCATGGATACCGGGGAAGGCGGCGCCAACGACAATCTCTTCTACGGGAACGACTTCAGCTTCGCGCCCGCCAACGCGATGGAGGCGACCTTCAGCCGGAACGCGTTTGTCGGAAACCGGGCCGAGGGAAGCGACTACGGCCTCTGGGGCGGGTACAGCTTCGAGTCGAAGGTGCTGGGGAACTGCTTCATCAGGAATCGCATCGGGGTGGCGATCGAGCATGGCCAGGACAACCGGATCGGGTCGAACCGGTTTCACGGGGATTCGCTGGCCATCAGCCTCTGGGGCGACCCGATCGAGCCGTCCGACTGGGGCTATCCCAAGCATCGCGACACCAGGAGCCGGGACTACCGGGTCGAGCGAAATGTGTTCGCCGGGAATCACCTCACCATTCGGGAGAAGAACACCACCGGCCTCGCCGCCCTGGAGAACGATTCGGTTCCGGCGGGCCGGGGGGAATGCGCAGCACCAGCGCTCGATCCGGCGGATTCGGTCCTCGCGCCGCCGCTGCCCGAGGTGGAACGCTCGGCGCCCACGTCGCCCCTCATGCGCCGCGACCGCGCCGCCATCATCGTCGACGAGTGGGGACCCTACGACTGGCGCTCGCCCAAGCTCTGGCCGCTGGACAGCCTGCGCGCCGATCCGCTGCGCCTGGCGGTGCTCGGCCCTCCCGGGAGATGGCGGCTGCTGAGCCGCCACGGCATTTCGGCGCTGTCGCGGACGTCGGGACGAACCGGGGATACGATCCGGGTGACGCCCTCGGGAACGACCCCGGGCGAATGGGACCTGCAACTCGAGTATCGCGGGGGAGAAACCTTCTCGCCCCGCGGCGAGCGGCGGGAAGCGGGCGAGCCGTACCGATTCTCCTTCGCGCGGCAGGAGCCGAGCCTGAGCTGGGCGGTGAACTTCTACGCCTGGAGCGACAGCGCGGGAACCGACCTGCGCAACAAGCCGGAGGCCTTCGAGGCGCTGCTCCGCACCCCGGCGCTCCTGACCCGACAGGAGTCGCGGCTCGACTACGAGTGGTACCGGCCGGCGGTGCCGGGCCTTCCGCTGACGCGCTGGGCGCTCGAGGCCACGGCAACGGTCGCCCTGCCGCCGGGGTCGTACCGGATTCGCAGCATCAGCGACGACGGAGTACAGGTCTTCTTCGACGGCGCCAAGGTCATCGACAACTGGGCGCCGCACGAGTCGGCCATCGACACCGCCTCGGTCGGCGGGGGCACCCACCGGCTCAAGGTGCGCTACTACCAGGTCGACGGGTGGACCGAGCTCAGGCTGGAGATTCTTCGTCTTCCTGAGCCTTAGCCTCGTTCCAGAGGGTATCCAGCACTTCCAGTCCCGCGGTGTGGATGTCGATGCCCCGCTCGGCGGCCAGGCGCTCCACCACGCCGAATCGTTCTCGAAATCGGTCGTTGGCGCGTCCCAGCGCGGGGCCGGGATGGACACTCGCCTTGCGGGCCAGGTTCACCACCGAAAACAGCAGATCGCCGATCTCGTGGTCGAGCCGCTCGGCCGATCGGTCGCCGGCGGTGAGTTCGGCCTCGACTTCGGCAAGCTCTTCTCTGACCTTGGCCGCGGGTCCGGCGGTGTCGGGCCAGTCGAATCCCACCCCCGCGGCGCGCTCCTGGAGCCGGTGGGCCATCAACAGGTCGGGCAGGGTTGGAGGCAGCCCGTCGAGGACTCCCGGCGGCTCGCCCTCCTTCGTTCGCTCCCCGCGTTTGAGCGACTCCCACTTTTCCCGCGGTCCCAGCTCGAACAGGTGGGGATGCCGCCGCTTCATTTTGGCTTCCAGGTCGGCGGCCGCCTGGTCCGCGGTAAACTCCGAGAGCTCCTCGGCCAGGACCAGCTGCCAGGCCAGATGGAGCATCAGGTCGGCCACCTCATTCCGGATCGCGGCGGGATTTCCCGAGCCGATGGCATGGTCCAGCTCGTGGACCTCCTCGACCAGGTACGGCCGCAGCGTGTCCCGGGTCTGCACCCGATCCCACGCGCACCGGTTCCGGAGGTCCCGGACCATCGCCATCGAGCGTCCAAGCGCTGAATTGTCTTGCATTTACCCTCCCGGGCCGGTATTCTACCCCGTGCCGTGACCAAGTCAAACCCGGACGCCCCGGACCGCGCCTGGCTCGACGTAGATCTCGGGGCGATCGTCCGCAATGCCCGCCGCTTCCATGAGTTGATCGGCGCTCCCCTCCTCCCGATGGTGAAGGCCGATGGCTACGGCCTTGGCGCCGTGGCCGTGGCGCGCGCGCTGGAAGCGGTCGACCCGTGGGGCTACGGTGTGGCGACCCACGACGAAGGGGCCGGGCTTCGGAAATCCGGCATCAGCCGCCCGCTCCTGGTCTTCACTCCCCTTGCCATCGATCAGGTCGAGATCTTCCAGGCCGATCGGCTGCGCCCCGTCATCGGCGACCTTCCGGCGCTGGACGCCTGGCTGGCCGCTGATGCCGGGCCGTTCCATATCGAGATCGACACCGGCATGAGCCGGGCCGGTTTCCGGTGGCACGATGCGCCGCTGATCTCCGCGATGATCGAGCGTTTGCGGGGCGCGGCCGGCTGGGAAGGGCTGTTCACCCACTTTCACTCGGCCGATTCCGACGAGAACGCCACCCGCGAGCAGCTGGAGCGCTTCAAGGGGGTGGTGTCGGCGCTCGACGCCCCGCCGCCGATGGTCCACATGTCGAGCAGCGCCGGCGCGCAGCTCGGCACCGAGCTGGGCGGCGATCTGGCCCGCCCGGGCATCTACCTCTATGGCGCCCGTGCCGGGAGCCTCGAACCCGAACCCGTGGCAAAGCTCTGCGCCCGCGTCGTGGCGCTGCGCCGCCTCCGACCAGGCGACACGGTGAGTTACGGCGCGGAGGCCGAGGTCGAGGCCGACACCACCATCGCCACCATCGCCATCGGGTACGGCGACGGCGTGCCCCGGTCCCTGGGCGGACGCGGGTTTGTGGAGATCAACGAGGTGATCGTCCCGATGGTCGGCCGGGTCACCATGGACATGGTGATGGTCGACGTCGAGGACACGCCGGTGGACATCGGCGACACCGCGGTCGTGTTCGGCGGGCTGGTGTCGCTCGACGACCAGGCCGGGCTCGCGGGGACCATCTCCTACGAGCTGCTCACCATGCTGACGCCGAGAGTGACTCGGCGATATCGGAACGACTGATGAATCCGCACTTCGCTTCTCTCGTGCTCGGGCTGGCCCAGCAGGCGGAGTCCGCGCTGGCCGGCCATCTCCCTCCCGGCGCCGAGGCGCTCGGCGGCAAGGCCAACGCGCGCCAGATTGCCCAGACCCTGATCGACACCCTGGTCATGATCGAGACCAAGACCCAGGGCCACCTCGAGCCTGAGGAACAACAGCTGCTGACCCAGGCGCTGACCGCGTTGCGATTCCGCTTCGTACAGACCGGTGGTCACTGAGGTGGCGCGACGGGCCGCGATCATCGTGCTCGACGGCCTCGGCATGGGACCGGCGCACGACACCGCGGCCTATGGAGACCAGGGCAGCGACACCCTGGGCAACACGCTGCGCGCCGGTCCGGGGGTGGAGCTGCCCAATCTCGCCCGGCTCGGGCTGGGACGCTGCGCGCCGTTGCCCGGCATCGCGGCGGTGGAACGCCCGACCGGGGCGTGGGGCTCCGCCCAGCCGGCCAGTGCCGGCAAGGACAGCACCACCGGACACTGGGAGATGTGCGGCGTCATCCTGGAGCATCCGTTCCCGACCTACCCGCACGGCTTTCCGGCCGACCTCATCGCGGAGTTCTCCCGGCGCACCGGTCGGGGGGTGCTGGGGAACAAGGCCGCGTCGGGCACGGCCATCATCACCGAGTATGGCGCCGAGCACCAGGCCACCGGCAAGTGGATCGTCTACACCTCCGCGGACAGCGTCTTTCAGGTGGCGGCGCACGAGGAGACGGTGCCCCGGTCCGATCTCTACGCCGCCTGCCGGACCGCCCGCGAGATGCTCACCGGGCAACATGGAGTCTCCCGGGTAATCGCCCGGCCGTTCGCGGGGGCGCCCGGCGCCTACGTCCGCACCCCCAACCGCAAGGACTTCAGCCTGCCGCCTTCGGGCCCGACCCTGCTCGATCGGCTGGAAGCCGCCGGGATGCCCCGGGTGGGCGTGGGAAAGGTGGACGATCTCTTCGCCGGACGGGGCATCACCAGCATCCATACCGCCACCAATGCCGAGGCGTACCGCCTCACTCGGGAGGCGCTCCGGACGATGGCGTCCGGGTTCCTGTTCGTGAATGTCATCGAGTTCGACCAGAGCTGGGGCCACCGCAACGACGTGCCCGGGTTCCTGGCCGGGCTGGAGGAGCTGGACCGGGCCCTTCCCGGGCTCCTCGAGGCCGTGCAAGAGGAAGACCTGGTTATATTTACAGCCGATCACGGGAACGACCCGACGACCCCTTCGACCGACCATTCGAGGGAGCGGGTGCCGGTCCTGGTGTACGGGCCGCGAGTTCGGGCCGTCTCCGTCGGGGAGCGCCGCACCTTCGCAGATATCGGGGCGACGGTCGCGGAATTCCTGGGGGTCGCCCCGCTCGCGGCCGGAAGGTCTTTTCTCCGTGAGGTCTGGGGTGGCTGATGCCCTCGTGGCAGCCGCGCGCGGCATGCAGGCGCGGGCCTACTGTCCCTACTCGAAGTACCGGGTCGGCGCGGCCCTCGAGGCCGAGGACGGCACCGTCTACCTGGGCTGCAACGTGGAGAACGCCTCGTTCGGCCTGACCATCTGCGCCGAACGGGCGGCGGTGTTTGCCGCGGTCAGCGCCGGGGCCCGGCGGTTCCGGCGCATCGTCATCGCCACCGACTCGGAGCCACCGGGCCCGCCCTGCGGCGCCTGCCGGCAGGTGCTGGCCGAATTCGGATCGGAGCTCGAAGTGGAGTCGGTAGGTCCATCGCAATCGAAACGCTGGCGCATCCGCGACTTGTTGCCGGACGCCTTCGGCAAGGAGCTGCTCGCGTGAGGCGTCTTGGCTCGATCACGGTTCTTCTCCTCGGACTCGGCCTCCTGGCCGCCTGCCAGGAAGAGTTGTCCGCACCGGCGGAGTGCCCCGAGCTCTGCCCCGGCACCAGCCTGGTGGTCCTGGACACGGTGCTGCACGCCATTCAGGGACAGGACAGCTCCTATACCGGGTACATCGGCGCCCAGGAAGTGCCCGCGCTGCTGGTGTCCGACGGCATCAACGCCGGCGAGGCGCGCGCCTTCGCGACTTTCCCGCGCCGGTCCGATTCGGTGTTCATCGGCGGCACCCAGACCTTCGTCTCGGTCGACTCCGTGGCACTCACCACGGTGCTCCTCGCGCGGGACACCGCGGCCAAGGGTCTCAAGGTCTTCTACTACCGCATCGCGCCGGATCTGGACAGCACGACCACGCTGGCCGCGCTCGACGCCATGATGACGCCGGATGTCCTGATCGACTCGCTGCTGGTGTCCGACACGCTCAAGACCGGCACGATTCGCCTGGTCCTCCCCGCCGAGAAGCTCGGACGCCTGATCGGAGCCGAGGCCGACAGCGGGCGGTTCGGGCTTGGGCTGCGCATCAAGGCGGATACCGCTACCGGCATCAGGGTCGGCTCGACGTTCTCCAATTCCGGCGGGCCGGTGTACATCGCGTTCGGGCGGGCCGCCACCACCGATACGGCGCAGCAGAAACAGACGCTGACCATCCCGGCCGAGAAATCGAACTACGTGATCCAGGCTCCCGCGGCGGGGCTCGACCGGCTGATCATCGGGGGCAAGTTCGGCACCCGGAGCATTCTCCGGTTCCGGATTCCCCGGTTGATCCGGGATTCCGCCTCGGTCCTCCGCGCCACCCTGGAGCTCACGCCGGCGGTGCCGGTGCCGGGGCTGCGCAATGATCCGGTGGAAATCCAGGTGCGCGGCGTGCTGGTGGATCTGGGGGCCAAGTCACCGTCGCTGTCGTCGCTGGTGGCGGGCGGTCTGATCAAGGCCAATGCCACCGACGTGCAGCTCATCGAGGTCTTCCCGATCGCGTCCGCCTGGTTCGGCCCCGGCAATACCACGCCGACGACGCTGCTCATGGGGGTCTCCCCGGAGGGAGGCAGCTTCGGGCGCCCCGAGTTCCTCAACTCGCAAGACCCCGTCAACGGCCCCCGGCTCCGCATCACCTATGCGCTTCCCTCGCGACCGGGACATCCCTGATGCGACGCCTGAGCACCGCCCTCCTCGGCCTGCTGGCGGCCGTTCCCGTGGCCGCGCAGTCCTCCCAGTTCGGCGTGCGCGGCCTGGGCATTCCGCTCCGGCCCATCTCGGTCAGGGCCACCGGCACCGGCGGAGGGTTTTCGCTGTTCGACGCGGAATCGGCGCTCAATCCGGCCTCGATCGGCCAGGTGCTGTTCCTCAATGCCAGCTTCCAGACGGTGCAGAGCTGGCGCCACTCGGAGAGCCCGGCGGGATCGTCCAGCGCGCGTGACAACCGGTATCCCGGAGTGTTCGTGGCCGGGCCCATCGGGAGAACGCGGCTCTCGATCTCGCTCAGCGCGAGCGGCTTCACCGACCGGAATTTCGTGCTGGCCTCCCGGGATACGCTCATTCTGCGGGGCCAGGAGGTCGAGGCCTTCGACACCATCTCCTCGCAGGGCGGCCTGAGCGATCTGCGGGCCGCCGTGGCCTGGCGTCAGTCCCGCGCCGTTCAGTGGGGCATGGCGGTGCACATGATCACCGGGTCCAACCGGATCATCAGCCATCGCGCCTTCACCGATTCCACCTACTCCGGGGCGAGCGAGCGGTTCACCTACTCCTACCTCGGCTTCGGCGTGTCGGCCGGCGTCATGGCGCGGATCGGGAAGTACGTCACCCTGGCGGGCATGGTCCGGGCCGACGACCGAGTCCGGGTCGAGCTCGACACGGCCTCCTTCGGCAAGGCCAAGCTTCCGGTGACCGTGTCGGCCGGGGCCAGGATCCAGCTGGGAGACCGTATGCTCCTGGCCGGAAGCGGACTGTACCGGAACTGGTCCACCTCGAGCGCCGACCTGGTGGCGCTTGGCGGGGTGGGGAGCGTCAACACCACCGAGATCTCCGCCGGGGTCGAGTATTACACCGACAAGAAGCGCCTCTCGCACCGTCCGCTCCGGCTCGGCGTGCGGCGCGCCACGCTGCCGTTTCCGCTGCGCCTGGGAGACAAGACCACCGAGACGGCGGTGTCGGTTGGGACGTCGTTCCGTTTCGTGGCGGATCGGGCCGGGCTGGACCTGGCGCTGCAACGGGTCTGGCGCAAGGGCGGGGCGGGCTTCACCGAGCGGGCCACGCTCCTGACGCTGGGCGTGTCGGTCCGGCCGTGAAACTGGTCTACCTGGAGACCTACGGCTGCCAGATGAACGTGGCCGACTCCGAGCTCATGCTCGGCGTGCTGGGCCGGGCCGGCTACGCCCCGACGGACACCCCGGATCACGCCGACGTCATCCTGGTGAACACCTGCGCCGTGCGCGATAACGCCGAGCAGCGGGTCATCGGCCGCATGGGAGAGTTGCAGCGCCACAAGCGGCCCGGCACCGTGCTGGGCGTGGTGGGCTGCATGGCGCAGCGGCTGGGACCGCTGTTGCTGGAGCGGGTGCCCCGCGTGGACCTGGTGGTGGGCCCCGACGCGTACCGCAACCTGCCCGAGCTGATCAGCCACGCCCGGGGCGGCGAACGGGTCAGCGACACCGAGTTTCGCGGCTGGGAGCACTACGAGGACGTTCCCGCGGTGCGGGCGCCGGGGCCGACCCAGTTCGTCACGGTGCAGCGGGGCTGCGATTATCGCTGCACCTTCTGCGTGGTTCCGTACACGCGCGGGCCGGAACGAAGCCGTAAACTGGAAGACGTCGTCGGCGAGGTGCGGCTGCTGGCCGAGGCCGGTACCGGAGAGGTCACGCTGCTCGGCCAGACGGTCAACTCGTGGAACGACGGCACCCACGACTTCGCCGACCTGCTCCGCGCGGTCGGCGCGGTGGATGGGGTGCGCCGGGTGCGGTTCACCAGTCCGTATCCGACCGACTTCACCGACCGCGTCATCGAGGCCATGGCCACCACGGCGGCGGTGTGCGAGCATGTGCACCTGCCGGCTCAGAGCGGGTCGAATGCGGTGCTCCGTCGCATGCTGCGGCGATACACCCGGGAGGTCTACCTGGAGGTCGTGGCGCGGCTCCGGAGCGCCATCCCCGACATGACGTTCAGCACCGACATCATCGTCGGCTTCCCCGGAGAGACCGAAGCGCAGTTCCAGGAGACGATTTCGCTGGTGCAGGAAGCCGGATTCGACGACGCCTACACCTTTGCCTATTCGGTGAGAGACGGGACCCCCGCGGTGAAGCTCCCGGACCATATTCCGCCCGAAGTGGCGTCGGAGCGCCTGGGCAGGCTTATTGAAGTGGTGCGGAATCAGGCCCGGGCGCGCAACATCTTGCGTGTCGGGGCGGTGCACGAGGCCCTGGTGGAACGGCCGGCTCGGCGCGGCGGCCTGCTGCTGGCCCGCACCCGCGGAAACCACCTCGTGCTGGTGGATCTCCCGGTGAGCGCAATCGGCGAATATCACACGGTGCGGTTGACGGGAACGACGGGCTCGACCTTTACCGGGGCGGTGGCCGCCCCCCAACTGGCGCTCCTATGATTCAGAACAAGGTGGAAGCCCACGTCACGGAAGCCTACGATGCGTTGCGCATCCACTTCCCGGAGTTCTGCGGCTGTGAAGTCTGTCGCGCCGATGTCCTGGTGTACGCGCTCAACCGGCTGCCGGCCCGCTACGTGGCCAGTGTCGAGGGCACGGTCATCACCGAGCTCAGCCTCGACAAGCAGCAAAACCGTGCCTCGATCGAGGTGGCGGTGATGGACGGCGTCCGGAGGGTCATGGAGTCTCCCCGATGCAAGGTGGCGGGCCGGCGGAAGGTCTCTCCCTGAGCAATGGGGCGGGGCCCTGAGGCCCCGCCCGGTTGCGCTGCTGGTTCTGGTGTTCGAGGCCGGTCTCGCGACCGGCCTCTCGCGTTTTCCGGACCCGACAATCGCGATTGCGATCCTCGCCGCCGCGCTGCTGCTGGCCCGCGGACGACCGATGGGATGGCTCGCGAGCGCGGCCGCGGCGGGCTTCCTCCTCGGCGTGGTAACCCGCACCGCCGCACAGGGCAGTTGCGCCGCGCGCATGCCGGCCGGGCCGGTGACCGTCCGGATCCGGCTCCTCGAGCCCGTCGAGGACGGCATCGCCTCAGCCCAGGTGCTCGGCCGGCACTGCTCGGGACCGCTCACGCTCCGGCTCCGCGAGCAACGTCTGCTGGCGGCCGGGACCCGGTGGAGCGCCTCGGGGCGGTGGATCGGCTCCCCTCGATTCGGGGGCCGGCCCGACGGTATCCTGGTCGTGGCCACGCTCGATCCTCTGCCCGGCGATCCCGGGCCGGGAAGCCGGCTCCGCACCTGGATCTCCCGCACGGTCGCGCGCCTGTATGGCGCCCGGGCCGGCCTGGTCGAGGCGCTGCTGGTCGGCCGGCGCGGCGGCATCGACCCCACCCTGAACGCCGAGTTTGCCCGCTCGGGGCTGGTCCATCTCCTCTCGATCAGCGGATTCCACGTCGGCATCGTGTTCGGGTGGGCCACGCTGATCCTCAAGGCGCTGCGGATCCGCCGCGGCCCCGCGGCGGCCGCGGCGGCGGCGGTCGTCTTCCTGTACGTGGCGTTCCTGGGGTGGCCCGCGCCGGCGGCCCGCGCCGCGCTGCTCTGCGGCCTGGGAAGCTGGTGTGCCTGGCGGCAGCGAATGCCGGCGGCGGTGCCGCTGCTCGGGCTCACCTGTCTGGGGGTCACGCTGATCGATCCCTGGGCCGTCTTCGATCTGGGGGGCTGGCTCTCGGCGGCGGCCTTCTGGGGCGCGCTCGGCTTCACCCGCTGGAGCGACCGCGCGATCGGAACCGGCGCCGGATGGCGGATGCTGTTCGCCTCGCTGGGCGCCACGCTGGCCACCGCGCCGCTGACGGCGGCCTCGTTCGGCTCGGTGGCCCTGGCCGGCATCGGGCTCAACTTCCTTGCCGTGCCGCTCGCCGCGCTGGCGGTGCCCGCGGTGCTGGCGAGTGTCGTGGTGGCCCCGCTCCTGGCGCCGTTTGCCCGGGTGCTGGCCGCCGGAGGAGGTCTCGGGCTCGCCGGTATCGAGGCGCTGGCCAGGGTGGGCAGCGTGCTCCCGCTCGGCGCCATCCCATCCGCGCCGGGGCCGGCCTCGGCGATCCCCTGGGTGGTGGTGCTCCTGGCGGCGCTCTGGGCCCTCGGTCGTCGCAACACCTCTCGCCGGGCCGGGCTCCGGGTCGGATGGGTCGCCGGAGCGGTCGGCGTGGCTAGCCTCATCCCGGCGCCGGGCTGGTTCTCGGCTGACGGGGGCAGGGGGCTCGCGCTACATTTCCTCAGTGTCGGGCAGGGAGATGCGGCCCTGATTCGAACGCCCTCGGGCCGGTGGATCCTGGTGGACGCGGGGCCCGCTGACGAGCGGAAGAATGCGGGGCGGGACGTCATCCTTCCGTTTCTGGTGCGTCACGGGGTGCGGCGGCTGGCGGCATTCGTGCTCTCGCACGCGCACCTGGACCACGTGGGTGGAGCGCCGGCGGTGCTCCGCCAGGTGCCGGCCGATCTCATCCTCGAGCCGGCCGAGCCGGTGGACGAGCCCCACTACCTCGAATTGCTCGATCTCGCGGCGGCGCGGGGCTACCCTTGGCGCCCCGCCCGGGCCGGCGATTCGCTCCTGATCGACGGGGTGCTTCTCAAGGTGCTCCACCCCGATACCACCTGGGCGCGCTGGCACGACGATCTGAACGACGACTCGGCGGTGCTGCTGCTGCGCTCCGGCTCGTTCGAGGCCCTGCTGGCCGGCGACCTCGGGGTCCGCGCCGAATCGCTGCTGGCGGGACGGGTGGGACGGGTGGACCTGCTCAAGGTGGGGCACCACGGCTCCCGCACGTCGAGTGGCGTGCCCTGGCTCCGGGAGCTCGAGCCCCGGGCCGCGATCGTGAGCGTGGGCGTCAACCGGTACGGACACCCAGCGCCCGAGGCGCTGGAGCGCCTGGCCGAGGCGCACGCCGAGGTCTGGCGTACCGACCGCGACGGCACCGTGACCGTGACTGTCGCCGAATCGACCATGACGGTGCGCGGGCGCCGGCCGGCCCGCACCTATTCCATCCGTCCCTGAGGAGACCGCATGCCGTTTCCCGATACCTCGGTCGTGACGATCGAGCGGTTCATCATGGATCAGGAGCGCCGCTTCCCCGAGGCCACCGGCGAGCTCTCCAACCTCCTCTACGACATCGCGCTGGGGGCCAAGATCATCGCCTCGGCGGTACGGCGCGCCGGTCTCATCAACATCCTGGGTTCGGCCCGCTCCACCAACGTCCAGGGAGAGGAGCAGCAGCAGCTCGACGTCTTCGCCAACGATGCGCTCAAGAATTCCATGAGCTTCACCGGGCGGGTGTGCGTGATGGCGTCCGAGGAGGACGAGGAGGTCATTCCCATCGCGGAGGACATTCCGCACGGCAAGTACGCCGTGCTGTTCGACCCGCTCGACGGGTCCTCCAACATCGACACCAACAACCCGGTCGGCACCATCTTCAGCGTGTACAAGCGGCTCTCCATGGAGGGCCACGGCACCCTGGGAGACGTGCTGCAGCCGGGGCGGGAGCAGTGCGCGGCGGGGTACGTGATGTACGGTTCCAGCGTCATGCTGGTGTACACCACCGGGCAGGGAGTCCACGGCTTCACCCTCGACCCCACCATCGGCGAGTTCGTGCTGTCGCACCAGAACATCCGGATTCCGGAGAGCGGCAAGTACTACAGCGTGAACGAGAGCTACTTCGGGCGCTGGTCCCGGGGAATGCAGCGGGCGGTCCGCGGGTTCCACGGCGACTGGCCCGACCGGATCAAGGGCAAGAACAGCCGCTACATCGGCGCGCTGGTGGCGGACTTCCACCGCAACCTGATCTCGGGCGGGATCTTCCTGTATCCCGGCGAAATCGGGCGGCCCCAGGGCAAGCTCCGGCTCTGCTACGAGGCCAGTCCGCTGGCCCTGATCGTGGAGCACGCCGGCGGCGCGGCCACCGACGGGGTCAACCGGATCCTGGACCTGACCCCGACCAAGCTGCACCAGCGGACCCCCCTGGTCATCGGATCGAAGGCCGACGTGGAATTCGTGGCGGAAATGCTGCGCGACGAGAGCCGATGAGCCAGGAACGCCCCCGCAATCCCGCGCTGCTCCCGGTCCGGCCGCTCTACGGCCCCGCCGACTGGTCGGGAGATCCGGGCGAGCCGGGCCGCTGGCCCTACCTCCGCGGCATCCAGCCCTCGATGTACACCGGGCGGCTCTGGACCATGCGGCAGTACGCCGGGTTCGGCACCGCGGAGGAAACCAACCGGCGCTTCCGGACCCTGCTCGCCGCGGGACAGACCGGGCTCTCCACCGCGTTCGACCTTCCCACCCAGATGGGCCTCGACTCCGACGATCCGATGGCGGCGGGTGAGGTGGGGCGGGTGGGGGTGGCGATCGACACGGTGGACGATCTCGCGGCCCTGTTCGAGGGCATTCCCCTCGACCGGGTCTCCACCTCGATGACCATCAACGCCACGGCGGGCATCCTCCTCGCCATGTACGTGGTGGCGGGCGAGGAGAGCGGGGTGCCGCGCGCCCGGCTCTCGGGCACGATCCAGAACGACATCCTCAAGGAGTACATCGCGCGGGGCACCTACATCTTCCCCGCCGAGCCCTCGCTCCGGCTCATCGCCGACATCTTCCGGTTCGTCGCGGACGAGGGCATGAGCATCAATCCGATCTCGATCAGCGGTTACCACATGCGGGAGGCCGGCGCCACGGCGGTGCAGGAGGTGGCCTTCACCCTGGCCAACGCCTGCGAGTACGTGCGCCGCGCCCTGGACCGGGGGCTCCGCATCGAGCAGTTCGGGCCCCGGCTCTCGTTCTTCTTCGCGGCCCACAACGATCTCTTCGAGGAGGCCGCCAAGTTCCGGGCCGCCCGGCGGCTCTGGGCCCGGCTGGCCCGGGAGCGCTTCAGCGCCGACGACGCTACCTGCAAGCTCCGCTTCCACACCCAGACCGGCGGCGTGACGCTGCAGGCCCAGCAGCCGCTCAACAACGTGGTGCGGGTGGCGGTGCAGGCGCTCGCCGCCACGCTCGGCGGCACCCAGTCGCTCCACACCAACGGCTACGATGAGGCGCTCGCGCTGCCGTCCGCCGAGGCGGCTACCCTGGCGCTCCGGACCCAGCAGATCCTGGCCTACGAGAGCGGCCTCGACCGGACGGTGGATCCCCTGGCGGGGAGCTACTACGTCGAGTCGCTCACCGACCGGATCGAAGCGGAGGCCGTGGCGCTGATCGGGCAGGTGGACGCGCTGGGCGGCGCGGCCCGCGCCATCGAGCAGGGATTCTTCCAGAAGCAGATCGCCGAGAGCGCCTATGCGGTGCAGAAGGCGGTGGAAGCCGGCAGCGTGGTGCTGGTGGGCGTCAACCGGTTTACCACCGACGAGCCCCCGTCGAAGATCGCGATCCCCGACTATGCCGGGCTCGAGGCCCGCCAGAAGGCCGGCCTGGTGAAGGCCAAGGCGCGGCGAAACCCGGCCGCGGTCGCCGCCACGCTCGCCGAGCTCATCCGCGCCGCGGCGGGCACGGCGCCGCTGATGCCGCTGATCGTGGAGGCGGTGCGGGCCCGGGCCACGCTCGGCGAAATCAGCGATGGGCTCCGCGGCGCCTGGGGGCGCTACGCCGCGTGACCCCGGTCTCCCACCACATCACGGTGCCCCGCACCGCGCGGTACATCACCCAGGGAGAAATCGAGAGCGCCGAGGAAGTCTGGTTCCTGCTCCATGGGTACAGCATGCTGGCCGCCTCGTTTCTCCGCTGGTTCGAGCCGGTGGCCCGGCCCGGCCGGCTCCTGGTGGCTCCGGAGGCGCTGTCCCGAGCTTACTTCGAGGAGAAGGGCGTCCGCCGGGTCGGCGCGTCGTGGATGACCAAGGAAGACCGGGACGCGGAGATCGAAGACTATGTGCGCTACCTTGACCTGGTGGCCGCCCGGGTGCTGGCCGGCGTCCCGGCCAAGCCGCGCATCGAAGTCCACGGCTTCTCGCAGGGGACCGCCACCGCGTGCCGGTGGGTGGCGTTCGGCAATCACCCGGCCGACCGGCTCATGCTGTGGTGCGGGCTGGTGCCGCCGGATCTTCCGCTCGATCGGTACGGACCGGTGCTGAACCGGGCCGGGCTCGAGATGGCGTTCGGCGCCAAGGACACCTTCATCCACCCCGCCGAGGTGGACCGGGAACAGGCCCGGCTGGCCGCGGCCGGGCTCACCCCCCACATTCACCGGTTCGACGGCGGGCACCGCGTGGACCGGGGCACGCTGGTGTCCCTCACCAAGGAGGCCGAATGACCACCCAGAGCGCCTCGATCGGCGCCATCATCATCCGCGAGCTCGGGAGCCTGCGCCAGGAAATCGAGGCCTATCCCAGCGACGCCGATCTCTGGAAGGTGGTGCCCGGTATCGCGAACTCCGGCGGGACCCTGGCGCTGCACCTGGCGGGAAATCTCCAGCACTTCGTGGGCGCCCTCCTGGGCGGCAGCTCCTACGTGCGGCACCGCGACGCCGAGTTCTCCACCCGCGGCCTGTCGCGCGCCGAGGTGGTGCGCCTGGTGGACGAGGCCATCACCGCGACCCAGCAGACTTTCCGGCACCTCGGCCCCTCCGACTTGGGTTCCGAGTATCCCGAGCCGGTGGCCAAGATGCGGCTCAACACCGGCGATTTTCTCACCCATCTCGCGAGCCACCTGGCCTATCACCTGGGGCAAGTGGACTATCATCGCCGGATCGTGACCGGAAGCACGGCAACGGTCGGGACCGTCGCGCCGGGCAGGCTGGCGTCGGCCCGGCCGGTGGAATAGCCGGACGGATTATCTTTCGGGTACCGTGGCATACACGCAGGAGGGCGTATGAAGGCACCTGAGGGCATCGAGCGGCGCGGGTTCCTGGCCCGCACGGCGGCCGGGCTCGCCGCGCTGGGGGCGCTCCCCGGGGCGGCCTCCGCGTCGGGAACCTCCCGAGGGGCCGCCGCGGTGCAGGGCGGCTGGGACATGTCGTGGCTCGACGGCCTGACCGGGAAGCACAAGCAGGTGTTCGATTTCGGCGACATGGACATCGGCTTCGTGGTGGTCAAGAACTGGCTCGACGCGCACCAGACCGTGTACGGGCTTTCGGGCAAAGACCTGAACGCCGTGGTGGGCATCGGGGGCCACACCTTCGCGGTCAATGCGTCGGACGCGCTCTACCAGAAGTTCCCCATCGGCGAGCTCTGGAAGGTGAACGACCCCGAGACCGGGAAGCCGGCCCTGCGCAACATCTTCCTGGACGGCGGCAAGACCGCGCCGTTCATCGGGGCCGGGGTTCGCCCGCTCCAGGCTCGCGGGGTCATCTTCTGGCAATGCAACAACGCGCTCCACGGAGTCGCCGGCCGGATCGGCGCCGCGGTCAAGCGGCCCGAGCCCGATGTGTATGCGGAGCTCAGGCCCGCCCTCAATCCCGGCGTCATCCTGGTGCCGGCGCATACGATGCTCATCGGCCTCTGCCAGGAGCGCGGCTGCTCCTATGAAGCTCTCTAAAGGAGGATCCCATGCGGATTCTGGTCACAGCAGGATTGACACTCGCCGCGGCGGCGCCCCTGGCCGCCCAGGCGCCCCCGCCCTCGCAGCAGATCTCCGCGACGGTGCTGGCGCTGCCTCCCAGCCTCCGTGCCGACGCCACGGTGATGGGTTACGCAGCCGACGGCAAGCTGGTCGTGCTCCGGGAGGGCAAAGGCCAGATGATCTGCCTGGCCAATGACCCCAAGGGCGAGGAGTTCCACGTCGCCTGCTATCACAACAGCATGGAGCCGTTCATGGCGCGGGGGCGCGCGCTGCGCGCCTCCGGGGTGACCGGCGATCAGGTGGATTCGGTGCGGTTCCGGGAAGTGCGGGACGGGAAGCTGCTCATGCCGAGGTCCCCCGCCATTCTCTACCAGCTGTTCGGCGGGACGTACGACCCCGTGAAGAAGGAAGTGGCCGGGGCCAAGGCGCTCTACGTGGTGTACATCCCGTTCGCCACGACCGCCTCGACCGGGCTCTCCGACAAGCCGTCCGGGACGCTGCCCTGGCTCATGTTCCCGGGCACTCCCAAGGCGCACATCATGTTCACGCCGGCGATGTAGCTCAGCGCGCCTTGCGGTAGATCCCGTCGAAGGCAACGATCCAGGTCTTCCCGGTGTCGGCGGAGGACTCCCAGAACTGGCGGACCGTGCCGTCGGGATTGTTGGTGAAGGCCAGGCGGTGCAGCACCTTGGTGCCGTTGCGCCCCACCGTCTCGCCGGTCAGCAGGAGCTGATTCCCCACCACCTCCCCGGCGAGGCGGAGCACTGACCCCGCGTTGTCCACCCAGACCTGGTGCCATTGCTGGTCGGTGCGGTCGAAGAAGTTGAAGCTCTGCCCGGTGCCGCCCTTCGATCCGACCCAGTGCTCGTGCACGACGCAACCGCTCTCCTCGAGGGTCACGTTGTTGGTGCCGGCGGTATCGGTGCCCGACGTCACCACCCAGTTGCCGACCCAGAAATCGAACTGGCGGAACCGGGGGCCCGAGCAATCGGGCGGCGCCTGCTGGCCCTGGGCGGCAAGCGGCGCCGGACCAATCCGGAGCGCGGCCAGCAGCAACGCGGCCCACGGGGTGCGGAAGTGCATCGAAGCCTCGCGGAGGGAGAGCGGGAGTCCTTCGGTCCCTACGCGAGGCCCGAGGGCGAGTTTCGGCGGGCTTAGAAGACGGTGATCGTCATCAGGGACACGATGACGAGGCTCCCCGAGGTGAACCTGAGGATGTAGCGGCCCGACTTGGTGATGTCGAGGTTGGTGAACGTCGCCGTGCCGGAGGCATTGGTGGCAATGGTGAGCGTCCCGGCGAGCTTGCCGGTGCCCGATATGGTGGTATTGATCGCCGCCGTGACCGCGGCCCCCGAGACTCCATTGCCCGCGGCATCGAGTACCCGGATGACCGGTTGCTGGCTGAACGGGATGTTGTGAACCGCCGTGCTCGCCGGCTCCTGGACGATCACCAGCTGCGCCGCCGGGCCGGCGAGGAGGTCGATCGTCGCCGAGGTCGCGGACGACGGGCCGGGCGCCGTGAAGCCGAGGGTCCGGGGACCGATGATCCCGCTGATCGAGAGGCCGGTGAACCCGGCGTTCCCGCTCGGGTCGGAGGTCGCGGTGGTGCCGCCGCCCAGGGTCCCACCACCCGACCCAATCGCGACGGTCACCGCCACGCCGCCCACCGGATTCCCCGAGACATCCTGCACCTGGACCACCGGCTGCACCGGGAACGCGAGGCCGCTCTGCGCCGTCGCGGAGGGTTGGGTCGCGACGATCAGCTGGGTCGGCGATCCCGCGCTCAGGGCGATCGATCCCGAGGTGGCCGGCGGGGCGCCGGGCGTGGTGAAGCTCAGGGTGCGGGTCCCGACCAGCCCGGTAATCGAGAGTCCCGCGAACGCCGCCACGCCGTTGAGGTCGGTGGCGACGGTCGCGGATCCGCCCAGGCTTCCGCCGCCCGACGCGATCGCCACCGTCACCCCCGTGCCGCCCACCGCGTTGCCCGATCCGTCCAATGCCTGCACCACGGGCTGCACCGCGAACTGCGCGCCGTTGGTCGCGGTCGCCGAGGGCTGGGTGGTGATGCTGAGCTGGGCGGCCGGCCCCGGCGTCAGCGCGATGGCCGCGGACGTGACGCCGCTCAGGCCGGCCGATGCGAAGGCCAGGGTGTAGTTGCCGGCCTTTCCGGTGATCGACAGCCCGGTGAAGGCGGCCTGACCCCCGGCGTCGGTGGCAACGGTCGCGACGCCACCCAGGGTCCCGCCGCCGCCGGAGATCGCCACCGTCACCGCCACCCCGGCCTGGGGCGACGGGTTGCCGGAGCCGTCCACCACCTGGATCACCGGCTGGGTGGCGAACGCCGCCCCGTTCACCGCGCTGCTCGAGGGCTGAGTCGTGATGGCGAGGCCGGTGCCCGCGCCCGCGCCCAGCGTCACCGAACCCGACGCAGCGCCGGAGAGGCCCGCCGCGGCAAAGGCGATGGTATAGGCCCCGGCCGGCCCGGTCGCGTTCAGAGTGGACCACGCCGCGGCGCCGTTCACATCGGTGGTGGCCACCAGGGTGCCGCCCAGCGATCCGCCGGCGGGGCCCGAGGCCTTCGAGGCGGTGATCGACGTCCCCGCCTGCGCCACCGGGTTGCCCGACGCGTCCTGGATCTGCACCACCGGCTGCTGGGCCAGCGCCACGCCGCTCTGGCCCGACGCGGACGGCTGGCCGGTCACCGCGAGCCTGCTCGCCGCCCCGGCGCCCAGCGCGATAGCTCCCGACGCGACCGGCGCATACCCGCCGGCCGCGAAGAGCAGGGTCCGGATCCCGACTGTGCCGGTGATGGAGAGGTTCGTGAACGTGGCGACGCCGGACGCATTCGTGGCGGCGGTCGCCGTGCCGCCCAGCACGCCGCCGCCGCCCTGGATCGACGCGTCGACGTTCACCCCCGCCTGGGCGACCGGATTGCCGGCGCCATCGCGCAGCTGGATCACCGGCTGCTGGGCGAAGGCCTGTCCGCTCGCCGCGGTGCCGGAGGGAACGGTGGTGATCGAGAGCACCGATCCGGTCCCGGCGCCCAGCACGATCGGACTCGAGGTCGCGAGGGTGAGTGCGGCGCCGGAGAAGCGCAGCGTAAAGCTCCCGGCTGGTCCGTTCAGCGCCAGGTTGGTGTAGGTGACGACTCCGGCGGCCGTGGTAGAGATCGCGGCGGTGCCGGCGAGCGTACCACCCGCCGGGCCGGTCTGGATCGCGGCCGTGACCAGGACGCCGGCCTGGGAGACCGGATTCCCGGCGCCATCGAGCAGCCGGACCACCGGCTGGGGCGCCAGCACGATGCCGCTCCGCGCCGCGGCGGCAGGCTGCGTGGTGACGGCGATCGCCGCCGCGGTACCGGCGGTGAGGTCGATGTTGGCCGAGGTGAGCGGGGTCAGGCCGGCCGACGTGAAGCTGAGCGTGTAGCCGCCCACCGA
>JBGPLG010000028.1:0-43600 GCA_041486305.1 Gemmatimonadota bacterium
ATGCTGCCTGGCAACCCGGCTAGGAGGCTCCGGCCCGGGCCTTGATGTGATCGGCGAGGCGGATCGCGAGGGCAACCACCGTGAGGGTCGGGTTGGCGAACCCTGCCGTCGGAAAGACGGAAGCGCCCGAAACGAAGAGGTTCGCGGTTCCATGGACCCGTCCGTCGGGGTCGACCACCCCGTCCCGTGGGTCGCCAGCCATGCGGGTAGTCCCCGAGTGGTGGTGGGCATTGGGGTCGGCCGGTCGGCTGGAGTCGACCTCAACCCGTCCGAGCCCAGCCGCCTCCAGTGAGGAGACCAGGAGCGTGCGAAGCCGAACCATCTCCAGCTGCTCCTCGGCTCTCCACCGCCAATGCAGCACCGGCCGCGGCACCCCGAGAGCATCCCGGTCCGTGCCCAGGATCACGCGGTTCGCCGGGCGGGGGCGTTGCTCCAAGTTCACCAGGACCCGAAACGCATCGAAGTATCGTTCCGGATGGGACAGCCTCGACCACCCATACCCGCCGCGCGGACCGGGGCCCGCTTTATGCCGGAGGCGGCGCAGCACCCGCCCCATCACTCCGCGATCGGGAGGGGAGGCTCGAGGGCGCGGTAGCAGGGTGAGTGATGCATTGGGAAGGCCCAGGTCGCGCACCGCGGCTTCGGAGAGGGCCAGCCGTCCACCCACGACCGTGCCGCCCGCGGAGTGGTGGGCATCATAGAAGGCGGCTCGCGCATAGAGCTCCGGATCCGACGAGAGCAGGGTCAGGGCGTGGTCCCGCGGATGCTCCATGAAGCAGCAGCCCACCAGATCGTTGCCGAGGCCCGATACCAGGAGCAGACGCGGATTCTCGATCGCCCCCGCAGCGAGAACGTATGTCGTCGCACGTACGGTGTGCCGTTGGCCGGCCGGGGTGGCAACCCTTGCCTCGACGACTCGGCCACCCCGTCCGTCGGCAACAAGACCGCAGACGGTGGCGTGGATGCAGAGCCGCACATTGGCTGACTCGCGAATCTGCCCGGGGTAGATTGCGGTGAAAGGCCGGCAGCGGCCGAACTGGTAGACTCGGTTGTCGAGCCAACCTCCGGGCAGCGCGAAAGGAGGGCGCCGCGGGTCGTCCCAGTCCCGCGATTCGTAGCCGAACGGGCCGAGGCCGCACACCGCCTGGGCGCGTCGATAGAAGGGGTCGAGGAACTCGCGCCCGATCGGCCATCCGGTGAGATTGCTGCCGCGGGGCGGGTCGAAGTCCCAAGGGTCGAGCGGCAGGTACTTCGCTCCCTGTTCCCGACCGACCGGTGTGTTCCAGATCGCGGTCGAACCGCCTACCCGGCGGTGGCGGGTCAACCGAAGGCCGGCGTACTCACTGCCGGCAACGGTTCCTTCGTTGAGGGCCTGGGACCATTCGTCAGCGTCCCACCCTCCGCTTTCCACCAGGAGCACGTCGATGTTCGCCCCGAGGAGTTCCCGTGCCAGTGCGATACCCGCAGGCCCGGCACCGATGATACAGACGTCGGTGTCGACCCGGGATCCATCCGGCAGTCGGCGGGCGTCGAGCTCCATGCAAGGGCTCCAGTAGACCAGGTGCAATCCGTCACGGTGATCTTCCCCACTCTCGCCCGGCGGGACCGAGCGCCCTATCTCCGGCGCGCGATCACCAGCGTGCTGGAACAGGACGGGGTGCACGCGGTGCCGCTCGTGGTGATCAACGGCGACGAACACGACCCCGATCTGGTACGCGAGCTCAACATGGACTCGCGGCTTCGAGTCGCGTCGATACGGGACCGGGGAATTCCGGAGGCGCTGGCGGCCGGCCGCGCGCTGGTGGAAACGCCCTGGTTCAGTCGCCTGGACGACGACGATCTGATGCTGCCCGGCGCCCTGGCCCTGCGAGTGGCATCACTCGAGGCGCGGCCCGAGCTGGATGCGGTGGTGACCAACGGATACCGGCGCGACGCGACGGGAGACACCCTGAACGTGAGCGATCCCGCAATGGTGCAGCGCGACCCGCTGGGCGCATTGCTGGCCGGCAACTGGCTCCTGCCGGGATCCTGGCTCTGCCGTACGGAGCGCGTCGGGCCCGAGGTCTTCCGTGACGCGCCTCACTCGCTCGAATGTACCTACCTCGCAGTCCGGCTCGCGAGCAGCCGCCGCATGATGTTTCTGGAACAGCCCACGGTGATCTGGCACACCGCTATCGCCGGGTCGGAATCGAAGTCGCTGGAATGGCATCTGGGTGAAGCCGACGCCCTGGTCCGAATCCTCGAGCTCGAGCTTCCCGAGGCTTTTCGCGACGGCATCCGCCGCAAGATCGCCGAGGCGTGTCATTCGGCCGCGAGCCGGCTGCTGGCTTTGGGGAATCCGTCCCAAGCCTGGCGTTGGCATGTCCGCTCCCTTCAAGAGCGAGGTGGGTGGCGTTACCTGCTGTACTCCCGCCACCTGCTGGCCGCGCTGGTGCGGAGATCGGCATGAGCACTCATCCGGCCAAACTGCTGGTTCTGGGGATCGACGCCGCGAATCCCGACCTGCTCCGGCGCTGGGGGGCCGACGGGACCATGCCGCACCTCGGGGCCCTGATGGCGCGCGGACTGGTGGGCGATACCCAAGGTGTCGAAGGCTTCCTGGTGGGCTCCACCTGGGCCAGCCTGTCTACCGGAGTCACTCCCGCGCGCCACGGTTATCACTACACCGTTCAGCTGAAGCCGGGAACCTACGACTACTACCATCCCCGCGTCGCGCGGGTGCCGTTCTGGACGGCGCTCAGCGGCGCCGGCCGCCGCATCGCCATCCTGGACGTGCCGCTGACCGAGCTCGACCCCCGCATCAATGGAATGCACATCGTGGACTGGAGCGGGATCGAGGCGCTGGCCCCCTTCAGCACCGCACCGCCCGAAATCCGGAGCGAAGTGGACTCCAGGTGGGGGGCCTATCCGCTGAGACATTCCTGCGACGGCCTGCGCACCCGACTTGAGGACTATCGCTCGTTCGTCGACGATCTGGTACGCGGCGCCGAGATGCGGGCCGAGCTTACCACGCACTTCCTGGCGAAAGGTGGCTGGGATCTGTTCATGCAGGTGTTTACCGAAGCGCATTGCGCCGGCCATCAGGTCTGGCATCTCCACGACAGCACCCATCCCGCGCATGATCCCGGCATGGCGACGAGCCTCGGCGATCCAGTGCGTCGGGTATACGTCGCCATCGATCAAGCCATCGGCCAGGTCCTCGCGGCAGCGGGCGATACCCGGGTACTGGTGATCACTGCGCACGGGATGTCTTTCTGGCACGGCGCGCAATTCATCCTGCAGCAGATCCTGTTTCGTCTCGGGGTCTCCGGACCGCCTCCCGCGCCGCCTCCGTCGCCATCGCAACACGGAGGATTTCCTCGAGGACTGGCGCGGCGGACGTGGGGCCTGCTGCCCCGCTCGCTCCGCGAGTCCATTCGACCCGTCCGGCGGCTGCGGCCCCGAATTCAGGGCCCCCCGGTACTTCCCGTGCTGGGCGTGGATCCCCTGCTCAGCAAGTGCTTCGTCGTCCCCAACGGCCATCTCACCGGCGCGATTCGACTCAATCTGGCCGGACGGGAGCCGTTCGGAATCCTCCAGCCGGGAACCGAAGCGGAGATCTTCTGCCAGGCCCTTGCGGGAGATCTTCTCGACATCGTGGACCAGCGAACCGGCCGGCCCGTGATCCGCCGAGTAACCCGCACCGCGGAGCTTTTCCAGGGAGAGCACCTGGACGACCTGCCCGACCTGCTGGTCGATTGGGACGACAGCACGCCGACCGGCAGCAGTTTTCACCATGGCGGTGCCGGGGCGACGGTGCAAGTGCTTTCGCCGCGAATTGGCACCGTCCTGGGCATCAACCACTTCACCCGCACCGGAGATCACCGCATTGGCGGAATGTTCGTCGCGGCGGGAAATGGAATCCGGCCGGGAGCCATGAATCGCACGGTATCCACCCTGGATATTGCCCCAACCCTGGCGGCATTGCTCGGGGTGCGCCTTCAGGGCGTCGATGGGGAGGTCATTTCGGAAATCACGGGGAACTGAGGGAGGACCGAGCCGAGGTGCTTGCAATTCATTGATTAATCGCTTAATTAAACAGACATGAGTAGCGTCGCTCCTTCATCCGCGGCCCGCGAGCAGATACTCGATGCCGCGGAAACCCTCTTCGCCCGCCAGGGATTCGACCCGACCACTATCAAGGAGATCGGCGCCGAGGCGAAGCTCAACCCCGCGCTGCTCTACTACTACTTCGGCAGCAAGGAAGAGCTCTACAAGGCGGTGCTGCAGCGGATCGTGACCGGGCTGGTCTCCACCGGCGGCCAGGTGATGGAGGCCGCGCCGGCGCCGGCCGATGCCATCCGTGCGCTGATCGCCGCCCAGGTCGAGTTCATGCTGGCCCGGCCCGCGATCCCCAAGCTCATCGTCCGGGAGATGATCGATCACGACGCGCACCACGCCGAAACCGTCATCCTGCAGATGGCGGCCGGCCTGTTCCAGCGACTCTGCGATCTGATCGAGGGCGGCCAGCGCGCCGGGGTCTTCCGCGCCGACGTGGAGCCCCGCTTCGCCGCCGTGAGCACCATCTCCCAGGTCGTCTACTTCATCACCTACCGTCCGGCGGTCGGGATCTTCTTCGGCCTCGGCGCGGACGGCGTCGCGCCCGATACGGCCCGCGCCTTCGGCCGTCACGCCGGCGACTTTGCCGTGCGGGCCCTGTCACCCGTGGAGTCGCACACATGACCCTCCGACGATCCCTGCTCCTCCTCCTGCTGGTGGCCTCCGGCTGCGCCCGGACGGCATCGGAGGCCTACGACGCCCGCGGCACCGTCGAGGTGCCCGAAGTGGATCTGGGCGCGATGACCGCGGCCCGGGTGATCGCCATCCGCGTGGAGGAGGGCGCCGCAGTCCAGGCCGGCGACACCATCGCCCTCCTGTCCCAGATTGACCTGGGCGCCACGCTGGCGGCCCAGGGCGCCCGGGTCAGCGGGGCGAGCGCGAATCTCCGGGACCTGGAGGCGGGGGCCCGGCCGGAGGAGGTCCGCCGTGCCGAAGCCGACGTTGGGGCCGCGACCGCGGAACAGGAGCGGGCGACCAAGGAGCTGGCGCGGATCAGGGACTTGTCGTCCCGAGACGTCGTGAGCCGGCAGACGCTCGACAACGCGGTGGCCGCCGAACGGGTGGCGCGGGCAAGGCTCTCGTCCGCCGAGGATGCGCTGCGCCTCCTCCAGGCGGGGACCCGCCCCGATCAGATCGCCGCAGGACGGGCCGAGCTCGCCAGCGCGCGCGCGGCCCTGGCGCAGGTGGAAGCGCGGGCCGCCGACCTCGTGCTGGTGGCGCCGGTCGCGGGGGTCGTGCTGGCCCGGAACGCCGAGCCGGGCGAGGGGCTCGGGCCCAACATCCCGGTCGTGACCATCGGCGAAACGGCCCGGCCCTACGTCCGGGTGTTCGTGCCGCAGTCGCGGGTGACCGGGCTCGCCATCGGAAGCACCGCGCAGGTGGTGACCGAAGACGGCCGTGCGATGGCCGGGCGTGTCGTGGCGATCAACCCCAAGGCCGAGTATACGCCGCGCGTCGCGCTCTCGGAGCAGGAGCGGGCCGACCTGATGTTCGGAGTGAAGGTGGAGTTCATCGATCCCGCCCGGGCTCCGCACCCGGGGTTGTGGGTGACGGTGCGGTTTAGAGGCTAGGCCGCGACGACGCTAGGACGCTACGACGCTACGACGCTACGACGCTACGACGCTACGACGCTACGACGCTACGACGCTACGACGCTACGACGCTACGACGCTACGACGCTACGACGCTAAGCAGAAGGAAATCATGCAGCAGAGCTTCGATACGCCCGGACCAGATCCGTCATTCGGGATCGTGACCCGGGGGCTCCGCAAGGAGTTCCACGGGATCGTCGCGGTGGAGAGCCTCGACCTCGAAATCCGCCGGGGGGAAGTCTTCGGCATGCTGGGTCCCAACGGAAGCGGCAAGACCACCACGATTCGGATGCTGACCGGGCTCATCGCCCCGACGGCCGGCACCGCGACCGTGGCGGGGGTCGATGTGGTGCGGGAACCGGAGCGGGTCCGCAGCCGGATCGGATACATGTCCCAGAAGTTCGGGCTCTACGATGACCTGACGGTCCGGGAGAACCTCGCGTTCTACGCCGGGGTCTACGGGATCGTCGGCGCGGACCGGACCCGGCGGATCGCGGTCCAGACGGAGGAGTATCGTCTCGCGGAGCGGATCGACCAGCTGGCCGGCACCCTGTCGGGCGGGTGGAAACAGCGGCTGGCCCTGGCCTGCGCGACGACGCACCAGCCCGACCTGGTATTCCTGGACGAGCCGACCGCGGGGGTGGACCCCGCCTCGCGGCGGCTGTTCTGGGAGCTGATCGGCCGGCGGGCCAAGGCAGGCATGACAGTCCTGGTGACCACGCACTACATGGATGAAGCCGAGCGCTGCGATCGCCTCGCCTTCCTGTCCCGCGGCCACCTGATCGGCGTGGGCACGCCGCAGGAGATCACCGCCCGGTTCGGGCTTCCCACCATCGAGGAGGTCTTCATCGAGATGCAGCGGCGCGACGAAGGCGCGGCGGCATGAGCCTCACCGAGCGGGTCAGGCGGTGGCCCTTCTGGGCGATGCTCCGGAAGGAGTTCATCCAGATGCGGCGGGACAAGCTCACGCTCGGAATGATGGTGGGAATCCCGGCGATCCAGCTGGCGATGTTCGGCTACGCGATCCAGACCGAGGTGCGCCATCTCCCGACCGTGGTGCTGGACGAGTCGCAATCGCCCGAGAGCCGGCGCTTCGTCCAGGCGATGATCAACACCGGGAACTTCGACCTGGCGGGCGCGGTCCGCGACCGGGCCGAGATGGGCGCGATCATCGCCCGGGGGGATGCGAAGGCGGGGATCGTGATTCCGCCCGATTTCGAGCGGGACATCAACCGGGGCCGGACCGCCACCGCCCAGATCGTGATCGACGCAGCCGACCCGCTGGCCTCCTCGGCGGCCATCAGCGGGGCCGGGCTGGCGGGGGCGGTCCGGTCCCAGGCCCTGGCGGCGACCCGGGGCGGCACCGCCGCCATCGAGGTGCGGGTGCGCCCCTGGTACAATCCAACACTCCGGAGCGCGGTGTATATCGTGCCGGGCATCATCGGCGTGCTGCTGTCGGTGACGATGATCATCGTGGCCAGCATCGCGCTGGTGCGGGAGCGGGAGCGCGGCACGCTGGAACAGCTCATCGTGACGCCGATCAGCAAGACCGGTCTCATGATGGGGAAGCTCCTGCCGTTCCTGCTGGTGGGATACGTCCAGATCACGGTGATCCTGATCCTGGGACGGGTGCTGTTCGATGTCCCGATTCGGGGCAGTCTGCCGACGCTCTACCTGGTGGCATTGCCGTTCGTGGTGGCGAGCGTGGCGATCGGACTGTTCCTGTCGACCCTGGTCCAGAACCAGGCCCAGGCGATGCAGCTTGGTTTCCTGTTCTTGCTGCCCAACATCCTTCTGTCGGGCTTCATGTTCCCCCGCGAAGCGATGCCCGCGCCGGCGCAGTGGATCGGGGCCGCCCTCCCGCTGACGTATTTCCTGAGGATCATGCGGGGCATCCTGCTGCGGGGGGTCGGCCTGGAGAGCCTGTGGAGGGAAGCGGTGGTTCTCACCGGGTTTTCGATCGGCCTGATTGCGCTGAGTGTGCGGAGGTTCAGGAAGACGGTGGAATAAGAGGCTACGACGCTACGACGCTACGACGCTAGGTGGATCGTGCGACGGCACGGGCCAGCCCGTAAATGAGTTTCCCGGCCGTGTTTCGCAAGTCTTCGAGCCGTTGCCATTCGTCGGGAGTGACATATCCCAGGTCCAGTGCGATCTGCAGGAGGCACGACAACTCGGCAAGCGAGCCAAGGCTGATATCCGCGAACCGGCGAAGCTCACGACCTCCCAGACGCGATGATCCTTCGGCCAGATTGCAGACGACTGAGACCGCGGCTCGCCTGGCCTGAGCAACCAGTCCGTAACGCTCGTCTCCAGGCCAGCGGCGGGTTTCAGTGTAGATTGCCAGCACCAGCCGGCGCGAGTGTTCCCCCGCTCTCAGCCTTCGGAAGGGAATCATGGTGTTCGAGCATCGCACGAAACCCGCTGCAGGGCGCAACCGTATTCCCGCCATGCGAATGCCTTTTCCTAGCGTCGTAGCGTCGTAGCGTCGTAGCGTCGCGCCCTTGACCACCAGCTTCCCCCCGCGCCCAGACGATATCGCCCGCGCCGCCCAGCTCGACGCCATGAAGCGCCGGGCCACCGGCCTGCTGGCGCTCGCGGTCGCGATCTTCGTGGCCGCCCGGTACTTCGAGCCGCTGTACCCATGGCTGGGCTACGTCCGGGCGACCGCCGAGGCGTCCGTGGTCGGCGGCCTGGCCGACTGGTTCGCCGTCACCGCCCTGTTCCGCCATCCCCTGGGACTTCCCATCCCCCACACCGCGATCATCGGCCGCCAGAAGGACCGCATCGGCCGGATCATCGGCAACTTCGTCCAGCATCACTTCCTGGCCCGAGAGGCGGTGTCGGCCAAGCTGCGCGGCATGGGGATCGCGCGCCGCGGCGCGGAATGGCTGTCCCAGCCGGAGAACGCCCAGCGCATCGCGGCCCAGCTCGCCAGCGGCGTAGCCAAGACCCTCGAGGCGCTGCCCGACGACAAGATCAAGGAGCTGATCCAGCAGGGCGCGAAGGATCGCATCCATGCGACCCGAGTCGCTCCGGTGCTCGGCAAGACCCTCGCGCTGGTGGTGGCGGGCGACCGGCATCAGGAGCTGCTCAACGAGGCGATCCGGCTCTCGGCCCAGGCGGTCGAGGCCAACCGGGAGCTGATCCGCAAGCGGATCAAGGAGAGCAGCCCGTGGTGGGTGCCCGGCGTGGTGGACGAGAAGATCTACCATCGCATCCTGGGCGCCATCGAGAAACTGCTCGAAGACGTCAGCAACGACCCGGCCCATCCGCTCCGCGCCTCGTTCGATCACAAGCTCCGCGAGCTGGTGGACCGGCTCCAGAATTCTCCCGAAGCGGGCGCCCGCGCCGAGGCGCTCAAGGACGAGTGGCTTTCCGACCCCGCGATCGAGGAGCTCTCCAACTGGGTCTGGGACACGACCCGCCGCGCGGTCGCGGGGTATGCGAGCCGCTCGGAGACCGACGGGCCCGGGCCCCTGGCTCGCGCCACCGCGGCGTTCGGCAACACGCTGCTGACCGACGAGAAGCTGCTGGGTGAAATCGAGGAATTCGGCATCAATCTCCTGGTGGACACGATCGAGAAGCACCGGCATGAAGTAGCGGACCTGATCGCGCAGACGGTGGCGCGGTGGGACCCGGAAGAGACCTCGCGCCGGCTGGAGCTGGCCGTAGGGCGGGACCTCCAGTACGTGCGGATCAACGGGACGCTGGTGGGCGGGTTGGTGGGGCTGTTGATCTACGTGGTGCCGCGGCTGTTCTCGTAAGACGCTATGACGCTAGGACGCTATGACGCAAGGAGCAGACGCTATGACGCTATGACGCTACGTCGTAAGAGGCATTTCTTAGCGTCGTAGCGTCGTAGCGTCGTAGCGTCATAGCGCCTTCAGTCACTCCCCCTCCAGAACCTCTCTCGGCGCCACCAGCGTGGCCCTCCGGGCCGGCAGATAGCTCGCGACGAACCCGACCACCACGAACACCAACGGCACCGCCACGAACGTCGCGCCGTCTCGCACGCCCACGCCGAATACGAACCCCGACAGCGCCGACGCGCCGAGCCATGACGCCGCGAGCCCGACCGTGAGGCCGGCGGCCACCAGGGTGGCGGCGCGCCGGACCACGATCCAGCGGACATCACCCGGAGCCGCGCCGATGGCCATCCGGATGCCGATCTCGCGGCGCCGCTGGGTCACGCCGTACGAGAGGACCCCATAGACCCCGATGGCTCCCAGCAGCAGCGCGACGGTGGCGAACCCGGCGAGGAGAATCGCGGTAGTGCGCGGCGAGGCGATCGAGGTGCGCACCATCTGCTCCATCGACTGGACATGGGAGAGCGGCGCGGTCGGATCCACCTTGCCGAGGGCGCGCTTGAGCTCCGGCTCCAGCGAGCCGGCGGGGAGGCTGGTACGAAGCACCACGGTCATGGCGCCGGCGGCCCACTGCTCGATCGGCATGTAGAAATCGAGCTCGGGCGCGGCGCTGAGACCGTATTCGCGAACGTCGCTCACCACACCCACGATCGTAGCGTCGCGGGTGACCCAGACCGGCCTGATGTGCTTGCCGAGGGGAGACTGGCCCGGCCAGTAGTGGTCCGCCGCCGCCTTGCCGATCACCACCACCGGGTCGGAGGCGCTCCGGTCGTCGCGGGTGAAGGCCCGGCCCTGAAGAACCTTGATGCCCATCAACGCGAAATAGCCGGGCGACACGGTGTGCGGGGTGAGCCCGTTGGCCGCGCCGCCGGGCGGAACCGGATGGTCTTCCACGAGCATGGGCCACCAGAGCGACTGCCCGTCCAGCGGAAGCATGCTGGCGAATTCCACCGCGGTGACGCCGGGAATCGACCCGACCTCGCGCTCCAGGCTGGAGTAGAAGGTGACGCAGGGCCCGACGTTGCCCTCGCACTTGGCCGGGTCGGGGGTGACCCGGGCGGTGACGAGCTGTTCGACCCGCACGCCGGGATCGACCGCGAGCAGCCGCGCGAGGCTCCGGATCAGGAGCCCCGCGCCCATGACCAGCACCACCGCGAGCGCCATCTCGGCCACGACGAGGGCATTGGACAGTCGGCCGGCCGAGCGGCCCGGACCGGTTACCCGGTTGCCAAGGCCTTCGAGCCGCTCGGCCCGGGGCACCCGAAGCATGGGGCCGAGGGCCGCGAGAAGGCCGGCGAGCACCGATACCAGCGCGGTGAAGACGAGGACCTTGGCATCAATGCGCACGCCGTCGAGACGAGGCGTGTCCGAAGGGAGCCACCGCACCAGCAACGGTGTCCCGATCAGCGCGAGCGTCACCCCGGCGGCACCGCCCAGCCCAGCCAGCAAGAGCTGCTCGACGAAGAGCTGACGGGCCACCCGCCACCGGGAACCGCCGAGCGCCTGGCGAACCATGATTTCCCGCTGGCGCCCGGCCAGCCTGGTGAGGTTGAGATTGGCGACATTGGCGCACGCGACCAGCAGGACGAGACCCACCGCTCCGAACAACAGGGCCAGGCGGTTCCTAAGCCCGTCCGCCAGCAGATCGTCCAGCCGCCGCACGTGATTGCCCGCGCCGGTGGCCCACTTGTCAGGCATCCGCCAGGGGAAGGCATCGCGAACCCGGGTGATCAGGGTGCGGTGCTGGGCATCGGCCTGCTCGAGCGACACGCCGCCCCGGAGCCGCCCGAAGTAGCTGGCATTCATCGCCCCCCAGACCTCCCCGACATTCTTGGGGTTGAGGTCCACCGGCATCCAGACCTCGGTGCCCGCGACGGGAAAGGCGAAGCCCCGCGGTGCCACCCCGACGATCTGCCGGGTATCGCCGTTGATGACGATGGGCTTGCCGATGATGTCGGGATCGCGGCCGAAGCGCCGGACCCAAAGCCCGTAGCTGATGACCGCCACCGGCGTCGCGCCCGGAGCATCCTCCCCGTTCTGGAAGGTGCGGCCCAGGGTCGCACCCACTCCGAGCACGGAGAAGAACTCCGAGGACACGGCCCGGCCCAGCACGCGCTCGGGGCGGCCGGTGGTGAAGAGATTCACTTCTCCCTGGGAGAGGAAGGCGGCCACCCCCTGAAAGGAGCTCGCCTCGGTCCGGTAGATCGGCAGGGCGCCGAGGGGATAGTCTTGACCCATCTGCACCAGCCGGCCGCTCTCGGGGAACGGCAGCGGCTTGAGCAGCACCCCGTTGATCACGCTGAAGATGGTGGTGTTGGCCCCGATGCCGAGGGCGAGGGTCAGCACCGACACCAGGGCAAAGCCGGGGGATCGGCGCAGGGTCCGGAGGGCATAGCGCAGGTCTCCCCGGAGCTCATCGGCCCAGCGGATGCCGCGGGCCTCCCGGGCCTCGTCCCGCGCCCCGTCGACCGAGCCGAAGCTGGCCCGGGCCCGCCGCTCGGCCTCGGCGCGGGTTAGGCCGCGCTTGACGAATTCCTCGGTGACCTGGTCCAGGTGGAAACGGAACTCCTCCGACATGTCCGCCTCGAACCGGCGCCGGAAGAACAGCGCGCGGAGCATGTCCCAGAGCCGGGCGATCATGGGCGCACCTCGGCGGCGGTGGCGTTCATCACGGCGGCGATCGCGTCCACCATCCGGGCCCACTCCTCCCGCTCGGCGCGGAGCCGGCGGCGGCCGATGGCGGTGAGCTGGTAGAACCGGGCGCGGCGGTTGTTGTCGCTCTCCCCCCATTCGCCGGTGATCAGGCCCTGGTGCTCCAGCCGATAGAGCGCGGGATAGAGGGAACCCTGCTGGATGGCCAGGGTGTCTCCCGAGGCCTGCTGGATCCGGAGCAGCACGCCGTAGCCGTGGGTGGAGCCCAGCGACACGGCCTTCAGGATCAGCATGTCCAGGGTGCCCTGGAGCAGGTCGGGGGCTTTCGGCACGAGGCTCTCCTAGCGTGGCTAGGAGTACGCTACGGCCTCTCTCCTAGTCTGTCAAGGAGAGCGGGCGGGCTACCGGCTCGTCGGGCCGATCCGGGGGGTGCATCCGAACCACCCCAGCCGGCCGAGGATCCGCTCCAGCGGGCAGAACCCGGTCAGGCTCGACTGAAACAGGTTGAAGCCCACGAACGCGGTGAAGATGAGCCAGTAGGGACTGACCCAGACCCCCAGGGCCACCGAGGCCAGTACGAACAGCCCGGCAATTCGTCGAATCAGCGCCTCATTGCACACGGTCAGCCTCCATTGCGAGTACCTCAGACGGTGCCGGGTGTTCCCGGCGGCGCAGCTCCCAGTACAGCAGCGGTACCACGACCATGGTGAGTAACGTGGCCACGACCGCTCCGCTCATCAGGGCCACGGCGAGCCCCTGAAAGATCGGATCGAGCACCATGACCAGTCCGCCGATGACCACCGCGGCGGCGGTGAGGGCGATCGGCCGGAACCGAACCGCCCCCGCTTCGATCACCGCCTCGCCAAGGGGCCGGCCTCGAGCCTCGGCCAGCTGGATGAAATCCACCAGCAGGATGGAGTTCCGCACGATGATCCCGGCCAGGGCGATCATCCCGATCATCGAGGTGGCGGTGAAGAACGCCCCGGTAATCGCGTGCCCGGGCAGGATGCCGATGAGGGTGAGCGGGATCGGCGCCATGATCACGAGCGGCACCTTGAAGGACTGGAACCATCCCACCACGAGGACGTAGATCAGCACCAGCACCGCGGCGAAGGCGAGGCCGAGGTCGCGGAACACCTCGATGGTGACTTGCCACTCGCCGTCCCACTTGACGGCGGTCTCGTCCAGCCTCGCGGGAGCCACGGCATTGTAGCGCCCGATGGGCGCCCCCCTCACGCGCAGGGTATCGAGCGATCGATTCATGGCCACGATGGCATAGACCGGGGACTCGATCGCGCCGGCGACGTCTCCGGTGACGTAGATGACCGGCCGGAGGTTCTTCCGGACCCGGAGCGGTGACTGGGTCCCGGAGTCGACGGTAACGAACCGGGCCAGGGGCGTCGGCCCGGTTCGCGAGGCCACGGGAACGGCCAGCAGCTCCTCGATGCCACTCCGGTGCGCCAGGCCGAGCCTCGGCGTCAGGACGACGCCCTCGCGGGCGGTCGGCACGCTGGCGAGGCCGGCGTCCGCGCCCGAGAGCGCCATGGTCAGCACCTGCGCGATCTGTTCGACCGTCACTCCGGCTTCCGCGGCGCGGACCCGGTCCACCCGGAAAATGCGTCGCTGCTGGGGGACCTCCACGGTCCAGTCCACGTCGACCACGCCGGCGGTGGACTCCATGACCGCCTTGACCCGGGACGCAGCCACGAGCCGGGTGCTGTCGTCGGCGGCGTATACCTCCGCCACCAGGGTCGAGAGCACGGGCGGGCCGGGGGGGATTTCGGCGATCTTGGCGCTGGCCCCGAAGCCCCGCGCGATCGAGTCGACCGCCCGCCGGATCGCGACGGCGATGGCGTGGCTCTGGCGGTGGCGGTCTCCCTTGGGCAGGAGGTTCACCTGGACATCGGCGACATTGGCTCCGCGCCGGAGAAAGTAGTGCCGCACCAGGCCGTTGAAATTGAACGGCGCCGAGGTGCCGGCATAGGTCTCGGTGGTGACGACCTCCGGGACGGTGCGCAGGTACGCCGCCACGGCCCCGGCCGCCGCGTTGGAGGTTTCCAGCGTGGCCCCTTCGGGAAGATCGAGAATCACCTGGAACTCGGACTTGTTGTCGAACGGCAGCATCTTGACTTCGACCAGCTTGACGGCCAGGAGTCCCACCGAGAGCAACAGCAGCACGCCGAGGCCCCCGTAGAACGCAACGCGGCGCCGGGGACGTTCCATCAGCGGCGTCATCACGCCGGCGTAGAACCTCGCAAAGTGGGTGGCCTCCTCCGGTTCGTGGGCGGGGTCGAGCAGGCGCGGCCCGGCCCGCACGTGACCCCGGAGCAGGCGCAGCGCGAGGTACGGCGTGACGATGAAGGCCACGGCGAGGGAGGCCAGCATGGCCGCGGAAGCCCCCACCGGGATCGGCCGCATGTAGGGACCCATCAGCCCCGACACGAACGCCATCGGAAGGATCGCGGCGATGACGGTGAAGGTGGCCAGGATGGTCGGGTTCCCCACTTCGTCCACGCCCTTGACCGCGGCAACGTCGGCGTCGCGGTCGCCGATCTGCAGATGGCGGAAGATGTTCTCGACCACGACGATGGCGTCGTCCACCAGAATGCCGATGGAGAAGATGAGCGCGAACAAGGTGATCCGGTTGAGGGAATACCCCAGCGCGTAATACACAAAGAGCGTCAAGGCGAGCGTGACGGGTACCGCCACCAGAACGACCAGCGCCTCGCGCCATCCGAGGAAGAGACCGATCAGGAGCGTGACCGAGAGGGTGGCGATGAGGAGGTGCAGGATGAGCTCGTTGGCCTTCTCGCTGGCCGTGGTTCCGTAGTCGCGGGTGACGTCCACCTGCACCCCCGCGGGCAGGAGCCGGGCCCGAACCCCCTCGAGCCGCGCCAGGGCCGCCCGTGCGATCACGGTGGCGTTCACACCGGGTCGCTTGGCAATGGCGATGGTGACGGCCGGTTCTCCGTCCCCGCCCCGCGCGGCGTGCGATACGTAGGACGCGGGCTCCGCAGGGGCCTCGACGACGGTGGCGACGTTCCGGAGGTAGACCGGATTGGGACCGCCGCCGACCACCACATCCAGCGCGTCCTGAACCGTGCGGATCGGCGCCCCGACCGAGACCAGGAACACCTGGTTGGCCGACGCGAACTCACCGGCGGAGAGCCGGACGTTGGCGGCGCGCAACGCCCGGATCACCTCGCCGGGGGCGACGCCGCTGCCCGCCAGGCGGGCGGGATCGAGAATGACCCGGAATTGCGCCGGTGCGCCGCCGATGAGGTCAACGCGGGCCAGGTCCGGAATGGTCGCGAGCTGGTCGGCCAGGTGGGTGGCTATCGCGCGGAGGGCGTCGGACCCGTAGCCTCCGCCGTGGATCGTGAGCGCCAGGATCGGCACGTCGTCAATGGAGTGGGGCTTGACCAGCGGAGCCATCACCCCGGAAGGCCAGCGATCCGCGGCCGCACCGACCTTGCTGAACACCCGGCTCACCGCGCGGTCCTGGTTCTCCCCCACCCTGAACCGGACCGTCACCAGCGCCATGCCTTCCCCGCTCATCGCGTAGACGTATTCAACCCCCGGGATTTCCCAGACCAGCTTTTCGATCGGGCGGGTGAGGAGGTTTTCCACCTCCTCGGAGGAGGCGCCGGGGATGGCACCCATCACGTCGATCATCGGCACCGAGATCTGAGGCTCCTCCTCTCGGGGCGTGGCGAGGATCGCGAGCGCGCCCACGGCCAGGGAGGCGAGGGTGACGAGCGGCGTCAGCTTCGAATGCAGGAACGCCTGCGCCACCCGCCCTGCGATGCCCATGGTCAGGGCTCCCCGTCCGGAACGAGGACCGTGTCGCCCCGAGCCACACCGGAGAGGACCTCGACCAGGCCGCCCTGGAGACGTCCCAGGGTCACCCAGCGAAGCGATTCCTGTCCGGCCCGCACGGCGCGCACGCCGGTGAGATCGCCCTGGCGGACCACGGAAGCGACCGGGACCAGGATGGCGCGGCGGATGCCGCGCGGAAGCAGCAGGGTGGCCGCGCTTCCGCTGAGGAATCGCCCGCCCGGGTTCGGCACCAGCGCGTTGACGCTGTAGAGGTTGGCGCCCGAAGGGACCACCCCCTCGATGGTGGCCCGCACCGCGGTGTCCGCGATGCCGGCCATCACCGCCGCGCCGCGCCGCAGGCTGCGCACCGCATCCGGAGCGGCGCTCGCCGTGAGGCGCAGCGTGGCGGCGTCCTCCACGGTCACCAGCGGGCTCCCCGATGCCGCGAACGATCCCGGGTCCACGAACCTGCGGGTTACGACTCCGGCGAACGGCGCGCGCACCTCGGCGTACGCGGCGGTCGCGGCCAGCTCCGCCGACTGGCCCCGCGCCGCGGCCAGGGCCGCCTCGGCCCGGGCGAGCCCGGTCTCGGCCTGATCCAGCTGCGCCCGGGTGGCGGCGCTGTCGGCGTAGAGGCCCCGCATCCGGCCCGCCTGGGCACTGGCGTCGCGGTGCACCGCCGTGGCTTCGGCGAGCCCCGCGTCCACCTGGATGCGCCGGGCGTCCAGATCCCTGGCGTCGAGCCGGACCAGCAGCTGGCCCGAGGCGACGTGATCTCCCTCATGGACCAGCACCGCGGTCACGGTACCCATGATCCTGGTGCCGAGGGTCGCGACCCGGAACGGCCCCGCGACGCCGGCCGCCGCGAAGTCGTCGGCAACGGTGGTATCGATCACGGCGACCGGTGTGCCGCGGGGCGAAGGCTGCCCGGCCGGCGCCGGCTCCCCGGACCGGGCGCATCCGCCGAGGATGACGGCCGCCAGCAACAAGCCGGCCGGTGAGGCAGTGGACCCCATATCAGTTCTCCAGAACGGTAAGGGCCGCCAGGTCGGCGCCGGCGGCCCGTCGGGCGGCGGCGTCGGCCACGATGACCTGGTAGCGGGTTTCGGAGAGATCCAGGCGAGTGGCGGTCTCCAGCGCCGCCGCACCAAGCAGCTCGGCGATCGTAGCCAGGCCCCCGTCATACTTCCGGGCCACGAGGCGATGGGCTTCCACGCTCTGGGTCACCGAGACTTCCGCGATGTCGAGCCGTGCGATCGCGACCTCGAGCCGGGTGCGGGTGGATTGCCGCTCCAGCGATGCCCCGGCCTCGGCCGCTTCAGACGTGGCGAGCGCGGCATCCGCGCGACCCTGGGCCGCGCGGCGATCGGCGATCTCGGACCCACCCGCAAACGGCGACCAAGATGCCATCAGGCCCACGGTGAAGGCGCGGGGACCGCCGAAGAGCCGGTCCGAGCTGTTCCACCCGAAGCGACCGAAACCGTTGACCCGCGGGAGGAGTCTGGCGCCGGCACGGCGGACATTTCCCCGGGCGGCCTCGAGCCCCAAGCGAGCGGCCGCGAGGTCGAGCCGTTCCCCGTCAGTGGAATCCGCGATGGCGACGGCTACCAGGCTCCGGATCCGGGCCGCGGACGGGAGTGAATCGGGCAGCGCAAACGTGGTATCGCCCGGTTGGCCAAGAAGGACCGCGAGCCGGGTTCGAGCGATCCGGGCATCGCCCCGCGCCTCGATCAGCCGCGCTTCGACCTGCCCTCGCTGCACCGTGGCGAGCAGCGCATCGGATCGAGTCGCGAGTCCGTTGGCCACCATCGACTGGGCCTGGCGTTCGTGGGCGGTTGCCGCGGCAACGGCCGTCTCGAGGGTGTTGACCTGTTCGCGGGCCAGGACCGCGCCGAAGTAGGCGCGCGCCACGTCGACCCGAGTGGTTTCACGAACCCAGCCGGCGTCGGCCGCCGAGGCCGCGGCGGCGCGGGATGCGGCGGCTCGACCGAACCACGCATCGGCGTTGAGGATCGGGACGTCGGCCGCCAGGCCGCCACTCCAGTTGGTGACCGGCGCCGGCCGGTTCAGGCTCGCGGGATTGAACGAGGCGGAACTGACGCCGCGCTGCTGCAGGGTGAAGCCGAAGGCGGCCAGCGGGTCATCGGTCCGGACGTAGCCGCCTTCGGCCCGGATCGAGGGGAGGATTCCCTGGAGCGCGGCCATCGCCTGGGCGCCTTGCGCGCGAGAACTGCCGGCGGCGATCCGGTTGGCGTAGGCGGACGCATCGGCCCGGAGAAACGCCTCGCCCAGGCTGAGCCGTGACTGCGCAGCGAGCGAACCGACGGTGCCGAAGAGCAGGGACCCAAGGATCGCCCCACGACGCATGTGCTGGTCCATCCGGGTTTACCCGAACGCAGAGCGCGGACCGTTGGGCCCGGGGTACGCGCGGCATGTCCCGCAACGTGGCAGGGGCCGGATGAAGCAGTTCTGAAGACGGGGTGAGCCCTACCGAAACATGCGGGCGTGCTCCCTGGGCCGTTATCGCGACCGAATCCCGGGTTCCCGCCCCCATCTCTTCCAGCCGGTGGGCGCGATGACGACCCGAACCGTCGGGAGTTTGGCCCCGCCGGCGCGGTCTACGGCGATCCGGTAGCCGGCGCGCCGGCGCGCCTGCAATCGGGCGCCGGGGCCGCTCAGGAAGCGAGTCGCCGCGGCCTCGTCGTCCCAGACGATATACCAGACCAGCGCGGGTCCCGCCGGGGTACGGTAGGTCCGGAACCGGTCGCCACCCCAGCCGGTGGCCGCATCGTCCAGCACCTCCCCGCCGCCCCGGAGCACGGTGGCGAGCACCTGGATTTCCCGCTCGCCCAGGGTGTCTTCGTAGAGGGGCCGATCGGCGTCGTCGAAGCGGACCGGGACCGGCTGGTCGCCCCGGTCGTAGCGATCGGGGTGGAGAATCTGCTCGGTGGACCGCGGCAGCTCCGCCACGGTTGGGAGCGGATGGCCGGTTCGCGCGGAATCCCACCACCGCATCCACTCGGCGCCGTTGAGATAGGGAAAGATCATTCCCTCCCGCAGGACCAGCGGGGCCTTCGCGAAGACCTGCATCGACGACGCCGCCCCCCGGACCTGCTCGCGGGCCATCGCCCAGAACTGGGGCTGCCGGATCAGCGCGCGGTCGGGCGCCAGGGCCAGGATCGAGGCGATCATCGCGTGTCCCTCGAGCACCGCCTGGGCCGCGGTCTGCTGGTCGGCATCCGCCTGCTTCTTCATGATCGAATCGAGCGGCAGGTACTGGTGCTGCAGCGCATGCACCAGCTCGTGCGCCAGCACCAGGCGCAGCATCGCGGGCTCGGCGCCGCGAACGCCGTAGAGGGTGCTGGTGGCCGGATCGTAGAAGCCCGCCACCTGTTCGCTGTAGAGATCGAGCAGCAGCGCCTTGAGGTCCAGCGTGTCGGGCAGCAGGCCGAGCAGCCGGTAGACCGCCTCGACCCCTTCCTGCCGCTCGGCGGGAAACTCCTGCCTGAGCTTCTCGAGCAGGAAATCGTGCACCTCTTCCTTGCTCTTGAGCGCCGACCTGGTGGGCCCCTTGAAGGTGAGGCCGGTGGCGCGCTCCACCACCGGGCGGAGGCTGTCCACCAGCCTGGAGATGTCCTGGGTCTGGGGGTTCTGGGGAGCCGCGCCCCGGCAGCCCACCAGCCCGGCGACGAGCGCGGCGGCGACCCGGCGCATCAGCCGACCCCGAGGTAGCGGCCGTACCAGGCGATCAGCGCCGGACCGACCAGGTAGGTGACCGCCGCGCCGATCGCGAGGAACACGCCGAAGGGGACCAGCTTCTCCTCCTTCTTGAGGAGGCGGAGCGGAAGGAAGATCGCGATGCCGGCCAGGGCGCCAAGGAATATGGTGAGCAGCACGCCCTGCCATCCGAGGAAGGATCCGACCATCGCCATCATCTTGATGTCGCCGCCCCCCATCGCCTCCTTCTTGAAGGCCCAGGTACCGAGGGCGCCCACGAGGAAGAGAAGGCCGAAGCCGACCGCCGCCCCGATGGCCGCGGCGATGATCCCATCCACGCCCGCGGCGGCTGCGAGCACCATGCCGATGGCCAGCCCGCCCCAGGTGAACTCGTTGGGGATGATGTATTCGCGCGCGTCGGTGAGGGCGATGCCCAGGAGCAGGGTTCCGAACAAGGCACCCTTGAGTGCCTCGAGGCTCAGGCCGTAGCGGACGACCATCGCGGCCCAGAGCAGCGCCACCGAGAGCTCCACCAGCGGATAGAGGATGCTGATCGGCTCCTTGCAGCCCCGGCATCTTCCCCGGAGCAAGAGCCAGGAGAGCACCGGGATGTTGTCCCGCCAGCCGACCGGCCGGCCGCACCGGGGGCAGCGCGACGGCGGCGACACCACCGACTGCTCGGACGGAAGCCGCACGATGCAGACGTTGAGAAAGCTCCCGATGACCGCCCCGAACACTCCCCCGATCAGGGCGAGGACCGCCGATTCACTCACGCGTCACCTCGTAGAGGAGAATACCCGCCGCGATGCCCACGTTGAGCGACTCCGCCCCGGGACGGAGCGGAATGCCGATCCGTCCATGGGCCCAGCGGTCCAGCGACGGCCTGGTGCCGCCGCCTTCGTTCCCGACCACGATGGCCAGGGCATTCCCGCGGCTCCGCTCCGGGGGAGACCCGTCCGGTGCGGCCAACAGCAACCGGACTCCCGCCGCCTGGACCCACGATTCCAGCGCCGGTTCGTCCACCATCACGTAGGGCAGCCGGAACAGCCCGCCCATGGTGGCCCGGAGGGTCTTGGGATTGGTGATTTCCGCGGTGCCGGGCAGGGCCAGGACGCCGGCCGCGCCCAGCGCGAAGGCGGAGCGCACCATGGTGCCCACGTTGCCGGGATCCTGGACCGCGTCCAGCACCAGCACCGGGGCGCGCGGGCCGGCCTTCACGTTGTCCAGGGTCCACTTCGGCGGAACGATCACCGCGAGAACTCCCTGGGGGTGCTCGGTGGCGGCCAGCTCGCGGAACTCATCCTCGCTCACGGCCTCGACCTCGTGCCCCGCCTTCAACAGGGCGGCTTTGAGCGCCCCGCCCCGCGCGGTAGCTTCCAGCGCCGGGCTGGCCAGGATGTGCCGGATGCCGATCCCGGCGGCGAGCGCCTCTTCGAGGAGCCGGACTCCTTCGGCCAGGGCCAGCCCGCGCCGTTCCCGGCCCCGGGCCAGCTTCAGATCCCGCACCAGCGTGTGCAGCGAGTGACTCATCGATGCGAATTGCCCTCACGATCGCGGGGTCCGACTCCGGCGGCGGCGCCGGAATCCAGGCGGATCTCAAGACCTTCCAGCGCTTTGCCGTGTTCGGGACCTCGGTGGTCACCGCCGTCACCGCGCAGAATACCCGCGAAGTGCGTGCCGTGCACCCGGTGCCCCCGGACATCGTGCGGGCCCAGTTCGACGCACTTGCGGCGGACCTTCCCGCCCATGCCTGCAAGACCGGCATGCTCGCATCGGCGGAGCTGGTCCGGACCGTAGCCGGCCTGCTGGATCCCGATATCCCCTACGTCTGCGATCCGGTGATGGTGGCGACGTCCGGCGGCCGGCTGCTCGACCGGGAGGCGGAGCGGGTCGTGGCCAGGGAGCTGGTGTCCCGCGCCACGCTGGTCACCCCGAACCTCGACGAAGCGGCCATCCTGGCGGAATTCGCGGTCCATGACCCGTGGACGATGGAGCTCGCCGGCCGGGCACTCCTCGAGCTGGGCGCGGCCGCGGCGCTGGTCAAGGGAGGCCACCTGACCGGTGAGCTCCTGGTGGACCTCCTGGTCACACGCCAGGGCACTCGCCGCTTCGAGCACGAGCGGTTCGCGACCACATCCACCCACGGCACCGGCTGCACGCTGTCGGCGGCAATCACCGCGGGTTTGGCATTGGGCCGGCCGCTGGAGACCGCCGTGAACGATGCCCTGGAGTACCTGCACCGCGCGATCGCCGGGGCTCCGGGGCTGGGCGGGGGTCACGGCCCGGTCGATCACTCGGCGTGAGATTGCTTCGCTTCGCTCGCAATGACAACCGGGGCGCTCGCCAGGACAACCGGGGCGCTCGCCAGGACAGCCGTCAGGGCGCCAGGAACCCCTGACCCCCGGATCCGCGGACGCCCTGCTCCCCGCGCAACGCACCCACCACTCCCTCGATCAGCCGCGCCAGCTCCTGCCCCGCCTTCCCCGCGGTCTCCATCACATCCTGGTGCGACAGCGGGACGTGGCTGATGCCGGCGCCCGGATTGGTGACCAGGGAGAAGCCGAGGCAGCGCATGCCCTGGGCCCGGGCCGCGATCACCTCGACCACCGTGCTCATTCCCACCGCGTCGGCGCCGAGCCGCTCCAGCATCCGCACCTCGGAAGGGGTCTCGTAGCTCGGGCCGAGCAGCCCCGCGTACACACCTTCCTCCAGGCGGATGCCGAGCTTGGCGGCCTGGGCCCGGGCCAGGTCCCGATACACCGGATCGTAGGCCTCGCTCATGTCGGGAAAGCGCTCGTCGCCCTTGCGCACCAGCCCGACCAGGGGATTCTTGGCCGTAAGATTGAGATGGTCCGAGATCAGCATCAGGGTTCCAGCGGCGTAGGTGCGGCGGATGCCACCGGCGGCATTGGTCACGATGAGGGTGCCGATGCCCAGCGCCCCGAACACCCGCACCGGGAGGACGTTTTCTTCCGGGGTGTATCCCTCGTACATGTGGAAGCGGCCGCTCTGGGCGATCGCGGTCTTCCCGCCCAGGGTCCCGATGACCAGCTCCCCCTTGTGCCCCTCGACCGCCGGAGCGTGGAACCCGGGAAGATCTCCATAGGGAATCCGCACCGCGTCGGTCATTCGGTCGGCCAGACCGCCTAACCCGGAACCGAGCACGATCGCGAGGGATGGGGTCCGCCCCCCGAGGCGCTCCGTGATGACGTCGCGCGAGGCCGTGATGTTGCTCATAGCAGGATCCCCGCGATCGTAGCGGACATGAAGTTCGCCAGGGTGCCGGCCAGCATGGCGCGGAAGCCCAGCTTGGCGAGGTCGCTCTTCCGGGTCGGGGCCAGCGCGCCGATGCCGCCGATCTGGATGCCCACCGAGCTCAGGTTGGCGAAGCCGGCCAGCGCAAAGGACGCGATGGTGAACGAACGAGGATCCAGGGTGGCCTTGAGCGGCCCGAGCTGCGAGAAGGCCACGAACTCGTTGAGCACGGTGCGGGTACCCAACAGGCTGCCGATGACGCCGCTGTCCTTCCACGGCACGCCCATCGCCCAGGCGATCGGCCGGCCGACCCACGACAGCACGGTCTGCAGATTCTCGGGGAAGAACGCGGCCTTCGAGTGGATCCAGCCCATCGCGCCGTTGGTGAGCGCCACCAGCGCGATGAACGACACCAGCATCGCGATGACGTTGAGCATCAGGTGGAGGCCCTCACTGGTGCCGCGGGCGGCGGCGTCCACCAGGTTCACGTCGGTCTTGGGAATGTCCAGCTTGACGTTGCCGTAGGTCTCCGGGGTGCCGGTCTCGGGCTGGAACATCTTCGACATCATGATGGTGCCGGGCGCGGTCATGATCACGGCGGTGAGCAGGTGCCGGGCCTCGATCCCGAATGCGATGTACGCCGCCATGATCGAGCCGGAAATATGGGCCATGCCGGCGGTCATCACCGTCATCAGCTCCGACATCGTCATCTTGGGCAGGAACGGCCGGATGGTGAGCGGCGCCTCGGTCTGCCCCATGAATATCGAGGCCGCCACGTCCAGGCTCTCGGCCCCGCTGGCGCGCATGATCTTGGCCATCACCACGGCAAAGGCGCGGACCACCAGCTGCATGACGCCCAGGTAATACATGATCGCGAACAGCGCCGAGACGAAGATGATCGCGGGGAGGATCTGGAACGCGAAGATGACGCCGAGGCTCGAGTCGGGCTTGCCCAGCTCGCCGAAGACGAACGAGGAGCCGACGTAGGAGAAGTGCAGCACCGAGGTCACGAACGCCCCGAGCGCCCGGAACAGCTCCCGTCCGAACGGGACCCGGAGCACGAAGATCGCGAAGAGGATCTGCAGCGAGAGGCCCCACGCCACGGTCTGCCAGCGAATCGCCTTGCGATTGCTCGACATCGCGTAGCCGATGGCGATGATCAGTGCCATGCCGATCAGGCCGATCAGCCGCGTGCCGATCGGAGTGGGCGCAGGCGGCCGGACCGGAATGAGGATGGAGTCGGGTTGGGCCGTGATCGGTACGAGTTTCGTGCTGTCCACGAAACCCACCCCGGGAGCCTGCCCCTGCTGCGCCGCCAGCTTCCCGATGCCCCGCCCCGCCGCACCCGGAATCAGCCAGGCCGCGCCGATGCCCACCATGAGGAGCCCCACCGCGAGCACCCACCGGCGGGCCTGAAGCAAGGCGCTCACAGGGCCTCCAGTTCTTGGCGCACGCGGGCGACCAGCACCTGCCGCTCGGGCCAGGGAAGGAAGGCTCCGTCAAAGGCGTGGAGGATCATCCGGTGGATCTCCTCTCGGGTGAAGCCCATACTGCGGTGGGCCAGCCAGTACTCGTCCGACAGATTCACCCCGCTCATCAGCCAGCTGTCGGTGCAGAGGGTGACGGCGAGGCCGGCGTCGAAATAGCCCCGCACCGGATGCTCTTCCGCCTTCCCGACCACCCGGGTCTGCAGATTGCTGGTGATGTTGCTCTCGATCAGGATCCGGCGATCGCGCACGAAATCCTGCAGCGCGGGATTCTCCCGCAAGCGGGTGCCGTGCCCGATCCGCATGGCGTGGCAGCGGCGAATGGCTTCGGACACCGAGGCGGGGCCGTAGGCCTCGCCGGCGTGGACCGTGATGCCGAGGTTGCCCGCGAGGGCCACGTCGAAGGCGGCGGCGTGCACACCGGGAGGGAACCCCGCCTCGCCGCCCGCCAGATCGAACGCGATCACCCCCAGCGCCTTGGAGCGCACCGACAGCTCCGCAATCTCGATCGAACGGTCCGGCGGGTAGTGGCGGAGGGAGCAGTTGATGATCCCGGTTCGCACCGCGAAGTCCCGCTCACCCCGGCGGAAGCCGCGATGCTGGGCGGCCACCACCTCTTCCATCGTGAGGCCGCCGTGGGTCGAGAGGTGGGGGCAGTAGCGGACCTCGAGATACCGGAGATTGTCCCGGGCGCCGTCCTCCACCATCTCGTAGGCCACCCGCTCGATCGCGGGCGCGGTCTGGAGCAGGGAGACCGTGATGTCGAACCGCTTGAGATAGTCCTGGAGGTTCCGCGCGTCGCTCACCAGCATGTGGCGGCGGAGCGCCTCGGGGTCGGTGCTGGGCAGCCGGACGCCCGCCTCCTTCGCCAGCTCGATCATGGTGTCGGGCCGAAGCGAGCCGTCCAGGTGGACGTGCAGCTCGGCCTTGGGCATCCGGCCGATCAGCTCACGGGTGAGCATCGGCCTCGTCCGGTTCGCGCCGGGCCGTCACGACCACCCGGAGAATGGCGCCGGCCTGGATCGGCGCCTCGGAAGCAAGGCGGATGCCCCGCCCATCGGTGACGTAGGCGGCGCCCGCCGCGAGCTGCCCGGCGAGCGCGGCATCGTGGAGGGCCACGGCGTCCAGCGCCGGCCGGCCCGCCACGATCCGGACGCAGTGGCCATCCACGAAGACCGGGATCGTATCGCTCATGAAGGCGGGGACGCCGCGAAACGCCGCATCGCCAATAATCCCTGACCACAGGAGGAAGCGCAATCGCGCGGCCCCGCGGACGCTTGCGTTTATTCGTCTGAGCGTATATATGTATCGGCGCATATGACACCCCTCCCGCCCACCGAGCTGCTGCTCACCCTCGCGGAGCCGACCCGATTGCGGATCGTGAACTGCCTGGCGGCCGCACCGCTCTTCGTCTCGGACCTGCAGGTGGTCCTGGACCTGCCCCAGCCCACCGTGTCACGCCACCTCACGGTGCTCAAGAAATCGCGGGTGGTGCGGGACACGCCCATCGCGCAGTTCGTGCTCTACCGGCTGCGGCACGAAACCGGTCCCCATGGGCGGCTGCTGCAGGCGATTCTCGACGCGCTGGGCCACGACGAAACCATGCGGCTGGAGCGGCACCGCGCCCTGGACAAGAGTCGCGCCCACGGGCGCGGCCGGATGCCGTTGCCCAGCGGCCGGAACGGACCGCCGGTGACCGATTCGGGTGAGGAGCGGCCATGAGCCACCGGATCCTGGTGGTCGACGACGAGCCGGATATCACGGCGCTGGTGGCCTACCACCTGGCGCGGGCCGGATACCGGGTGTCGACGGCGGCCAACGGACAGGACGCGCTGAAGGCGGCGCGGGATGAGCGGCCCGACATCGTGGTGCTGGACCTCATGCTGCCCGGGGTATCGGGGTACGAGGTGCTGCGCGAGCTCCGGCAGCGGAGGGATACGGCCGATGTGGGCGTCATCCTCCTCACCGCCCGCCGCGAGGAGGTGGACCGGGTCAAGGGGCTGACCCTTGGCGCGGACGACTATCTGACCAAGCCGTTCTCGCCGCAGGAGCTCACCCTCAGGGTGGCCGCGCTGCTCCGCCGGCTGGCCGCGCCGGCGGTGTCGGCGGGGTCGGCCCTGGTGGAAGGGCCGCTCACCATCGACCGCGGCGCCCACCGGGTTACCCTCCACGGCGAAGAAGTCCCCCTCACCGCCACCGAATTCAAGCTCCTCCTCACCCTCGCCGAGCGGCGGGGCCGGGTCCAGACCCGGCCCCAGCTCCTGGAGACCGTGTGGGAGGCCCAGCCCGACATCCAGACCCGGACGGTGGACATGCACGTGCAGCGGTTGCGAAGCAAGCTGGGCGAAGTGGGGGAAATGATCGAGACCATCCGCGGGTTCGGCTATCGGTTCCGGAGCGGCACGAAGTGACGTTTGCGCGCCGACTCGTCGCCGGCACCGTGGTGGTGCTCCTGGTGACGGTGCTCGTGCTGGTCGTGGCCGCCGAACGATGGTTGCGCGCGGACCTGGAGCGCGATGTCCGGGGGAATCTGGAGCGCCAGGCCAGCCTGCTCCGGGAGGCCCTCCCGGCGGACTCGCTGGAATGGGGCCGCTTCGTGGCGCGGTTCGGCGCGGCGGGCGGCATCCGGGTGTCCCTGATCGACCGTGCCGGCCGGGTGCGCGCGGATACCGATGTGCCGCCCGCCGAGCTTCCCAATATCGAGAACCATGCGACCCGGCCCGAGGTGGTGGCGGCGTTCGCGGCCGGTGTGGGACAGGCCAAGCGCAAGAGCGCCACGGTCGGCAGCGACCTTATGTATGTGGCGGTGACCGGCGGCCCGGGGGTGATCCGAGTCGCCATGCCGCTCGACCAGGTGGACCTGGTGATCGAGCGCTCCCAGCGTTCGGTGCTGTTGGCCGCGCTGCTGGCGCTGTTGCCGGGGATCCTGCTGGCCTGGCTGGCCGGCCGCTCGATCAGCCGGCCGCTCACGGAGACGACGGCGGCGGCCCGGACCATCGCGGCGGGAGGCACCCCGCGGTTTCCCCGTTCCGGCATCCCCGACATGGACGCGATGGTGGGGGCGCTCCGCGGGATGCACGAGGAGCTGGAGGCGCGGTTCGACCAGCTGCGGCGCAAGCAGGCGGAGACCGGGGCCCTGGTCAACGCGATGGTGGAGGGAGTCATCTCCTGCGACGCCCGGGGACGAGTTCTCACCGCCAACCCCGCCGCCCGCCGTCTGCTCGGATATGAGGACGACCGGCCGCTGCCGCCGCTCCAGCTGCTGTTTCACGAGAAGGCGGCCCGGGAGGCGGTGGACGCCACGCTCGCCGGCAAGACCGCGGCCGACCGGGAGGTGCAGATCGATGAGCGGACCTGCCTGCTGAGCGCCCGCCCCCTTCCGGAAGGCGGCGCGGTCGTGGTGCTGCACGACCTCACCGACCTGCGACGCCTGGAGACGATCCGGAGCGACTTCGTGGCCAACGTCTCCCACGAGCTCAAGACGCCGCTTACGTCCATCTCGGGTTACGCGGAGACCCTGCTGGCCGATCAGACCGGCGACGGCGTGCCGCGCAAGTTCCTGGAAACCATTCTGGCCAATGCGAAGCGAATGCAGCGCCTGGTAGACGACCAGCTCGACCTGTCGCGGATCGAGTCGGGCACCTGGCGCCCGAGTCCTCGACCGGTGATGGCGGAGCCGGCGCTGCGGGATGCCTGGACCTCGCTGGAGGCGCCGGCACGCGGGGTGCCGGCCTTCTGCGTCGAGGTCATGCCCGGAGCGACCTCGTTGTTCGTCGATCCCGAGGCGCTGCGACAGGTTCTCTCCAATCTGTATGACAACGCCCGGCGCTATACCGGCCTCCAGGGCCGGATCACGGCCCGGGCTGAGCCCGAGGACCAGGGAGTACGGATCAGCGTCAGCGATACCGGCACCGGCATCGGGACCGATCACCTGCCCCGGATCTTCGAGCGGTTCTACCGGGCCGACCCGTCGCGTTCGCGGGCCGAAGGAGGAACCGGGCTGGGGCTGGCCATCGTGAAGCACCTGGTCGAGGCCCACGGTGGCCGGGTGTGGGCCGAGAGCGATCTCGGCACCGGGACGACGATTTCGGCGTGGTTTCCGCCGGGTCCAACCATCTTGGCGTCTTAGCCTCCTCGCCTCCGAGCCACGCCATACGACAATCGCGTCACGATGCAGTATCCCCACCGTGTCAATCAGGTTGAAGGACGGCGAATCGGCGGTTCTCCCGTTGCCCGCTCACGCCCCGCTCCTACTATTCATCGAGGCTGTGGATAACCCGCACACAGGAGGAGTGTGGTCAGGTATCGGTGGCGCTCGATCTGGATCTCCGACGTACACCTTGGCACTCGCCACGCGCAGGTCGATGCGCTGCTCGAGTTTCTCCGCGATTCCCGCTCCGAATACCTCTACATCGTCGGCGACCTGATCGACGGCTGGGAGCTCAAACGCAAGTGGTTCTGGAACCGGAGCCATAACACCCTGATCCAGAAGCTCCTCCGCAAGCAGCGCAAACGCACCAAGGTCATCTACATCACCGGCAATCACGACGAGTTCCTCGAGCCCTTCCTCGGCCTTCGCTTCGGAGGGCTCTGCCTGGTGCGGGAAGCCATCCACGAAGCGGCCAACGGGCGGCGCTATCTCGTGGTGCATGGCCACCAGTTCGACGGGCTGACCCACTTCAACCGGCTGCTGGAGCGGGTCGGCTCCGGCCTCTACGACTGGATCCTCGAGCTCAATCTCTGGCTCAATCGGCTGCGCCGCCGGCTCGGCCTCGGCTACTGGTCGCTGTCCGCCTACCTGAAGCAGCGGGCCAAGCAGGCGGTGGCTTATGTGAGCCGCTACGAGGCCGCCATGGTCCGGTACGCCGAGTCGAAGGGAGTCGACGGCGTCATCTGCGGGCATATCCATCGGGCCGAGATCCGGAGGATGGGCGAGCTGGAATACCTGAACTGTGGCGACTGGGTGGAAAGCTGCACCGCGCTGGTGGAAGACCACACCGGACACTTCAGCCTGATCAGGTTCCATGAGAGTGCTCTTCACGATCCAGGGCGAGGGCCGCGGGCACATGACCCAGGCGCTCGCGGTGCATCAGATCCTGTCACGGTCGGGGCATGAGCTCGCCGGGGTAGTCGTCGGCCGGCACGGCACCCGGGCCCTGCCGGACTACGTGGTGACGGCGTTTCCAGTCTCCATCACCCAGCTCGAGAGCCCCGGGTTCGTGTTCCGCAACGGCCGCGGCGTGAACATGGCGGCCACCGCGTGGCGTACTCTGGCTGGTCACCGCACCTGGCGGAGGAGTCTCGCCGGTCTTCGGGCGGTGGTCGATGGGTGCCACCCCGATCTGGTCATCAACTTCTTCGAGCCGCTGACCGGGCTGCTCCAGGCGACCCGGCCCCTGAACATCCCGGTGGTGTCGGTGGCTCACCAGCATATGATAGGACGCTCGACGCACCCCACTCCGCTGTCGGCCCGCGCCGACGAGCTGGGGCTCCGGCTCTTCTCCGATCTGGTCGGATGCCGCTCCTGGAAGCTGGCACTCTCCCTCTACCCCGCCCCGGACCGGCCGGGCCACCAGATGCTGGTCGGGCCGCCGCTGCTCCGGAGCGAGCTATTCGGGCTCCAGCCCACCACGGGAGACTACTACCTCTTCTACCTGGTCAATCACGGGTATCACGAGGAGATTCGCGCCTGGCAGCGGGCCAATCCTTACACCGTGATTCACTGCTTCTACGACCGGCCCGGCGCACCGGAGGTGGAGACCGCGGGGCCCAACCTCACCTTCCACCGTCTCGATGGCGGGAAGTTTCTCCGGCTGATGGCGGGGTGCCGCGCGGTGGCCACCACCGCGGGCTTCGAATCGATCGGTGAAGCGGCGTGGCTCGGCAAACCGGTGTACCTGGTGCCGGTGGAGCACCACGCGGAGCAGGAATGGAACGCGCGAGACGCCGCTCAGGCGGGGCTGGGCGTTACCGACAAGCGCTTCAACCTCGATCGGTTGAGCTCGCTGCCTACGGGTTACGACTACGGGGGCTTCCGGGAGTGGGTTGGTTCGGCGCAACACTCGTTGGAGCGGGTCATCGCTCACAGCCTGACCAGCCCGGCGGCGTGACGCTACTCCCGAGCGGAGGAGCCACTCCCGACTGACCGGCCTGATACCTTCATTTCGAGGCTCCCGGACCCTGCGCCCAACCCCCCGCAGCTTCGTCACTTGGCCTCGACCAGGTGCCCCGCAACTCCGCCCGACCCCGCCGACGATTAGTAGATCTACTAGGTGCGCCCCGGCAGGGAACCCGGTACTCTCTTTGCATGGTTACTAGACCCGTAATGTACGAAAGGGGATCATGACCAAGGGGCCTGGGCGGCGCTGGAGAGCGACCGACAAGGCGGGGAAGGCACCGCCGACTCACCCGGGCGAGATGCTGCAGGAGGAATTCCTGCGGCCGCGGCACATCGATCCGCGGGCCCTCGCGCCCCGGATCGGGATTCTCACCGCGCAGCTGCTCGACTTGCTGGAGGGCCGGGCCCGGGTGACGCCGTCGCTCGCGCTGCGGCTGTCTGCCGAGCTGGGCACCTCTCCCGACGTGTGGCTCACCCTGCAGAAGCAATGGGACGCGTGGGAGGAGCAGGATGACGAGCCGTAACGCGACATCGCTGGCGATTCGCCCCGTCGCCGGCAGGTGACATGAGCCGATTCAACCGCTCGCTGAGCGGGAGAATCGCCCTGCTGGTGCTGGGGCTGGTGTTCATCGTGGGTGGCGGCCTTTCCTGGATGTCATATCGTGCGGTGCGCCGGCAAACCGCGGCGGCCTTCCGCGAGCGACTGGCATCGCTGGCAGCCCAATTCACCGAGTCGGGCACCGCCGCTCCCCGGGAGGCGCTGGCGCGCCTGACCCGGCTCGCCGCGGACCCCGTCGTGGTGGCGGCGCTCGACCCGCGGGCCACCGCGGGCCAGCGAACCCACGCCCAGCAGATGCTCCAGTCAGGAGTGCCCGCCGATGGTCGCAGTGTTCTCGCGCTGATCGATATAAAGCGCGTCCAGCGGATCGAGGCCGGTCCGCCCGGCGGCCCGACGTGGATCGGCCCCGAGCCGGAGCCGCGTCCGGCTGCGCGCCATGTCGGGCCCTACGGCCGGCTCAACGACACGACCGCGTATTCCGACACCCGGGTCCCCGTGCTCCGGGACACCACCCCGATCGGCATTCTGGTCCAGCGCACCCGGGCGAGTCTCTCGAGCCGCAACGCCGATGCGGTTGCCCGGCTCCTGGGGGCGTCCATCCGATATGTAGGCGGCGATCCGGAGGCCGACATCTGGATCGATCTCACCCGCTTCATTCCGGCGCCGCCCGCCGCGGCGCAGCACGCCGATACGGTTTCGCGATTCGTCTGGAACCAGACCCTCTTCGAGGGAATCGCCGCGAGACCCGCGGGCACGCCGTACGTGTTCATTCTCTACGCGCCCGAGGCGGCCGCCATGGCCCCGGCCAACGCCTATCTGCGGCGGGTGGTCATCTTCGGTGTCGTCGCACTGGTCCTCGGCGCGGGGGGGGCGATGCTGCTCGGCGCCTGGATCGGGCGGCCGATCGAAGCCATGGCGCAGGGGGCCGAGCGCCTGGCCCGGGGCGAGCCGTGGACCCGCGCCGATGAGTCCGCCCCGGGCGAAGTGGGACAGCTCGCGCGGGCGTTCAACCTGATGGTCGACCAGGTGCGCCGAACCACTGGACACCTGATCGAGAGCGAGGAGCGATACCGGATCCTGGCGGAGAACGCGCGGGATATCGTGAGCCTGCGCGACGGGGCAGGCCGCACCCTGTACCTGTCGCCGTCCGGCCGAGCCCTCCTGGGCTATTCGGCAGAGGCGCTGGACGCGACGCCGCTCGAGGAGCTGGTCCATCCCGATGACGTCCCGAAAATGCGGGGCGCCCGCACCGAGGTCACCAGGCCGGGCGGCCCCGACGTGGCGACGGCCACCTACCGGGCCCGCCGCGGAGACGGAGAGTGGATCTGGATCGAGACCCTCTATCGCCGGATGCCCGCCGCGGATGGCGGTACGCCGGGGATCCTATCCTCCTCGCGGGACATCACCGAGCGCAAGGTGCTCGAGGCCCAGGTGCTCCAGTCCCAGAAGCTGGAGGCGATCGGGCGCCTCGCCGGCGGCGTGGCCCACGACTTCAACAATCTCCTGACCGCGATCGTCGGCGGGGTGGAAGCGGTTCAGGAAACGCTTCCGGCCGCCCATCCGGGCCACCTCTACCTGGGTGAGGTGAGCTTCGCCTCGGAGCGGGCCGCGGCGCTGACTCGGCAGCTGCTGACCTTTTCCCGCCACCAGGTGGTCCAGCCGGTCCTGCTGGATCTCAATCTCGTCCTGGCCGACACGGACCGGCTGCTCCGGCGGGTGATCGGAGAAGACATCGAGCTGCTGACCAACGTCACCGATGGTCTGCCGCTGGTGCGGGTGGATCAGGGACAGATCGGCCAGGTCCTGCTCAACCTCGCCGTCAACGCGCGAGACGCGATGCCGGGAGGAGGCCGCCTGACGATCGAGACGCGGCCGGTCGAGCTCGACGCCGAGTACGCCAAGACCCATGCCGGCGTCGTTCCGGGACCGTACGTGCTGCTCGCGGTCACCGACACCGGCACCGGGATCGCCCCCGAGGTGGCCGACCACCTGTTCGAGCCGTTCTTCACGACCAAGGAAGTCGGGCGGGGCACCGGCCTCGGCCTCGCGACCTGCTTCGGGATCGTGACCGAAGCGGGTGGCCACATCTGGTACTACACCGAACCGGGGGCCGGCACGACGTTCAAGGTGTACCTCCCTCAGGCGCAAGGCACGGCGCGCGAGGCGCCGCCAGTGAAGCCGGTGAGCGAGCCGCCCGGTGTAGAGACGGTTCTGGTCGTCGAGGACGACGAGGCGGTTCGGGTGCCTACCGCGCGGATGCTGCGGGCCATGGGGTACGCCGTGCTCGAAGCGCACGACGGCGGGATGGCCCTCGACATGGTCCGGGACGCCAAGGCACCCATCGACTTGATCGTCACGGACATGATCATGCCCCAGATGGGTGGCGTGGAGATGATGGCGCGCCTTCACCACCTGCACCCCCAGCTCCGGGTGCTCTACCTGTCGGGCTACACCCAGGATGCGCTCACCGCCAACGGGACCATCATCCCGGAGGTACACTTCCTCCAGAAGCCGTTCACCCGGGGCGAGCTCGCCCGCGCGGTGCGCCGGGCCCTCGACGAGTAGAGCGCCACCCCTCCCGCGGGGGCTACCATGCCCAAGCCGCCGTCGAAATACCTGGAGACCGTGCGCCGCGTGGCCCTCGCCCTGCCCGGCGTCGAGGAGGGATCCAGCTACGGCACCCCGGGCTTCCGGGTCCGCGGCAAGTTCATGGCGCGAATGTGGGAGGACGGGGAGACCCTGGTGGTCAAGTGCGGGTACGAGGAGCGCGATTTCCGGATGCAGGCCGATCCCGAAAGCTTCTTCATCACCGACCACTACCGGGGCTATCCCACCGTGCTCATCCGCCTCAAGCGGGTGCGGCTGGGTGATCTCCGCGAGGTGCTCGAGGAGGCGTGGCGCCGGAACGCGCCCAAACGACTTCTCGCCGCGCACGATGCGACGCGGAAACCGAAAGGGGGCCGGTCCGTGTAGCGTCTTAGCGTCTCAGCCTCCTCTCGGCAGGGTCACCCGGGCCACCGTTCCCCCTCCCGGCGCCGGTCCGACCGACAGGTTCCCCCGGTCGCCATAGAGCTCCTCGAGCCTGGCCCGGACATTTTCCAGGCCGATGCCGCCGTTCTGCCCGGCTCCCCGCCCCGGACCCGGCCCGTTGTCCCAGACCTCCAAGCGGACCCGCGCTCCGTCCGGCGCCGCGATCACTTCCACCTTGCCGGGCCCGGCGCCTTCCCGGCGCGCGACGCCGTGCCGGAGCGCATTCTCCACCAGCGGCTGGAGAATGAGGAAGGGTACCGGCACCGCCCTGAGCTCGGGTGCGAGATCCATCTCGACCGTCAGTCCTACTTCGAAGCGGGCCTTCTCGAGCGAGAGGTAGCGGCGCACGAATTCCCATTCCTGCTCCAGCGGCACCTGGTGCTTGCCCTTTCGGGCGCCGTCGAGCACGGCGCGGAGCAGATCACTCAACTCGACCAGCACCTCCACCGCCGATTCCTTCCGGTCGTCCCGCACCAGCATCACGGCGGTATTGAGCGCGTTGAACAGGAAGTGCGGCTCCAGGCGGGACTGCAGCGCCGCGAGCCGCGCCTCGGCCAGCTCGGCCGAGAGCCGCGCCTCGCGGAGCTCGCGCTCGCCAACCAGGCGCTGGTGCCGGAAAAGCTGGAGTCCGCCGACCACGGTCCAGTACAGAAAGACGTCCTGCAGCATGTAGCGCGAGATCAAGCCCGCGGTGAGCTGGAGCAGCGGCTGCGACTCATGCCGGATCAGGCCCCAGATCCAGACGTCGAGAAACAGATGGGTGGTCCCGACCGCCAGGCTCGCGAGCGCATGGAGGGCTCCATTGCGGAGCGCGCGCGGCCCGCCGAGCGGGAGCGCTCTCGCCAGCAGGAGGACGAACGGCATGAGGGCCGCGAGCTCGGCCCACGGCAGCAGCATCCCGCGGAAGACCCACCAGAAGGGCGTCCGGGACTCGTCCGCCAGCGTCGAGAGGTAGGTGAGGCCCGCCTCGACCAACGCGAAGACCGGGACGCTCGCCGCGATGACGAGGAGCGGACCCAGGTGGGCCTTCCATTTCACGGATCGCATGCCCGACATGTTAATGGCTTTGCGCCCGCCGGGAGAGAGCCGGCCGGCGCGCAGCACCGAATGGGCGGTTGGCCGCACCGCTCCCGCCACTCGCCGCGGACCGGTTGTCCACCGCATTCCGGTGACCCGATACTGCCTCCGACCGGCACTCCTCGAGAGGAATCACTCATGGGTCCAGCGCGTCTCGCATTGTCCCTGTTCCTGCTCGGGTTCGCGGTTCCGGCGTGCGGCAGCGGCACCGGCCCGAACCCCGCGGTTACCCTCACCGCGCGCCATGGCCACTCCATGGTGTACGACGAGGCTCGGCACCAGCTGCTGCTGTTCGGCGGCACCGGGACCGAGGGTGACCTCCCCTCGGGAGATCGCAACTCCACCTGGACCTGGGACGGCCAGGTGTGGCGCCGGATTGCCACCACCGGCCCCTCGCCACGCTACCTCGCGTCGGTGACCTACGACGCCGGCCGGCAGCGGGTGGTGCTCTACGGCGGCCAGACCGGGGTGTTCCCCAACATCACGGTGCTGAACGACACCTGGGAATGGGACGGCAGCGGCTGGACCCGGCGCGCCACTGCGGGCCCCGCGGCCCGGGTCCACCAGTCGATGGCGTACGACCGCGCCAGGCAGCGGGTGGTGCTCTATGGCGGCTTCACCGGCACCAGCACCCAGCTCCGGGATATCTGGGAATGGGACGGAACCACCTGGACCCCGCAACCCGCGTCGTCGGGGCCCGACATCATCGCGCTGGCCGCGGGTTATGACGAGAAGGCCGGCGCGCTCAGCCTGATCGGCATCATCGCGGGAACTTCGACCGTCGTGGTCGACGCCTGGAACGGCGTGGCGCTCACCCGCACTGCCGCGGCCGGTCCCGGCTGCGTTCCGCCTCCGGCCCAGCTGGTGTCGCTCGGTCCGGTGCGGGGCGGCCTGTTCTTCTATTCCGGCACCTGCGGCGGCACGCCGACCACTCAGGGCACCAGGCCGGAAACCTGGCGCTGGGACGGCGCGTCGTGGTTGAAGCTGGCGGGATCCCAGCCGGACTTCCGGACCAACGCCGCGATGGCCTACGACCGGGACCGCGATCGCGTGGTCCTCTTCGGCGGCGAGGTGACGCAGGGGGTCCCGGACTTCGCGGATACCTGGGAATTCGATGGCACGGCCTGGATCAAGCGCTGAGATCTTAGCGGCGGGATTCCCATGCGGTGAGGATCCGGCTCACATCGCCCCAGCGGCTGCGGCTCACCTGCAGCCGGGTGCCATCCTGCAGCACCAGCTCGTGCTCTCCGCTCCGGGTCACCCGGGCTTCCCGGATCAGGTCCCGGTTGACCAGCGTCGAGCGGTGCACCCGGACGAATCGACTCGCCGGCAATCGCGCCTCGAGCGAGCGCATGGACTCGCGATGCACGAACACCCGCTGACGGGTATGCAGCCGAACGCAGTAGCCCGCGGCCTCGACCCGCAGCACCTCCGCCACCGGCACCACCTCGGTTTTGCCGGTGCTGCGGATGACGATGCGATCCTGGTCCGCCGCGGGCGGCGCGCCTCCCGGCGAGCCGCCCAGCAGGCCGAGGAGGCGTTGGCCCAGGTCGCTCATGCGGCGGGATTCGAAGTGATCGCGGGCCCGGCGCAGCGCCTCGTCGATTCGCCGCTCGCTGAACGGCTTGAGCAGGTAATCCAGCGCATGAGTCTCGAAGGCGGCCACGGCAAATCGATCGTGGGCGGTGACGAAGATCACCGCCGGCATCTTCTCCGGCCCGATGGCCCGCACCACCCCGAAGCCGTCCGGAGGCCGCATCTGCACGTCGAGGAGCACCAGGTCCGGCTTGAGGTCGCGGATCGCGCGGATGGCGGAGCCGCCGTCACCGCATTCGCCGACTACGGTGAACCCCTCGCGCCGCGCCACCAGCCGGGCCAGCCCGATGCGCGCGGGAGGCTCGTCGTCAACGACCAGCACGGTGATGGGGCGCGGAGGCGACGTCATGGAATGAACACTAATACGCTGTTCGTGCTGGCGGCCCTGTTCGCCTGCGCGACACCGGTGGAACCGGTGCCGCAGGACGGCGCGAGCTACTGGCCCGGCGCCGACTGGCGCCGCGCGGCCCCCGATCAGGTCGGCATCGACGGGAAGCGCATGGACGACCTGGTCGCCCGGCTCAGGGACAACCGGATCCCGGGAGTCCATTCCCTGGTCATCGTGGGTCAGGGATACCTGGCCGTGGAGGAGTACTTCAACGGCTCCAGTCGGGAAGCAGTCCATACGCTGCAGTCGGTCACCAAGAGCGTCACCTCGCTGCTCCTCGGCATCGCGATCGGTCAGGGCGCGGTGCCCGACGTGACCCGCCCGGTCACCGGCTTCTTTCCCGAGTACTCCGACCTGCACAACCTGGATGCGCGAAAGCAGGCGATGACCCTGCGCGACATCCTGACCATGCGCACCGGCCTCGACTGGAGCGAGGATCCCTACGAGGGCTCGCCGCTGCAACAGCTCAACGCGGTTCGGAGCGAGTGGCTCCGGTTCTTTCTCGACTGGCCGATGCGGGAGGCGCCGGGGACCCGGTTCGAGTACAACAGCGGGGGCGTGATCGTGCTGGGCGGCGTGATCTACAACAGCACCGGGCTCGCGGCGGACGAGTTCGCGCGGCGGAACCTCTTCGACCCGATCGGCGCGGGGCCGGCCACCTGGTTCAAGGGCGGGCCGAACGGGCTGCCCCACATGGGCGGCGGCCTCAATCTCAGGGCGGTGGACATGGCGCGCCTCGGATACCTGGTGCTGCGGGCGGGCCGCTGGAACACCCAGCAGGTCGTTCCGGCCCAGTGGCTCGAGGCCTCGCTCACGCCGTGGGTGACCCGGCCCCGGACCTTCGCCGGCTATCCGGTGGACTATGGTTACCTCTGGTGGCTGTTGCCGCTCGACGGGCGAGGCCCCACCGGCGATCCGCGCGCCACCATTTACACGGCCGCCGGCGCCCAGGGCCAGTTCATCTTCGTGATTCCGCGGTACGACATGGTCATCGCGGTCACGTCGAACACACCCCAGTTCGACCTGCCGGTAGGTCTTCTCTACCAGTACATCCTTCCGGCGATCTCACCGTAGGAACCGCTCCGCACCATCCGAGAGGCTCCCATGCGTCTGACCACGGTGGTACTGGTCTTCGGGGCCCTGGTGGATTCGTGGTGTGATGGCGGGGAACCAACGGAAACTCCGCCGCCGGGTCCCGCGTCAGGTTCGTGACGGTCTTCCCTTCCCGATCGGCCGATCTATGGCAAGCTCCCCCGCTCCCGCAATCACGCTGGTGGTCAATCGGCAGCGCCATGTGGTTGAAGCCGATCCCGACACCCCGCTGCTCTGGATCCTGCGCGACCGCCTCGGCCTCACCGGCACCAAGTTCGGCTGCGGGGTCGGCGCCTGTGGCGCCTGCACGGTCCTGCTGGGAAACGTCGCGGTGCGCTCCTGCCAGCTCCCCGCCGCCGCCGCCGCGGGCAAGAGCTTTACCACCATCGAGGGGTTGTCCGAGGATGGGAACCACCCTTGCCAGCGGGCCTGGATCGAGGAAGACGTCGCGCAATGCGGCTATTGCCAGGCGGGAATGATCCTGACCGCCACGGCGCTGCTCCGGGCCAACCCGCGGCCGTCCGACGCGGACATCGACGCCGTCTTCGACCCCATGGTGTGCCGCTGCGGAACCTGGTCGCGAATGCGCCGGGCCATTCACCGCGCGGCCCGGGAAGGAAGCCCGGGATGAGCAGCCGGCGCGAATTCCTCAAGCTCGGCGCGGTGGGCGGATCATCGCTGGTCCTGGGTATCCGCCGTAGCGGCGGGATCTTCCGGGTCGCCCGGCCGACCGCGCGGTTCTCGCCCAGCCAATGGCTGGCAATCGACGAGCGCGGCATCACGACGCTTTTGATCGGCAAACAGGAGATGGGACAGGGAGTCCGCACCTCGCTGGCCATGATCCTGGCCGACGAATTGGACGCCGACTGGAGCCGGGTGCAACTGGCCCAGGCCGAGCCGGGGCCGGGCTTCACCGGGCTCAACACCGGCGGGAGCTGGAGCATCGGCGGGAGCTGGCGCACCCTGCGCCTGGCGGCGGCCGCCGCTCGGGCGATGCTCCTTGCCGCCGCGGCCGCGCGGTGGGGCGTCGAGGCATCGAGCTGCCGCGCCGAGAACGGGATCGTGGTACACCAGGCCAGCGGCAGGACCGCTCGATACGGCGAGCTGGTGGCAGACGCGGCGGCGCTGTCGGTACCCACGGCCCCGCCGCTCAAGCCGGAGGCGGGCCGGCGGCTGATCGGCACCCGCATGAAGCGCCTGGATGGCCCGCAGATCGTCCGCGGGGCGGCGCGCTACGGGATCGACACCCGGGTGCCCGGAATGCTGTTCGCCTCGCTCCTGCGGCCACCGATCGTGGGCGGGAAGCTCGGGGGCTTCGACCAGGCCCCGGCGCTCGCCGTGCACGGAGTGAAGGCCGTGGTGGAGCTGTCCGGCGGCGTCGCCGTCGTGGCGGAGCATACCTGGGCCGCGCTCAAGGGACGCCGGGCGCTGATCGCGCGCTGGACCGACAGTCCCGACCGGAGCTTCGGCTCGGAGAGCCATTGGCGCGCGCTGGAGCGGGCCCTCGGTGAGACCGGAGTAGTAACCCGGCAGGAGGGAAGCGTCGCGCCGGCGCTGGCCGGCGCGAGAGTCCTGGAGGCCCGCTACTACTATCCCTTCGAGGCCCACGCCCCGGTCGAGCCGATGAACTGCGTGGCCCACGCGCAGGAGGGCCGCTGCGAGCTGTGGGTTCCGACCCAGGCGCCCAACCGGGTTCAGACCGAGGTGGCGGGCCTGCTCGGGCTGCCGGAGCGCAGCGTCCGGGTTACGCCCACCCTGATCGGGGGCGGATTCGGTCGCCGGCTGGGTGTGGACTACGCGCTCGAAGCGGCCGAGCTGTCTCGAGCCATCAAGGGGCCGGTGCAGCTGCTCTGGACCCGCGAAGACGACATGCGTCACGGCCACTTTCAGAACGCCTCGGTGCACCAGATGCTCGGCGCACTGGATGGCGCCGGCCGCGGCGTGGCGTGGAAACACAAGAAGGCGGCGTCACTCCACAATCTCGGCGGGCCACCGACCGCCGAGGACCTGCGCGACCCGGTGGCTTACTTCCAGGATTCGTCGTGGGGAGTCTACGACATTCCCTATCGGTTCCCCGCCATCGAGACGTCCTACGTGCGGGTGGACGTGCCGGTGCGGATCGGGCCGTGGCGCTCGGTGTATTCGCCGTCGTCGACCTTCGCGCGCGAGTGCTTCATGGACGAGATGGCCCACGCGGCGGGCCAGGATCCCATCGCCTTCCGGCTCGCGATGCTGGACGGCCCGGAGATGGTCCAGGCCGGCGGCCTCAGCATCGACCGGACCAGGTTGCGGCGGGTGCTCGAGCTGGTGCGAAGCCGCTCGGCGTGGGACACGCCGGTGCCCGCGGGACGCGGCCGCGGGGTGGCCTGCAATGTCTACGATGGAGAGACCCACATCGCCTACGTGGCGGAGGTCTCGGTGCCCAGGGCGCCGCGGGCCGGCTACCTGCCGTTCACGGTGCACCGCATGGTCTGCGCGGTTGACTGCGGCGTGGTGATCAATCCGCTGGGGATCGAGCAGCAGGTCGAGGGAGCCGTGCTATGGGCGCTCTCGAACCTCAAGGGCGAGATCACCTTCAAGGACGGCCAGGTGGAGCAAAGCGGCTACGTCGACTTTCCGGTGGCCCGGATGAGCGAAACTCCGGTCATCGAGATCCACATCGTGCCGAGTCATGGCGCGCAACCCTTCGGCATCGGCGAGCCGCCGGTGCCGCCGGCCGCGCCAGCCATCGTGAACGCCCTCTTCGCGGCCACCGGCAAGCGGATCCGGCGCCTGCCGATTCGGGCCTCCGACCTGGGGTGAGGCGTCTTTCGTTGACCACTTCCGGCACGGGTGGTACGTTCCATCAGGCTCAAGATCCAGGAGGATCCATGCGCATCTCCCGTTGGTGCTCGCTCGCGCTTGTCGCCGCCGTTACCGTCGTCCTCGTCGCTCCGGTCGGCGCCCAGGAAGTCGAAATCAAGCCCGCCGTGAAGGTGAAGCGGGACAAGTACGTGCTCACCGCCGATGAGATCGCGGAGCGGCCGGACATCGTCAACGCGTACGACGCGGTCAAGCTCCTGCGGCCCAATTTCCTGAAGCCGACCCGGGCCCGGGGGAGCATGTCGGCCACCGGGGCCTACCGGGGCGACCGCCCCACGACCGATCTCACCCCGAAGAGCCTCCACGGCAGCGGCGAGTCGGGCAGCGGCTCCTCGGGAAGCGGCGGCGACAAGCCAACCGGGATGGAGACCGGCAGCTCGGGGGGCAGCAGCCCCTACGGCGGGTCGTCCGGCGGCGCCAGCGCCTCGCTGATGCCGGTGCTGTATTTCGACGAGATCAAGCAGGAAAACGTGGACGAGTTGAAGAACGTGCGCGTGGCCGATATCGTCGAGATCCGCTACATGGGCGGTACCGAAGCCTCGGGACGGTTCGGCTCCGGGCACGAGGGCGGCGCGATCCTGGTGAAGATGAAGAAAGTCGGCGGCAACTAAGCGCTGGCCTACACCGGGCGAAGCTTGGGACGGGTGGCGCTCCGGCCATCCCCCAGGCTTCGCCCTTTCATTTGCCGCCAGATCCAGGGCAGGAGATGCTGCCCGGACCATCGCAGGTCGGACCAGACCCGGGCGGAGAACGAGGGAGGCGGAGAGGGAGGAAGCGGGTCGGACCAGGACCCGTCGGCGCCTGGCAGTCCGAGCGCGTCGGAAAAGGCCGCGGCGATCCTCTGGTGCCCCAGGGCGTTGGCGTGGAGCCGGTCTTCGCTCCAGAGCCGCGGGTCACAGGCGACCGGATAGGAGGCCAGATCCACCAGCACCGCGCCGCTCCGGGCCGATACCTCCCGCAACGCCTGGTTGAGCAGATCCACCCGGGGGGCCAGCCAGCGTGCCGCGGGCATCATCGTGCTCAGATCGGGCAGCGTGAAGGTGAGGAGCGTGGCCCCCTGCCCGATCAGGGCCCGCTGCATGACCTCGACATCGTTTCCCACCTCTCCCGCATCGAACCGCCGGCGCACCACATCGTTGGTTCCCGAGAACAGGGTCACCAGGTCGGGGCGCATCGTGAGCGCGGGCTCGAGCTGGGTCTCGAGAATCTGCCGGGTCGTGTAGCCCCGCACCGCGAGGTTGGCGTAGAGCAGGCCGCCCTGGCCGCCCGCGATGCGCTCGGCCAGCCGGGTGGACCAGCCCCGAAACCCTCCCGCTCCATCGGGATCGTCGAGCCCTTCAGTCGAGCTGTCGCCGAGGGCGACGTAGCGCGCGAAGGGAGTCTTGGGGCGGTGCCGGTTCGCACATCCGGGCCGCACGATCAATCCTCCTCCGGGCGGAACCGCGCCACCTTCCCGTCGGACGTGAGCTCGAAGGTGTAGTAGATCACCCGTTCCCCGCTCACCAACTTGTAGCGATAGGTCCAGCGGACCACGAGACCGAACCGTTCCATCCCCTGGGGGCCGTGATCCTCCCGCTCCAGGAACGCGAACCGGTCGACCCCACCGTTGAAGCCGAAGGATGGAGTGGTTCGGGGCGGCCCGGGAGGATTGCGGAGGCTCGAAGCCAGGAGGTCGTCGTCCCGCTGCTCGGCCACGGCCGCCAGCAGGGCGAGAAACCGCCGGGCCAGGGCCGGGTCCGGCTCGGGACGCTCGGGGAGCGCGCGCAGGGACAGACCCGGAATCACCAGCCCGGCGATTCCGGTGGCCAGCTGGTTGACCAGGGCGCCCCAGTCGATGTTCAGGAGCACGACGACGAACAGCCGGTCGTCGGGAAACCGGTAGACGACCGACGAAAACCCCGCGACGGTGCTGCCGTTGTGCAACACGAACCGGTGGCCCCGAACGGTATCCATGAACCACGCCATCCCGGCGCTGAATCGGCGCCCGTCGTTCAGCACGACCGGGGTGGTCATGGTGGTGAATCGGGCCGGCGGGACGATGCCGCCCTTGCCCAGGGCGATGCCCCACTTCGCCAGGTCGGTGGCGGTGCTCAGGATGCCTCCGTTGGGCGCGAGAACGGACGGGCGCAGCGGCTCCCCGTTGCGAAAGACTCCGCCCGAATCCACATAACCCGCGGCCCGGTTCGGCACCACCTCACCGGCGTGCTTGAACCGGGTCTCGGTCATCACCGCAGGACTGATGATCCGTTCCCGGACGAACCCCTCGTACGACACTCCGGATGCCTTCTCGATGATCAGGCCCAGCAATGGAAACGCGCTGTTGGTGTAGGACCACTGGTCCCCTGGCGCGAAGTCCAGCGGGTGCGAGGCGATCAGCTGGATGAACTCG
>JBGPLG010000029.1:0-42526 GCA_041486305.1 Gemmatimonadota bacterium
GCAATGCCGCCGCCTGGTGACCCGTTACGAACGCCGCGCCGCCAACTTCTTCGGGTTCGTCCAGCTCGCGTGCATCACGATCCTGCTTCGCCATTTATGAGACACGCTCTAGTCCCGGTCCGTCGGGTTCGCGCGTTCCCCGACCAGGTCTGGCGGCGGCCGGGACCAGAGGACCGCGGACCCGAGCGCCGCCACCAGGAGCGCCGCGATGCCGAGCCAGCGGTTAGGCATGGCCGCCTCCCTTCCCCAGGACCTTCATGAGGTACCGGATGACCTCCTGGTAGACCGTGGTGTTGAGCCGGTAGCGGATGAACTGGCCCTCCCGCTCGGCGTCCACCAAGCCGGCCTCCTTGAGCAGCGACAGGTGGCGGGACACCGAGGCAAAGGCGATGGGAAACTCCTCGGCGATCTCGCCGGCGGTGAGGTCCCGCCGCGCCAGCAGCTCGAGGATCCTGCGCCGGGTGGGATCGGCCAGCGCGCGGAAGGCGCCGTTGCGGGACGACATGGGAGTAATTTAGCCGATTAGCTAAATATATCAATAATGGTCCGGTCGGCGGCCCGGAGTGTTATTCTACATCCCGCGCATGACGGCCTCTCTCCTCGCCATCGGCTCGGCGCTGGTCTACGGCGCCGGCGACTTCACCGGTGGCCTGGCCACCCGGCGCGCCGCGGCCCGCCCGGTGGTCCTGCTGTCCCAGGCCACCGGGCTGGTGCTGATCGCCCTGTGCCTGCCGCTGTTGCCCCAGGCCCACCCCTCGCGGCCCGACCTGTGGTGGGGCGCGGCCGCGGGCGCCACGGGAGGCCTCGGCGTGGCCCTGTTGTATCGCGCCCTGGCCATCGGCAGCATGGCGGTGGTGGCGCCGACCACCGCGGTCTGCGCCGTGGCCATTCCGGTGGCGGTCGCGGTGCTGCAGGGTGAGCGGCCTACGGCGCTGGCCGTGGGGGGCATCGCGCTGGGAATCGTTTCCATTGTCCTGGTGAGCCTGCAGACCGCGGCGCTGGCCGCGCGCCGGCTCGGCCCGGTGGTGGGCACCGCGCTCGCCTCGGGGGTGCTGATCGGCCTTTTCTTCCTGACGTTCGCGCAGACCCGTTCCGAAGCGGGCATGTGGCCGCTGCTCATGGCCCGGGTGGTCTCGACGACACTGTTCGGAGCGATCGTGGTGGCCGGCCGAATCCCGGTTCGGATGCCGGCGGGCGTCGTCCGGCTCACCGTGCTGTGCGGCGCCATCGACATGCTCGCCAACGCCCTCTATATCCTGGCCGCCCGGCTGGGCCCGCTCACCATCGTCGTGACGCTGACATCGCTCTATCCCGCCAGCACGGTCCTGCTGGCGCGGATCGGCCTGGGCGAGCGCCTCAACCTCTGGCAGATCGCCGGGGTCGGATGCGCCCTGACCGCGATCGTCCTGATCGTGAGCGGGAGCCGGTGAAGGCCGTCACGGCACCAGCCGCGGCGCGGTGGCCCGATCGGTCACGATCGGCAGGCCCTTGCTCCTGAGCTGCTCGTTCAGGGCGCCGAGGTCGGTGGTCATGAGGCCGTCCAGGGTCCGCAGGTAGCCCCGCAGCTCCTCCGCCAGAATCTGCTGCACCTCGAGCTGCTGGCTGGTGGGCTTGAAGTCTCCCCCGGTGAGTCCGTTGGCCAGGTAGCCGAGCTTGGAGATCAGCCTGGCGGCGAACCGGACCCCATCCTGCCCCGCGCCGGTCTGCCGGAGGTCGACCAGGTTCATCTCGAAGTCGATCAGCTTCTGATTCATGGCGGCGGCCGCGGCGCGAACGCCCGGGTCGCCGGCCAGCCGGGGCAGCGCCTCGAGCTGCAGCCGGGCCAATTCGATCCGGTTGACCGCGGAGGCGGCGGTGTTCAGGTCGTCCCGCAGGGCGCCGGCCACCTGGACCTGCGCCGCGATATCGGCCTCGCTGCCCCCGGAATTGGGATCCTTGAGCACGGTGAGCGGCTGGGTCCGGGTTGCGCCGTCCACCGTGAGCCGCACCGTGTAGGTTCCCGGCGGATACAGGATAGAGAGCCGGTTGGTGCCCGGCGCGACCCGGCCGTCCGGCCCGGGCCGGATGTGGGGGGCATACATCGGCGAGGTCAACAGCCGCACCTCCGCGCTGGGCGTGCCGCGGAGATCCCAGTACACCCGGTTGAGTCCCGCGGCGCTGGAACCGGTGATGGAGCGGACCACCTGCCCGCCGGCGTCCAGGATCGCCACGACCGGCGGCGCCTTGGCCGGCGCGGTCAGCAGATAGTTGATCGCGGCGCCGTATTCGGGATCGCTGCCGGCGGTCGGGTCGTCGTAGCTGGTGGACGGCGCGGTGATCGGCCGAAAGCGGTAGGCCGCCCGGGGCGCGAACAGGTGGGCGCCCTCGGCCACGGCGGCGTCGGTGAGCTGCTGGAGCGGGGTGACGTCGTCCATGATCCAGAAGCCCCGGCCGTAGGTCGAGATGACCAGGTCGTTGAAGTGCTCCTGCACCACGATGCCCGACACCGGCGCGTGGGGCAGGTTGGCCTGGAGCGGCAGCCAGCTGTCCCCCGCGTTGAACGAGACGTAGATGGAGTTCTCGGTGCCGAGGTAGAGCAGGCCGCGGCGCACCGGGTCTTCATAGATGACCTTGGCGTAGCTCAGCATGTTCTTGGGCAGCCCGGTGACGATGAGCCGCCAGGTCTTGCCGTAGTCGCCGGTCCGGTAGACCCAGGGGTCGCGGTTGTTCTCCTGGTGGGCGTCCACCGTCAGATAGGCGGTGGCGGCATCGTACCGGGACGGCGCGATGCTGCGGACCGAGCCCCAGGCGGGGAGCAGGGGCAGGTTCTTCGTGAGGTTGGTCCAGCTGGCGCCGGCGTCCCGGGTGAGCTGCACCTGTCCGTCGTTGGTGCCGGCCCAGATGAGTCCCTTTTCCCTGGGGGATTCGGCGATCGAATAGACCACGCCGGCGTATTCGACGCCGATGTTGTCGGGGGTCAGGCCGCCCGAGCTCCCCATGTGGCTCTTGTCGTTGAGGGTCAGGTCGGGGCTGATGACTTGCCAGCTCTGGCCGCCGTCCTGGGTCCGGTGGATGTGCTGGCTCCCGACATAGATGGTGTTGTGGTCGTGGGGCGAGATGTGGAGCGGCGCATCCCAGACGAAGCGGTACTTCACGCCCTCGGCCGGGCCGTTGGACTGCTGGGGCCACACCTCCACGTTGCGGAACTGCCGCCGGGTTTCCTCGAACCGGACCACGATGCCGCCCACCATGCCGGACCCCGACGCGGTGGACCAGATGACGTTGGGATCGGTGGGGTCGGGTGTGGCCCAGCCACTCTCGCCGCCGCCCACGGAATGCCACATCCCCCGGGAGATCCCCGCGCTCCGGCCGCCGGCGACCCGGCTGTTGCTGGGGCCGCGGTAGCTGGGCTCGTCCTGCTTGTTGCCGAAGACGTTGTAGGGAACCTGGTTGTCGACGGTGACGTGGTAGATCTGCGCGTTGGTCAGCCGCTGGCGGAACCAGGTGCGTCCCCGGTTCTCGGTGATCGAGAGCCCCTGGTCGTGGGCCACGATCATGCGGTCGGCATTGGTCGGGTCGATCCAGATGTCGTGGTGGTCTCCGCCGGGGGCGCGGTCTCCGTTCTGGGTGACCAGGGTGGCGCCGCCGTCGATGGTCTTGGAGTAGGACGCGGTGAGGAAGTAGGCCTCGTCCTCGTCGTCGGGCGCCACCGCCATGCGGGAGTAGTAGTGGGCCCGGCCCATGACGTTGCGGTCCCGGTTGATCATCGCCCACTTGCGGCCGCCGTCCTCCGAGCGCCAGAGCTGGCCGGTGCCGGTCGGCTGTCCTTCCCAGGGAATCCCGTCTCCGGTCTCGATCATCGCGAAGACCCGCTGCGGGTTGGACCGCGCGATCGCCACCGCGACCTTGCCGACCGGGCTGGCCGGCAACCCGTTGCCGCTGAGCCGGGTCCAGGTGGCGCCGCCGTCCCGCGACACGAAGAGGCCGCTTCCCGGCCCGCCGCTGCGCCGGCCCCAGGTGTGGATCTCGAACTGCCACATCCCGGCGAAGAGCACCCGCGGATTCGAGGGATCAATGGCGAGGTCGGAGCAGCCGGTCTTCTGATCCACGAAGAGCACCTGGGTCCAGGTGGCCCCGCCGTCGGTGGTGCGGTAGACGCCGCGCTCGGGCTGGTCGCCATAGGCATGGCCGAGGGCGCAGACGAATACGATGTCGGGGTTGGCGGGGTGGATGATGGTGCGGGGGATCCGGCCGGTCTTCTCGAGCCCCATCAGCTTCCAGGTCACTCCCGCGTCCATCGACTTGTAGACGCCCTGCCCTACCGAGACGTGGCTCCGGATGTGACCCTCGCCGGTGCCGGCCCAGACGATGTTGGGGTCGCTCTGCGCCACGGCCAGGGAGCCGATGGACTGCACCGGCTGGTCGTCGAAGACCGAGGCCCAGTGCACCCCGCCGTCGGTGGTCTTGTAGACGCCCCCGGAGGCGGCCCCGGCATAGTAGACCCGGGTGTTCCCCGGGACGCCGGTCACCGCGCTGAACCGGTTTCCCTCGGGGCCGATGAATCGCCAGCGGAGGGAATCGAGGAGCTCGGCGCGGGGGCCGGCGGGCTGCTGGGCGGAGCCGAGGGTCGGCGAGAGCAACCGGCCGGTGGCGACGAGCGCGAACGCGAATCGCAGGGACATGCGCATGGGGTGCTCCGGATGGAATGTCGGGGGACACCCCAAGCTAGCGCGCGCGGGGGATGACGGGGAGGGAGACGCGCGCTCAGGGCAGGTTTTCCTGCCACCAGCTCTGGGCCCGTTCCTCGGTCCATACCTCGGCGCCGGAGATTTGTGCGAGGCGCCGGGAGAGTTCCCGCGCCGATTGAGGCCGGGCGGCGGGATCCTTGGCGAGGCACTCCATCACGAGCCGCTCGAGGCCGCCGGGAATCGGGTTGCTGGTGTGGGTCGAGGGTGCGGCGGGTGGTGTGTTGGCGTGATGGACCAGCTGGCCCATCGGTGATTCGGTCTCGAAGAGCGTACGCCCGGTCAGCAACCAGTAGGCCACGCATCCGGTGGCGTAGATGTCGGCCCGCCGGTCCACCGTGGCTTCCCCCATCGCCTGCTCGGGCGCCATGAAGTGCGGAGATCCGGTGATGGTGTTCTCGCGGGTCAGGCCGGGACGGGCGTCGGGCCGGTCTCCCAGGGTCTTCACGATGCCGAAGTCCAGCACCTTGACGAAGTCGTGCTCCTCTCCGTAGCGGCACAGGAAGATGTTGGCGGGCTTGATGTCGCGGTGGACCAGCCCGAGCGACTCGGCCTCGGAGAGCGAGTGGCAGACCTGCCGCAGCAGGTACACGACCCGATCGGCCGGCTGGGGCCCGAACCGCCGCACCAGGCGGTCGGCGTCGAGGCCGTCCAGCAGCTCCATGACGTAGTAGAAGGCGCCATCGGTCGCGACGCCGAAGTCGAACAGGTTGACGGTGTGGGGCGAGCGGAGCCCGGCGATGACCTGGGCCTCCCGCTCGAACCGCTGCAAGACTTCGGGTGACGCGGCGAGCGTCGGCCGGATCAGCTTGATGGCGGCCGGCCGGGCCAGCAGCCGATGGCGGGCCCGCCAGACCTCGCCCATTCCTCCCTGCCCCAGCCGTTCCTCGAGCTGATAGCTCCCCAGCTCGCGCGCTACCGCGACCTCGCGTCCCAGCCCGTATATCACCTTCGCCCCCATCCACGCAAAGACGACCGCGAAGGCCGAGCCGACGATCGAGGGGAGGTATGCCTCCGGGGTCGCGCGGAGGTCGATCTTTCCCAACAGCTGGAGCAGGACAATCGACAGCGGGGCCATCGCGCCCGCGGTGATGGCCGCCACCAGCATCCGCCGGGGAGGACCGGGAAGGAGGAGCGGGAAGAGGATGACGACGGCCGGGATCCAGGTCAGGGTGGGGAGGATGTGATACTGGAGGTAGAACTGCCAGTGCGCGAGGATCCCCATGGTGAGACAGATGGCCACTTCGTAGATCAGCCCGATGGTGTGGAGCCGGGCGGCGGAGATCCTCGGACTGCGCGCGGCGCGCCACAGTGCGATCGACGCCAGGGCGGCAATGCCGCTCACGTTTCGGAACCCGGCCGCACCCAGTCCTGCCTCGATCGGGTTGCCGCCGGTCAGCCGGAGGACGGCCAGGGCCACGTAGTAGAAGACCGGATCGAAGGCGAAGGCCGCGGCCAGGAGCAGGGCCAGAATGCCGACCCGTTTCCGCACCTGTTCCAGGAGATCGGGGGGGAGCGACCCGGACAGGCCGCCGGCGCTCGGCCGTTGCGCATCCGGGGAGAGCAGGGTGACGTGGTGGGATCGGGTGGTCATCGATTTCTAATGTAGCGCTCAGGCGCCGAGCAGGCATGGTACCTGCAACAGCTTGCTCGTATGGACGGATTCTTCTCCGTATTCACGCGGGTCTTCCGGCGGTTTGGGTTCCCCGCTTTCATGATCGGGGCCAGCCTGCTGGCGGTCCTGGGGCTGGTGACGTTCGCCCTAACCCGCTCCCGCGCGCCGGCGCCGCTCACCGTGTCCTACGGTGCGCTGCTTTCCGCCATCCAGCAGCACCGGGTGGACTCGATTCAAGTCAACGCCGGCACTGATGTTCGCGCCTGGCTGTCCGGGGGGAATGGAGCGAAACAGGTCCGGATCGTCTACCCCGCGACCGATGTCTCGCCCCTGGTCGGCGCGGCCACGACGGCTGGCGTGGGCGTGAGCTTCCTGCCCAAGCCGCTCGACCTCGGCGTCATCCTCGGCGTCCTGGTCTCCCTCGCGGCACTCACGGTCATGGGGGTGCTGGTCCGGCGGCAACTGGGCTCGGCGGGGGGAGGCGCGGACACCGGATTCAAGGCCGGCACCACCATCACCTTCCAGGATGTCGCGGGAAACACGGGGGCCATTGCAGATCTCCGGGAGATCGTGGGGTTCCTGAAGGAGCCGCAACGATTCGCGGCGATGGGCGCCCGGATTCCCAAGGGCCTCCTGCTGGAGGGACCTCCCGGCACCGGCAAGACGCTGATGGCCCGGGCGCTGGCGGGAGAGGCGGGGGTTCCCTGCTTCGTAGCCGCCGGCAGCGATTTCACCGGCACCTACGTCGGCCAGGGGGTGCAGCGGATCAAGGCCCTGTTCAAGAAGGCCCGGAAGGCCGGCGGCGCGGTCATCTTCATCGACGAGATCGACACCCTGGGCGGGCGCCGGGGCCGGGAGCAGGGGCACAACGAGGATGACCGGACCCTGAACCAGTTCCTGGTGGAGCTGGACGGATTCGATCCCAGCGTTGGCGTCGTGGTGGTGGGGGCCACCAACCGTGCCGGAGACCTGGACGCCGCGCTGCTCCGCAAGGGCCGCTTCGACCGCAGCGTCACGGTGGGCCTGCCGACGGTTTCCGAGCGGGAAGAGATCCTCGCGCTCCACGTCCGGGACCGCGGCGTTCCGCTCGATCCCGATGTCGATTTGACACGCCTGGCGCGTCTGATGACCGGCACCAGCGGCGCCGACCTGGCCAGCCTCATCAACGAGGCGGCGATCCTCGCGGTCAAGACCGGGAGCCGCACGGTCGACTGGGGCCATATCGAGGAGGCGCGGGACCGGGTGCTGCTGGGACGGGCCCAGGAAGGACTGGCGGTGACCGACCATGAGCGCCGGCTGGTGGCGCTGCACGAGGCCGGGCACGCGCTGGCCGGGGTGGTCTTCTGCGCCGCGGACCCGCTGCACAAGGTCACCATTCAGCCCCGCGGCCGGGCCATGGGCGTGGCCTTCTTCCAGCCGGACCACGAGGCCCACGTCCACTCCCGGGCCTACCTCGAAGGCCAGATCCTGAAGGGCCTGGGCGGACGCGCGGCCGAAGAGGTGATGTTCGGCAGCGACATGATCACCAGCGGCGCCGCGAGCGACCTCACCCACACCACCCGGGTGGCCAAGCAGATGGTCTACCGGCTGGGGATGGGGGTGTCCACCGGGCTGATCACCTTCGATCCCGATTCCGGCCCGGTGAGCGGCGACACCCACGGCCGGATGGACGCCGACGTCCGCGCCATCCTGGAGTCGGCCTACGCGACGGTGCTCGACTGCGTGCGCACCAACCGGCCCGCCCTCGAGGCGCTGGCGGAGGCCCTGCTGGAGCGGGAGACGTTGACGGGCGCCGAGGCGATCGAGATCATGCGGCGCGCCGGGCTCACGACCCCTCAGTCCTGACGGCTCCGCTCCGTAACAGCCGCCCGACATCTCCGCGCCCGAACCGCCCCGGATATCTCGGCCTTTGAACGGCCGCCCACCGATTCCCCAGATTGCCAACTGAGTATTGGTTGTCTCCGTGTGGGTGGGATAGGTTGTCTGGGAAACCTGTGGGTGACCGGACCAGGCGCAACCATCTCCAACGAGGGACCTATGCCCAGATGGACGGCGGGCGCGGTTGCGCTGCTCCTGGGAGCGGGCTGCGCATCGGCCCCCGCGCTCTCCCCGCTGGTGGGCGCCTGGCGCTCGAAGATCGCGTTCAGCGGCGGGGTGTTCGCGTCGATCAAGGACCTGGAGTTCATGTACGTGTTCAACGCCGGGGGAACCCTGACCGAATCCTCCAATTACGACGAGGCGCCGCCGGTGCCGCCGGCTTACGGCGTGTGGCGCGAGGTGGCGCCGTTCCAGTACGAGGCGAAGTATCTCTTCTATCTCACCCGTCCTCCATACCGATTCGAGCAGCTCATCGCGGGCGAGGGATGGGCACCCGACGGCCGCGGGGAATTCCTGGAACAGATCCGCCTGTCGCCCGACGGGAAGTCATTCGAGTCGACCATCACCTACCAGCCGTTCGATTCCGCGGGGCGGCCGGCGATGGGCGAGGGCAAGGCGACCGGGCACGGCACCCGCATCGGCTTCTGAGCGGAGGCTACCAGGCCTGGGTCGGCACCGCCTTGGGCAGCGGAAGAGACCGAAGGTAAGTCACCAGCTTCCAGATGATCTCCGGCTGGAGCACGCCGCCGAACGCCGGCATGCCGCGGGGCCGGCCGTAGAAGATCGACTGGAACACCGCCCCATCGCTCCCGCCGTAGATCCAGCGGCCGTCGCTCAAGCTCGGCCCTACCCAGCCGGTCGCACCGCCGCCATGGCACCCGTCGCAATTCATCGAGGCGAAGAGCTTCTCCCCCTCGGTGGCCGAGGTGGCCCGGCCCGCATAGGGATTGGCGAGTGTGGCGCCGGGCGGCAGCTTCCCGTCGGCCGGAATGTGCTGATCGTAGCGAACCGCGAGCGGAGCTGCGCTCGAGTCGGGGCGGGCCGCCTGCTCCCGTGCGGCGCCGCAAGCGATCGTGGCCAGGAGCAGGACGCCGGCCGCGGCCTTCACCGGGCGAAGATCCAGATCATGCCGCCCTGGCTGGTGTAGCGGGCGAGGTCCTTGACGAAGTCGGCCGGGTCCCGCACGTCGGCGGGATCGTCGGCGCGGAGGTCTCCCGAGAGCAGGGACCAGTCGCCGCCGATGCCGGCGTAGACCGCCACGTACTGCCGTCCATCGGCGCCGGTGAAGGTGATCGGCGCGGCCACGACCCCCGAGCCGACCTTGAATTTCCACAGCACGGCGCCGGTCTTCGCGTTGACCGCCTTGAGCCAGCCGTCCAGGGTGCCGTAGAACACCAGGTTTCCCGCGGTGGCCACCACCCCGCTCCACACCGGATACTTCTCCTTGATCTCCCAGACCCGCTTGCCCCGAGCGGCGTCCCACGCGATGAAGGCGCCCATGTTGCCGCCGGGACCCGCGACGTAGGGGGTGTTGGCGCCGATGAACGGGGTGCCCCGGATCCGGGCCCGCACGTCGGCCTGGTAGTCCATGCAGAGATTGACGGTGGCGAGGTAGAAGAGACCGGTGGCGGGAGAATACGCCGCCGGGGACGCGGGGCTCTTCCCGCCTTCCAGGCTGGGGCAGATGTACTTGACGTTGCCCTTGCTGGCGCCGGTGAACTTGCTGGAATCCAGCACCGGCCGCCCGGTGCCGAGGTCGATTCGCCTGGCCCAGTTGAGGCTCACGAACGGCTCGGCCACCAGCACCTGTCCGGTGGCGCGGTCGATGGTGTAAGCGAAGCCGTTCTTGTCGAAGTGAACCAGCACCTTCCTCGGCTTCCCCGCGATCACGAGATCCGCCAGGATCATCTCGGCGTTGGAGTCGTAGTCCCAGTTGTCGTGGGGAGTGAACTGGTAGGCCCACACCAGCGAGCCGTCGCCCGGGTGGCGCGCCAGCACGCTGTTGGTCCACTTGTTGTCGCCGGGGCGCTGCTCGGGATTGTAGGGGCCGGGATTGCCGACGCCGTAGTACACCAGGTCGAGCGCGGGATCGTAGGAGAACCAGCCCCACACCGGGGCGCCGGCCTTCTTCCAGATGTCGGTGGGCCAGCTGGTGAGCCCCAGGTCGCTGCCAGCGTCATAAAACGGCTTGAAGGTGGGCTTACGTGCCAGCAGGTCGACGTCGGAGCCCTCGTTATAGGCGGTCCAGACCAGGGCGCCGGTCTTCAAGTCGAGCGCCTTGGCCCAGCCGTGAATGCCGAATTCGCCGCCCGAGGGCCCGACGATCACCCGGTCTTTCACGACGAAGGGCGCCATCGGCGTCGTCTCTCCGTCGGTGATGTCGGCCACCTTCGTATTCCAGACTTCCCGTCCGGTGGCCGCGTCGATCGCGATGGTGTGCCCATCGAGGGTGTTGTAGACGACCTTGCCCTCGGCGTAGAAGGCGCCCCGGTTGATCGCGTCGCAGCAGGCGATGCCGAGCGAGCCGGGGTCGACGTCGGGGCGGTACTTCCATTTGAGCGGATAGGACGGCTGGGTGAGATCGAAGGCGTAGAGGACGTTCGGGTAGGGCGTGACCACGAACATGGTGTTGTTCACCACTAGCGGCTGGCCCTCGTGGCCGCGGAGCACCCCGGTGGAGAAGTTCCAGACCGGTTTGAGACCGGCCACGTTGTCCGGGGTGAGCTGGGCCAGGCGGCTGTAGCGGGTGGCGCCGTAGTCCTTGCCCGGCATGGTCCAGCGGCCGTCGTCCTGCGGGGCCTGCGCCGCGGCGGTGGCAGAGCTGAGGGAGAGAAGGAGGAAGGCCGCCGGGGCTCGTGGCATGTCAACAATGTGCGACGGCGTCTTCGTGGCTACAAGTCCGTCCTCACCGTCCTCTCTGTCCTCACCGTCCGTCTATCGCACCACCCGCGTCGGCACCGGCGCACATACCACAGTGTGAAGGGATCGGCGCGGGCGCAATGTTAGCATCATTCTCACCGCGGGGCGCGGTATACCACGCCGCCCTTCATCACGAACACCACCCGCTTCACCGCCGACAGATCGGTCAGCGGATTGCCGTCGAGGGCGATGAGGTCCGCCTGGTACCCCGGCGCGAGGGTCCCGATTTCGTTGCCCAGCCCCAGCGACTCCGCGGCCAGTGAATTGGCGGAGACCAGCGCCGCCATCGGGCTCTGGCCGCAGTGCTCCACCCGGCCGAGGAATTCGTCGGCGTTGCGCCCGTGGGCTCCCGCGGTGGCGTCGGTGCTGAACACCATTTTGATCCCCGGCGTGTGGGCGGCGATCCGGCAGATGGCGTAGTCGAGCGGCAGGTCCCGCTCCATGATCGCGAACCCCTCTTCGCTGTAGTTTCCGGTGCCCAGGTAGCGCGCCTTGTTCTCGAGATAGGACTGCACCACTACGCCGACCTGGGGGCTGAAATACGCGCCCTGCGCGGCGACGACGGCGACATCGGAGGAATCGGCGTAGGTCGCGTGCTCGATCTGGGAGCAGCCGGCCAGCGCCGCGGCGCGCACCGACTCGCGGTAGGCGTGCACCAGGGTGCGGAGCCCGCGGGCCCGGGCCTCGCCGCAGAGAATCGCGAGCTGGTCCTGGGAGAGCGTGGGTCCCCCGCCCACCCGCTGGCTCTTCGACGAGAAGATCTTGATCAGGTCGGCCCCCTGCTCGGCGCGCTCCCGAACCATGGCGCGGAGCTGGTCCGGCGTCTCGGTGGAGTCTCCCCGGCCAAAGATCGGGTCGAGCGAGGTCAGGATCCGGGGACCGGGAAGGCCGCCGCGCTGGATCGCGTCGCGCAGCGCCCGGTCCGCCGCCTCGCCCACGCTCTGGACCGTGGTGAAGCCGGCCATGAGGGTCTTCCAGGCGTTGAGCGCCGCGCCGAGGGTGGCCTCGTCCCGGGGCTCCTGGTCGGTGGCGATCCGGCCGTCGCGCGCGAAATGCGAGCCGATATGCACGTGGGTATCGATCCAGCCGGGCAGGACGGTGTAGCCCCGGAGGTCGTAGGTGGGGCCGACCGCCCGGGGGTCGAGCCGGGCGATCTTCCCGTTCTCCACCACGATCCGGGTGCTGCCGAGCACTCCGCCCCGCCCGTCCAGCGCACGGTCGGTCAGGATGACTACCGGGCCTTTGGGGGGAGTCGGGGGCGGCTCGGGGGAGACCTGGAGGAGGAGGGCGAAGAGCAGCATGGATCAATACTAGCCGCCCGCTATGTCATTGCGAGGCCACCCCGCGGCCTCGCAATGACAGCAGGCGCTCTGGTGGCTACTTTCGGAGCCATGACCGCCGTCGGCAAGAGCGTCCCCCGCAAGGACGGAATCGGCAAGGCCACCGGCGCCGCGCGCTACGCCGACGACATCGTGCTCCCCGGCATGCTGCACGGCCGGACCATCCGCTCGACCATCCCGCGGGGCCGGGTCCGCTCGATCAAGCTGGATTTCGATACTGCAGGCTTCACCGTCGTGGACTACCGCGACGTGCCCGACCGCAACGTGGTCGACCTGATCGCCCAGGATCAGCCCTTCCTGGTGGAACGGGAGATCCGCCACATGGCGGAGCCGATCCTGCTGCTGGCCCACCAGGACAAGGAGACCCTCAACGCGGCGAAGGTCCAGATCGAGTACGACGAGGAGCCGCCGCTCTTCGACCCCGAGCAGTCCACCCAGTCGTTCAAGACCATCGCCATCACCAAGGGCGATCCGGCCGCGGCGCTGGCCGGGGCCGAGGTGATCATCGAAGGCACCTATCGCACCGGCCACCAGGAGCACGTCTACATCGAGCCCAATGGGGTCATCGCCGAGCCGGTGGACGGCGGCGTCACCATCCACGGCTCGGTGCAGTGCCCTTTCTATGTGATCAAGGCGGTGCGCTGCCTGCTGGGGCCGGAGCGGCCGGTGCGGGTTATTCAGACCGAGACCGGGGGCGGTTTCGGCGGCAAGGAGGAGTATCCCTCCATGCTGGCCGGCCACGCCGCGATGCTGGCGCTCAAGTCGGGCCGCCCGGTCAAGATGATCTATGACCGCACCGAGGACATGCTGGCCACCACCAAGCGCCACCCTTCCATCGTGCGGCACCGCACCGGTGTCACCCGGGACGGGCGCCTGGTGGCCATGGATGTGGAGGTGATCCTGGACGGGGGCGCCTACGTCACCCTGAGCCCGGTGGTGCTCTCCCGCGGCTGCATCCACGCCGCCGGGCCCTACCGCTGCGACCACATCAGCATCCGGGGCCGGGCGGTGTTCACCAACACCCCGCCCAACGGCGCCTTCCGCGGCTTCGGCGCGCCCCAGACCGAATTCGCGGTCGAGGTCCACCTGGACCGCATTGCCGAAGCGCTCGGCGTGGACCCGGTGGAGATCCGCCGGATCAACGCGCTCCGGCCCGGCGACACCACCGCCACCGGCCAGACCCTGCGGGCGGACTCCAGCGCGCACCAGGTCCTGGACGAGGCGGTGCGGCGCACCGACTTCACCCGCAAGCGCGCCGAGTACCAGGGCAGCAACCGGGGCATCGGCCTGGCGCTGTTCTACCACGGCGCCGGGTTCACCGGCGCCGGAGAGAAGAACCTGAAGTCGAAGGCCCGGCTGGTGCTCACGGCAACCGGGGTGCGGATCGCGGTCGGCAGCACCGAGATCGGCCAGGGCACCCGCACCATGCACGCCCAGATCGTCAGCGATGCGCTGGGGATTCCCTACCAGGATGTCGCGGTGGCCCAGCCCGACACCGCCCTGGTGGCCGACAGCGGCCCGACGGTCGCGTCGCGCACCTGCATGGTGGTGGGCAAGATCCTGGAGGAGTGCGCCGCGGAGATGAAGCAGAAGCTCGGCGGGTTAGGGCCGCGCGAGTACTACGCGACCCACGGCGCCCTCACCGTCGAGCGGATGTACCAGCCGCCCGACTGGATCCGGTGGGACGACGACCGCTACGAGGGCGACGCCTACGCCACCTACGGCTGGGGCTGCGACGTGGCCGAGCTCACGGTGGATCCCGACACCTTCGAGGTCCGGCCGGTACGCCTGACCGCGGTCCAGGAATTCGGCCGCCCAATCCACCCCGCGCTGGCCCGGGGCCAGATCGAGGGCGGCACCGTGCAGGGACTGGGCTACGCGCTGCTGGAGCGGGTGGTGATGAAGAACGGCGCCATGGCCAACGCCCAGCTTACCAACTACACCATTCCCACCACGCTGGATACGCCGGAGATCGACGTGGTGATGCTGAACAATCCCTACCCCGGCGGCCCGTTCGGCGCCAAGGGGCTGGGCGAGCTGCCGATGGACGGCCCCGCGCCGGCCGTGGTCAACGCCCTCCGCCATCTCCGTTTCGACGTGCGGGAGATTCCCGCCACGCCCGAGCTGCTGGCCCTCGCCCCGACGATCGCGTGAGATTCGTCCTCAACGGGGCGTCGCGGGAGGTGTCGGCGCACCCGATGGCCCGACTGCTCGACGTGCTGCGCGAGGAGTGCGGCCTCACCGGCACCAAGGAGGGCTGCGGCGAGGGCGAGTGCGGCGCCTGCACCGTCCTGGTGGATGGGGCGCCGGTGTGTTCCTGCCTGGTGCCGGTATCCCAGGTGGACGGCGCCGAGGTGCGGACCATCGAGGGGCTCGGCGGCGACCATCCGCTCCAGGAGCTGTTCATGAGCGAGGTGGGGACTCAGTGCGGCATCTGCACCCCCGGGATGATCATGACCGCGCTCACCCTGCCGGAATCCCCGACCCTCGACGATGTGAAGACCGCGCTGGCCGGAAACCTGTGCCGCTGCACCGGCTATCCGGCCATCTATCGCGCGGTGCTCAAGTGGCGCGGGATGGATCCGTGAAGACCGCGATCAGCGGGCTCGACTTAACCCGCGCCACCACGCTGGACCAGGCACTCCGGCTGCTCAAGCAGGAGCCGCGCACGCCCCTGGCCGGCACCACCGACCTCTACGTCGAGCTCAACTTCGGGATCTTGAAGCCGCGGAAGTTCCTCGACATCTGGCCCCTCGACGAGCTGCGCACCATCACGATGCGGGGCGACACCCTGGTGATCGGCGCCCTGGCTACCTTCACCGCGCTGATCCATTCGCCCCTGGTGCGGGCCCGGCTCCCGATGCTGGTCGAGGCGGCGGGCCTGGTCGGCGGCATCCAGATCCAGAATCGCGGCACCCTGGGCGGGAATATCGCCAACGGCTCGCCGGCGGGAGACTCGCTCCCGGTGCTCGCCGCGGTGGATGCCGTGCTGGTGCTCCAGAGCGCCGGCGCCGAGCGGCGGGTGCCGCTCGCGGAGTTCTACTTCGGCTATCGGAAGAGCGTGCTGCGTCCCGACGAGCTGATCGTGGCCGTCGAGGTGCCGCCGGTCCAGGGAGAGCAGTTCTTCCGCAAGGTCGGCACCCGGGCCGCGCTGGCGATCTCCAAGATCGTGATGGCGGGGGTCAAGGGTCCTAGCCCGAGCATTGCCTTCGGCAGCGTGGCGCCCACCGTGGTCCGGGCCCGCGCCACCGAGGCGGCCCTCGCCGCCGGCACCCATATCGAGGACGTGGTGCGCATCCTGGAAAAGGAAATCGCGCCGATCGACGATCTCCGCTCCTCGGCGGCCTATCGCCGCCAGGTGGCCGGCAACCTGCTGCGCCGCTTCTGGGGCGCGGGCGCGTGATCCTCCGGGGCCGGCGGGTGGTCACCGCCGAGGGGGTCCACCCCGCCTCGATCCAGATCGAAGGCAGCCGCATAACCCGCGTCGCTCCCTGGGATGATCTCCCCGCCGGCGCCGAGCTGCTCGATGCGGGAAGCTTGCTGGTCATGCCGGGGCTGGTGGATTCCCATGTCCACGTCAACCAGCCTGGCCGGACCGAGTGGGAGGGCTTTTCCACCGCCACCCGGGCCGCCGCGGCGGGCGGGATCACGACCCTCTGCGACATGCCGCTCAACTCGATCCCTCCCACGACCAGCGTAGCGGGGCTCGAGGCCAAGCGAGCCGCGGCGCAGGGGCAGTGCGCGGTGACGGTGGAATTCATCGGCGGCGTGGTGCCGGGCAACACCGCTGATTTGCAGCCGCTGCGCGATGCCGGGGTCTGCGCCTGGAAGTGTTTCCTCACCCCCTCGGGCGTCCCGGAGTTTCCCCACGTCGCCGAGGCGGATCTCCGTCAGGCCTTCCCAGTGCTCGCGCGGCTGGGCCGCACACTCATGGTGCACGCGGAGGACCCGGCGCTCCTGCATCCCGCGGGCAAGAGCGTCCACTATGCCGACTACCTCGCGTCCCGTCCCCCCGAGGCCGAGCGATCCGCGATCGAGCTGCTGATCCACCTGATGGAGTGGTGCCCGACACCGGTGCACATCGTGCACCTGAGCTCGGCCCGGTCCATGGGGCTGATCCGCACGGCGCGCGCCAAGGGTCTGCCGCTCACGGGGGAGACCTGTCCCCACTACCTCACCTTCGCGGCGGAGGAGATTCCCGACGGCGCGGTGGAGTACAAGTGCGCCCCGCCGATCCGCGGCCGGGCCGAGCGGGAGGGACTGTGGGAGGGGCTGATCTCCGGGGAGATCGACCTGGTGGCCTCGGATCACTCGCCCTGTCCTCCGGCGATGAAGGAAACCGGGGGAGACTTCTTCGCCGCATGGGGAGGGATCGCCTCGCTCCAGGTGGCGCTGCCCGCGGTGTGGACCGGGGCCCGGGCGCGGGGGCTTGCCCCCGAGCGCCTGGCGGAGTGGATGAGCGCGGCGCCGGCCCGGATCGCCGGACTTTCCGGAAGCAAGGGCGCGCTGGCGGCGGGCTGCGACGCGGACATCGTGGTCTGGGACCCGGAGCGGAGCTTCGTGGTGGACCCCGCAACGCTGCTCCACCGCCACAAGGTCACCCCGTATGCCCGGCGGGAGCTCTATGGCGTGGTCCGGGCCACTATCGCCGGGGGGCGGGTGGTGTTCGGGTCGCTGTGAGCCGGTGCGGGTCAGGGCCGCGAAGGAACGCCCGCTAACTCACTCGCCCCCGATCCGCCGCACCAGCGCCACGGGTCTGGCCGTGAAGCAGCTCGCACACCAGGTAGGGATTCCCCTCGTGGACGCCGACGTCGTGAACCGTCAGGATGTTGGGGTGGTTGAGCGCCGAGGCGGCGCGGGCCTCCTGTTCGAACCGGCGGAGCCACTCCGGGTCGGAGCTGAACCCGGCGGGCAGGACCTTGATTGCGATTTCCCGGCCGAGGCGCGGGTCGCGCGCTCGGTACACCTCCCCCATGCCCCCGGCTCCGAGGGAGGCAAGGATCTCATAGGGACCCAGGCGAGTACCCGAGGTTAGGCCCATCGCCCCTCCAACGTACCGGCTGGCTCAGCGGGCGTCCACCCGGAAACGCGCGCTCCCGGTCCCGGGCGGCCGGCACCGTGGCCGGGCAGCGTTCAGAGCGCTATGATCCCCGCTATGTTCACCGACCTGCCCGACCTGGCCGCCGAGCGACTGGGCGGCGCCGTGATCGCCGCCAACGACGAGTTCTTCGCTCCCAAGGAGGGCCTGATCAAGGCCGGGCCGCCGGAATGGCGCGAAGGGCTCTACACCGAGCGCGGCAAGTGGATGGACGGCTGGGAGACCCGCCGCCGGCGCAGCCCGGGGCACGACTGGGCCATCATCCGGCTGGGCGTTCCCGGCATCGTGCGGGGCGTGGTGATCGATACCAGTTTCTACACCGGGAACTATCCGGAGTACGCGAGTATCGATGGGTGCGGGGCCGCGTCCTCACCGTCCTCACTGTCCGTCCTGCGGTGGAAGCCCCTGCTGAAGAAGTCCCCCCTCAGGGGCAACACCGCCAATCTCTTCGAGATCGCGCCGGTACCGGCCCGCCCGGCCCGCCCTGCCGTCACCCACCTCCGCCTCAACATCTTTCCCGACGGCGGCGTGGCCCGGCTGCGGGTCCATGGCGAGGCGGTGCCCGACGAGCGCGTCTTCGCGGCGGGGCGCGAGGTGGACCTGGCGGCGCTGGAGAATGGCGGCCTGGTCGTGGCCGCGAGCGATATGCATTACGGCAAGCCCCAGAACCTGCTCCTGCCGGGCCGCTCCACCCACATGGGCGACGGGTGGGAGACCAAGCGCCGCCGGGGGCCGGGGCACGACTGGATCATCGTCAAACTGGCGCGCCGCGGGGTGATCGAGCGAGTCGAGCTCGACACCGACCACTATAAGGGCAACGCGCCGGGCGGCTGCATGCTGGAATACGCCGACGCCGGACCGACGTTCGATCCGGCCAAGGCCCGGTGGCAGACGCTGCTGCCGAGGAAGCCCCTCGAACCCCACTCCCGCCACCATTGGGACCGGGCTCGGCTCAAGCCCGCGACCCACGTGCGGCTCAACATCTATCCCGACGGCGGCGTTGCGCGGCTCCGGCTCTTCGGGCGGGCCTTGGCTGACGCCGGGTGACGGTACCGGTCGCCCGGCTCGACGCGATGCCCGCGGCGGAGGCCGCCGAGCTGCTGGCCTCGTGCTGCGGCGCGTCGCGCTGGGTGGCGGAGATGCTGGGACGGCGGCCCTTCGGCGATCGCGACACCGTGCTCTCCGCCGCCCAGCTGGTCTGGGAGATCATGGAGGAGCCCGACTGGCGGGAGGCGTTCTCCCACCATCCCCGGATCGGGGACCAGTCGGGGGCTCTCCCGCAGACGGCGCGGGGCGCGGCCTGGTCCGCCGGCGAACAGTCCGGGATGGACTCGGCGGCCGCGAATCTGAAAGATGAGATGGCCGCGGTCAACCGGGAGTACGAGGCGAAGTTCGGCTACATCTACATCGTGTGCGCGGCGGGCCGGGGCGCGGAGGAGCTGTTGGCGCTGGCCCGCGCGCGGCTCGGGAACGACCCCCGCACCGAATTGCGGACCGCGACCCGGGAACAGGAAAAGATCATGCTGCTTCGACTGGAAAGGCTGCTGCAATGAGCACCCTGAGCACCCATGTTCTCGACACCGTGCTGGGCCGGCCGGCCCGGGGCGTGCGGGTTACGCTCCGCCGCCAAGGCATCGTGCTGGGGTCGGATACAACCGACGAGGAGGGCCGGATCCGTGAGTTCGGCGCGCTGCTGGACCCGGGGAGCTATCGGCTGAGTTATTCGGTGGCGGAGTACTGGAAGGCGGCGGGGCGGGAGACGTTTTATTCCGAAATCGTGATCAACTTCACCATGGACGCCGGCACCGGGCATTACCACGTGCCGCTGCTGCTGTCGCCGTACGGGTACACCACGTACCGGGGCAGCTGACCTCTCCCCTACGCCGCCACCGCGGCCGTCATCGGTCCCGCCGAGACCAGGCGCTTCCCGACCAGGTCCACCTTGAGGTTCATTCCTTCCAGCGTCCGGGCACCGAGCAGGACCAGATCACCGGGCTCACCAAATACCACTTCATCGCTGGTGAGCTCGTCCGCGGCGTGCAGCACCGCGAACCATCCAACGCAGCGCGGACCGTTCGGCTCACGGCGTTGCCTGACCGCAGACTACGCCGCTCGGCGCCGAGCGGGCAAGGGGCTCAGCGGCCCAGCCTCGCGGCGTCGAGCACCACGTGCCGGATGCGCTGCCGATTCCAGGTGTAGGTGATGTGCACCAGCCCGTCGCCCGCTTGGATCACGGCGGGGTAGGAGAACTCACCCGGCCCGGATTCCAGGGTCAGCGCATCGCTCCAGGACCGGCCGTCCGTCGAGACGGCGACGCTGAGCGGCGTGCGGCCCCGGGTCGTGTTGTTGTACACCAGCAGGTGGCGGCCGTCGCGCAGGCTCACCGCGTCGATGCCGGCGTTGGGATTGGGAAGCCGGGTCAGCGCGAGCGGGCTCCAGTGCATCCCGCCGTCGATGGACCAGGACTCGAAGATGAATCCGGAGCGAGTCCGTCCCAGAGCCTGGAGCCGGCCTCCGGGGTGCACCAGGATGGTGGGCTGGATCGCATCGATCTCGGGACCGCTCGAGGGGAGCGGCGCGATCACGGTCCAGGTGCGGCCGGTGTCGGCGGTCAGCTCGAAGTGGATCCGCCAGCGCGAATCCCCATCGGGGGACTCGGTGCTGCTGCCGCTCAGGATGATCCCATTGGAAAGCCGCACCGGTTTGTTCTTGACCGGTCCCAGGATGCCCTCGGGCAGGCGGGTCCCCGGGCTCCAGCTCTTTCCGCCGTCGCGCGAGACGCTCATCATTCCCCACCAGCGCGCCGGGCTGGGCCCCACCTTGTAGAACAGCCGGAGGGTCTGGTCCGGCCACGGCGCGAGCACCGGATTCCAGCACGGGAAGCGCCTCCCGTCGGGTTGCCGACCGTCGGCCACGACGACCGGCGCGGTCCACTCGCCGTTCACCAGGCGGGAGAGCCAGATGGACACGTCGTCCGCGCCTTCCTCGCTGCCCCCGAACCAGGCGGCCACCACGCCGGACGGTTGGTCGGCGATGGTGGAGGCGTGGGCGCTGGCGAACGGCGCGGCGGTGTAGATGAACTCGGAGCGGACGATCGCGGGGTGAGCCGGCGGGACCTGGACCGCAAGCAGGAGCAGGATCGGTGTCACCTACGGCTTCGCTCCCTGGGCGATCCAGCGCGCCAGCACCCCCCGCTCCTCGTCGGTGATCCCGGTCTTGTTCGTCGGAGGCATGGTGCGGGTTATGACCGCCCGCTCCCGGATCCGGGCCGCGTAGCGCACGATCTGCTCCGGCGTGTCGTACATCACCCCGCCCGGCGCGGGCCCGAACGACCGGTCGCTCTGCTGGGCCGAGTGGCAGGCGCCGCAGCGGCGGTCGATCACGTGCCGCGCCTCGGCGAAGCTCACCGGCCCCGAGGACACTACCCCGGCCGGAGCCGCCGTCACACCCAGCTTCAAGAACAGGTACAGGGCGCCGACCGTGCCCAGCATCGCCCCGGCCAGCAGCGGCCGCCACGCTGGCAGCACGAACCGGATGTTGAGCAGATGGCGAACCAGCGCGCCGCCGCCGACCAGCACCAGCAGCATGGCCCAGCTCCACCGGTCTCCATAGACCGAGGGGAAGTGCCCGATCAGCATCAGCACGATGACCGGGAAGGTGAAGTAGTTGTTGTGGATGGAGACCCGCTTGGCCCGGGCCGACACCGCCGCGCTTCCGCCGCCGCCCGCCGTCACCGACTCGACCAGCGCCTGCTGCGACGGCACGATGGTGAACAGCACGTTGGCGGCCATGATGGTGCCCAGCATCGCGCCCACGTGGAGGAACGCGGCGCGGCCGCTCAGGAGCCGGGTGAGCCCGATGGCGATCGCGATTAACCCGCCGATCCACGCCGCCGCGGCGAGGGCCGGGGCCCGCGGCGCCACCAGCCGATTCATGCCCTCGTAGAGCAGCCAGCCGCCGAGGATCGCCCCGGCGCCGACGGCCACCGCCTGCGGATGGGTGAGCGCCGCCACGCCCGGATCGGCCAGCGCCGCGCGGCCGCCGACCCAGTACACCGCCAGCAGCAGCACCAGCCCGCTCCACCAGGTGCTGTAGGCCTGGTACTTGAACCAGTGCAGCCGTGCCGGGAGGGATGTCCCGCCCAGGAGCGTCTTCTCCACGTAGTAGAAGCCGCCGCTGTGCAGCAGCCAGATGGTGCCGGAAGGCTCGGGGGTCTGGGGGCGCGGTCCAGCGGGCACCAGGTTCCGGTCCAGCCAGTTGAACAGCAGCGAGTTCCCGATCCACATGATCCCGGCGATCAGGTGGATCCAGCGGGCCACCAGGTCGACCAGCTCGACCCCGGTGGCGCTCACGCCCGGCTCCGCATGATCTTCACGAACGAGCGCCCCGCGAAATCCTCGGCGGTGAGCCCGGTCATCGCCAGCGCCTCCGGCTCGGTGATGGCCCCCGAGTTGAGCCCGCGGAGAAAGAAATTCAGCAGCCCCTGCCCCGTGGCCGCGTCGTCGAACACGTCGCCCACCAGGGTGGCCTGGGCCGCCTTGGAAACGAAGTTCTTGAGCCGCGCCCCGGCCGCGTCGATTCCGTCGAGGAAGAAGCTGTAGAGCGCCGCGTAGCGCGACACCAGCTGGGCCGGGTGCAGGTCCCAGCCCTGGTAGAATCCGCCGGCCAGCGAGTGCCGCACGTCGTCGAAGTGGAGCCTCCAGGCGGCGTGCACCCCGGCCTGGTCGCCGACCGGCATGATCGTGGTCGAGCCGTCGGAGAGCTGCACCTCGGTCCCCGCGAACGCCACCTGCATGAAGTGCTTGGCGAAGTCGCAGACGGGGTGGCGCATCCGCTGGTACGCCGCGGTGATGTTGACGCCGGCGGTGTAGTCGTAGGTGCCGAAGTGGGCCCCGCGGAGCCGGCCGTCGGAGGCATCGCGGAGCCGGGGCAGCAGCGAGCGGCCGCTGGAGTCGAGCACCATCTGGGGCGTCTCGACCATCACCTCGAACCGGAGGGTACCGTCACCCAGGCCCAGCTTCCGCTCGAGGCCCCGGAGCACAACCACGGTGTATTCCACCTGCTCGATCACCGTGATCTTGGGCACTGTCACCACCCATCCTTGCGGCCATCCGCCGGCCTCCACCAGTGCGGTGACCACCAGGTCCAGGGTGCGGACCGAGCGCTCGCGCAGCTCCTCGTTGAGCGGCTTAATCCGGATCCCGATGAACGGCGAGAGGGTCCGGTCCCGCATCCCCTGCGCCAGCGCCGCGGCCGCCAGCCCGGCGTGCCGGTCCTCCTCGGCGTCGGGCCGGTTGCCGTAGCCGTCCTCGAAGTCGATCCGGAAGTCTTCGACCGGCTCACGGGTGAGCTTGGCGCGAACCCGCTGATGGATCGTCTCGAGCGCGGGGTGATCGGAGATACCCACCGCGCGGCCCAGCATCGCGGCGTCGGCGGCGTGGCGGTCAAACGCCTTGAGGGCGAGCACGCCGAGCTTGGGGACGGTGTCGGAGGCGAAGAGGTGGGCGCCGCCGTAGACCGTGTGGACCGGCTGGCGGCCGGGGCTCTCGCCGGGGTGGGCGCGGGCGAACGCCAGGTTGGCCTCGCGGAGCGCGGCGGTGTCGGGCGACTCGGTCATCCGTTGTAGATCTTCCCGCCCTTGGCGCGGTACAGCTCCATCACCGCGCGGGCGTCGTCCCGAAGCACGTTGCGGACGATGGTGATGCCCCGCTCCTCGAGGTAGCGGTACGACTCGGGGAACACCGGCCCCTCCTCGAACTTGAGCAGCGAGGCGTCCTCCCGCGCGGCGCCGTAGACCACCCGCCGCACCCCGCTCCACAGGGTGGCGCCGAGGCGCAGGGCTCGCAGGAGGTGAAGAGCTCGTGGGCGGGGAGGTTGGGCGCATGAAGGGTGAACGATCCGACCCGCTGCTGCGCCATCATGAACGCCACCATCTCCGCGTGCAGGGTGCAGTTCTGGTAGCGGACCACGGAATTCATGCCGACGGCCACCAACCGGCCGCTGCCCGCCTCGAAGATCGCGGCGCCGAACGGGCCGCCGCTGCCGCACTCGACGTTGACGCGGGAGAGCTCGATCGCGAGCCGCATGCGATCCTGGTCCGAGGCATAGGAACGGCCCCAGTCGGCGGTCTCGTCGACCCAGGGCGGGTAGGCAACCTGGATGGTGGGGTGGGCGGGCACCGGGGGAAGATTGGGAGGCGTGAAGGTGGGGTCAAGCGCGGCGGCGCGCTGGTTCCCTGCACCCTGCCCGCCCTTCGCTGCACCGCCGGTTGCCGACGGCCTCCGACCCGCCCATCGTGCAGCAGCCACCACACCATGCCCCGCCGCCGAGGTCCTGGACCCATGACCGCTCCCCGCCCGCTTCTTCTCGCGCTCGCCGTGTTGCTCGGGGGCCCGAATCTGGCCTCCGCCCAGTCGGCCGATGTCGTCCGCCCGGGGAGCCCCGCGCTCCGCGGCAAGGCGCCCGCCGTCGGCAGCGACACCACCGACGATTTCGTCCTCGAGGGCGGGGCACGCCGGCCGGGCGGCGGTACCATTCGCTCGATCGGCAGGGTCTCGCTGCGCGGCGAGCCGGCCTACGTGATCGACACCCGGACTTGGGGCGCCGGCGGCGACACCACGGTCACCTCGATGACCATCCGCGGCACCGATCTCTCCCTCCTGTCCCAGCGGCTCCACGCCAGGACCGATTCGGCCTCGCTGATCGTCGTCCAGGACCGCCTGACCGCCTGGTCGGTGCTGCCGGGCGCTTCCCCGGTCCTGCTGGACCTCACCCTCGACCACCCGGTGTTCGGCATCGAGAGCCAGCTCCCCTGGCTGCTGCCGCTGCTGCCGTTTCACGAAGGCTACCGCGCGGCGGTGCCCCACTTCTCGCCCTGGACCGGCGGCGAGAAGTGGGACTCGATCACGGTGGTCGGCTCGGAACCGGTGACGGTGAACGGGCGGACCTTCGACTGCTGGAAGCTCGACACCGGGCACGTGGGCCCGCCGGGTTACCGGATGTACCGCTGGGTGGACCAGCGGACCCGGCGGATCCTCCAGTCGGTGCTCCGGGGCGCCGCCCCGGGCACCGAATACTGGTCGGTCCGGCGGCCCTAGGGCCAGACCTCCTTGAACAGCGCCAGCATCGCCTCCCACGACTGCCGGGCGGCCTCCGGGTTGTAGGCCAGCGCGGCCATCCCCACCGAATCGGCCCGCGGGTTGGTGAAGCTGTGCTTGGCCCCCGCGTAGGTCACGATCTGAAAGTTGGCTCCCGCCGCCGTCATGCTCTTCCGGAAGCCTTCCACGGCGGCGGCCGGCACCATGGGATCGTCCGCGCCGGTCAGCACCAGGATCCGGGCCTTCACCGCGCCCGAGTCCACTTTGCGGGGGATGATGGCGCCGTGGAAGGTCACCACCGCGTCGAGGTCGGCGCCTTCGGCCGCCTCGGTCAGCACCACCGCGCCGCCGAAGCAGTAGCCGATCGCGCCGAGCTTGGCCGGGTCGACGTGGGGATCCTTGAGCAGCTCCTCCCGCGCCGCGGCGAACCGCGCCAGCAGGGCGGTGGTGTCGCGCAGCGCCTCGGTCATGAAGGCCTGGGCGCTGTCGGGGTGGGTGGTGTTCTTCCCGTTGCCGAACATGTCCACCGCGAAGCCCACATAACCCGCTTCGGCCAGCCGCCGGGCCGAATTGCGGGCGTGCTCGTTGAGGCCCCACCACTCGTGAACCACCAGCACGCCGGGACGGGGGCCGCTCTTCGCCGAGTCCCAGGCGATCATGCCCTTGAGGACCATGTCGCCGGAGCGGTATTCGACTTCCCGGGTCAGGATGTTGGGGCCGGCGGGGGTCTGGGGGGCCTCGGCGGGCTTGGCGCAGGCCGCGAGGACCGCCACGGCGGCGAGGGTGAGGGCTTTCATCGGGCTCTTCCTGGATGAGTGGGGAGTGGGACGTTATTAATGTACAGTGGACCACCCCTCGGACATCACCCGGCGCGATTTTCTCGACGGCTTCGCCGTCGCGGTCGGGGCGTCGCTGTTGCCGCTCGGATGCCGGCCTCCCGGCACCGAGGCGAGCTTCGCCCCGGAACAGGCCCCGGGCTACTATCCCCCCGCCCTGACCGGGCTCCGCGGCAGCCACCCCGGCGCCTTCGAGGTGGCCCACCAGCTCCGCGACGGCACCCTCAAGCTCGACGCGGTGCGCGACGCGCCCGAACGCTACGATCTGGTCGTGGTGGGCGCGGGAATCAGCGGGCTGGCGGCGGCGCATTTCTACCGGAAGGCGCGCGGCCCAGCGGCGCGGATCCTCCTGCTCGACAACCACGACGACGTCGGCGGCCACGCCAAGCGCAACGAGTTCACCGTGGGCGGGCAGACACTCCAGTCCAACGGCGGCACCGAGTCGATCGAGAGCCCGGCCCAGTACAGTCAGGTGTCCCGCGATCTCCTCACCGAGCTCGGCGTGGATCTCCAGGGCTTCTACACCGCCTTCGACCGGAAACGCTACAGTGGTCTTGGCCTTGGCAAAGGAATCTTCTACGACCGGGAGACCTTCGGCGCCGACAAGCTCGTTCGGGGCGATCCCGAGGCCGGCCTTCGTGCCATGGTGGCGAAAGCGCCGCTCACCGATCAGGCCAAACGGGATCTGCTCCGGCTCTACCAGGGGAAAACGAACTACTTCTCCGGCCTCTCCTCGGCCCGGGCCAAGGCCCGGCTCGCGAAGACCAGCTACCAGGCGTACCTGCTCGAGGTCGTCAAGGTCGATCCGCTGGTGGCGGCGCTGTTCCAGACCCGGACCCACGAACTCTACGGGGTGGGCATCGACGCGATTCCTGCGCTGGACTGCTGGGGCCTCGACTTCCCCGGGTTCGAGGGCCTCCAGCTCGACCCCAAGGGGCCTAACCCGGGAATCGGCAAGACGCCGTTGCTCGAGATGCACGAGGACGAGCCCTACATCTTCCACTTCCCCGACGGCAACGCCACGATCGCGCGGCTCCTGGTACGGAGCCTGATTCCCGAGGCGCTCCCCGGTGGCAGCGCCGGGGACTCGGTCACCGCGCGGCTCGACTACGCGGCGCTGGACCGCGGGGGCGCGCCGGTCCGGATCCGTCTCAACGCCACCGCGGTGCGGGTGGCGCACGCGGGCGATCCGCGCACCGCCCGCGAGGTGGCGGTAACCTACATCCGGGGCGGCAAGGCGACCGAGGTCCGGGCCGGCGCCTGCGTGCTGGCCTGCTGGAACATGGTGATCCCCTATCTGTGCACCGAGCTGCCGGCGGCCCAGAAGACGGCCCTCGGGTACGGGGTGAAGGTCCCCATCGTCTACACCAACGCGGCGCTGCGGAATTGGGAGGCCTTCCGGAAGGCGGGGGTGTCCGACGTCCTCACGCCGGGAAGCTGGTACAGCCGAGCCTTTCTCGATTTCCCGGTGGACCTGGGCGACTATCGCTCGAGCCGGACCCCCGACCAGCCGATCGTGCTGAAGCTGGTGCGGGCGCCGTGTCACCCGGGCGTCCCGTCGCGGGACCAGCATCGGATCGGGCGCGCCGAGCTATTGGCAACGCCGTTTGCCACCTTCGAGCAGCAACTCAAAGACTTGCTGGGGCGGATGCTCGGGCCCTACGGATTCGATCCCGCGGCCGACATCGCCGCGATCACGGTGAACCGCTGGTCCCACGGGTACAGCTACGAGTACAACTCGCTGTGGGACGGGCCGTGGGCTCCTGGGCAGGAGCCCTGCGTGGCGGGGCGGGTGCGGTTCGGGCGGATCACGATCGCCAATGCGGACGCCGAGGCGTACGCGTATACCAACGCGGCGATTGATCAGGCGCGGCGCGCCGTGGACGAGCTGCCGGGATAAGGCGTCGGGCGCGTTTATTGGATACGGAAGCCCCGGAGTCGGCCGGCTAGCCTGTAGACCAGGTATCTCCTCTGGCCGAGTTCGGGAAACTATTAAGCGGCCGGCATATGTCTCCGGAGTAATAATTTCCCAGACATGCCCTCGCTCGATACCTGGCTCACCGTCGACCACGGACCGCGCGAGCCCGACCTCCCGGACCCCGAGGCCGTGGCGGCGCAGATTCGGCAATACTTGGCCGAGCGCCGCCGGTACCAGTTTCCGCCCGCCAGGTCGCTGGCCGGACTGCGCCGATCCCTGGGCGTTTCCCAGGAGACCCTCGCGGCCCGACTTGGCCTCAAACAAGCCCGGCTCTCCAGGTTTGAGCACCACCCCGACCCGCGCCTCGGCGCCCTCACCGCCTTCGTCACCGCCCTGGGCGGCTCGCTCGTGCTCCTCGCCCGCTTTCCCGATCGCGACATATGCCTGACGCCGCTCGATCGACGTTAACGCAGCCGGTACCCCGCGCCCCGCACCGTCACGATGTAGCGGGGCGACCGCGGATCGTCGTCCAGGCGCTGCCGGAGGGCGGCCAGGTGGGTCTCCACCGTCCGGCTCTCGATGCCGGCCGCGTAGCCCCACACTTCGCGCAGCAGCTCCGCGCGCGACACCACCCGGTGCCGGTGCCGCACCAGCGCCGCCAGCAGGTCGAACTCCTTGGGCCGGAGACTGAGCGCCTTCCCACCCAGGGTCACCACCCGGGCCGCGAGGTCGACGCTGAGCTCGCCGACCCGCACCGGTTCCGGCGTCGCGGCCCCCGACCCGCCGCGCTTGAGCAGGGCCCGCACCCGCGCCAGGATCTCCCGGAGGCCGCACGGCTTCACGATGTAGTCATCGGCGCCGAGCCCGAAGCCGCGCAGCTTCTCCTCCTCGGTGCCCAGCGCCGTCATGATCAGCACCGGCATGCCGAGCCCCTGGTCCCGCATCCGCTGCAACACGTCGAAGCCGTTCATGGCCGGGAGCATCAGGTCCAGCACCACCAGGTCGGGCGGCTCCCGCTTGACCCGCTGGAGGCCTTCCAGACCCGTCGCCGCCACCCGCACCGCGTAGCCTTCCCGTTCCAGGTTGGCCCTGAGCGTGGCCGCAAAGTCCCGATTGTCTTCGATCAGGAGGATGGTGTTCATGGGGCGGGCGCCGCCCCGAGCGCCAGGACCACGCGGGTGCCGCCGGGCCTCCCGTCCTCCAGCCACACCCGGCCTTCGCAGGCCCGGGCGATCTGCGCCACCACCGCGAGGCCTAACCCGGAGCCGGTCCGCTCCGAGGTCTGGTCCCGGGCCAGCCGCTCGTAGGGCTCGAACAGCCTGGCGCGCAGCGCCGCCGGAATGCCCGGGCCGTCGTTTTCCACGTACAGCTGCACTCCGTCTCCCACCCGGTCCGCGCCGAGCCGGATCGCCTGGCCGGCGCCGCCGTACTTGCGGGCGTTGTCGATCAGGTTGGTGAGCGCCTGGCGCAGCAGCTGCCGGTCGCCCGTCACGGTCAGCCCGTGCGGCTCCCGTACCTCGAGGCGCTGCCCGGCGTCCTCCACCGCGAGATGTACCGATTCCTCCACCTCGGCGAACAGCTCCTCGACGCTCACGGCGGCGAGGGTAGGCTTGAGCGCCACTGCGCCGGACCGCGCCACCAGCAGCACGTTGTCCACCAGGCCGGCCAGCCGCCGGGCTTCCCGCACGATCGAGGTCGCGAGGCCGAGCTGCCGCGCGGCATCGGGCTCCCGCTCCAGCGCCAGCGTCTCGCTGGCCAGCAGGATCTGGGCGAGCGGCATCCGCAGCTCGTGCGACACCCCGGCGATGAAATCGGAGCGGGCCCGCGCCAGCAGCGCCTCGCGCCGGGAGGATACCGCGGCGACGATCAGCACCAGCACCGTCGCCAGGAGCAGCAGGCCGATCAGCCAGAGCTGGTCGCCGGAGATGGCCTGGAACGACGCGAACAGTCCTCGCGCCGAGGGCAGTCCCGACGTGACGGCCAGCCCGGAGAGGACCCCGCCGGGATGGATGGTGGCGTGAAAGGGCTCGTCCGCCCCGCGGGTCTGGTAGAGGATGACGCCGGAATCGGTGGCGATGGTGAGAGTCGAGCGGAGATCACGCAGGGAATCGGGCCCGAACAGCGTCTGCATCAGCGCGCGCGCATCGGTGACCAGGGTGTCGCCCCCGGCGGTGCTGAGGATGGCGCGCGGCGCGCCGCCGCCGGGGACCGAGACGACCTGCAGCGCCAGCGCCCCGCCGCGCCGGCCCCGGTGACCGGCCGTATCGAACGCCTCGCGCGCCAGGGCTTGCAGCTTGCCCTCCGCTTCGGCCGCCGCATACCCGGCCGCCACTTCGGCGAAGTGCGTCATGATCTGGGCGCTGGGCTCGGGGTGGTGGAGCACCCGCATGCTGCCGTGGATCGCCGCCGCGCCCAGCAGCGCCGCCAGGACCCAGAGCAGGTTGATCCACCGCGGAAGGGAGGTCCCCATGGGTGGAGTGTACACCGGTGCCCGGGGCGAACCGAGGCCCCTTCTTACCTCGTTCTGACAATCGGGGCCGGGCCTCTGGCTAGACTCCCCTTGGCGTCGTAGCGTCGTAGCGTCTCATCAAGGAGTCCCACTCATGGCACAACGCTCCGGCTGGGCCCGCTTCGGCATCGCCATGGCGATCCTGATCGTGCTGGCCCTCATCGCCCACCTCGCGGGCGGCAACCTGCACAAGTTCTTCGGCAAGCTCCACGGACAGTAGCGTGAGCCTCCTCCGCGACCTCCGGCACGCCGCCCGGTCGATCGCCCGGATGCCGCTGCTCGCGAGCGTCGTCATCGTCTCGCTGGGGGTCGGGATCGGGGTCAACACCACGGTGTTCTCCTGGATCCAGGGGATGGTGCTGTCGCCGCTTCCTGGCGTCCGGAACAGCGCCGCGCTCCGGATGATCGAGCCCCGCAACGAATCGGGCGGCTATGCCGGCACCTCCTGGTCCGAATACAACGACCTCTCCGCGAACCTCCGCTCCTTCCGCGCCCTCAGCGCCTCGGCCATGGTGCCGTTCAACGTCGGGGTCGCGGGGCGGAGCGAGCGCGCCTACGGGATGCTGGTATCGGCCAACTATTTCAGCGCGCTGGGATTGACGCCCGCGCTGGGCCGGTTCTTCACCCCCGACGAAGCCGCCCGGGCCGGCGGGGCGCCGGTCGCGGTCATCTCCCACGACTACTGGAAGACCCGCTACGCCCTGTCGCCGGGGATCCTGGGCCGGACCCTCCAGATCAACCAGCGCCCCATCACCATCGTGGGCGTGGCGCCGGAGGGATTCCAGGGCACCGTGACGATGCTCACCTTCGATCTCTGGGTGCCCGCCACCATGGCGCCGGTCCTGTTCAACGGATCGGCCCAGCTCACCGACCGCGGCTCGCGGCCGTACCAGGTGCTGGGCCGGCTCGCGCCCGGCGCCACGCTGGCGGAGGCGCGCCGCGAGCTCACGGGGGAGATGGCGCGGCTCGCCCGGCTCTATCCGGCCAGCAACGCCGGCCTCACCGGCGAGGTGCTGTCGTTCGCGGAGGCCCCCCGAGGTCCCCAGCGGTTCCTGGTCCGCGCCCTCACCGTGCTCCAGGGCATCATGCTCCTGCTCCTGCTCGCCGTCTGCGGCAACACCGCCAACCTCCTCCTGGCGCGGGCCAGCGCGCGACGCCGCGAGATCGGCGTCCGCCTGGCGCTCGGCTCCGGCGCCTGGCGGGTGGCCCGGCTGCTGCTGCTGGAGAACCTGCTGCTGGGAATCGCCGGCGCCGGCCTCGGCGCCGCGCTGGCGGTCTGGGGGACCCAGGCCATCCGCGCCGTGCCGATGATCGGCGCCTTCCCGATCCGCTTTCAGAGCTCGATCGACCTGGCCGGGTTAGGGTTCGCGATGCTCCTGGGGCTGGGCTCCGGGGTGATCTTCGGCACCGCGCCGGCCCTCCAGCTGGTGCGGATCAACCCCCAGGACGTACTGCGCAGCGGCGCCAGCACGCCGCCGCGCTCCGGGTTGCGCAATCTGCTGATGGGCGTCGAGGTGGCCCTGGCCACCGCCATTCTCCTGGCGGCCGGCGTCTTCCTCCAGAAGTTCCGCGACACCCGGGAGATCGACCCCGGCTTCAAGCGCGAAGGCGTGCTGCTCGCCGCCTACGACCTGTCCGGAGAGGTGACCGACTCGGCGACGGTGCGGGCCTTCACCGGGAATCTGCTCGACCGCCTCCGGGCGTTGCCGGGCGTGGAGGGCGCGGCCATCGCGGCCTCGGTGCCGCTCGACATCCACGGCCTGCCCCGGCGCGCCTTCACGCTGGAAGGCCGGGCCCGCGCCGACGCCACCGGGGATGAGGCCCTGATCAACACCGTCACGCCGGGATACTTCGGGGTGATGGGGGTTCCGCTGGTGGCGGGAAAGGACTTCGCGGCCTTCGGAGACCAAAGCGCCGAGCCCCAGGTCATCGTCAATGACGCGTTCGCGCGGAAGTACCTGGAGGGACGGGAGCCGCTGGGCCGGAGACTCCAGGCCGGAAACAAGTCGTACACCATTGTCGGAGTGGTCCGGACCTCGGTGTCCGAGGCCTTCGGCGAGCCGCCCACGCCGGTGATCTACTTCTCCTACCGGGACCGGCCCCCGGACCGGGGGGAGATTCACATCCGCACCGCGCCCGGCGCCGAGCCGGCGCTCACGCCGGCCATCCGCCAGGTGGTGCGCGGTCTCGACCCGATGCTGCCGATCTACGACGTGCGGACCCTGGCGGAGCACGTGGACAAGAATCTGTTCATCCAGCGGATCCCGGCGCGGATGTTCGTGGTCCTGGGGCCCCTGATTCTGGCGCTGGCCGCGATCGGGATCTACGCGGTCGTGGCCTATGCGGTCGCCCAGCGCACCGCGGAGATCGGGATTCGGCTGGCGCTCGGCGCCACGGCGACTCGGGTGGTGGCGCAGATGATCTCGGAGAGCATGCAGGTGATCGTCTTCGGCGCCGTGGCGGGGGCGCTGGTGGCATATGGATTGGGCCGCGGGCTGATGGGCGGCAGCGCCTTCCCGATCCCTATCCTGGTCGGCGCACCGGTGCTGCTGTTAGCGGTGGCGGCGGTGTCCTGCTGGGTGCCGGCCCGGCGCGCGGCAAGGATCGACGCGCTGGCGGCGCTGCGCTGGGAGTAAGGACGGCGCAGCCCCCCGCCGTCATGACGGTCCCCAGCCACATTCCACGCAATGCACAAAGGACCCAACCGCCTCGACCAGGAGCCCCCATGCGGGTGTTACGCCTCGTGCCACTCGGCGCCATCGCCGTCCTCGCCGCCTTCCAGACCAGCTCCAAGCCGGAGGACGCCGTCGCCGCCGTCGTGAAGGCCTACCTCGGCTTCAATGCCTCCACCGACTGGTCGGGCCTCGACAAGCTCCCCGGCATCAAGTGGGCGCCCCTGCCCCCCAAGTCCCTCGACCACTGCCTCCCCGACGGCGGCTGCTTCGCCCGCCAGGGCGCCGCGACCCTCGGCGGCCGCACCATGACCGCCATCGCCACCGGGGCCCGGAGCATCGTCTCCAACCTCTATCTCCGAAATGCCGCCGCGCCGGTGGGCGAGGAGGCGGTGCTGGCCGCGCTCAAGCCGGCCGGCCTGACCACCGAGCTGGCGCGCTGCCCGGTCCAGGGCGGCGCCGGCACCACCAACTGGTATAAGGTCACCGGGGCCAAGCTCTCCCCCGGCTTCCTGGCGATTCAGGAAGTTCGCGGCGCCAAACCCAGCGAGGGCATCACGGTCTCCCGCGGCGAGGACCTGCCGCCGCTGCAGCCCGCCCAGCTGGCCATGTACAGCGAGCAGTGCGGCCCGGGCGAGCGAAAGGCGGTGGCGGCCGCCGGCAAGCCGCACGAGCAGCTGGCCCAGACCGTCGTGGCGCTGCTGGCGCCGTCGGCCGGTCTCTACGACTGGACCGCGCTCAAGGCCGCGGCGGGGGACGTGGCGTGGAACCCGGGGCCCGGCAAGGGGGCTCCCACGCCGGGCGATCCCAATCCCCTCTGGCTGTCGGGCAATGTCGCGTGGGCCGGGCGGAAATTCTCCCTGAACGCGATCGGCAGCGCCACCCAGGTGCGGATCGTCAACCTGGAGGAGCAGGGTCTCCACCCCCGCGGTGAGCACATGCTCGGCGTGGTCTACGAGAAGGGGATTACGGTGCGGCTGGTGCGCTGCGGCCCGGTGTACACCGAGTCCACCAACAACTGGTACAGCCTGGTCAGCGCCAAGACTCGGACGGCGATGATTCGGCAGTCGATCCGCTACGACGGGAACAATGTGCAGGACAGCTACGAGCTCCGGCTGGACGGCACCCTGCCGGCGCGGGACCCGCGGGACCGGGATCCGGGGGTGAACGACTGCCGCTAGAGGGGCCCGCCCGATCATCGGGGCCCGGGCTCCCTGCGCTACGGCTTACTGACCGGCCTGACCGCGGCCAGGAACAGCGGCAGCGCCTGGTCCAGTGTGGCCTGGCCGGGCTTCTCGCCCCGGAACTTCCCGATCCGGACCACCACCAGCCCGTGCGACGGGATGATCCGGACGCTCTGCCCCCCGGCGCCCAGCATCCCGAACGCGTCCTTGGGCAGCGGCCAGCCGCCGTCCCCATTCACCCAGAAGAAGCCGCCGCCGTAGACCGGGTTCCCGTCGGCCGCCCAGGCCGGCGCGACGGTGCGCACGTAGGACACGTATCCCTCGGCCAGGATCCGCTCCCCGTTCCAGACCCCATCCTGCAGATAGAGATTGGCGAGCCGGGCCCAGTCGCGCGCCGGGAGCAACTCGTACCCCTGGGTGAGGAAATTGCCGTAGGGGTCGGTCTCCAGGACCGCGTCCCGGATGCCGAGCTTGTCGAACAGGTTGCGTTGGGGAAAGGCGTGATAGTCCTGGCCGGCCTTCTCGACCGCAAGCCGGATCAGGTAGTTGCCCAGCACCGGATCGCTGTTGCGGTAGCGGCCCACCGTGTTCGGCGGCCATTCCTGCGGCCGGGTCGCGGCGTAGTGGAACGAGTTGACCGTGCCGGTGTAGAGGTAGACGTGGTCGGGGTAGCCGATGGAGGGGTCGAAGTCGGGGTCGTAGGGGCCGCGGATCAGCAGGCCGCTCGACATCCGCATGATATCGATGATCCGGATCGCCTGGCGCGGGTCGCCGGGCGTTTGCCATTCCGGAATCGGGGCCGGCTGCTCCAGTCGGTAAACGCCGCGCTGGATCAGGATGCCCAGCAGCGTGCCGGTCAGGCTCTTGCCCATCGACCAGCTCTCCAGCGGGGTGTGGATCCCGATGCCGGGCGCATAGCGCTCCCCGACGATCCGTCCCTGGTAGGTGACCAGCAGCGCCAGCGTCATCCCGTCCGCCGGCCCGAACCCGATCTCCATCGCCTTCCGCATGGCGGCCGAGTCCACCTCGGCGGGCCACGGCGTGGAGATCACGTCGCCCATCGGCCACGGGGTGGAGGCGGCGGGCGGCAGGTGGGGTGCGACGGTGGTCGGGGTGAAGAAGACCGAGTCCTGCCCCTTGGGTAGGGCGATGCAGCCCTGGGACCCGTAGCGCCGAGCCACCCGGGTGACGCCGCTGGCCAGCGTCAGCCGGACGGCCCGGGTCTTCCGGTCGATGACGGTGTCGGTGACGAAGTGACGGTCCGCCAGCGGGCCGGTGAAGAAGCCGACGTTGGCAGCGGCATCGGCGGGAGTGAGGCCGGTGATGAACACCGCCGAGCAGAGGGTCGTGGCGAAGCCGGCGGTGGAGTGTTCGAGGGCGACGCCGGGCGGCGGGGTCCAGGTGGGGTGCAGCGAGAGCGAGTCTCCCCGGGCCGCGATGCGGGTGGCGATCTGCAGGACCGAGAGGAGCGCGGCGCAGCGGGTGAGGGTCATGGTCCCAATCTAACCGGCGAGCGGCCGCGTCTAGCCAAGAGAGCGCAAATTTCGCCAAAACCATATCCAATTGCCTCGAACGTGCGGAATATTTCGCCAAATCACGCAAAACCACTTCGAATTGTTGCGAAATTCTCCGAATCTGCACCGAATCAGCGCCAACTCGCAGCGAATCGGCGCCCTTTCTGTCCGACAGCCACCCCTCGAGCGCGGGTTAGCCGCCCAGTGTCCCCACTCGAGGCGGACTCTGTCCGGTTTTTCGGACACTCCTCCTTCCCCGCACCCCGCGGCGTGATCCCGGCGTCCGCGCTCGAACCGATTGTCCGACACACGGTTAACCCGCTGCCCGATTTCTGGCCCATTCGATGCATTTCCCGGCCCCAGGAGGAGTGGATATATGAGCCCCTGAACAAGGCAGTCGAGAAAGCCACCGAGGCCCCGGTGTCGGCGACGTTCGCCACCATCGGCAAGCTGCGCCAGATTCCGCTCGGCGCTCTCCTCGGCCTCACCGTCGCCGGAGGCGTCCGTTTCCTCCGGCCCGACCTGTCGCCCGAGGGATGGATGGAGGCCCCGTTCGCCCTCTTCTGCGCCGGCTGCGGCATCCTCGTCGAGCGCGCCGTCCACTACGGCCTGGGATGGTTGGTGGACGCCAGGCTTCGGCATCTCGCCGCCGCGTACGAGGCGCGGATGGAAATGGGAAAGCTCCGCCGCTACGAGAAGGCCGGCGTGCTCAATCAGTCGGACGCCCGCCGGATCGCGGCCCACATCGCCAAGCGGGACGTGGCGGGCGGTCCGGGACCCCAGGGCAGGCCGCGCGGGCCCTACAAGAAGAAGCCGCCAGCCTCACCAGGGCCGAGCCTGCCGGACCCCGGCAGCACTCCCGAGAGTCCCACGACCTGAACCAGCCGGCTCGCCACCGGCTGCGCCTGGGCTCCCTCTCTCCTGAGGCCATTTTACGGAAAATATTCCTCCGCAGACATATATCCGGGAAGGAATAATTCCCTGATATGCCCCCCGCTTGATACCGGCCCTACCCTCGAGCGGCCTCGCCCATTCCTGTTCCCCTCTCAGCCACGCCGGACATTCGCGAAGGGGAAGAAGTTCTTCCGCGCTCCCTTCTGCCCGGTGACGAAGTTGAGCAGGCCCAATTGAACCCCACGGAGTCGGCCGGCAACGTTGATGAGCCCGAGCTGCACGCCACTGACGTCACCGCCCACACTGACGATCCCGATCGAGATGCCACGCAGGCGGTCTCCCGCTCGTGCGTATCCACCGATCAACACGCCATCGGCCGTCCCCCCGGCACTCGCCAGAAGCCCCCCGACCGTCAGCCACTTGGCATCATGATTGGTAATGGTGGCCAGCCCGGAGATCGCCGCACCCCGGATGCCGCTCTTGACCTTCATGCCGATCCCGGCGACCGAAACTCCTCTGGCAAAACCCTGTGCGCGGATGGTGCCGCCGACAATGGACACGCCTACCACCGAGCTATCTACGGCGAGAACACCCCCCGCGATATTCAGGCCCACGGCATCGTGGTCCGTCAGTATCCCACCGCCGGCAATGCTCACTCCTGTCTGTGATTCGCCCGACGCGATGCCCAGGACCCCAACGGCCAGACCGGCCGAGCTCCTGTCGGCGGAGAAACTGAACCCTACGGCTGCTCCATACCAGCGCGTCACGGACGAAGCGCCGAGTATGAGGCCGTGGACGGTCCGCGACACCCGTCCGGCCTCCCACTGTCCCAGGGTGAGGTTGAATGGCGAGCTTACGCAGATGACCGCCCCCGATTTCTGGCATAGCCACGAGTGTCCGCTCGACGAGGTGGACCCCTCGGTCTGGGCATGCAGGGGAATAGCCACCATTCCCAAGACCACGAGCCGGCAGCTCACCTTGACAAGCCAGTGAACCGGCGAAGAGCGGCCCCTACATCGCGGCATGATCATCGAGACCAGTTCTGCATCTGCTGCGGAAGCCTCAGTTGAAGGCTGAACTCGACGCGCACCCGGTCTACCGTGCGGCCCTGAGCGCCACTCGTGTCCCCGCCCCGCACATCACCCACCGAGATTCCAGCCCGGATTCGAATCATCTGCGCAGCCAGCGACAGCCGGTCAACTCCCCAGGTGCGCGAGAAGAGCGCGATCGGCTGAAAGGTGGCGCCGACCTGCGCCCTGAGATGCGAGCGGGGTACGACTCCCCAGTTTCGGCTCACTGCTCCATACCATGAGATCTCGGAGAAGTAGTCCCGGTCGTAGATCAGCGCGAGAGATCGCTCTCTCGCTCCGTGACCAATGCCAAACGAGTACTGCAGCTCCAGCGTCCCTGGAAGCTCCAACAACCTGTTACACAGGACAGGTAGCAGCATTCCAGCGCTGGCCCGGTGTGAATCCGATCTCCAGGGACGCCCCCAGTAACTCAGGGTGGTTCCCGAGAGGACGCTTGAGAGGAGGTGGCTGTAGCCTTCGTCCGGGAGGCGGCAGGCGCTCGGTCGGTATAGGTAGGCTTTGAACAGTCGATTGGGGTCCTGCGGCGACGCCTCGCTCTCCTTCTTGGGCCCCCAGAACTCCTGGGGAGGTGACTCGTGAAGCGCACAGCTCTTTTCTGAAATCTCCTCTCCCAGCCGGTGACACCGTAATTGTGGAATATCACGCCATCGCGCGATGGCGGTCGCGATGCGATCCAATTGGGCCGGCCGCAGATAGGTGGCGGCTTCCCATCGCATTCTGTTCTCGCCGCGGGTCAACTCCTTGTAGTTGTCATACCAGAACTGCTGGAGCGCCACGAACGGCTCGAGCCGCTTGCGCAGGTCCTCGCGTGCCAGTCGCCTGCCGGCGGCAGTGCTGTCGCGTAGAGTGTCGAGCACCGTTGCAGCGATCACGAGATCCCGAAAGTCCTGGAGAGCGATGAGGTCGTAACAGTTGCCCGGACCGCCGGGCTTGCAGTGGGTCCGCTCGTGCAGCACAACCGTGCGGCTCGTATCACGGGGGATGGTTGCGTTTCCTTGATACCGGCCCAGAAACTGCGTTCCGTTGAGGGCTTGGACATCGCGAACACCCCACGCCGCCTCCGAGGTACGCCAGTTCGCGTCCCATCCCAGTTGGAATGACCCGAGCGGCCATCGATCGGTGGCGTTGGAGTGGCCGCCAAGCTCCACCAGGATCGACGGCTCATTGGCATCCGCCACATCATTGGAATCCGAGAGAACCAGAATATTGTTGGCGGTAATGGCGGAATGGCCCACCCCGATAATCACTTGGAATCGCTTGGCGGCCGCTGCATCGGTGGGATGGATCACCACCAGTCGTTCGAAGTCCCCTGAATGACCCTCCAATCCTTCGTCACGGTAGTAGAACATGTAGAACTGGACGGCGGTAAGGTCGAGCATCGTCGAGTCGGCATACAGATCCGCCAGCCGGCTTCGCTTCCAGAGCTGGTCGTCGCGCCGTAGCTGGCCCCAGAACGTGCGGGCGGCCTCACGGCTCAACGGCTCGACCTTGTAGAAGACGGCCGAAAATGGTCGCTTCGCGACCTTGGTGGCAAACGCATTTCTCGCGGTGACGAGCTGGCTGTCAAGCCCGGCAAGTTCCGTCGTGATGGATTCCTGCTGGCGCGCGCGTTCCTGGCGCCTGAGGGGGATCTTGCTCACTTCCTGCTCAATCAGCCCCAGTGCGCGGTTCGCTCGGGCCGTATCATGCGGGAAGCGCACCGAGTCGACCAGGGCACCCAGCGCGTCCAGCTGGGCTGTCCGGGGATCGGCGCTATCCGCCAGGAATCCGAGCCGCACCAGGCCCGTCGTATCATGCGCCCGTAACAGTATCCCTATGGTATCAGCCCGTCGAATCGCAATTCCGCGGAACGCGGAGGACAATCTCCGCCCGAATTCACGGACTGCGTCAATGCTGTCGCGGGCGGCCTCCAGCGTGACCATACGCAAGGAGTCCTTCGCCTCGTCGTCCGCGAGCCCGCGGGCCTTCTGGCGTTGTACCTCGACGCTGTCCTTGAGGTTCTTGAACTGGGCCGAATCCACCTCGGTCATGTAGAGGTATTCGTACTCGAAACAGTCCAGCCGAAGCAGCAGTCGCCTTGCCGCAGGAGCCGGCTGGGTCATCTTGACGCAACCCTCACGACCCCGCGCCATCTTCGCGCCACCGGGTCGCTTGGTGCAGCCGTGTAAGGTTGGCAGCACCGTACATGCTTCCTGAACTGGCGCAAGTTCCAGCGGGTCCGGGGCGTTCCGAGCCTCCAGCTTCTGGCCGAACCGATTGTCGACGAAATCGAACCCGGAGAGGAATGGGAGCGTGGGGAAGTACCTCTCGGAGGGCGCGAAATAGAATACCGGAGCATGAGCCTTTGCATCGGCAAATGCCCGCTCGCGCCGCGAGAGGGCAATGGAATCAATGACTCCCGGCGCCTCCTGGGCCGCTGCCGGCCAGGGCCCCAGGGAAGCAAGCGCAGCCGCCAGGCGGCAGCCGCTCCGCAGCCTCGTGGACCACCAGGGGGGCTGAGTTGGAATTAGGCAGATCCGCATCGTCGCCCCTACCCTTTCGGCTTCGCCTCCGGCTCGTTCGTTCCCTTGGTAATGGCGACCCCATCGATGACGATCCCCACGAAGTAGATTGGCCGCTTCGTGGCATGGGGCAGCACGAAATCCGTCGACGCCCCCCCAGCGACCCGGATGTGGGACGCATCCCCCGGAAACGCCACCTTGTCCGTGGTCCCGAACGCGAACCCGAAGAACAGCTGCTGCGACTTGGTGCCCGCATGAACGGTCACCGCGGGCAGCAGCCGCGTCCCCTCCGGTACCGACGCGAAGATCATCTGCCCGCCGACGCCGAGGCCGAAGACATCGTCCGGCGCAGGATCGTCTTCCCGGTACCTGAGCCGCCAGCGGAATACCAGTCCGCTCGCCAGCGACGGCTTCCACACGTAGTGCGAGGTGTCGAAGAGGTCCTGCATTCCCGCCACCGCCGCGCATTTCCCGGCAGGGTCGCAATCCGTGGCGCCCCGTGAGGTGATCTCCGCCGCTCGGGAGCCGATGAACCCGCCCCCCGCGGAGATCTCCACCCGCGGGAGCCAGGCCTGGGCCTGCGCGCTCCCCGCCGCGCACCCGAGCAGCAGCACGACCAGGGCCGAGGCAACCGATCGCCCTCGCATGTCAGAAATACCAGGGCGCCAGCACCCCGACCCCGAAGAGACTGTGATGGCCCCTGGGGCCGGTTCGCCACTGATACAAGGCCTCGATATTGAAATTCACTTTGTAACCCTTCCTGATGGCGACCCCGATCCCGCCCATCCCCACGTATCGAAGCGCCCAGTCGTCCTCGTGGGATCGTTCCACCCCCACGACCAACGGTGCGAATGGGAAGTAGATGTCGGCGAACTTGCGCACTGGCCCCAGCACGACCATCGCCGGTTGCAGTGTGACCAGGTACCGCCTCCGGTTGCCTGCCGCCGACCCCGGATCGTTGATGGAGGCGAACTGCACCGAGACGATCCGGATCCGCGCGACCGGCCCCCCGATGTAGAACCGGGGATTCTCGAAACTGAAACCGGCAGTCCATCCGCCGTCGCGCAGAACGATCGCGCCGACACTCGGCGCCATGGTCCAGTCCCCCTGGCACCGCGGATTCTCCGCGACGCGCACCTGCCAGCACGCCACCACCGACGGAGTTCGTGCGAACAGCTCCGTGGCCCGGGCCGGAACCGGAGCGTGATCGTGATCGCGATCGTCCGGCCGCGATGTTGACGCGATGTCCAGCGTCCCCTCGTCATAGTCCACGATCGGGGCCAGCCGGGGATAGTACTCGGCGTCGAAGGTGAGCCGGGGCTGCAGCACCGGATCCTTGCCCTCGTCGTGCGTCAGCTGCGGCTTCTTGGCGGCCTGGCGCGCATCGAGCTTCTGCTGGGCCACGCTCATCACCATGCTCCCGCCCAGCGGCTTGTCTTCCCGGTTGATGGCCCGAGCCGCCGCGGAGTCCCGCGAGCCCAGCGTCCATTCCAGGTCCATTTCGGCCAGCCCCACCGATTCCGCCCTCGTGCTGTCCGGTTGCGGCCACGAGAAGCTTGCCGTCAGGCCATGATCGGCGCCCCAGCCGAGCCGCGGCCCCCCGAGCCTCGGGTTGGACCTCCCGAACCAAGTCCGTCCCACCTTGGGCTTGCCCGCCGCGCGCTCCGGCGCGCCCAGGCTGAACGTGTACGTGTTCCTGTCATTCGGACCTTCGAGCAGCCGGAACGGAATCGATCCCGACGGGGCGCAATTCCCCTCGTTGCCCCGGTCCCGGACCAGGAACACCCAGCGCTGATTGATCTTGGTCGTATCCCCGCCATTGATGGTCGGCCGCTCATCCACCAGGATCGCCATGGCGAAGACCGGGTGCAGCTCCGCGTGTCCGCCATGCACCAGGTCCAGGCCGTGGAGCCCGCTCACCACCGCGCGCCCGGGGCCCAGCAGCGCCGTGACCGAGTCCGCCGCCGCCGGCTTGCGCCGCCGGGCGTTTGCCTTGAGCCGGCTCCACCAGGCCGACCCCGTCGAGGCCGGCAGCCGGTCCGTGGTTTCCCGGAAATCAAACTCCAGGTGCACCGCCGTCTCGATGGAGTCCTTCGAGATCCGCTTCTTGTCGTTCCACCGCGTCGCCGGTGGATGCCGGTCGCCGAACAGGTTGAACGTGAGATCGAAGTCGCCCCCGTTTCCGCCCAGGGACCCGCCCCATTCCAGTCTCCCGGTCATGGTGATGGGGAACCAGTTGAGGTGGCCGCCCGGGGACCCGTCCTCGATGGCCTGGGTGCATGCCGCGCCCCCCGCCACCAGGCTTTGGGCCTCGAACAGTCGCAGCAGTGCCTTGGTGGAATCGCTGAAACAGCTCGTGTCGCGCAGCAGGACACTCCGGAAGCCCGCCGAACCGTGCATGCCGAGGATGCCGCACGTCTTGGCCGGATCCAAAGACGCGGCGTCGGTCTGGACGCCCCAGCGCGGGTTGAGCAGCAGGCCGTTGGCGTCCCGCCGATTCGACACCAGATCGAATCGCGCCGGCGGGTACCCCCGATCGCCCTCCTGCTGCGCCCAGGATGGGCCCACGGTACCGCCCACGAGCGCCAGTCCAAGAAACACCGATCTGTTGCCCATAGCTCCCCCTCAGTGCACCGTCATCCCACCGCATTCCACCGCGCTGCTCTCCGCATCGGGCCGCCCCGTAACCCGCACCCGATATGACCCCTTCACCGACGGCGTCCACCACAGCTCCCA
>JBGPLG010000030.1:0-40456 GCA_041486305.1 Gemmatimonadota bacterium
CTGTCGGTGCGGCACCAGAACCGCCCCGGCGTCCTGGCCCACGTGTTCAAGGTGCTGGCCGATGGAGCGGTCAACGTCGAGGAAGTCGAGAATATCCCGTACCACGGTGCCCAGGCCGCTTGCGCCCGGATTCAGATCTCGTGCGTTCCCAGCGAAGCGGCCCTCGCCGCGATCCGGAACGGGAACCCCAACATTCTGAGCGTTGATCTGACACCCATCGAATAGCAGTATTTTCGTAGCGTCGTAGCGTCGTAGCGTCGTAGCGTCGTAGCGTCTTAGCGTCTTAGCGTCCTAGCGTCTTAGCGTCCTAGCCTCTTAGCCTCTGGTTCTCATGCCCGATCGCATTCACAACTTCGGCGCCGGCCCCGGCGTGCTGCCCGAGCCCGTCCTTCGCCAGGCGCAGCAGGACATCTGGAACATCGCCGGGAGCGGTATCGGCATCGCCGAGCACAGCCACCGGGGCAAGGTGTTCGAGAAGATCATCGCGGAGGCGGAAGACACGGCCCGACGGCTCGCGAGCATCCCCGACAATTACCGGATCCTGTTCATCCAGGGCGGGGCCACCCAGCAGTTCGCGATGGTCCCGATGAACCTGTTGCCCGGCGGGCGGACCGCAGACTACCTGGTGACCGGGGTCTGGGCCGAGAAGGCGCTGCAGGAGGCTCTCAAGTTCGGCACCACCCATGTGGCGCTGTCGGGGCAGGCCGCGAAGTTCACCCGGATCCCGCCGGTGTCGGAGATCCAGTACTCCGAGCGGCCGGTCTACGTCCACATGACCACCAACAACACCATTTACGGAACCCAGTGGAAAACCGAGCCGCCGGTCCCGGCCGGCGTCCCGCTGGTGGCCGACACCTCGAGCGACATGTTCAGCCGGCCCATCGACATCAGCAAGTACGGGCTGGTCTATGCCGGGGCCCAGAAGAACCTGGGCCCCTCCGGAATCGTGCTGGCGATCGTGCGGGAGGACCTGGCCGAGCTGGCGCCCAAGACCCTGCCCACGCTGATGCAGTACCGGACCTACGTGAAGGAAAAATCCCTCTACAACACCCCGCCCACCTTCGCGATCTACATGGTGGGACAGGTGCTCAAGTGGATTCAGGACACCGGCGGGCTGGCCGCGATGGCCGAGCGCAACGCCGAAAAGGCCGGGATTCTCTACGCCTTCCTCGACCAGAGCGAGTTGTTCAAGGGCTCGGTGGATCGGGACAGCCGGTCGCTGATGAACGTCTGCTTCCGCTGCGCCACGGAGGAGATGGACGCGAAGTTCGTCGCGGAGGCCGGGAAGCGGGGGCTCGACGGCCTCAAGGGACACCGCTCGGCCGGCGGGATGCGCGCCAGTCTCTACAACGCCTGTTCGAAGGCGAGCGTGGAGGCGCTGGTGGCGTTCATGAAGGAGTTCGAGCGGGCCAACCGCTAGGAGGCCGCGGCGGCGGCGCGCTTCACCCGCTGCACAATAGCGGTGAGACCGTGCATCCGGAGCATGCCGAGGGTCTCGTCGAGCCCGAAGCGGTGCAGCAGATCGTCGGGGAGGGCCGCCACCTCGGCCGGTGTGGCGCCCTCGAGGCCGTTGACCAGCAGGGACACGAAACCGCGCACCGTGGGTGATTCGCGGGGCACGTCAGCGGAGATCCGGACCCGTCCGTCCCGCACCTCGACCCAGAGAAACACCGGGGTCTGGCACTCCGGCACCCGGTGGGATTCCTTCTCCTGCTCGCGCTCCGGCGGGAGCGGCGGCAGCTTCCGCGAAAAGTCCAGCAGCGCCTCGAGCCGCGTGGCGCGGTCCGCCGCCTTGAAGCGGGCGATGTAACGATCGAGTTTCAGCGGCACGCCCGGCAAACGTAATCGAAGGGTCGCGCCCATGGCGGCGGTTGCATTACCCACACCTCTGGTCTCGACCGACTGGCTGGCCCGTCATCTGGGTGAGCCCGCCCTGGTCGTGGTGGACGCATCGTGGTATCTCGCCGCCATGAACCGGAGTGGCCGCGCCGAGTACGAGGCGGGCCACATCCCGGGCGCCGTCTTCTGGGATCTGGACGAGTTGTCCGATCGGGCCGCCCCGTTGCCGCACATGCTTCCGCCCCTCGACGGCCTGGCCCGCGACATCGGTGCCCTGGGAATCGGGAATCGCGACCGGGTCGTGGTCTACGACGGCTCCGGTACGAATATGAGCGCGGCGCGGGTCTGGTGGACCCTGCAGCTCCTCGGCCACGAGGCGGTGGCGGTGCTGGACGGCGGCCTCCGCCGCTGGCGCGCCGAAGGGCGCGCGGTCCAGTCGGGCCGGGCTCGCTGGGATCCGAAGCGCTTTCAGCCGCAATACCGGCCCGAGCTGATTCGGAACCAGGCCCAGACCCGTGCTGCGATCGCAGCGGGGGCCGCGGGGATTCTGGACGCGCGATCGAGCGGCCGCTTCGCCGGGACCGAGCCGGAGCCGCGACCCGGATTGCGCGGTGGCCACATTCCGGGCGCGCGGAGTCTCCCGTTTGCCCAGCTGACCGGCCCGGATGGCGCGATGCTTCCGCCCGGTGAAATCAGGGCGCGATTCGACGCGGCGGGCGCCGATCTGACCCGGCCCGTCATTCTGTTGTGCGGGTCAGGGGTCACCGCGTGCGTATTGGCGCTGGGCCTCGAGCTCGCGGGTCATCACGAGTATGCGGTCTACGACGGTTCCTGGAGCGAATGGGGCCGAGCCGATGGGCCGCCGGTGGAAACCGGCCCGGCGTGAGATCGTGGTTCACCGCTCCCCGCAGGTCGCCAACCTCCGCTTCGGCGCGGGCAGATACGGATACAGCCGCGCCGCCGCCGCCGCATGGCTCCGGCCCCGGGCGCACCCGGTCCGTTGCGCGATCATCAGCTGCAGCCGGTAACTGCCGGGGTCGAAGCGAACCGCGTTCTCCAGCCGCTCCACCGGCCATCCCGGACCCGCCCTCGCGATCGCCTCGACCTGCCCGACGCTTCGCAGCATCGCCAGTGACAGCACCAGCCCGCCGACGGGCAACAGGCCGGTGCGGACCCGCAGCGGAATTCGTCCCACCGTGCCGGCGCGGGGCAGCAGCGCGCCGAGCGCGGGCCAGATCAGCAGGGTAGGCGGGGCCAGCAGCAGCACCGCATCGAAGGCGCCGGTCGCCAGCGCCGCGGTAAGCAGGCCCAGCACCGCGAGCGACCGGCGCGCGTCGGCGGGGTCGTCGCTCCGCAGCCGCCGCAGGGCCATTACCCCCATCACCCCGAACCCCAGCAACAGCAGCGCCGCCGCCACGATGCCCCGCTCGGTGACGAACGCGACCCAGTCGCTGCTGGGCCAGGGATTGGTGGGCATCGGATCGGCTCCCGCAAAGGACGGGTCGCCCCGGGTGGTGACCAGCGGGTATTTGACCGGCCAGTTGCCCGGCCCGGTGCCGAACACCGGATTGATGCCGATCAGTCTCAGGCTGTTCCCGTATTGAATCAGCCGTCCCCGCCCCGAGCCCTCCCGGTAGTTGGTCAGGTCACGCATCGTGTCGCGATAGGGGGAATCCGAGCGCCAGGAGAGCCGGTTGGGCAGGAGCAGCGCTGCCATGATCCCCACCGCGACGGCCGCACCCGCGAGCCTGAGGCGGGGGACCGCCAGCACCCGGCGGCCGCCCCGCTGCCCGATCAGCAGCGCGGTGATCATGACCGCCGTACCCGCCCCGGCGCCGAGCCAGGCCGCCCGCGATCGGGTCAGCACCATCGCGGCCATCATCAATCCGAGCCCCGCGGCGGCCAGCGTGGCACGACGCTGGCTCCTGGCCTCGAGCACCAGCAGGACCAGCAGCGGCATGCCGACCGCCATGAGGTGCGCCAGGAAGTTCCGGTTGCCGAAGGTTCCCCCCGGCGCCCGGCTCTCGGCCAGGAGCCAGGTCTCGAAGCCGTAGGCCTGCGCGAGCCCCGTGAGGGCCCCCGCCACGAGAGCCAGCGCCAGACCCTTGAGCAGGATGCCGCCTGCACCCTCGGCGGCGATGCGGCGACCGGCGCGATAGAGGATCAGACCGGAAATGGTGACCGCGAGGGCGCGGGTGGAGAGCCAGTGGTTGGTTGCGAAGAGCGCCGAGAGCGTGCTCCACGCCGCGAAGCCGATCAGTGGGACGTCCGCGGCGATGATCGTGGCCCAGGACTCCGTCGTCGTGAGCCCCATGATCAGGAGCGCGCCCAGGGCGGTCAGGTGGAGCACCAGCTCCTTGGGAGCCGCGAACCGGTCGAGATCGAACAGCGTCGACGGCTCGGCGGCCAGCACGACGGCGAGCGCGCCCAGACCGACCCACAGCGCCAGGAGGCGGGCGGTCGGCGAAGGGACGGGCAACGCGGTCTGAAAAGGCGTCAGGGGAGGGGACATGACCGCGGTAGTATCGCGGCCGGGCGGCGGGCGGAACAAGGGGGCGCGGTATAAATTGCCCTAATGGAAGCCGATTCTCCGGAGACGCCCGTGGCCCTGGCCGCCACCGACCGTCCGCTGCCGATCCGGCTGGCGCCGATCGAGGATGAGCGCGCCCCGGACGGGATGTCCTGCATCGGCTCGTTCCTGGGGCCCAAGCTGGTGGCCCGCTGCGTGGTGCCGCCCGATGCCGCGGCCTTTCTCCTGGAGCGCGGCCTGTTCACCAACCCGGTGCGGCTGGCCCTCGCCGCGCGGGAGGAGTCACCCGGGCTGCAATGCCAGCTCTTCGCGCTGGTCGAGCTGCCCGGGGACTTCTTCAATCGCGCCGAGGAGGACGAAGAGGCCGAATCGCCCTGGGCCGAGAGCGTGCCGGGCGCCGCCTACGACCGGGCAATCTCCGGCGATTCCGCAGCCGAGGCCGAGGCAGACGACCCGGACGAGTCGGCCGAATCCGCCGACGCCGGTGGAGGGGCCGATCGCCAGGCGGCGGTGTTCCTGGGCCAGATCATCCGATTCGAGAAGGACCGCAAGCACCCCGGCGACCTCGCGCTCGAAACCGTGGACGTCCTCCGCACCATTGTCCAGGGCGACGTGAGCGAGGTGGTCGACAAGGTGCTGGAGGATTTGCTGGGCGGAGCCGGCCCCCCGTGAGCTCGCCGATCGCGGCGCGCGGTTACGCCCGGCCCGACGTGCTGGTCTCGACCGAATGGGTGGCGGCGCACCTCAAGGACCCCGCCGTGCGGCTGCTCGAATCCGACGAGGACGTGCTGCTGTACGAGAGCGGTCACCTTCCCGGCGCCCTCAAGCTCGACTGGGTCGACGAGCTGAACGATCCCATCGAGCGCGACTACATCGGCCGCGAGGCGATGGAACACCTGCTCCAGAGCAAGGGCATCGGCGCGGAGACGACCATCGTCCTCTACGGCGACCGCAACAACTGGTGGGCCACCTACGCCTTCTGGGTGCTCCGCCTCTTCGGAATCGAGCGGCTCGCCATCATGGACGGCGGGCGGCAGCGCTGGATCGACGAGGGCCGCCCCCTGACCGAGGAGCGGCCGGCGCACGGACCGGGACACATCGTGGTGGGCGAGCGGCGCGAGACGCCGATCCGCATCTTCCGCGAAGAGGTGCTGGCCCACGTGACGGCGGGGCAGAAACTGGTGGATGTTCGCAGTCCCGAGGAGTATCGCGGGGAGCGCCTCCACATGCCCGACTATCCCAACGAAGGGGCGCTGCGCGGCGGCCACATTCCCGGGGCCCGCAACGTTCCCTGGGCCAGAGCGGTCGACCCCGCCACCCACTGCTTCCGGACCGCCGACGAGCTGCGGGCGATCTACGAGCGGGAGCAGAGCCTCGTGTCCGGGGAAGAGATCGTGGTGTACTGTCGCATCGGAGAACGGTCTTCCCATACCTGGTTCGTACTGACCTACCTCCTCGGCTACGGCAACGTCCGCAACTACGACGGCAGCTGGACCGAGTGGGGAAACGCGGTGCGGGCCCCCATCGAACGGCCCTGACATGAGCACTGAGCCCGGCACGATCCGCATGGACCACGGCAAGCTCCAGGTGCCGGACCATCCCATCGTGCCCTTCATCGAGGGGGACGGCACCGGACCCGATATCTGGCGCGCCGCCCGCCGGGTGCTCGACGCATCGGTGGAGAAGGCCTACCGCGGCCGCCGGGGCATCGCCTGGCGCGAGGTACTGGCCGGCGAGAAGGCCAAGACGCGGGTGGACGACTGGCTCCCCCAGGAAACCCTGGAGGCCATCCGGAAGCACCTGGTGGCCATCAAGGGCCCCCTCACCACGCCGGTCGGCGGGGGCATCCGCTCGCTCAACGTGGCGCTACGCCAGCAGCTCGATCTGTACGCCTGCGTGCGGCCGGTCCGGTGGTTCGAGGGCGTGCCGTCGCCGGTCAAGGATCCCGGCGCGGTGGCCATGATCATCTTCCGGGAGAACACCGAGGATATTTACGCCGGGATCGAGTACCAGGCCGGCACGCCCGCTGCGAAGAAGCTGGTCGAGTTTCTGATCAACGAGATGGGCGCCAAGTCGATCCGCTTCCCGGAGACCAGCTCGATCGGTATCAAGCCGGTGTCGTCGGAGGGGTCCAAGCGGCTGATCCGGGCCGCGATCGATCACGCGCTCCGGGAAGGCCGCAAGAGCGTGACGCTGGTGCACAAGGGCAACATCATGAAATTCACGGAGGGCGGTTTCCGCGACTGGGGGTACGAGCTGGCCAAGCAGGAATACGGCGCGGTCGAGATCGACGGCGGGCCGTGGTGCAAGCTTCCCGGCGGCATCGTCATCAAGGACGTCATCGCCGATGCGTTCCTGCAGCAGATCCTGCTGCGGCCGGGGGAGTACGACGTGATCGCCACGCTGAACCTGAACGGCGACTACATCTCCGACGCGCTCGCGGCGCAGGTCGGCGGCATCGGCATCGCGCCCGGCGCCAACATCAACTATCTCACCGGCCATGCGATCTTCGAGGCCACGCACGGCACCGCCCCGAAATACGCCGGCCAGGACAAGGTCAATCCGGGGTCGTTGATTCTCTCGGGCGAGATGATGCTGCGCTACCTGGGCTGGGGTGAGGCCGCGGACCTGGTGATCAAGGGTCTGGACCGGACCATCGGCCAGAAACGCGTCACCTACGATTTTCACCGGCTCATGGACGGCGCGACCCTCCTCCGCACCAGCGAGTTCGCGGAGGCGATGGTCGCCAACATGTAGCTTCCGTGCATCCCTCGTGGGGGACATACCCCGACACCATCCTCCGGTTTCCGGAAGCGGGTCTGAGTGTCGACCTGCGCCTGCCGGTCTCTCCCGAGGCCGTCCGCTCCCTCGCCGGACTGGGGTTGCCCGGCCGGTTTGCCGTGGTCACCGCCTGCGAGCCCCTGGGGCGTTCCCTCGAAGAATCCTCGAATAGCCGCCTGACGGCGGTGCTGACGGCGCTGGTGCTTGAACGGTACCCCGGCGCGCGCCTCGCGCACGGCACCTCGCCCGACGGCTCCCATATGGAGCGTGGCTGGGCCATCCCGGCACCCCTGGAAGAGATCAAGGATCTGGCGGCCCGGTTCTTCCAAAACGCTGTGTTCTGGTTCGATGCCGGAAGTTTCTATATCGTGCCAGTCCTTGCAGCCCTGCCGCCGCTTCCGCTGCCCGCGGGAAGGGTGGCTCCATGACCCCGAGCCGTGGATGCGTCCCGACTCTTCCCTGTCGTCCCCCCAGATGGGCCGCGAGCACGCCGATTTTCTCCTGGCGTTCTCGGGGGCATTGCAGCGCTCCCAGATCTATCCTGGCGGCCATCCCACCGTAGACCGCGCCCTGGACGCGGTGGTGGGACGCCTGGCGCCGCTGCTCGAGGACCTTCCCTCCATGGCGTTCGCCGTGTCCCCGCTCCAGCTCACTGCCGCGGGATCCGCCACCGATCCCGACCACCCGTTGCTGCGTGAGCTTGCCACCCGGCTGTTCCGCCGCAACGTGGGCATGGTCCGTATAACCCGCGGAATCAGCCGGGACGAGCTGGGATCGCTGCTGGGTGCGCTGAGCCGCGAGCCCGCCTCCGCGCTTCCCCCCCGGACCCCGCACGTCGAGATCGAGGCGCTCAAGTTCGACGGACTCGGCCTCGACGAGCGATTGGCGGGTGCGGCGGACGGCGCTCCGTCGCGAGCCGCCTCGGTGTGGAGTGACCTCGCCCGGCTGGCCATCTCCCTGGACGCCGGGCCGCCCAACGCCGCCCGCGACGAGGTGATGCGCGCCGGCCTGTCCGCGATGGCACAGGCCTGTCGCGACACCGTCCCGTCCGAGTCCGCGGCGCTCCGGCGCCAGCTGTCGGGTCTGCTGCGCGAACTCCCTCCCGCCACGGTCGAAAGGCTGCTCGCGGGCGCCGCGGTGTCCCGGGCCTCCCATCCGGTGATGAACGATCTCGTGGACCTGGCCGCGGCGCCGGTGGCGCTGGACCTCCTCTTGGCCGCGGCCAGGGTCGAGCATCGCACCCTCTCGCCCGCGCTGGTGCAGCTCCTCACCAAGCTCGCAAGCCACGCCGAGACCGGACCGTTTCCCTCCCGCCACCTGGCCGATGAGCAGTTCCGCGAGGCGTTGCGCGAGTTGATCGCGGAGTGGCGGGCCCCCGAGGCGGGTGAGGACGCCCTCGAGTACGAGCGCACGCTGGATGACCTTCCCGCCCCGGCCGTGCCGGACCTCGATCCCACCGAGGCGTACCGGGGCGATCCGCTTCGGATCGTCACCATGCACCTCGACATGGCGGACCTCGGGGTTCCGGCCGAGCGTGCCGTTCGGACCCTGGTGGCGCGCGGCCGGGTCCGCCCCCTGGTGGACTTGCTGGAGCAGCTCTTGCCCACGGAGCCCCTGGCCGAATCCTTTCGGCCTCTCGTCGCGACTCCCGATGCCCTGGCCGCGCTGCTCGCGGGCCGTCCCGTGGACCTGGTGACGCTGGAGCGCCTCGCGCCCGAGGTCGGCACCGCGGCCATTCCCGTCCTGCTCGATGCCCTGGCCGCCTCCGACGACCGGGGAGTCCGGCGCCGCGTGCTGGAGTTGCTGGCGCGCTTCGGGAATACCGTGACGCCCCATGTGCTGGGCCGACTTTCCGGGGCGTCCTGGTTCGTGCAGCGGAATCTCCTGCGCCTGCTGCAGGCGCTGCCCGATCCTCCCGCCGAGGCGGTGATCAGCGGCTACGCGCTCGATGCCGATCCGCGGGTACGGGTGGAGGGATTGCGGCTGCTGCTCCGGCTCCCGGCGGCGCGCGCCCGCGGGATCGTCCAGGGGCTGGCCGACCCGGACCCCGTCTGTCAGCGGGTGGCGGTGCTGGCGGCGGTCGACGGGTGCCCGCCCGCCGCGGCGCCGTCGCTGCTCCGGAGAATCGTCGATCATTCGCTCGATGCCGGGCTCCGCCCCGCGGCGATCCGGGCGCTGGCCGAGCTGGTGGACGAGCCCTCGGTCCTGGAGCTGCTGCTGGGATTGGCCTCCCGCCGGGTGCCGCTGCTCGGATTGCTGGTCGCGCCGAGATCGAAGGATTCACTCACCGCACTGGCCGCGCTGGCCCGGCACTGGCGCTGGCACCCGCGCACCGCGCGCCTCCTGGCCCGTGCCGAGCGGCATCGTGACGCCAAGGTGCGCGCCGCGGTGTCCGGCCCCAGCGTGCTGGAGCAGCTGGGAGTCGCCGGGGAGCCGGGATGAATAGCGCCGAACGCAGCCTGCACGTGTTCGGCCATGCCATGGCCGCGTATACGCTCTACGGGCCGGGGCATCAGGCCCGGACCGAGGCCTCCGCACGCCTCTATCGAGTGCTCGAAGAGGTCCTGGCCGGGGATCGGCGGCCCACCTTCACCTTCCTCGATGACGCCGTCATTTACGGCGCGCTCCCCCTGCACGGGCTTCGCGGGTGGCCATGGGGCCGGCGGCTCGGAGCGAACGGGATCCGCCGCGTGGAGTTCACCGCGGCGATCACGCCCGCGGCGATCGATGAGTTCCTGACGGCATTGCATCGGCGGCTGTCGGCGGAGCCGACCGAGGAAGACATGCCGCGGTGGCCGGGAATCGAAGCCGGCGACGTGGCCGTCTCCGCCGGGAACGGAGAGCCCGCCTCGCCCGAGCTCCGGCTCGACACGGTGGTGCTTTCCCTCAAGGACGAGGTCGGCGCGATTCGTCATGCCTACGAGCGGGTCGCCCGGGGCTCGGCGCTGCCGCTCGCGGACGTGGATGCGGTGGTGCGCGCGCTGGTCGTGTCGCTGCACTCCGAGGGCGAGCTGCTGGTGCCCCTCCTCGCGCTCCGGTCCCTGGACGACCACGCCGCCCTCCACGCCGTCAATACCGCGGTACTCGCCATGACGTTCTGCGAATGGCTCGGGCTCGCGGGCGGGGACATTCGCGGCATCGGCAAGGCGGCCCTGTTGCACGACATCGGGATGGCGCGGGTGCCCCGGGAAGTATTCCAGCGCAAGCGCATGAGCGAGGCGGGCCGTGCCGGCGTGGCGAGGCATCCGGCGGACGGCGCCCGCCTCCTACTGGCCCGCTCGGTCCGGCTCGATCTCGCCGCGACGGTCGCCTACGAACACCATCTCCGGATGGACGGCGAGGGCTATCCGGCCCGCCGGTTTCACCGGGACCTCCACTACGTCACCCGGATCATCTCGATCTGCGGCGCCTACGACGCGCTGCGCTCGGTGCGGAGCTACCGTCCGGCGCTCGACAGCGACGCCGCGCTGGGCGAGATCGAGCGCGGGTCGGGAGCCGCCTACGACGCCGGAGTGGCGCAGGCGTTCCTCCAGATGATGCGGCGCTGGGAGCATCGCCTGGTGTCCGCGACCGCGCAGTGAGGCCGCTCAGGCGGCGGCAGGCGCGGCGCGGGGAGGGGCGGTGAGGGCGGTGGCGGAGAAGACGATTAGCGTCATCCAGAGCAGGTCGGCAACCAGCAGGTGGGCGATCTGCAGGACGGTCGGCGCCAGCAGCAGCAGGTTGGTGAGTCCCAGCCCGAGCTGAACCAGCACCAGGGCCCCCAGCACCCGACTCCAGGGGTGCAGGGTCGACGCCGGCCGCACCCGCGCCAGCAGCCAACCCATCGAGCTGAGATACACCCCGGCCAGAAGCGCCATCACCGGATGCAGGACCCGCAGCCGGATCAGGAAATGCGACGTTGGCGTAGTGTCGGCCCGGAAGCCCTCGGCCAGGGATGCGGAGGGGAAGAGCGTGTCGCCCAGGGCCGTGATGGCCCCGGTGACCCCGACCACCAGCACCGCGAGCAGCGCGACCAGGAGCAACCAGGGCGCGGCGCCTCGCCCCGGGCTTCGCAACGGCGCCCGGTTCCCCGACCAGAACACGGTGAGCGCGAGCGACCCGAGGAGCAGGAAGGTATTGAGCAGGTGAACCGCGAGGTACGGCGGCCGCGCGGGCGAATCGTCCTTGCCCACCAGGCCGAGCAGCACCAGGCCCGCGCCGATCAGCGCCTCGGTGATGATGAATGCCAGGGAGATCGCCGCCGCCCGCCGGGCCCGGTCTCCGGGGGCGAACTCCCTCCGGCTCCACCACCAGAGCCCCGCCACCAGGACCAGGGCGAGGCCGCTGCTGGCTCGGTGGCCATATTCGATGAGTGTGGCGGTGCCCGGGGACTGCGGAATCGCGGCGCCGTTGCAGAGCGGCCAGTGCTGCCCGCATCCTGCCCCGCTGCCCGAGGCGCGCACGAAGGCGCCCCAGAGAATCACCAGCAGATTGACGCCGAGCACGCTCCGGGCGTAGGCCGGAAAGGACATGCCCGAAGATACCCGCGGGCTACTACTCCCGCACCCGCGCGCGCAGCCGGTCCAGGGAGTCGGCCGGGAAGCCCGCCGGCGCCCGCAGCCGGTAGAGCAGTTCGCCGTTGTGGAGCCATTCCACCAGGTGCAGCTCTCCCGAAGCCAGGGGATACACCGCGCGGATAGAGTCTCCCAAAGCTTCGACGCGCAGCAGCGCCAGGCCCTCGATCTGGCGCAGCGTACCTCCCAGCCGAGCCCGGGCGGCGGACAGCGTAAGCTCCAGGGCGGGAGCCGCGGCCTTGGCCCGGGCGCCGGGTGCGACGCTGCTCGCCACGATCTCGTCGAGCCGGTTCAGGTTCGCCCTCGACGAGTCGCGCGAGAGGCTCAGCGTGCCGGCTTTCTTGCCGGGTGGCGCCTGCGCGGGCGGGGGCGCGGCGGCCTTCCCCTCGGTCGCACCGGTCACCACGACCTCCTCGAGCCGGAACTGGGTGTCACCCAGCGCCCCCCGGACCTTCTTCCGGGCCGAGTCGGAATCGGCACTCGCCGCGAGCCGGCGTAGCTCCCCGGCGGCCGCCGCCGCCTTCTCCAGCTTGTCCTTCTCGACCGCCTGGCCGGACGCCAGGTCCGCGGCCGTCTCCTTCGGGCGCTCCCGGGCCGGCTGGTCTGCGCCCGCTCCGCCCGCCCGGAACGGCCGTGCGTTGGTGCGGGGCGGCGCCGGTGCCGCGGCGCCGGACTCCGGTTCGGCGGCGGGGGCGGAGGCGATCGCGGGAGCCTGGACGGATCTGTTCCGGGCCAGCTCCTGCATCGGGCTCGACTCCCCGGTATCTCGCGCCGCATAGCCGATTCCGGCCGCGAAGACCACCGTCGCGGCCCAGGCAAGGTTCCGCACCCAGGGCTTCCGCGTGACGGCGGGAGCCCTGGGCGTAACCCGCACCGGCGCGTCGGCCAGGTCGATCGTCTCGATCAGCCGGTCCGCTTCCGCACCGAGCTCGCGGGCCTCGTCGAGGCGGGCCCGGCATTCGGCGCAGAGTGCGAGGTGGGCCTGAATCGGCGCGAGCGCCGACGAGGGGACTTCCCCGTCGAGCAGTTCCTGAAGCCGTCCCTCGTCAAGATGCGACGTCATGCGCTCCCTCCCCGGCCCGGTAGGCCTCGACGAGCCGCCGGCGCGCGCGCGCGAGCGTCGTCCCGACCGCCCCCCGCGCCAGCCCCAGCGTCGCCGCGATGTCTTCGTAGTTGAAGCCTTCCGCCTTGAGGAGCAGGGCCTCACGGTCCCGCTCCGTCAGGGTGTCCAGCGCGGAGCGCACCCGCGCGATCCGCTCGCCCCGGTCCATGGTCTCGTCGGGGCCCTCGAACGAATCCGGTTGTTCCGCTTTGTACAACACCAGGCGGCGGTCCCGTCGCACCGCGCGGCGGCCTTCCTCGCGCACCAGGTTGAGCGCCACCGCGAACAGCCAGGGCCGCGGATTCCGGGGCGGAGCCGCCACGGCGCGCGCGAAGGTTTCCTGGGCGATCTCCTCGGCGCGGTCACGGTCGCCCGTGCGCCGGTAGAGCATGCGCACGAGCGACTCGTGGTATTCCGCGAAGAGGTCCGCGATGGGACCGGTCATCGACCCTCGAACTCCTGGAGGAATCGGGTGAGGGCGCCCGGCGCCCACTCCGAGATGCCGCCCGCGTCGATCTTGAGGCTCGCGCGGGTCCCGGCCAGCAGGAGCGGCGAGCCGGCCGCGAGCGCCGGCTTGAGCCCCGGCCGCGCCGCGGCGAGGTCGAACCAGGCCCGGCTGAACGGCGCGATGGTGGTGACCTTGAGAGTATCCCGGTGGGAGAGGTCGGTCCAGACACCCTTGTCCTTGGCGAAGACCTTGCCTCCGATGCGCTTGATTTCCCGCTTCTCGCCCCGGCCGTCCGCCACGCCGCTGACGACGATCTCGTCCAGCCGCAGCGCCGCCGCCTCGTTGGCGGCCTGGAGCGTGCCGCTGCGGGACAGATCGGCGCTGGCCTTGGCCGCGCCGAACGAGCGCTCGCCGGTCATTTGCCGTGACCCGGCGGCGCCGGCCATCGGCATCGGGGGCGGGCTCGCCGCGATGGTGCCGGGCTCCTGCACCAGGTAGGCGGTGTACTCGGTGAGAATGCCGTAGCGGAGCCCCAGGTCGCGGACCCGGTTGATCAACTCGGGAGTGGCGCCTTCCAGGCGGATCTGCCGGGTCAGCTCACCGATCCGGCGCGAGGCCCAGAGCGGCGGGATGTACTCGTTGCCCGATTCGTGGCGGGAGAAATCGGCCTGGAGCGTGAATCGCTCCCGCCGGCCACCGCGGGTCCCCTCGATCACCACCGGGCCGCTGCCCTGGCCCCGGTAACGGGCCAGCGCCACCAGCTCCTCCCCGTAGAACAGATCGGGCAGGGCGCCGGGCGCCACCTCGGTGAGCGTCACCGGCGCCTCGACGATCCGAAGGTCCATCAGCGCGGGCCGCGAGAGCTTGGCCAGCACGCCACCGACCGCATCACCGACATCGGCCCCGGGCGCCACGTACGTGGCGCTGCCCCGGCCCTCCACGGCCAAACGGTCCAGCAGGTACGTGTTCACGTCGTGGCCCACCCCCACCGTGAAGATCCTGGTGCGGCCGATCCGGTCGGCCGCCGCTGCTGCGATCCGATCCGGCGCCTGCTCGCCGATCGAGGGCAGTCCGTCGGTGAGGAGCATGACGACCTGCATCCGCTCGTCGTCGGAGCGACCGCTGAGCGCCGCTTCCACCGCGGCGGCCAGGTTGGTGCCGCCATTGGCGGCCAGAGCGTTCACGAAGCTCCGGGCCTCCGCCAGCCCGTCCGGAGTGACCGCGGTGAATCCCTCACGAAAGCTCCGCACCCCGTTGCTGAAGGCGATCAGCCGGAACCGGTCGGCAGTCCGGAGATTCTCGAGCGCCGCGAGCAGGGCGCCCTTGGCCTGATCGATCTTGTCGCCGCTCATCGAGCCGGAGACGTCCACCACCAGCGTGAGATCGCGCCCTACCCCGGCGTTCTCCGAGGAGGCGGGCGGCGAGAGAAACAACAGCGCGAATCCGTCCTCTCCCGGCTCGGCGTGGGTAAGCACCGTTCCGCCCACCAGCCCGTGGCGGAACGGCAATACCAGGTCGACGTCACCGCGGACCGGGGGTGTCACGCTGACACGGAGGGTGCCGTCGCGGCGCTGCTCGGTGATCGGGTTGGTGGGAGAATACGGCGTGGAGAATTCGGCCTCGCGCCGGACCTCCACCGCCATCGTCACCGGCGCGTCGCCCCGGTCGCCGGCGGCGTAGCGAATCCGGAGGGCATCGGCCTCCCGGCCAAGCAGCTGGGTATATCGAACCGTCACGGTCCGGGTCTCCCCCGGTTGCACCGGAAACACCTGGGCCCGGATCAGCCCGTGACCTACCAGCGTCAGCAGCGCGGGATCCTTGAGCCGACGGACGATGCCCTCGTAGATGGTGCGGGCCTGATCGGCCGCCATCATTTCGCCCTTGAGCTCCTGCTCCCCCTGGAACAGCGAGAAGTCGCTGAATACCGCCTCGCCCGGGAGCGGATAGTGATAGGTGCCTTCCGCGATCACCGGCCCGGTGTTCCGGAAGCGCTCCTGGACCTCGAAGCGGGCTACCCGGCCATCCACCACGACCCGCACACTGGATCCGACCCGCACCAGCGCGGCGGGGCCTCGGGCGATCGCGGGTCGCTCCACATCGATCCAACCCTGGGCGGCAAGCGGTGCAACAGGAACGGCGAGCAGGAGCAGGGCCAACGGTGCTCGGGACATCGGGTCCTCCCGGACTTGGGGTTCGGTCGGGAGATGCGCCGAGGGGGAGGAGTTGCACACGACCAGGAGGCTAAGAGGCTAGGACGCCATGACGCTAGGAAACGGCCCCCCGGTGCATGCACCGGGAGGCCGTTGATAAGGCTGTTACTTAGCGTCCTAGCGTCGTACCGTCGTAGCCTCGTGCTAGGGCTGGAACGCCACCCTGGTCGGCGTCAGCCGAGCCGTGGTGGTGCCGTCGCCCAGCTGGCCGAATTCGTTGTCGCCCCAGCAATAGGCGACGTTGGCCGTGGTCACGCCGCAGCTGTTGAGATCCCCGGCGCTGATGGAGCGGAAAACCAGGGCACCCGAGACCAGGGTCGGCGCGGTGCGTGTCGTGAGGCTTCCGTCGCCCAACTGGCCCTTGGCATTGCTGCCCCAGCAGTACACGGCTCCGGCGGCGGTGACCCCGCAGGTGTGAGACTGTCCCGCCGAGATCGCCGCGAATACCAGTCCGCCGGTCACTGCGGTGGGAGCGCTGCTGTTGCCGAAGGCGCCGGTGCCGAGCTGACCGGAGACATTGCTGCCCCAGCACATGGCCGCGCCCGCGGCGTTGAGGGCGCAGGTGTGGAGATTGCCCGCGCTGATGGCGGTGAGTCCTCCCCCGCCCGCGACCAGCCGCGGAGCGACCGCACCGTTGGTGGTGCCGTCGCCCAGCTGGCCCGACGCATTGTTCCCCCAGCACCAGCCGGTGCCGGCGTTATCGATGGCGCAAGTGTGGAGGCCGCCGGCGCTGATGGCAGCCCAGAGCAGGCCGCCCTGCACGGCGGTCGGCACGGTGATCGAAAGGCTGTCGAACGGGACCACCGGTCCGCCGATGATGCCGAGCTGCCCGTCGGCGTTGCCGCCCCAGCAGAAGGCGCGGCCGGCAAGGTCGATGCTGCAGCTGTGGGTCTGGCCGGCGCTGATCGAGGAGTAGGGTCGGGTGGAGACGATCGCCGTCGGAGTCAGCGCCGTGGTCGTGTTGCCGCTGCCGAGGCGGCCGTCCACGTTAAGGCCCCAGCAATAGCCGACGCCCGCGAGCGTCAGCGAGCAGTTGTGGAATCGGCCGCTGCTGATCTGGCCGAAGGTCAGGTTGCCCGAGGTGCCGGACGGCTGGGGCAGCGCGAACACCGGACCGCTGCCGGCCGGGGCCACCCCGATGCCGAGCTGTCCGTCGCCGTTGTAGCCCCAGCAATACTCGACCCCTCCTTGCGCCAGGCCGCAGCTGTGACGCCCGCCCGCGCTCGCGACCAGGTAGAGCACGTTGCCGCCGCCGTTGAACGTCTGGGTGAATCCGCCGCCGGTGGCCGTCACCTGCTTGGGACCGCCGGTGCTGCCCAGCGTCCAGCGGGTGGCCGCGCGACCGTTCACATCGGTGGTGACGACGGTCGGGCTCACCGTCCCGCTGCTGGCGTTGGGCGCGAAGGTGATCGACACGCCGCTGACGGGATTGCCGAACCGGTCCGCGAGCCGGACCCGCAGCGAATCGGTCAGGGCCGCGCCGGGGGTCCCCGTCTGGTTGTTGCCGGTGAGGATCGTGAGCGCATCCGGGGCGCCGGCTCTGCCGGTGGCCGTGAAGGTCACCGGGATGAGTCCGCTCACGATCGCGACGGTAGACTGAGTGCCGGCGATGGTGCCCAGCGTCCAGTGCACGCTCGCAACGCCGAGGGCGTTGGAGACGGCGCTGGTGGCGCTGAGCGTGCCGCCGCCGGACGTCACCGCAAAGGTGACCAGAACGCCCTGCTTCGGATTGCCGACCGCATCGGTCACCTCGACCGACAGATCCACGGGAAGGAGGGTACCGACCGTGGCGGTCTGCCCGTCTCCGCCGGCGGAGGTCAGCTTGGTGGGCGGTGCCGCGGTGGCGCTGGCAGTGAAGACGACCGGATCGAGGTCTCCCAGCGTCGCGCGCACCGTGTTGGGACCGATGGTGGTGCCGAGCCGGAGCGAGGTCGAGGCGAGGCCATCGTCGTCGGTCGAGGTCTGGCTGGCAGACACCGATCCTCCGCCGGACGTGACCTGCCAGACGATGATTTCGCCCTTCACGGGAGCACCGCTCTGATCTACCACCTTGATAACAAAGGGCTGCCCGAGAGTGGCACCGATGGCCCCGGCCTGACCATCTCCGGAGATCTGGACCAGGGTGGCAAGGCGCGGTCCCGTGTTCAGATCCTTGGCGCAACTCGCAAGGATCATTGCGGCAAACACCGGGGCCAAGGCGGTCCACGCGAGGCCTGAACGACGCTGCATATCTGTCCTCCGGATGTCGGACTTTCCACCGCCCAAACCGGGCGGACCCGGTCGGTACCGTTCCCCTGGGGGTGGCAAAGGGATAGGAGCTAACATGTTTCTTTTGATAGACTTCCAGTATTCAGCCGAGATCATGGCCTGCCCCGGAGGATCAGCTCCGATCCCACGATGCAGGACGAGTCCAACCGTCGTGAATTCAGCCGAACGCGGCGGAAAGGGGCAAGTTCCGCGCCGAATGGGGGTTGAGGCCTTCCCGGACCTGATAGGTTTGGCCCATGCCGAACAGCCACCGCAGGGCCGCGCTGGCCCTCTTGATCGCATCGGTGCTGTTTTCGACCGGCGGGGCCGCGATCAAGTGGGCGCACTTTACCGGGTGGCAGATCGCGAGCCTCAGGTCGGGCATCGCCGGAGTCACGCTGCTGCTGCTGGTTCCCGGCGCCCGTCGAGGCTGGGGCTGGCGGCCGCTCCTGGTGGGCGCCGCGTATGCCGCCGCCTGCATTTGCTTCGTGCTTGCCAACCGCCTCACCACCAGCGCCAGCGCGATCTTCATCCAGGCCGCGAGCCCGCTCTACGTATTGATCCTCGCGCCGATCCTGCTCAAGGAACCGGTGTCCCGGCGCGATGTCCTGTTCATGATCCCGATCGGGTTGGGTCTCTCCCTCTTCTTCCTCGGCACTCAAAGGGCGGTCGCAACCGCACCCGATCCCGTGACCGGCAATCTCCTGTCGGTGGGCGCGGGGGTCGCGTTCGCGTTGGCCGTGATAGGATTCCGCTGGCTGGGGCGCGGGATGGCGGTCCATGGGGCGACGTCGCTCACCGCCGCGGCCATGGGGAACTTCCTGGCCTGCGCCGTCGCGCTGCCGATGACTCTGCCGCTGGGAGGCCACTCGGCGGGAGACTGGGCCACGATTCTGTACCTGGGGATCTTCCAGATCGGACTGGCGTACTATTTCGTCGCGAAAGGCGTGGCCAGACTGCCCGCGCTGGAAGTGTCGGTCCTGCTGCTGGTCGAGCCGGCACTCAACCCGGTCTGGACCTGGCTGGTACATGGAGAAGTGCCGGGAATGGCGGCCATCGCCGGGGGGACTTTGGTGCTTGGCGCGACGGTGTGCCGAGCCCTCTGGCCGGACCGGTCGGCTTGACCGAAACGCTGTTGCTGCACTATCATACGCGGCTTGTCATACGCGGCTTGCGGGACGGCTGGACGAACAACCGCATGGTGGTTGTAGCTCAATCGGTTAGAGCGCCGGACTGTGGCTCCGGAGGTTGCGGGTTCAAGTCCCGTCAGCCACCCTGGTAACGTGCGGCGAGCGGGGTTCCGCTCGGGATGCCATAGGTCCGTAGCTCAATTGGTAGAGCACCGGTCTCCAAAACCGGGGGTTGCAGGTTCGATTCCTGCCGGGCCTGTACTCGGACGGACGGTGGGGACAGTGAGGACGGTGGGGACGGTCAGGGCCGTCCGTCTGACCTCACCGTCCAGCCGTCCGAGATGGCGCTATCGTCTAGTGGCCTAGGACACAGCCCTCTCAAGGCTGGTACACGGGTTCGAATCCCGTTAGCGCTATGACCAGGCCCAGGCGGGGCCCCATCGTCTAACGGTCAGGACACCACTCTTTCAAGGTGGTAATACGGGTTCGATTCCCGTTGGGGTCATGGGGTCCGGACCGTGACACATTGTCGGGCTGGGCGGCACACCGACGACCCAGTTTTCCCAGCGCCGCTAGCTCAATTGGCAGAGCAAGTGACTCTTAATCACTAGGTTGAAGGTTCGATTCCTTCGCGGCGCATTGCTTGCAAAGACGCGACTCGGTAGAGCCGGGTCGCGTTTTTCATTTTCCGAGTGAGGTTTCATGATCCAGTCCAGTCGTTGGTTCTCCCGGTCGCTGGGTGCCGCCGCCGCGGTTCTAATGGCGGCTCATCCAGTCCTGGCGCAGCCCTTCGAAGGGATCCTGACGGTGCATTCGGCCAGCATGCCGGCCGCGGCCAGCATGCAGTACTTCATCAAGGGTGATCGGTTTCGGCTCGAGATCGTGGCACCGGGCCAGCCGCAGATCGTGATGATCAGCGATGGACCGGCCCGGAAGCAGTACGTCCTGTTCACCGACCAGAGGGTCTACACCTCGACGACCTTTGCCGAGGTGATGCGATCCACCGACTCCATGCGCAAGGCGTCGGCGGCGCTGCTCCAGGGCGCCTCGATGACCGCCCTCGGCTCGACCGCAACGGTCGCTGGCCACCAGTGCGCCGTCTACCGCTATCGCGATCCGAAGACCGGCTACCTCGTCTGCCTCACGACCGAGCTGGGCGCCCTGGGCGGGGTCAGCGGTCTCTTCGGCAACGTGGGTCCGCGGCTCGACTCCACTCCGCCGCCCGACTGGGCCCAGAAGCTCCTCAAGGCGGGGTCGTTCGCGCTGCGCCTCGCCGATACCACCGGCAAGACGATCTGGGAGGTACTGAAGGCCGAGGCGAAGCCGCTCCCGCCGGGGCTGTTCGCGCCCCCGGCCGGGTTCGTGCCGGCGTCCGATTCGTCCGGAAGAACCAAGCCGCCTTCGCTGCGCTGACCATGGCCATCCTGGTCACCGGAGGGGCCGGCTACATCGGAAGCCACACCTGCCTCGAGCTGCTCCGGGCCGGGCGCGAGGTCGTGGTGGTCGACAATCTCTGCAACAGCAACGAAGAATCGTTGCGGCGGGTCCGGCGACTGGCGGGACGCGACCTCACCTTTCACCGAGCCGATCTCCGGGATGCGGCGGCACTGGAGCAGGTTTTCGCCGCCCATCGGCTCGATTCGGTGATTCACTTTGCCGGGCTCAAGGCGGTGGGAGAGTCGGTCGAGAAGCCGCTGGTCTACTGGGATAACAACGTGGTGGGGACCGTCAGGCTGCTCGAGGCGATGGTCCGGCACGGCGTCAAGACGCTGGTGTTCTCCTCGTCCTGTACCGTCTACGGCGATCCGGCCTCGGTGCCGATTCGCGAGGATTTCCCGACCTCCGCCGTCAATCCCTACGGCATGACCAAGCTTACGATCGAGCGCATGCTCTCCGAGATGCGCCGGGCCGATTCCGCCTGGGACATCGCGCTGCTGCGTTACTTCAATCCGGCCGGCGCCGATTCGAGCGGGCAGATCGGCGAGGACCCGGGCGGGATTCCCAGCAACCTGGTGCCCTACATCACCCAGGTTGCGGTCGGTAAACTCGAATCGCTCAAGATCTACGGGAACGACTACCCGACCCGCGACGGCACCGGCGTGCGCGACTACATCCACGTTACCGATCTCGCGCAGGGCCACCTGGCCGCCCTGGACCGGCTCGCGAGCCATCCGGGTCTGGTGACCTGCAATCTGGGCACCGGGAAGGGGTACAGCGTCCTGGAGATTCTGCGGGCGTTCGAGCGGACCGTTGGGCGCCCGATCCCGCACCGGATAGCGGCCCGGCGGCCCGGGGATGTCGCCGAGGCGTGGGCCGACCCCACGCTGGCCCGGACCGAGCTGGGGTGGGTGGCCAAGCGCGACCTGGACGAGATGTGCGCGGATGCGTGGAGATGGCAGACGCTGAACCCCCAGGGGTTCGCGCCGGCCCGCGGCTAGCGGGCCGGTTCGTTTGCGCTGATTCCCTCCAGCATCGCTCTGATCCGGACCAACCCGTCGGCAATGTCCCTGATCGACACGGCGCCGGCCGACAGTCGGAACCATCCGGTCTGCTCGGGGAGCCCGAACGCGTCGAAGGGGACCACCGCGATGCCGGCCTGTTCCAGCAGCAGTTTTCGAATCGCCTCGTTGTTCGTCAGTTCCGCTCCGTTCACCCGGCGGCCCACCAGATCGAGCTGCAGCGAGAGGTAAATCGCCCCCTGGGGCCGGACGCAGTTGACCGGATGCCCGGCCCGGCGCAGCGCCATGAATCCGTCGTAGAGCGCCTCGAGTCGCCTGGTGAGCGCCCCGTCCATCTCGGCGCGATAGGCCGCGATCGCCGGGGCGTCGCTCAGGAATTCCGCGGTGGCGGTCTGCTCGGGCCGCGGCGCCCACGCGCCGACATGCCCCAGAAAATCCTTCATCCGCGCGATCACGGCCGGCGCCCCGATCGCCCACCCAACCCGGAGCCCGGTACCGGCGAATGCCTTGGAGATCCCGTCCACGGTGATTACCCAGGGCGCCGCTTCGGGGACCAGCGCCAGCGGGTGAGCGTGGGCCGTTTCCCGGAAGACCAGCGAGCCGTACATCAGGTCGTGCAGCACGAACAGCGGCCGGCGCCCGGCCCTGGATCGGCGGGCATTTTCCTCCACCACGGCCTCCATGATCTCCCGGAGCGCCTCGGGCGGGAGAATGGTGCCGGTGGGGTTGGCGGGCGAGCAGAGGCAGAGCAGCGTCGCCTCGCCGAGATGGGGAGCCAGGAGGGAGAGGGTCGGCTGGAAGGCCTCTTCGGCGCTGGTACGGACCGGGATGGTCCGCGCGCCGACCATGCCGGCGTAGTAGTCGTTGTTCCAGCTGGGCACCGGGTAGACCACCGCATCACCGGGATTCAGCAGGCAACGGAACACCGCGTAAATGGCCGGGCGGCCCCCGGCGGTGATGATCACCGACGGGATCGTGGTCGTGACCCCATGCTCCCGGGCCACGAACTCCACCACGGCCTGGCGGAGCGACTGGACGCCGTCGGACGGGGGGTAGTTGGTTTCGCCCCGATCGAGCGCCTCGATCACCAGCTTCTTGAGCTGCTCCGGGATGGGGAACTGGCGAGGGTCGAAATCCCCCACCGTGAGGTTGCAGATGGGCCGGCCGGTAGCCGCCAGGGCCCTGACATCGGCCGCAATCCCGAGGATCATGGATCCCCGAAGCTCGCGGGCCATGACCGATAGTGAGGCGTCCAGCGCCCGCTGGTCGCCAAAATCGAGGGATCGGGTCGGAGCGACAGTCATAATAGATTAAGGTAGCGGGGAATTTAATATTGTGTAACTTTGAGCCAGATAGCCTTGCCGGGCCCGCGCACAGGGAGGAAACACGTGCACATACTGGTGGTCGAAGACGACGAGCGGACGGTCAATTTTCTCCAGCAGAGCCTGGAGGAGGATGGGCATACGGTCGATACGGCGCTGGATGGGAATACGGCCCTCGCCAAGGGTAGAAGCAAGCCCTCTCACGATCTCATCGTGCTCGACATCCAGATCCCGGAGCCCAATGGGATCGAGGTCTGTACCATCCTGCGCCAGGAGGGGGTGGTCGCCCCGATTCTGATCCTCACCGGCCGCGATTCGCCGCAGGACGTGGCGGTCGGGCTGGATGCGGGCGCCGATGACTACCTGGTCAAGCCGTTCGCCCTGGTCGAGCTCCTGGCGCGGGTCCGGGCCCTTACCCGCCGGCAAGGCACGCCCGGGGTGAAGGGCCTGCTCCAGGCCGGCTCGCTCGAGCTGGACCGGCTCAAGCGGAGCGTTCGCCGCGGCGACCGCACCATCCCCCTGGCGCCGCGCCAGTTTCGCCTGCTGGAGTACCTCATGCTCCACGCGGGCCGCGCGGTGAGCCGCTCGGAGCTGCTCCGGGAGGTCTGGAATCTGACCTTCGATCCGGAATCAAACCTGGTGGATGCCCACATTTCCACCCTCCGGAGCGCGCTGGAGCGCGCCGGCGAGCCGAGGCTGATACACACGGTGCGCGGCGTGGGGTATACGCTCCGGTCGGATCCCGCCTGAGATCGCGATGAAGTCGTTCCGCTCGGCGCTGGCGCTGCGAGTCACGATTCAGGCGCTGGCGCTGGCGATCGCCTTGCTGGTGGGAGCCACGTTTCTCCTCCGCGCCAACCTGCTGTCGTCCGTCGACGCCTCGCTGATCCAGAGCGCGGAGATTCAGGCCGAGGCCGGCGTGGGCGTCTCCATCAGCGATTTCAAGTTTCCCGTCCAGGAGTTGACTCCCGCGGAGCGGGAAGGGGGGGGCGCGCTGTTCCCCTGGGCCCAGGCACTCGGGCTGGACGGCAAGCCGGCCGCCCGGAGCGCCAATCTCGCGGGCACCCTACCGGTCCCGATCAGGGCACTCGAGGCGGCCGGGAAGGGTTCAATCGGCCGGGCCAGCCTGCCATGGGCCGGGCAGACCATCCGGACCATCATCTATCCCCTGTCGAGGCTGAACCCGGCGCACGGACAGCAATTGCTCCAGGTGGCGGTCTCCCTCGAGCCGATGCGGCACGCGCTGATCTGGTTCGTCAAGCGCATGGCGATCGTGGGGCTGGTGTGCACGGTGATCGCCTGGTTTCTCGCCTGGCAGATCGCCGGGCGCGCGCTGGAACCGGCGCTGGCCATCACCTCGCAGGCCGAGGCGATCGGCGTCAACGAGCTGGGCCGCCGGGTCACCACTCCCGGAAACCTGGTCGAATTCAACCGCATGGCTGTGGCGGTCAACGCGCTGCTGGAGCGGATTGAGCGGGCGGTCACCGGCACCCGGCGGTTCACCTCGGACGCGAGCCATGAGCTTCGGGCGCCGCTCACGGTCCTCCGCGGCGAGCTGGAGCTGGCGCTCTCCCGCCCGCGCACCCTGCCGGACTACGAGGAGGTGCTTCGGCGCTGTCTCGACGAGGTATTGCGGCTGGCCCGCCTCGCCGATGACATGCTCACGCTCACCCGGGTCGAGGGCGGGGTGGTCGGCGTGAAGCGGGTGTCGGTGGATCTCGACGACGTGGCGGTCCGCGCGGTGGATCGGAAGACCGCGCTGGCCACGGGGCGCGGCGTGGCCCTCGACATGTCGGGGGCCGCCGGCATGGTGAGCGGCGACGGTGATTTGCTGCTCCGGGCGGTCGAGTGCCTGCTGGAGCACGCCATCATGGCGTCTCCGCGCGGCGGCACGGTCCGGGTCCGTCTCACCGAGGGCGACCGGCACTGCATTGAGGTGACCGACAGCGGTCCGGGTCTCAAGCAGGACGAGGTCTCCGGGGTCTTCCAGCGCTTCTACCGCTCCAACCGCCCTCGCTCGGCATCCGAGGAGTCGGGGCTCGGCCTTCCCATCGCCCGGGCGGTGGCGCTCTCCCACGGCGGCGTCCTGGACTACGTCGGGAACAACCCGGGCGCCTCGTTCCGGATGATTCTGCCCGCCGTCTAGGGCGTAACGCCCTTCACGTACTTCCCGTACCAGGCCAGGTAGCGCTCCAGCCGGTCGCGCTGGAAGCTGAGCCGCGCGATCCCGTGGTGCTCGCCCGGGTACACGACGAGCTGGGTCTGCCGGCCCAGCCGCCGCATCGCCTGGTACATCTGCTCGGAGTTGAGGATCGGCACATTCCAGTCCTCAGCGCCGCCCATCCAGAGGGTCGGCGTCACGATCTTCTCGACGTCGTTGAAGCTGGAGAGCTTTTCGTAGGCGGCGCGGTGTTCCCAGGGGAGGCCCAGCTCCTGCTCGTACTCGAGCTGGTAGTGATCGTGGCCGTAGTTGCCCACGATCAACGCCTCGCTGGCACCGCTGGTGGCGCCCTTGAAGCGGGTGCTCTTGGTGATGACGTAGTTGGTGAGAATGCCCCCGTACGACCAACCTCCCACGCCCAGCCGGGTCGAATCGGCCACGCCCCGGGCGATGGCGTAGTCCACGCCCGCCATCACATCCTCGAAGTCCTTGTTGCCCCAGTCGGCGAAGATGGCCTGGGAGAAGGCCTGGCCGTACCCCGACGATCCCCGCGGATTGACCGTGACCACCGCGTAGCCGTTGGCGGCAAAGAGCTGGGCCTCGAAGTTGAACGCGGCCTCGAACTGGGACACCGGCCCCCCGTGAATCCTGAGCAGGGTGGGGTACCGGAGCGACCGGTCATAGCCGACCGCGTAGTACAGGAAGCCCTCGATCTCGGTGCCGTCCCGGCTCTTGAAGTGGATGTCTTCCACCGGCGCGAGCCGGAGGGTAGCGAGCAGAGAATCGTTGGCGCGGGTGAGGCGCGCCAGAGGCGCGGTCGGGCTCAGCGTAAACAGCTCGGCGGGAAAGGTGGTCTCCGCGATCCGGGTCGCTATCCTGCCGTCGGAGGCGATGTCGAACCCGCCCACGCTCCGGAATCCGCCCACCACGCGGGTCACCGGGCCGCCGCCGGCGGGAATCCTGGCCAGATGGGACTCGCCGCTGTCTTCGAGGAGGAAGTAGATGTCCTTGCCGTCGGGCGAATAGCGCGGCGACGAGACGTTCCGGTCGAGCGACCGGGTCGAGAGCGCCGGCGTCCCGCCCGCCGCGGGGATCACGGCGAGGTACTGGGTGGCGTACCACATCGCCGGGACGTCGAGCACCGTGACGTAGGCGATGCTCCTGCCATCGGGACTCCAGGCCGGCGACTCATCCGCGCCCGGATTCACCGTCAGCCGGCGCAGGGTCTGGCCCTTGTCGGTGTTGTCGGCCGCGACGATCCAGATATCGGAGTTGCGGTTGTTGTCCGGCTCGTCGGTACGGTTGCTGGTGAAGGCCACCAGCTTCCCGTCGGGCGACCACGCCGGATCGGAGTCTTCGAAGTCTCCCGAGGTGATCTGGGTCAGCTTCTTCGTGGCGATCTCGAAGACGTACAGATGGGTGCGGCGGCGGTCGAGATATCCGATGTTGTCCCGTTTGAACTGAAGCCGGTCCACCACCACCGGCTCCGGCGTCTCCGGCTTGGAGCTGTCGCCCTTGGGACGGTCGGGCTTGGGATCGCTCACGCTCAGGAGCAGCCGCGAGCCGTCCGGCGACCAGGCAAAATCGCCGATACCCTGCTTGACGTCGGTGAGCTGCTCCGCTTCGCCACCCATGCGGTTGAGGGTCCAGACCTGGGTCTCGCCTCCGTTCCGCGCCGCGGTGAACCCCAGATAGTTCCCGTCCGGGCTCCACTTGGGATTCGAGCCGGGCTGGCCGGTGCCGGTCATTGGGATGGCCGGCCCGCCCGCCACCGGCGCCATCCAGATCCGGGCGCTGTTCCGGTCCTTCTTGGGATCGGCGGTGGAGATGGTGTACGCCACCTGGCGGCCGTCGGGGCTGATCCGGGGGGTGCCGACCGTTTTCAGTGCGGCCAGGTCGCTCACGGCGATGGCGCGCGGGCCCTGGGCGGTCAGGGAGACCGGGACAACGGCCAGGAGTGCCGGCAACATCCGGTGAAGGGCTATGGGCATGGGTCTGGTTCCTCGGGGAGCGAGACGGTATGATCCCGGATTATAGTACGGCGCGCCTCGCTCCCCGCACAACTACCGCTTTTCAGGACGGCTCGATGATCCATCGGTACGCCATCCCGTTGGCGCTGGCTTGGCTCGCTACGGGGGCCGGCCCGGTTCCGGCGCAGTCCGGGTCCCTCGCTGCACCCCTCGGCGCCCGGATCGACTCGGTGTTCCGCCGGTTCACCGAAGGGGAGTCTCCGGGATGCGCCCTGGGGGTCGTTCGGGACGGAGCGTTGGTCTACAGCAAGGGCTACGGGCTGGCCAGCGTGGAGCTCGGGGTTCCCATCACTCCTGCCACCGTGTTCGACATCGGCTCGGTATCCAAGCAGTTCACCGCGATGGCGGTGGTGCTGCTGGCCCAGGACGGAAGGCTCGCACTGGACGACGAGATCCAGCGATTCATTCCCGAGATTCCCCGGTATGGCCGCCCCGTCACCATCCGTCATCTGCTCCACCACACCAGCGGAATCCGGGACTACATCGACATCCTCGGCTGGAGCGGCATTTCCGACGAGGCCGTCACCACCGATCGGGACGCGCTGGACGCGATCGCCCGGCAGAAGGCCACCAACTTCGAGGCCGGCGCGGAGTTTCTCTACAGCAACAGCGGGTTCTTCCTGCTCTCGGTCATCGTGCAGCGCGCGGCCGGCATGCCGCTCCGGGATTTCGCCGCGCGGCGGATCTTCCTGCCGCTCGGGATGCACCACACCCAGATCGTGAACCGGCACGACATGATCGTGCCGGGCAAGGCGGGGTCCTACACCGACGGAGCGAACGGCGGGTTCGCGCTCGCCCTGGCGAACTGGGAGCAGACCGGGGACGGCGCGGTCAACACGACGGTGGAGGACCTGGTCCTGTGGGACCGGAATTTCGTGACCGGCGCGGTGGGCGGACCTGCCGCGATCCGGGAGCTCGAAACACCCGGGGTGCTGAACGACGGGAAGCCGATCGAGTACGCCCTGGGTCTCCGGATCGACACCTATCGCGGAGTGCGGCAGGTCGCTCACGGCGGCTCCTGGGCGGGGTTCCGGGCCCAGCTGAGCCGGTTTCCCGAGCGGAAGACCTCGATCTTCACGCTCTGCAACCTGTCGAGCAGCGCACCGTGGACCCTGACCAGCGCCGTCGCGGATCTGGTGCTCGATCTCGGTCCGGGGACGGTCACCGCCCCGCGCGCGCCGACCGCACCGAGGCCGGCCGCACTCCCGTCGCGGGAGGCGCTAGCCGGGCTCGCGGGCGTGTATCACACCGATGAGCTGCTGGCCGACTGGCGCGTCACCGCGCGAGGCGATTCGCTCTTCGCACGGGCCGGACTGGGTGGAGAATTCCTGCTTCGTGCGACCGGCCGGGACGCCTTCACGGCCTACGGTACCCGCATCTCCGTGGTTCGAGACGGCGACCGCGTCGGCGGGCTCACGCTCGACAACCGCGGCCTCCGCAACTTCCAGCTCACCCGCATTGGCAATGTTCCTTGAAAGGAAATTCATGATGTCACGACGCAAGGGTGCAAGGACACGACGATTCACCGGCGTGCTCACGGTCCTCACTGTCCTCACCTTCCCCACTGTCCTCACCGCGCAGACCCAGCAGGCCCGGCTGGCCCGAGAGATCGACGCCGGAACCGCCCGGGTGCTGCCGAGCGTGGTGGCCTGGCGACGCGACATCCATCAACACCCCGAGCTCTCGAACCATGAGGTGCGGACCGCCAAGCTGGTGGCGGACCACCTGACGCGGCTGGGCCTCGAGGTCCGGACCGGCGTGGCGCACACCGGCGTGGTGGGCGTGCTGCGGGGCGGCAAGCCGGGACCGGTGGTGGCGCTGCGGGCGGACATGGACGCCTTGCCGGTCACCGAGCTGGTCGACCTGCCGTTCAAGTCCACCGTCCGGACCGAATTCAACGGACAGGAAGTGGGGGTAATGCATGCCTGCGGCCACGACAACCATGTGGCGATCCTGATGGGTGTCGCGGAAGTGCTGGCGGGCATGAAGGCGGACCTTCCCGGCACCGTGAAATTCATCTTCCAGCCCGCCGAGGAGGGGGCGCCGCGGGGCGAGAAGGGCGGGGCGGGGATGATGATCGAGGAGGGCGTGCTGGAGAACCCGGTACCCGGCGCGATCTTCGGGCTCCACGTGTGGCCCGGCCCGGTGGGCGGCATCACCTACCGCTCCGGCCCGGCGATGGCGGCGTCGGACCTGTTGTACATCGTCATCAAGGGCCGGCAGACGCACGGCGCCCAGCCGTGGGGTGGGATCGATCCAATCGTCGTGGCCTCGCAGGTGGTGCTCGGCCTGCAGACCATCGCCAGCCGGCAGATCGACGTGACCCACCAGCCGGCGATCATCACCGTGGGCCGGATGGTTGGCGGAAACCGGGCCAATATCATCCCCGACAGCGTGGTGATGGAAGGCACGATCCGGACCTTCGACGAGGGCATGCGCAAGGACATCAAGGAGCGGATCCGACGCACCGCCGAGTCCATCGCCCAGAGCGCCGGCGCCACCGCCACCGTCGACTTCGGCACCGGGAACAGCCCGGTGACCTACAACGATCCGGCCCTGACCAGCGAGATGCTGCCGACCCTGAAGCGGGTGGCCGGCGAGGCCAACGTGACGATGGGCGAGCTGGTGACCCCATCGGAGGACTTCGCGATGTACCAGCAGAAGGTGCCCGGGATGTTCATCTTCCTGGGTATCGTGCCCAAGGGCCAGGACCCCGCCGCGGCGCCGCGCAACCACTCCCCGGCATTCTTCGCGGACGAGGCGGCGCTCCCGGTGGGCGTCCGCACGCTGGCCAACCTCGCGGTCGACTGGCTCCAGGCCCACCCCGTCAAACCATAGGCCGCCCAATGCTTCACCTTGCCTCGATGCTCTCGGCACTGCTGCTGCTCCAGCAGGGCCCCGCCTACGACGTGGTGATCCGGGGCGGCCGGGTCCTGGACGGCACCGGGAATCCCTACGTCTATGCCGACGTCGGCATCAAGGGCGACCGCATCACCGCCATCGGCGACTTGTCGGCGGCCTCCGCGGGACGGGTGGTCGACGCGCGCGGGAAGTACGTCACGCCCGGCTTCTTCACCCTCCACGAGCACCTCGAGGGGGCCGTGCTCCGGGGCTATGGCACCCTCCCCAACTTCACCACCCAGGGCTTCACCACCGCGGTGATCGACGCCGACGGCCGCACCGCGGTCTGGCCGCTGACCCGGCAGCGCGATTCGCTGCTCAAGATGGGCTCGGCGCTGAACCTGGTGCCGATGGTCGGCCACGGGACGGTGCGGGTGATGGTGATGGGGAAGGACTACAAACGCACCGCGCGCCCCGACGAGATCGAGCGGATGAAGGCCCTGGTCACCAGGGGAATGGAGGACGGTGGCTTCGGCCTGACCACCGGACTCGAATACGTGCCGGGCCGCTGGAGCACCGAGGAGGAGGTGCTGGAGCTCGCGAAGATGGTGGCGCCGTTCGGCGGCCACTACCAGTCCCACCTGCGGAGCCAGGGCGAGCACCCGAAGTGGCAGCTGCCCAGCTCCCCGGAGCGTCCGGTCACCAACATCGACGCGGTGATGGAGGCGATCAACATCGCGAAGCTCGCCGGCATTCCGTCGATGATGGATCACCTGCATCCCAAGGGACCCCGCGAGTGGGGCTCGGGGCGGATCATCACCCAGCTGGTGGACCAGGCCTGGAAGGACGGGCTCGAGGTCTACATCAACATGCATTCGTACGAGGCCTACGACGAAACCATCGTGCTGATGCCGCGCTGGGCGCTGATCCGGAAACCGGTGCCCGGCATGGGACAGTTCGACTCCGACGATCCCGACGCCGACTACACCGACATGCGGGGGACCCTGCGTCGGCGCCTGGCCGATCCGGACACCGCCCGGATCATCCGCCGCGACATCGCCTACGAGATCGACCGGGGCGGCGGCCCCGCCGGGCTCCTGGTTATGGACTTTCCCGACCAGACGCTGGTGGGCAAGACGCTGGGTCAGGTGGCCCGGGCCAGCGGCGAAGATCCGGTCGACACCGCAATCTGGATCCAGCTCAACGGGTTCGACCGGCCCGGCGGGGTCGAGTGGCGGGCCTTCGCGGTGTCGCTGCTCGACCTCGAGGAGTTCATGCGGCAGGACTACACCGCCGTCTGCACCGACCGGAGCGGCGAGACGCCCGAGCTGCGGCGCAACGCCTTCGTGCATCCGGGAACCTTCGGTACGGCGCCCCGCCTGATCCGTACCTTCGCGATGGAGCGCCGGACCATCACGCTGCCCCACGCGATCCGCTCCCTCACCGGACTGCCGGCCCAGATCCTGGGGCTCAAGGACCGGGGCCGGATCGCCGAAGGCATGCTGGCCGACCTCGTCGTGTTCGACCCCGATCGGATCCGCGACAAGGCCACCTATTTCGAGCCGTTCCAGTACAGCGAGGGAATCAGTCATGTGCTCGTGAACGGCGCCTTCGTGGTCGATGAGGGCAAACCCACCGCCGCCAAACCGGGCAGGGTGCTGACCCGACAGCGCACCGCGCGACGACCGTGACGGCTCGTCCCCAGTTGGTCCGGACCATCGGCCGATGGGCCCTGGCCGGCCTGGTCATCAATGGCGTGATCGGGAGCGCGATCTACGGGCTGCCCTCGGTCATCTCCGGCAAACTGGGTTCGGCGGCGCCATGGGCCTGGGTCCTGGCGGCGGGGCTGATCGGGGTGATCATCGCCTGCTTCGCGGAGGTGGCCTCGCGTTTCCGGGACGCCGGCGGACCCTATCTGTACGCGAGAGCCACGTTCGGGCGCTACGCCGGCATCCAGACCGGCTGGATGGCGTACCTGGCCCGCCTCACCGCCTCGGCCACCGTCGCGAACCTGTTCGTGATCTACCTCGGCGAGTTCTGGTCCGGGTTCGGCCGGCGCGAGGTAGGCGTTGCCGTGCTCGCCACCCTCATGGCGGGGCTCGCGGTGGTGAACTATCGCGGCGTCGGCCAGGGGTCGCGGGTGAGCAGCGTGCTCGCCGCGGCAAAGCTCACGGCGCTGGGAATCTTCCTGGTCATCGGTTTTGCCTGGATGGCGGGGCACGGCGCCGTGGCGGCGGCGGCGCCTGCGCCGGGCCTCACCCCCTGGCTCGAGGCCCTCCTGATCCTGGTCTTCGCGTATGGAGGCTTCGAGGCGGCGCTGATGCCGCTGGCCGAAGCCAGGAATCCCGAGAAGGACGCGCCGGTGGCGCTGCTCACCGCGCTCATCGCGTCGGCCCTGCTCTACACCCTGGTGCAGGTGGTCGTCACCTGGTCGTTGCCTAACCCGGCTGCCGAGGCCCGGCCCCTCTCCGCCGCGGCGCGGGTGTTCCTGGGTCCCGGTGGGGGCCTCTTCATGGCCGGTTGCGCGTTGCTGTCCACCTTCGGCTACCTGGCCGGAGGAATGGTGAACTCGCCTCGGCTCACCTTTGCGATGGCCGAGCAGCGCGATCTGCCCGCGGTGTTCGGGGCGGTGCACTCGCGGTTTCGCACGCCCCATGTCTCGATCCTCTGCTATGCCGTGCTGGTATGGGTGCTCGCGGCCAGCGGAACCTTCCTGCAGAACCTGACCCTGTCGGTGGTGGCCCGGCTGATCACCTATGGACTGGTGTGCGCCGCCCTGCCGGTCCTGCGCTCGCGAGACGGGACCGTTCGGAGCGCGCCTTCGGCGGCCTTCCGGATGCCCGCGGGTCCGCTCTTCGCGACGCTGGGAGTCCTGGGCATGATCGTGATCGCGACGCAGGTGAGCCGGCGGGAGGCGGTCATCATGGCAGTGGTGGTGGCGCTGGCGTCGTTGCACTACGGGGTCGCAGGGAGCAGAGAGCGGGGCAGTCCCTAGAACAATTCCGCCACCAGGCAGCGCGCCGAGCCGCCGCCCAGCTTCTCGAACGCCGAGAGCTCGGTCTGGAGAATTCGTCCGTGGCGCTCGAGCCTGGCCCGCTCGGCCTCGGAAAAGTGCCGCCAGGCCTGGTTCGACATGACGAAGAGGGGGGTGCCGTCTCCCGACGACAGCGCCAGACAGTTGCCGCAGAAATTCGCGGTCTGCTCCTGGGTGAGGGAGAGAATCTCCTTCCCGTCCTTTCGAAGCCGGTCCTCGACCGCGCGCCGCTCGGCGCTCGAGTTGATCGACTCGAGGCAGATCCCGGCCAGTCCATACCCGATGAACATCAGCACATTGGTGTGGTAGAAGGGCACCCCACCGCGGTCCACCGCGGTGAAGGCCACCAGGTCGTACGCCAGCTCGCCGGCCCACTCCGATGCCAGCGAAAAATCGGTCCGGGGGGACAGGGCCGCGTAGGCGGTCCGCGCTTCGTGGTCCAGCACCAGGCTACCGGTACTCTCCAGAAAGCGGGCCTTGCGCTCGTTGGGAGAGAGATCCACCACGCGCGGATAGGCCGGCCGCAGCATGGAGATCAGGTCGCCGCGCCGCTCGATGCGCCGGTTTTCCGCGAGCAGGGGGTAAAGCACCAGCGTGGCGGGAGCAGCCTGGTCCGCCGGGTGGGTGGAGAACCAGTTGTTGCAGAAGGGAGCGTCAGGGCTCGTCGCCAGGCTCCGTGCCAGCGTGACCAGCACCCCGTGATCCACCAGAAGGTCCCGGAGCCGATGGTGCTGCTCGATCGCCAGCTCGGAAAGCGCCTTCTCTTCGGCCGGCGGGGGTGCTGTTTGAAAGGCGTTGGTGGCGCCGGTTTCCCGGTTGTAGCGGAAGTTGACCGGCTCGACCAGAAGCACGTGGGAGGCGGCCCGGGCGCGGGGCGGGGCCGGCGTCATCGCGGCACGGGCCTGAGAGACTCGGAGCGATCCATGGGCGGACCAAGCATAACGACTTCGAATCGCGTGCGTCCAGCGCCGCCGCCCCGACGCCGCCGATCACTCAGAATCCGATCTTGAGTCCCAGCGACACCACCGGGTGGTACTTGAGGTACGACTTGCCGTCGACCTCGGCCCGGATCTGGGCCTGTTCCTGCGCCACATCCGCATCGAACTGGGCCTTGGCGGATCCGGTCAGCGGTGTCTGTCCCACCAGGCCGACCCGGGGAGTGCCGGTGAACCCCACCCCTAGATCCAGGAGGACCGCGACGTTGCCTCGCCCGGCCAGACCGAGTCCGAGGTACGGCGCCGTCTTCCGGAAATCGACCGTACCGATCAATGCCCCGATCTGGGCCGGAGTGTAGGTCGTGCCCCCGATCTCGATGCTCTGGCTCAAGCGGGCCACCATCCGGCCCTCGTTGTGATTGATCAGCAGTCCGCCCGAGATGTGGAACGCTCCGCCCATCGGGAACAGGTCCAGGATGGCCGACCCGCTCTCGAAGCGGGGAGTCAGGTGATAGTCGATATTCTCGATCGTGGCATCCCGGGAAAATTTCAGATAGTTCCCCCCGATTCGGACGCCGATCAACCGGTTGGCGCGGTAGGAGAGTTCCGCGCCGATCCCCAGGGTCGACGCTCGGGCCGCCAGGCCATACTGGGCTTGCAGGGTCGCGGGAAGGAGCAGGGCCAGGCCGAACCCGCCGGCCCGGAGGGCCATGGATCGCAGTCGCATTGTGCATTCTCCGAGGTGAACGGGGCCGCCACCACGGAGGCCCGCGGGTCCAACTCCTTGTGGGAGGTGAACCTCTCCATCTCGGAGGCAAGGGCGGGGCCAGGGATTGCTAGGGGTGTTCCCCGGGCAGGGGGAGGGCCACCAGGACGGCCGTGGCCAGAAGGAGGACGGCGCCGAACGCCGCTTCGAGCGCGCCCGATTTTCGGAACCGCGCTTCGCCGGAAGGGCGAGCCAACCCCGGCTGGGCCACACGCCAGTTGTAGGCGCCCAGCGCCGCGATGACTGCCAGGACGCTCAGTTTGACGGCCAGGGCGGTGCCGTAGCTGGTGTCGAAGAGATGGAGCGGCCAGCCCCACCCCAGGTACCGGATCGCGAGCCACACTCCGAGTCCGATGGCCAGCGGACCGAAGGTCAGCGCCCGCCGCGAGAAGTCTCCCACCAGGGCGCGGATCACCGGCATCCGTCGCTCCTGCGGGAGCGTCCGGCAGGCGCCGAGGCCGGCCAGAAGCATCGCGGCGAGCCCACCGAGCCAGAAACCGCCGGCCCAGACATGCGCCGCATCGAGAATCCACCCCAGCCCTCCGGCGCGTGCGGTGACCGCATGCCCGGTCATTCCCGATGCCAGCCCGAGCCCCCCTCCAGCGGCATTGGCCACCATCCATCCAAACCGAGAGCCCGGTACGGCTGCCCCAAAGGCCAGGATCGCGAGCACCGCCAGCGCCGCCTGCCGGAGCCAGCCATGCCCCCACGCGGTCGCCAGGACGGCCTTCAGCAGCTCTCCGGTGACCGGCTCGTCGGGGTCGATCAGGGTTCTGGCCTGGAGGTAGAGCCTGAGGGCGGTAAAGCAGAGCAGCGCGACCGCGGCCAGGAGCCCGATCCGTGCCGCGCGCCGGGGCAGGTCCCGGGCGACATCGGGATCGGTGGCTTCGAGTGCCGTCCTGCGCCGAAAGAGAAAGGGCGCGTAACTGCCCGCGCCCAGAAGAAGGAATACCGAGAGATACCAGCCCCACCGAGCGGCCGCGTAGACCGCGTCGAGCAGGCTGTACTGGTCGGTCACGGCGTTATGGTGAATCCATAGGTGCCCCGGATCGCGTGCCCGTCGCTTCCCGCGGTCCGCCAGGTCACCAGGTAGGAGCCGGGCTTGAGCGGGGTGGCCAACGGCGCCGCCACGGCCATTGAGTCGTCGGTCTTGACCGCCTTGATAGTGACGATCTTGGTGCTGTCCGCGGTCAGCAGGGTCACGCTGGTGAAGGGAATCTCCGGGCGCTCGTTGAACCAGAGCACGACTTCCGGGGGGGAGGCCTTCAGCGACTCACCTGCGGACGGGCTGCTCTTGACCAGGTGGTTGTGGAACATGGCCGCAGTGCCCAGGACCGCCAGGGCCCCGAGACCGGCGTATTGGAGGATTCTCATCATGGGACAAAGATAATCGGTGCCGCCGCGTCTCAATGCCCCGGCCAGAGCCGCAGGAGCCTGGGAATGTCGGCCGCCAGGTCGTCCCGCTGGATCCCCATCGGATAGACCACGTGGGCCGAATCGTCGGGCGTAAAGGCCCACAGATGGGCCCCGTGCGAAATCGTGTACCCGCCGGAATCAGGTACCTCGCTGTCGCGGGTAGCGGCGGGCATCCCGAGGTTTCGCTGCGCGATCTCGATCGATGCGGCATCGCCGCGCACCCCCACGAAGCTGGAATCGAACTGCGCCAGCCAGGCGCCCAGCCGCTCCGGCGTGTCGCGCGCCGGGTCGGTCGTCACGAAGACCACCCGGACCCGGTTCCGGGTCTCGGCGGGAAGGGTCTTGAGCGCCGCGGCGAGGTTGGCCATGTGGAGCGGGCACACATCGGGACAGTTGGTATAGCCGAAGAACAGAAAGGTGAGCTTGCCCTTCCCTTCGGCCGCCAGATCGAATGGCTGGCCCGGCGCGCGTTCCAGCCGGAGCGACGGCAGCGCCATGGCGTTGACCAGCCGCGGACCCTTGAGGTCCGCGGGCACCACCGGCGGCTGCCCCGGCGCGCAGGCGGCGAGGCTCAGGACGGTAACGACCAGGGGAATGCGCACGTGTTTCAGGCCGGGTTGGAAGAGGCGTGGGTTCCGAATCGCTTCCAGAGCAGGGCGCCGACGGCCCAGCCGGCCAGCGCGCCGACGACCACATCACTGGCAAAGTGGGCCCGCGCGAGGATCCGGGTCATGGCGCATCCCGCCGCCAGGACGTAGGCCAGCGGGGCGGCGCCGGGAAACAGCCGCGCCAGGACCACCGCGCCGCCGAAGGCGACCATGGCGTGACTGCTCGGCATTCCCAGGGCGCTGGTGTTGAACGGCCGGTCGGAGAAGGCCCGGAAGACCGTCATGCCGTCATGCAGCCCGGGGCGCTCCCTCCGGAACAGCATCTTGAGCAGCTCCGCGACGCCGCCGGAAACCGTCGGCCCCCAGAACAGGAGCCAGGCTCGACCCGCCTGGAGAGACCCCCGGGCTCTGCGCTCCAGCCACACCGCAAGGGCCAGGGGAAACCAGAGCACCAGACTGCCGAATACCCGGAGGAGCCGTCCCCAGTCCTTGTCGTAGACGCCGGAATATTCGACGTGCCGCCACACCCAGGGGTCGAGTGCCAGCGCGGCGGCGGTGATCAGGGCGGCCAACGCGGCGGCGCCCGCCGCCCGGTTCTGTTCCCGGGTCACTCGGGGACCCTCGGGATGGCTGCCTCGGCGGCGGCGAGCGCGCGCTCCAGAGCTTCCAGGCTCGCCGCGCCGGCGGCTCCCTGCAAGAGGCGGGTACCGCCCCCCTTGCCACCGCCCAGCGCGGCAAGCGTCCCGTCAAAGGCGGGCTTCAGCTCCACGGCCAGTCCTTCCGATCGTCCGAAAAGAATCTGCACCCGGGCTCCGGCGACGCCAAGCAGCGATATCAGTCCGGGCTCCGAGGTGATCCGGAGCGCCAGGCCTTTGACCTCGTCGATCGGGCGCTCGCTCCAGGCCGAGCGCACCACGCGCAACGTGCCGGCGCGTCGCGCCGAGGCCACCAGCCGCGCCGCTTCCTGGTCGAGCTCGCGCTCGCGGAACGCGGTGAGCTGGCGCCGCGCTTCGGTCAGGGCGCCCTGGAGTCGCGCCACCGATTCGCTGAGGTCGACGGGTGCGCAGGTCAGCGCCGCGCTCAAATCGCGGACGATCGCGTGTTTCCGGGCGTAGTCGGCCTGGGCGCGTCCGCCACAGACGAATTCGACCCGGAGGCCCTTCTTCAGGCGCTCGGTCCGGAGCACCTCGATGAGGCCGATCTCCCCGGTGGACGCGACGTGGGTGCCCCCGCAGGCCGAGAGGTCGAAGTCGCCGATGGCCACCACGCGGAGCGCCCCATCCACCTCCGGTGTCTTGCGGAGCGCGAGGGAGGCGAGCTCGTCGGGTGAGGGAAACCAGGCTCGCACCGCCCGGTTGGCCGTCACCACGCCGTTGGCGAGCCCGAGCGCCTCCGCCACCGCCGAGTCGCGGAGCCCGGGCTGGCCCAGGTCGATCGACACCGTCTCGGCGCCGAGATGGAAGCCGATGGTGGCGGCGTCCGCGACGCGGATGAACGCCTGGGAGAGGATGTGCTGCCCGGTGTGCTGCTGCATGTGGTCGAAGCGGCGGGGCCAGTCGATGGCCGCCTCGACCGGGCCCGGCTCGAGCGGCGCATCGAGCCGATGCAGCACCGCGCCGTCCTGGCGGACCGACACGTCCATCACCCGCGCGGCGCCGAGCGTGCCGGTGTCGTGCGGCTGGCCGCCGGAGGTGGGATAGAAAAATGTCTCGGCGAGAACGGCGGTAATCTGGTGTTCCGCCGAGGTGCAGGCAACCACGTCGGCCGAGAACCGATTCGTGTAGGAATCCGCATAGTAGAGTCGGCCGGTCATAGACCACCAAGTACAGGCCCCTAACACGGCGCGAACGCCCGGAGCTCACCCGGAGCTCACCGCACCCATCGCTGCCAAGGTAGCCAGCCCCTTCGAGCCTCGCCACCCGCGGAGCGCGAGTCGTTCGGCGGACTGCCGTTGCGCCGGAACGTCGCTCAGGAGGGCCATGGGGGGCCAACTCCCTGCATCACCGCAGGTTGCGAATCGTCGGCCGCGGGTATGCATCGTGCCCCTATCCTATGTCAAGGTCTCTCAACAATTTGGGTGAAGGCGAATCAATGGCGCTCGGGATCGCGGGGGGTCGTGGGGTGGGCCGGCTTTTCCTCCGGCTCACCGGAGTGTTGACCTTCCTGGCGTTCTCAGGCTGCGGAGACCGCGCCCGGGTGGTGATCGGGATCACGCTCGGTGGGAACGAGGCCGATGGGGCGCTGTTCGCGTACGAAGAGGCGCTGAGCGCCGGTCTCAGGGCCGGCATCGACACGGTCTTCGTTCGGGAGGCCGATACGCGGGCCGAGCCCACCATCCAGACGGCGGAGCGAATGGTCGCGGTTCCCGGAATCGTGGCGGTGATCGGGAACGGGAACAGTGCGGCGAGCCTCGCGGCAGCGCCGCTGTACAACTCCCATCGGGTCGTGCAGCTCTCCCCCAATTCGACGGCGGTGCTCTACTCGAGTGCCGGCCCCTATAGCTACCGGATGGTTTCGGGCGATGACGGCCAAGGCCGGTTCCTCGGTCAGCAGGTGCTGGCCGAAGCACGGAGCCGGCGGGTCGCCCTGGTCTACGTGAACGACGACTACGGTCGCGGCCTGCGACGGGAGGTACAGCGGGCCATCCCTCCCGGAGCGGTTCAGTGGGCCTTGGATGCGCCGTTCATCGAGGGCGGGGATTCCGCCGCGATGACCCGGATGGTGAGGTCGCTGGTGGAAACCCGGGCCGAGCTGATCCTCTGGCTCGGCCGGGACATGGACCTGAACCTGGCGCTTCCCGGAATCCGGAGGACCCTCGGCGCCATCCCGATTCTCGGCACCGACGGGGTCGGGCACGCGGTACAGGTGACGCATCCCGATGATCGGTGGGCCGGGGTCCGATTCGTCGACCTGGTCGACCTCGCCGCCCCCGCGATCCAGGCCTTTCGGGCCCGCTTCCTCGCTCGGTGGGGCCGCGAGCCAAGTAGCTCGGAAGCGCTGAGCTACGACGCGATGAAGCTCCTGATCTCCGCGGTGGCGGATGGAGCCCGGAGCGGCGCCGGCGTGCAGCGCTATCTGGATGGGCTCGGCAGCCGGCGGCCGGCCTTCGAAGGGGCCACCGGCACGGTGGTCTTCAATGAGCAGGGCGACGTCGAGCGGACCTACGTCTTGATCACGATCCCGCGCCGATGACCGCCATCCGTGACGGCGGGGGCCGCTCGCTGCGCGGGAGGGTGCTGCTCGCGGCCGCCATCGCGACCTTCGCGCTGATATCGGGATTCGCAGGCTTCATCCGGCTGAGTGTCGGAATGCGCAACCAGCTGGAGGCGGCGACCGACGCCTACACCGAGGAACAGGCGATCGCCGACGGGATGCTGCGCGCGGTCACCCGACAGTTGGTGGCCGGCAGCTATTTCGCCCGCAGCCAGAACGACGCCTCGATGGCAGAATTCCGCGACGCGGGAGATCAGGCCTACGAACAGATCCGGCTCTACCTGTTTCGCGCCCTCCTGCCCCAGCAGCGGCTGCAGCTGGAATCCGTCAAGGAGCAGCAGGAACGGCTCGAGGTCGCCGCCACGGAAGCGTTCGGCCTCTTTGCCCGTGGCCACGAGGCCGAAGCGGCGCAGTTTGCGGACCGAATGGTCGCCCACGGGCTCTCGCTCCAAAGCGCTCTGGACGAGTTCCTCCGGATGCGCCAGCGCGACCTGGCCGAGCTGCGGGAGCATCAGGCGTCGACCTTTCGCTATCTGTATGCCGGGGCGGGGGGCTTCGCGCTGCTCCTGCTGCTCGGCTCGCTGTACTTGGCGCACCTGCTCAACCGACGCATCAGCACCCCGTTGGCCGAGCTGATTGCCGCTACGGGACGCATCGGCGCCGGGGATCTGCAGGCGCGGGTGAACACGTCGCACGATGATGAGTTCGCGACGGTGGCGGACAGCTTCAATCGCATGGCCGGGCGGCTGGCCGATACCAAGCTCGACCTGGAAGATCGGAACACCCGGCTACAGGCGGCACTGGAATCCTTGCGGACGATGCAGAACGAAG
>JBGPLG010000031.1:0-40285 GCA_041486305.1 Gemmatimonadota bacterium
CCCACCGCGAGGGACACCAGGACCGGCGCCGCCGGAGGATCGTAGTCCCAGAGTCCATGGTGCTGCAGCTGGAAATGCCAGACCGGCCGGCCGGTCCGCGCATCGAGACACACCAGCGACTCGCCGTAGAGTCCGGCGCCCTTCCGCCGCCCACCGTACCAGTCGTTGCTCGGCGAGCTCACCGGCAGGTAGAGCAGTCCCCGCGCGGTATCCACCGTGAAGGGTGCCCAGATGTTTCCATGGCCGGTTCGCTCGTTGGCGCCGGCGTCCCAGGTCTCGCTTCCCGGAACCCCGGGCGGCGGCACCGGTTCCCAGCGCCAGACCCGCCGTCCCGACACCGCGTCGAACGCCTGGAGGTCTCCCGGGGGATCCTTGTCGTGGATCAGCCGGTCGGCCACCGAGCTCCCGACCACCACCAGATTCCCGAACACCACCGGTGGCGATGTGTTCCCGTAGGCGAAGCGGTCCACCGGCCAGCGAAGATCGCGGGTGAGATCGACCTCGCCGGCGGTACCGAACGAGGCGATGGGCCGTCCGGTCGCGGCATCGAGCGCGAACAGCCTCCACCGCGAATTGAGGAACACCCTGCGGCCTCCGGCTCCGGTCCAGACCGCCACGCCGCGATGGACGAAGCCGGCTCGGTCGTCTCCGATGGCTCCCCACTGCGTCGCACCGGGATCGAATTGCCAGAGCTCGCGCCCGGTGCTGGCATCGAGGGCGACGGCGCGGTTGTACGGCGTGCTGAGATAGAGGGTGTCTCCCAGCATGACCGGCGTGGCTTCGAACTTGTCGGGGCGGACTCCCTCGCCGGTGCGGCTCTTCAGCCGGCGTTCGCCGGTGCGCCAGGTCCACGCCTGCTGGAGGCTCACCACACTGGACGGAGTAAGACCGGGGATCAGCGAGTACCGCTGCGCGCCGGGATCACCCCCGTAGACCGGCCACTCGAGCCGCAGCGCGGGATCCCCGGCCTCGGGCTCGGTACGGCAGGCGGAGAGAGGGAACGACGCGGCCGCCAGGCCCAGGGCGGCCAGGAACCTGCCGGGCTTCCAACGAAGTGCCGTCATTCCACCGGATGGGAGAGAGTCGCCTGGGACCCGGGCGGGTCTCCAAGTCTCACCCGCAAGCCTCGGGCCCGCCAGCCCAAACCCCCTTTCGCGTCCGGCCTCCCGGCGCTAGCGTATGGGCGGGCGCGGCCTCGCGCCTGACCTCCTGACCGGGCTCCTACGCCGCCCGGCGCCAGCGGAGGCAAAGGGGATCGCTGTCCTCGAGGTTGCCCGCTACTTGTCCCCCTCGCTTCTCGATCGCCGGAAGCGTGGACGCGTAGGGTCCGGCCTCCGGCCCCGAGAAGGAGTGCGGACAATGACGGAACACAAGCATCTCAAGCAGCTGGTCCGGTCTCGAATGCAGAAGACCGGTGAGTCCTATTCCACCGCGCGCCGCCAGCTGGTGCGGCAGGCCGCCCCTCCCGCCCAGCCGTCTCTCCGGCCCCGCCACCTGCCCGGAAGTATTCTCGCCACCACGGCGCTGCGCGATCTGCTGGCCCACGCCGGCATCCGCGCGCAACACACCAAGGCTCCCTTCACCGAGGCCATGGTGTTCGGGCTGGCCGGCGGGATCGGCGCCGGGATGTTCGCCTTTCACTACGCCAAGGCCAACTTCTCCAGCTTCTTCGTCGCGGGGCGGCACTGCTGGTACGATCACACCGCCTGGGCGCTGGAAGCGGTGGCGCGGATGGGAGTGACCCCGGTGATCCGGGAGTCCAGCGGGGTCAAGCCGGCGAACCAGCACCTCCGCGAGCTGCTCCAAGGCGGCCGCCCGGTCATGGCCTGGCTCGACGCCAGCAGCCTCCCGATCAGCGGGAGCATGTACTCGGTGACTTCAGTCCACGCCATCGACGACACCGCCGGCACCGCGCTGCTCGGCGACCTGGCCGAAGACCTGGTGCCGGTTCCCCTGGCCGAGCTCGCCGCGGCCCGGGGCAGGACCAAGAAGGACAAGAACCGGCTGCTCGCCCTCGAGCCGGCGGGCCGGACGCCCGACCTCGAGAAGCTGGTGCGCTCCGGGATCGCCTCCTGCGCCGGCGCCCTGGTCAAGGGGAAGATGAGGAACTACACGCTCGCGGCCTTCGCCACCTGGGCCGACCGGCTCGACGCCAGCAAGGCGCCCGATGCATGGGAGAAGATCTTCCCCCCCGGGCCGCTGCTGTACGCCGGCCTCAAGTCGATCACCGAGTTCGTCGACTACTTCGGCACCGGAGGAGGGCTCTGCCGGCCGATCTTCGCGGAGTTCCTGGACGAGGCCGGCCAGGCACTGGGAAACCGGAAGCTCGCCGCGCTCTCGGAGCGCTACGCCGAGCTGGGCCGCGCCTGGAGCGCCCTGGCGGACGCGGCCCTACCGGACCGGGTGCCGGCGTTCCGGAAGACCAAGGAGCTGATCGCGGAGGGCATCGATGGGGTGGGGCCGGCGGCGCTGGAGTGCGGCAAGGCGCTGGAAGAATCCATGATTCGCATGAAGGAGGAGTTTCCCCTCGACGACGCGGAGAGCGCCGCCCTCCGCCGCGATCTCAAGCGGCGAGTGACGGCGCTCTATGAAGAGGAGGTGGCGGCCGCGGCCGCCCTGGCGCAGTGGCCGTAGTCGGCCGCCTCATCGACGTGTCGTGGGGCTTCCCGTCGCCTACTTCGCTCGCTCGTTCGCGATCGTGAGCTTGATGCCGTCGGGGTCGGTCAACGCGAAGGCCCGCTGACCCCACGGCATCTCCATCGGCTCGTGGTCCAGGGCGATGCCGGCCGCTTTGGCTCGGGCCGCCAGCTGCTGAAGGTCCTGGCTGGTGGTGACATACAGCCGCATCCCCACGCCCTTCACCCGGTCCTTGCCCTTGGCAAAATCATCCTGCCCGAGCCCCACCTCGGCGGAGCCGGACTTGAGCATGACGAAGGCGAGCCGGCCGTCGACCTCGTTGCGTTCCGAGATCTCGAAGCCGAGGCCGTCCACGTAGAACCGAATGCTCTTCGCCAGATCGTTGGTCGTGATTCCGGTCGCGATGCCCTGCGCGTTCAGTGCCGCTTTCGCCATACCGTGCTCCGGTAAGAATGGTCCCATGCTTTGGAATCGGAGGAGGAATATGGCCTATCGCGCTGCCGAAAGCCGCCTCATCGCCCGGATCAGGCGGCGCTGGGCCGCCGGGTTCGGGACCGCCACGAAGATGGTGTCGTCGCCGGAGATGTTTCCCAGCACGTCGGGCCAGGCCAGCCGGTCCAGTGCCGCGCCCACCCGGTTGGCCTCGCCCGGCGGCGTGTGCAACACGATCAGCGCGTCGCCGGCCGCCTCGATGGTGAGCACCCCTTCGGTGATCCGCTGCTCGTCGGGGTCGTGGCGGGGGCGCTGCGCCACCGCGGGCCGCTGGTAGGCCCCTTCCACTTTCACCAGCCGGAGCGCCGCGATGTCGCGGCTCACCGAGGACTGGTTCACGTCCCACCCCTCCCGCGCCAGCGCCTCCGCCAGCTGCTCCTGGGTATGGATCGCGTGGGTGGAGATGAGCTCCAGGATCTTCAGGTGCCGCTGGCGCCGGTCTCCCGTCATCGGGACCGTGGCCCCCGGAGCCGGTCCATCGCGCGGTGGAACACCCGCATCTCCCGCTGGCTCCAGCGGCGGGCCCGGTCGAAGCGCCGCCACGCCGTGTTGAGCTCGAGCCGGCCCAGACCGCCGGTCGAGCGACGCCTCGCGATGAGGCGGGACCGGGACGGCGCCGGGAATGTCTCCCCCCGCTTGAGCGCCGCCGCGACCTCGCGATAGGCGCGGCGGAACGGCGTACCGGCTTCGACCCGGCGCATCACCTCGTCGGTGGCCAGCGCGCCGCCGCCCAGCGCCTCGAGGCCCCGCTCCCGGTCCACCTCGAGCCGGGGCATCGCCGCGGCCATCACGCCCAGGATCCGTTCGGTGGATTCGACACCGCGGAAGAGCGGCTCCTTCAGCAGCTGGAAGTCGCGGTGATAGCCGCCGCCCAGCTTGCTCCGAAGCGCCAGCGTCGTGGCGAGATCTCCCTCGAGCCCGGCCACCCTGGCGCGGGTCAGCTCGAACAGATCCGGGTTCCGCTTGTGGGGCATGATGCTGGAGCCGGTGGCCAGTTGGGCGGGGAGCCGGAGCAGCCCGAACTCCTCGCCGCTGTAGAGGATCACGTCGGCGGCGAGCCGGGAGAGGTCGTGACCGAGCTGGACGCACCAGAAGAGCGCGTCGGCCTCGAGCTTGCCGCGCCCGTTCTGCACCGCCGCGACATTGTGCTCGATGCCGGAAAAGCCCAGCGCCTGCGCGGCGGCCTCCCGGTCCAGTGGCAAGGGCACCCCGTAACCCGCCGCGCTGCCCAGCGGGGAGCGGTCCACCCGGCTCCAGAGGCTGGGCAGCGCCTCCACCGTATCCAGGAGTCCCTCGGCGAGGGCCGCCGCCCAGAGCCCCGCCGACGAAGGCATCGCGCGCCGGGTGTGGGTGTAACCAGGCCATAGCGCGTCGCGATTCCGCTCCGCGAAGAGCAGCAGCGCCGCGACGGCCGCGAGCGCCGAGACCTGGAGCGCCAGCAGGCTGTCCTTGAGGTAGAGGCGAAGGTCGGTGGCGACCTGGTCGTTCCGCGAGCGGCCGGTGTGGAGCCGTTCCCCCGCGCCGCCCACCCGCCGGGTGAGCCAGAGCTCGACCGCCGAGTGCGCGTCTTCGTGCTCGGGGCCGATGACCAGCCGGCCGGCCCGCACCGCGCGGAATGCGGCGCGAAGGCCGGCCCGGAGCTTCCGGTGGTCGGAGCCGGTGAGGAGTCCCGACGCGCGCAGCCCTTCGACATGGCCGAGACTGCCCAGCACGTCCCAGGGCAGGAGGTGCCGGTCGGTCTCGCGGTCGTTGCCCACGGTGTACTCCAGCATCTCCCGGTCGACGGCGGGGCCGCCCGCCCACAGCGTTCCCGCCCGCCTTGTCCGTCCTGCCCGTCCTGCCCGCCTTGTCATCCCAGGTACTCCTTCGCCAGCGCGGCGTAGAACGCCCGCGCGGCGCTGACCTCGGGGAGATCGACGTACTCGTCCGCGGTGTGCGACCGGCGGCTGGTGCCCGGCCCGCACTTGATCGCGTCGGCGCCGCGCACGAAGACCCAGTCCGAGCAGGTCGGGCTCCCGAAGGTGACCAGCGCCGGCCGGAGCCGCCGGGCCGCCTCGAGCAGCGGCGACGCGGCCGGCGTTTCGCACGGCACCAGGCGGTCCGAGGTGATCACTACCTCGCAGTCGAGCCGCTCCCTGAGGGCCCGCGCCAGCTCGTCGTGGGGCCAGGCCGGTGTGCTCCGGATGTCCAGCACCGCCTTGGCCGCTGGCGGCGTCACGTTCCGGCTCACCCCGGCGGTGAGCATGGTCGGTGTCACGGTGGTGGCTCCGAGGATCGGGTGGGTCCGCTCGCCCACCAGGCCGTCGAGCCGGGCCAGGTCTCGGGCCAGCGCCGTGATGGCGTTGGTGAACGGCCCGTCGTCGCCCGCGTAACCCGCGTGGCGCTGCTCGCCCCGGGCGATCAGGTCCGCCATCATGAGCCCGCGCTGGGCCACGGCGGCGTTGAGGTTGGTCGGCTCGCCCACCACCGCGGCGTTGATCGTGCCGGCGCGGGACACCGCCGTGCCCATGGTGGTGTTCCGGGTTTCCTCGCCATAGCCCATGATCACCAGCAGGCGGCCCCGCGAAAGCCGTCCCAAGAGATCCGCCGCGGCGAGCGTCATCGCGGCCACCGAGGCCTTGGCGTCGCCCGAGCCGCGGCCGTAGAGCCGCTCGCCCTCGACGATCGGCGTGAACGGGTCGCGGGTCCAGCCCTCCCCGGGGGGCACCACGTCCAGGTGGGAAATGAACGCCAGCACCGGCCCGGGCCGGCCGCTGTCCACCGTCATGGTGACCGACGCGTCGTCCCGGCGCACCTCGAGTCCCGCCTTCCGGGCGGTGTCCTCCAGGAACCGCGCGATGGTCTCCTCGGTGCCGCTCACCGAGGGGATCGCGACCAGCTCCCTAAGAAGTCCGGTCTCCGTCGGCAAGGTCCACTCCGAGATAGGTCGCCTTCTCCTTCCGGCCCACGATCATGGTTCCGGCGCCCGAGCCGGTGAATACCTCGAGCAGCAGCGAGTCGTGCACCCGGCCGTCGATGATGTGGGTCCGCTCCACACCCCCGGTGGCGGCGCGGATGCAGGCCTCCACCTTGGGACGCATCCCGCCGGCGATCACGCCGGAGGCCAGCAGCTGGTCCAGGTCGTCGGGATCGGCGAAGGTCACCAGGCTCGAGGGATCGTTGCGGTCCCGGAGCACGCCGGGCGCCCCGGTAAGAAAGATCAGCTTCTGCGCCTTGAGGGCGATGGCCAGGGTCTCGGCCACCGTGTCGGCGTTGACGTTGAACACGTTGCCGTCGTCGTCTCCGGCGAGCGACGCTACCACCGGCACGAACCGGTTCTCGACCAGGGTATTCACGATCCGGGCGTCCACCCGGTCGATGTCTCCCACGTGGCCGTAGTCCACCAGGCTGGTGGACCCGTCATCGGACTTCACGCGCACCGGCGGCCGCCGGTGCGCCGTGAGCAGGTCGGCGTCGACGCCGGACAGTCCCACCGCCTGCACCTGGTGGGAGCGGAGCGCCGCGATCAGCTCGGTGCTGAGCAGCCCGGGGTAGACCATCTTGGCCACCTCGAGCGCCGCGTCGTCGGTGACCCGGCGGCCGGCCACCATCACCGGCTCCTGGCCCAGCCGCCGCTGCACCGCGGACGCCTGCGGGCCGCCGCCGTGCACCACCACGATCCGGATGGAGAGCGACTGCAGCAGGCCCAGCTGCTCGGCGACGTGGTCCTGGACCTCGGGGTCCGAGAGCACGTCGCCGCCCAGCTTGACCACGAAGACGTGGTCCCGGTAGGCGCGGACGTAGCGCAGGGCCCCCTTGAGGCCGGCGATTCCCTTGGTCGAGTCGATCGTCATTCGTCAGGGACCCTTCCCGAGCAGCGCCAGCAGGAGCGCCCGCTGCACGTGCAGCCGGTTCTCCGCCTGGTCGTACACCGCGCTCTGCGGCCCGTCGAGCACCGCGTCGTCGATCTCCACATTGCGCCGCACCGGCAGGCAGTGCATCACGATGCTCTTGCCCGGATCGCTCATCCGCCAGTCGCGGAACGGCACCCGGAGGGAGCGCTCGTCTTCGGGGCGCCCGAACGCCGACAGCGCGCCCCACGACTTCACGTACACCGCCTCCGCCCCATCCAGCGCCGAGTCGCGGTCGTGGGAGACCCAGGCCTGTCCGCCCCGCGCCTGGGCCAGCTTCGCGATGCTCTGCATGTCCTCGGCGTCGAGCTCGAAGCCCGGCGGATGGACGATGGCCACCTCCATGCCGAGGTGTGCCGCGGCGAGCGCGGCGCTCACCGGCACCGCGGTCGGCAGCGGCTTGGGGTGCCAGGCCCACTGCAGCACGAACTTCTTGCCGCGGGTCTCGCCCAGCTTTTCCTTGAGCGTGAGCATGTCCGCCAGCCCCTGGCAGGGATGCCGCCGGGCCGATTCGAGGTTGATCACCGGCTTGTCGCAGTACCGGGCGAAGTTCCGGATGATCCGGTCCTCCCGCTCGACGCTCCACTGCGAGCCCTTAGGAAAGCTCCGCACCGCCAGCGCGCCGGCGTAGCGGCCCAGTACCCGCGCGGCATCGATCAGGTGCTCCACGCCGGCGCCGTCCATGATCACGCCGGGCTCGGTTTCCAGAGTCCAGCTTCCCTTCCCCGGCTCCAGCACCAGCGCGTGGCCGCCGTGGAGGAACATCGCCGTCTCCATGCTGGAGCGGGTCCGGAGGCTGGGATCGAGAAAGATCATCGCGAGCACCTGCTTCTCCAGGCCCCCGCTCACCTCGCCCCGCTTGACCCGCTTGGCCAGCTCGAGCAGGTCGTCGATCGCTTCGGCGGGCCACTCCTCGGTGCTGATGAAATCCGGTTTGCTCATGGCTGGACCAGGTTGAGCGCGTCGAGAAGGAGGTCCGCTTCACCGATCGAGAAGGAGAGCGGCGGCAGCAGGCGGAGAATAGCGGGGTCCGAGGCGGTGCCGGTGAGCACCCGGTGCCCGAACAGTGCCTGCTGGATCTGCGCCGCCGGAGTCGCCATCCGGAGGCCGAGCAGCAAGCCCTGGCCCTGCACCGGGAGCCGCAGCCGTCCGGCGCCGGCCTTGAGGTAGGTGCTCACCGCCGCGACGTTCTCCAGGAGGCCCTCCCGCTCGATCACCTCGAGAGTAGCGAGCGCGGCGGCGCAGGCCAGCGGCCCGCCGCCGAAGGTGCTGCCCAGGTCGCCGATGTGCAGGCCGGAGGTCAGCGCGCTGGTGGCCACCATCGCCCCGATCGGCACGCCCGAGGCGAGGCCCTTGGCCATGGTGATGATGTCCGGGGTGACGCCGTACCACTCCGCGGCGGTGAACCGGCCCAGGCGGCCCACCCCGCACTGGATCTCGTCGAAGATCAGCACCGCGCCGGCCCGGTCGCAGGCGCGCCGCGCCGCCTCGAGGAACGCCACCGAGCAGTCGCGCGCCCCGGTCAGTCCCTGGACCGGCTCCACGATCACGGCCGCGACGCTCCGGTCCACCGCGGCTTCCATCGCGGCGGCATCGTTGAAGGCCACCTTGGTGGAGAGCGGCAGCCCCGCCCGGAGCGCGCCGGCCTCGTACTTGGCGCCGTCGGTCACCGCGAGACAGGCCGCGGTCCGGCCGTGCCAGCCTCCGGCCACCGACACGATCATCTGCCGTCCGGTCACCTTGCGCGCCAGCCCCAGCGCGTTCTCGTTGGCCTCCGCGCCGGAATTGCAGAAGAACACCTTCGACAGGTCGCCCGGGCAGCGCTCGGCGATCCGGTCGGCGAGCTGTTCCCGCATGCGATGGGGGACCGCGGTCGAGTAGAAGATCAGCGTGGCCGCCTGGTCCTTGATCGCCTGCACCACGTGGGGATGGCAATGCCCGGTGGACGCCACCGCGTGCCCCCCATAGGCGTCGAGCCACTCCTTGCCGTGATCGTCCACCAGCCAGGAGCCGTGACCCGATGCCGCGGTGAGCGGCATCTGCGAGTAGACCGGAAGCCAGGCGTTACCGTTCACCATACCCTGTCATTGCGAGGCGGCAACGCCGCCGAAGCAAGCTCCATGCAGGTTCGAATTGCGTCGGGGCCGAGGGCCCCTCGCAATGACAATGTCTCATACCGGGTACATCCCCCCGAGCCGGAGGCCCGCCGTCTCGTCGAGCCCGAGCGCCAGGTTCATCGCCTGCACCGCCTGCCCGCCGGCGCCCTTGATCAGGTTGTCGATCGCCACCATCACCTGAACCTCGAGTCCGTCATCGGATGCGGTGGCGTGGATCAGCGCCAGGTTGGTGCCGACCGCGTGGGTGAGCTCGGGCGGCCGGGCCGTGATCGTGACGAACGGCCGCCCGGCAAAGGCGTCGGCGTAGCGCTTGGCGAGGATCTCCTGGCTCACCGGCTCGGCCAGCGTCGCGTGCAGCGTGGCGTAGATGCCCCGCACGAACGGGCCGGCGTGGGCCATCAGCCGCGGCGTATGTGCCGTACCGCCGGTCCAGCCCCGCCACTGTTCCACGATTTCCCCCTCGTGCCGGTGGCCCATCACCGAGTAGGCGAAGAGATTGTGGGCCCGGGCCGGATGGTGGGTCGTGGGCTTGGGGTGCACCCCGGCGCCGCTCGAGCCGGTGACCGCGAACACCGTGGGCGCCGCCGCCAGCGGCATCACCGCCAGCGGATAGAGCGCCAGCTGGGCCGCAGTGGCAAAGCACCCCGGCGCGGCCAGAGCCGTGGCGCCCTTCAGATCCTCGCCGGCCACGTCGGCCAGCGCATAGCGGAACCGGTGCACCAGCGCGGGCGACTTGTGCGCCCCGTAATACCGCTCGTTGAGCCGCCCGTCCCGGATCCGGAAGTCGGCCGCCAGGTCCACGATCAGGCCGGGACCGGCGTCCACGATGCCGCCCATCAGCTCCGACGACTGGCCGTGCTCCAGCGCCAGGAACACCACGTCGGCGCCCTTGGCCGCCTCGGCACCGCCGGCGCCGGAGAAGCGCGCCTCGGTGATCAGTGCCAGGCCGGGGTGCTGCTCGGCGATCGGCTTGCCGGCCTGGCTCCGGCTGGTGGCGACGCACTCGGTGACTTCGGGGTGCTGCAGGATGATCCGGAGCAGCTCGCCCCCGACGTAACCCGCGGCGCCGACCACGGCGACCCGCATCTAGGCCTCCCCGGCGATGGTGGCGCCGAGGGACGAGCGCACCGTGTCGACCAGACCGGCGGCATCGCGCAGCGCGTTGTGGGCCGGGATGCCGAGGTTCCGGGCGATGTAGTCGCGGCCCACCTGGTTGTCGGTAGCGGGGCCGGTGAAGCAGGTGATCGGGAGATGGTACTGCCCGCTGTAGAGCTGGTGCGCGCCCCAGCAGCCCACCGGGTCCGGCGCGGCCATCACGTGCGCGGCGCCCAGTCCCATGAGCCCCGGGTCGTTCAGGATGTCCTGCACCCCGTATTCGCCCAGGATCCCGTCGCCCAGCTCGGCCACGATCACGTCGGGCCGGCCGCCCCGCTCCTTGGAGAGCCGGTTGAACAGCCCGCGGGCGACCGGCACCGTCATGCCGGCGTGGGTGCTCGCGGCGCCGGCGTCGTTGAAGGTGAGCGCGGCGATCGCGCCGGCGTCGAGCATCGAGAGGGCGTCGCGCATCAGCGAAACGCCGGTGAGCTTGCAGGCGCCCACCCGGAGCCCGGCGCGGGTCAGGCCCCGGACCAGCTCGGTGGCGGCGACCGTCTTGCCGGCGTTCATGCAGGTCCCGGCGACGAACACCACCGGCGAGGTGCACTCGAGGGTCTCGGCCGGCGGAATCGCGCCGTCCACGATCGTGGCGGGACGGCCGATCCGGTCTCCCAATGCCGGGAAGGCCAGCACCGCGCCCAGCACCTCGGCCTGGAACGGCGGGCCGATGTCCGGGTTGGAGGAGGTGCAGATGCCCAGGATGCCGCCCAGGTTGAGCACGTTGATCACGTCGCCCACCGCGATCTCCGATGGCACCTCGCCGGCGTAGCCGCGGAGCGCCCGGCGGGTACCCAGGGTGCCGGCGAGCACGTCGCCGGCGCGCACCGACACCATGCGGCCGGCGAGATCCTCCACCGTGTTGTAGGTGGACTTGTCCTCCAGAATGCGGACCGCGAGGACGTAGCCTTCCCGGGCCACGATCTCGTTGCCGACGATCACGTCGCTGGCGAGCCGGGCGTTCCGGGTCGAGGAGGCGATCCGGTCGAGCCGGAGACGCGTGGTGGTGACCATTTACTTGCCCGCCCCGCCCGCCTTGCCCGCCTTGTCCGCCAGCAGCTCCGGAATCGCCCCGATCCGCGCGAAGGCCCGGGCTTCCTCGCCGGTCCAGAGCCGGTTCTCCTCTCCATAGGTGGCCACCGAGCGGTCCATCATCGAGTAGGGGCTCCGGCTGCCGGTGACCATGAACCGCCCCGGCGCGAGACGCACCCGGGTCTCCCCGGTCACCCGCTGCTGCGAGCTGGTGAACAGCGCCTCGATGTCCCGGAGCGCCGGGTCGAAGTAATGGCCCTCGTGGAGCCGGTCGCCATAGAAGCGGCCCAGCTGGTCCTTCCAGAACACCTGCCACTTGGTGAGCACCAGCTTCTCGAGCTCGCGGTGCGCCGCAATGAGCAGCAGCGCGGCCCCGGCCTCGAAGCCGATCCGGCCCTTGATGCCCATCGCAGTCTCGCCGACGTGGATGTTGCGGCCCAGGCCATAGGAAGCCGACAGCGCCGAGAGCCGGGCGATGAGATCGGGGCCCGACCATGGGGTGCCGTCGAGCGACACCGGCACGCCATGGGTCCAACCGATCACCAGGTCGGCCGGAGCGGGGGCGCCGGCGGGCGGATCGAGCAGCTCGGCGGGAGGGCCCGCCCAGGCGTCATGGGTCCAGCCGCCGCCCCAGGTGGTGCCCCAGAGCCCGGCGTTGATGCTGTAGGCGGAAGCCTTGGCCGGCACCGGGAGCTTGCGCGCGGTGAGATACGCGATGGCCTGGTCCCGGCTCAGGGCCTCGTCGCGGATCGGGGTGACGATGGCCAGCTCCGGCGCCAGGACCCGGAGCGCGATGTCGAAACGGACCTGGTCGTTGCCGGCGCCGGTGGAGCCGTGGGCCACCGCCTTGGCGCCAATGGTCCGCGCCACCTCGATGACCGAAATGGCTTGCTGGGTCCGCTCGGCGCTGACCGAGAGGGGGTAGACCTCGCCGCGGAGCACGTTGCCCTGGATCAGGAAGCTGACGAACCGAGCGAAGACCTGCGCCCGGGCGTCCACCTCGTGGTGGCCGGCCGCGCCGACCGCCAGGGCCTGGGCCCGAATCGCGGCCCGCTCGGCGTCGGACGCGCCGCCGGTGTTGACGTAGACGGTATGCACCGCGTAGCCCTGCTCGGTGAGCCGGGGCACGCAGTACGAGGTGTCGAGCCCGCCGGAGAAGGCCAGGGCGAGTGGGGTGTTCTGCATATTGCATAAATATGCAGCTTTGTCGTCCTGACGCAAGCCTCAGGCAATCTTCATCCTCCCTTCCCGGTCCCCGCCCTACCATACCGGACAAACTGGAGGTTCCATGGCCTCGGACAGCGGACGGCGGCTCGGCGAATTGCTGGTGGAGGAAGGCGCGGCCAAGGCGGAGGACGTCGAGGCGGCGGCGGCGGAGGGGCGCAAGGAAGGCCGCCTGATGACCCGGGTGCTCCAGGAGCGCTACGGCGTCGAGGAGCCGGAGATCTTCCGCGCGCTGGCCCGCAAGTACGGCCTGGACTTTGTCCGCGCCGACGATCTCCTCCCCGAGATCGAGCCCGAGCTCTCCGGGTTGCTGCCGCAGCGGTTCTGCGAATTCAACCGCCTGATTCCCATCCGCCGCAGCGGCGACACCGTCATCCTGGCCACCTGCGATCCGCTGGCCAGCTTTCCCGACCTGGCCCATGCGCTCAACGCCAAGACGCTCGGCCTCCAGCTGGTCACCCCCACCGACTATCACCGGCTCCGCTCCGCGGTCGACCTCCATCAGCTGGCGCAGGAGCCCCAGCGCCTGGACGCGGCCAGGGTCTCGCTCGATACCGCGGGGGACAGTGTCGCCGCCATCGACACCGGCACGGTGGCGCTGCTCGACGCGATCGTGCTCGACGCCGTCGCCGCGCGCGCCAGCGACATCCACCTGGAGATCTACGGCGACCGCCCCCGGATCCGGATCCGGGTGGACGGTGACCTGCGCGACCTGGGGCACTACGTGCTGACCCAGGCCCAGTTCGTCGGCGTCGTGAACGTGGGCAAGGTGCGGGCCCGCCTCGACATCTCGGAACGCCGGGCGCCCCAGGGCGTCCGGTTCAGCCTCAAGGTGCGGGACCAGGCCTTCGACGTCCGGGCTCAGACCCAGCCCTCGCTCCACGGCGAGCATCTGGTGCTCCGGTTGCTGCCCCAGGAGCGCAAGCCGCCCAGCATCTCCGACCTGGGTTTCCTGCCCGAGCTCGCCGCCCGCTACCGCCGGCTGCTGCAGAGCCCCGGCGGCCTGGTGCTGGTGGTAGGACCCACCGGCAGCGGAAAATCCACCACGCTGTACGCCGGGCTGGTGGTGCTGGCCGGCGATCCGACCCGCAAGGTGATCAGCGTGGAGGATCCGATCGAGTACGCCCTCGACGGGGTCCAGCAGTGCCAGGTCCTGCCGGAGATCGGCTTCGTCTTCGCCCAGGCGATGCGGGCCTTCGTCCGGGAAGACCCCGACGTGATCCTGGTGGGGGAGATCCGCGACGCCGAGACCGCCACCGAGGCGCTGCGGGCCTCGCAGACCGGACACCTGGTGCTCTCCACCCTGCACTGCAACGACACCGTCGACGCGGTCCAGCGCCTGCTCGATCTCGGCATGCACCCGAATTCGATCGGGAGCGAGATCCTGGCGATCATCGCGCAGCGGCTCGCCAAGCGGATCTGCACCTCATGCAAGGAAGAGGCGGCGCCCGATCCCGAGCTGCTCGCCGAGATCTTCCCGGCTGGCCCGCCGCCGGGCTTCCGGAGCTTCATCGGCAAGGGCTGCCCCCGCTGCTCCGGCCTCGGCACCTACGGCCGGGTCGCGGTGGCGGAGCACCTGCCCATCACGTCGGAGATCCGCCACGCGATATCGCGGCAGGCGCCATTGCATGAGCTCCGCGTGGTGGCGAAACGGGCCGGGCTGTTGACCCTGCGGAACCAGGGGCTCCAGATGGTCCAGTCGGGATTGATTGCGCTGCGCGAGCTGCGCGACATGATCCCGCCCGACATGCTGAGCGAGCAGGATGGCCAGCAGCCCGACGGGAAGGCGGATGCCGCGGCCGCGGAACGGCTCCGCCTGTCGGCCAAGCGAATCGTCCGGGATCCGGGCCTCACCGCGCCGGTTTGACCCGGCGCGAACCCCGGCTATGCCTGGGGCCGCGGCAGCAGCCGCCCGAACACCCCGCCCAGCAGGCCGGCCACGGCGCCGGTGACCGTCGCGATCGCGACGGTCTCGATCTCCGCGCCGGAGGCGGCGCCCGCGATCACCGCGGCGATGGCGCCGATGAGGCTGCTGCCGCCGCCGGCCAGCGCGCCGCCCCGCAGCGACCCGCCGATCCTGACGCCGGGGGAGCGCCGGGAGAATCGCGAGCCGACCAGCGCCGCGATCGCGGTGCCGGCAATCGGATAGAAGTTCCCCGCCTGGCCCAGCGCGGGAATCAGGGTGCCGACCACCACCATGATGATCTGGAGCACCCCGCCGACGATGATCGATGACACCAGCGGTGACTTGCCCATCAGGGCACCGTCGCCATGCACTCGATCTCGACCCGGCCGCTCAGCGCCAGGCCGCTGGCACCCATGGCGCTCCGCGCCGGGCGGTGGGTCGGGAAGAACGTCACGTACACGGTGTTCATCCGGCCCCACTCGGCGATGTCGGCCAGCATCACCAGGCACTTGACCACGTGGTCCATGTCGGAGCCGTTGGCCTCGAGCAGCCGCTTGATGTTGGAGAGCGCCTGGCGGGTCTCGGCCTCGATGCCGCCGGCGGCCAGCTTGTTGGTGCTGTCGGTGCCGAGCTGGCCGGCGAGGTAGAGCATGTGGTCCACCTTGACCGCGGGCGAGAACGGCAGCGTGGCCGCGGCGCCGGTGGGCACGATGTACTTGACCTCGGGCGCCTTGTTCTGGGCGGCGAGGGGCGCGGCAACGAGGGCGAGCGGGAGCGCGAGGCGCGGGATCCGGGAGATCATGGGAACGCGGGTTTCGTTGGGGGAGGAGTGAAGGTCGGGGTTGGGGGAGGATCTGTCAATGAGTGCGGGGCAGATTCTGAGGGAACCGCCGGTACCGGCCTTGGAGTCGGTCCTCCTGCGAGCCCCGTGCCGAGCTGGCCGCTGGCGTTGCTGCCCCAGCAGTAGACGACGCCCGATGTCGTAAGGGCGCAAGTGTGCGCATGCCCAGCGGTGAGCCTAGTCAGAAATGGCAAAGAAGCGAAGATTTCGGAACATCGGATATCAATACGCCGCGATCCCTCGGTCCGGAAGGGCTCGCGGGCCTAGATCCGGTCGTACCGGTGAACCGTCATCGAGCTCTCCACGTCGCCGGTGTGCTTGGTGACCTTGGGCTCGATCAGCATCAGGTGCACCTCCTCCCGCGCCACCGGCCGGTGCTCGACTCCCTTGGGAATCACCGCCAGCTCGCCCGGGCGGAGCGTGATGGCGCCATCGCGCAGCTCGATCACCAGCTCGCCTTGGAGGATGATGAACAGCTCGTCCTCCTCCGCATGCGCGTGCCAGATGAATTCGCCCTGCACCTTGGCCAGCTTGACGTGGCAATCGTTCAGGTCCGCGATGATCTTGGGACTCCACTGGTCGCGGAACAGCCCGAGCTTCTGTGCCACGTTGATAACGGGGACCATGGTGCCTCTAAGCGATTGGGGAGCGAGCGGCGCGGGCTGAAGCCTGATCGGCGGTCGGGGGCGCGCAGGGGGAGGTCCCCGTAGCGGACGTCAGTGAGCGGAAGATATCTCGAACCCCCTCGGACGGCGGGCGAACTGCAGGACGCGGCAGGGGACCTCCCCCAAGGCGCCCCCTGACGAGACCGCCCCTGACGCGAATCTCTACGGCCGCCCCACCACCTCGATCGGTACTTCATCCAGCAATGGCCCCGCGCCGGCCCGCACCCGGTGCCGGCCCGCCACCAGCGGGAGCCGGCTGCCCTGCACCGCGCGCCCGTCCACCCACCAGCGGACTCTGGCCGCGCCCGGCGCCCCCACCGCCCGGAGCCCGATGGTGGCGTAGCGCGGATCGACGCCGGGCACGAACCGATAGACATCTCCCGCGGCCGGCGACGTGATGTGGAACCGCGCCGCCGCGGTGTCGGCGCCGGCGCGCGCCGGGGCCCGCTCCCCGGTCACCCCCACCACCCGGGCCTGCTGGGCCCAGTCGGCATACCTGGCGGGAAGCACCAGTCCGCCGGTCGTGTGCCAGTCACAAGTATCCGCCGGCGCGGTGCCCGGCAGGAACCACTCGCTCGACACCGGGCAGTGCGCCCCGGCGCGCATGCCCGAGAGCCGGCAGACGTCCACCGGGCGCGCGCCGAGCTGCTCCGGCGTCGGCAACACGCCGGGCGGATGGCGCTGCGCGGTGAGCAGCGTGGCCCGGTGCAGCAGCGGCCCCGCGCCGGTGACCCCGCTCACCCCTTCCATCGGCCGGCCGTCGAAGTTCCCCACCCACACCGCCACGGTGAAGCCGCCGGTCACCGCCACCGCCCAGTTGTCGGTGAAGTGCCGGCTGGTTCCGGTCTTGGCCGCGGCGGGAAAGGGAAACTCCAGCGGCGTCACCGGCCCGAACCCGGGAATCCGCGCCACCGGGTCCGCCAGAATATCCAGCACCAGCGCCGCCGAGCCGGCGCTCATCACCCGCCGCGCGTCGCGCTCCTGGCCGTCGTCGCTGAGCCAGCGCACCGGCCGCCACATCCCGCCGGCCGCGATGGCCCGATAGCCGTTGGCCAGCTCCAGCAGCGTCACGTCTCCGTTGCCCAGCGCGAGTCCCAATCCATAGTGGCTCGCGTCCCGGTCCAGCGAGCCGAAGCCGGCCCGCTGCAGCGTAAGCAGCAATTCCGCGGGGCCGAGCCGGTTGGCCAGCTCCACCGCGGGGAGATTGAACGAGCTGGCCAGCGCCTCCCTGGCCCGCACCGGCCCGTGGAAGCGGCGGTCGTAATTGCGCGGCGCGTAGGGACCGGTGCTGGTCTGGTACACCGTGGCTATGTCGGGCAGCACCGACGCCGGCGTGTACCCGCGGTCGAACGCCAACCCGTACAGGAACGGCTTGAGCGCCGAGCCCGGCTGGCGGGGCGAGATGACCATGTCCACCTGGCCGCTCCTGGGCTCGAAGAAATCCGGCGAGCCGACCCACGCCAGGATCCCGCCGGTGGCGTTGTCCAGCACCACCAGCGCGGCGTGCTTCACGCCCTGCTGCCGCATCGTCTCGACGGTGTGCTGCGCCTCGGCCTCCAGCGCCTCCTGCAGCGGAAGATCGAGCGGAGTGTGCAGGTCGCCGCTGGGGGCGCGGCCCTCCGCCGCGAGGCGGTTGAGCAGCGCCGCGGTATAGTGCGGCGCCAGGAAGCTCCGGCCCGCAGCGGGGAGAATCGGCGGCTCCAATAGCGCGGCCTCCACGTCTTCCCGGGAGACGCTGCCGGCCTTCCGCATCCGCGCCAGCACCATGGCGCGCCGGGCCGCCGCGCGCTTCAGGCTCACCAGCGGGTTATCCCGGCTCGGCGCGCCGGCCAGCCCCGCCAGCAGCGCCGCCTGTCCGGTGGACAGGTCCCGCGCCGAGCCGCCGAAGTACAGCTCGGCGGCCTCCTCGACGCCTATGGCGCCCTGGCCCAGCGGCACCCGGTTGAGATACTGCTCCAGGATGGTCTGCTTGGAGAGGTGGGCGTCGAGCCGCAGCGCCCAGAGCGCCTGCGCGACCTTGCCCGGCAGGGTGCGGGGGACCGGAGTCAGCAGCCGCGCCAGCTGCATCGGGATGGTGGATGCGCCGGACACCACCCGCAGCGACCTGACGTCCGCCAGCAGGGCCCGGCCCAGGGCGCGGGGATCCACCCCGTGATGCTGATAGAAGCGCCGGTCCTCCGCGGCCACGAACGCCACCAGCAGCGCCGGGTCCATCTGGCCCAGGGGTATCCACTGCCGCAGCGAGCCCTCGTCGCTCCGGGTGGTGCGGAGCGGCGCGCCGGAGCGGTCCAGCAGCCGGAGCGTTGGCGTGGGCGGCTGCCGCAGCAGCGCCTCCGGCACCGGCAGCGCCACCCACGCCGCCACCGCGAGCGCGCCCAGCAGCGCCGCCCCGCTAACCCGCACCGCCAGCCGGCGCAGCGTCACGGCGCCTTGACCTTGACCGTGAAGGTTCCGCCCTCGGTCCGGCCGTAGACCGCGGGGTTGTACATCTCCTCCGCGAACGCGGGCGGCCGCACGAAGACGCCCGGCGTGGTGGCGCGGGCCACGTACGACATCGACCAGGTGCCCTTCCAGAGCACCCGCGCGGCGTAGACCACCCGGTCGTCCCGCAGCTCGCGGTGATCGAACGGGCTCCACCAGCCGCCGTCCCAGGCGCCGAAGTCCCAGCGGTCCTCCACCTCGGCGTCGCCCCGGCTTTCCCCCTCCTGCTCCGAGGGCTCCGGAGTTCCCACGCCGGGACCGGAGAGCAGCCCGACGGTATTGAGACTCAGATCCACCGCCTCCAGTCCGGCGGGGAGCGCGTCGTCCACCACCACGAAGGAACGGTCCTGCGGCACCGTGATCTTGAGCCGGACCCGGACCAGGTCTCCCTCGCCCACTTCCACCAGCGGCTTGCCGCCCTCGTAGGCCTCGTACCATCGCTCGACGATGATGCCGCGGTAGTCGGGCCGGGCCGGCACCGCGCGGGGAATCTCGGTGATGGTGATCGCGTAGTAGGCCGGCGCGTTGGGCCGGCCGTTCTCCAGCCGCACCTGGAGCGGCACGCTGTCGCCCCGCTCGGCCACCAGCCCGGTGAGCGCGACGGTGGTGTCGCGCGCGGTGAGCACCGACGCGCCCAGCCGGACTTTGACCTCGGGCGGCCCGCCCGGCGGGAAGCGCCGGAGCCAGGCGTTCACCGCGCGCACCGCCGCGGAATAGTCCTGGGTGTTCCACCACCAGGCGTCGCGGGGCCGCGCCCGGGTGACCACGGTCTCGAACAGCGGGGCCGCGAGCGGGTGAGCCGAGTCCACCGCCAGGGTGGCCTCGAGCAGCAGCGCGGCGGGGCGCACCACCGAGCGGAAATAGAATCCGCTGACCAGGGTATCGGGCACCGAGGCGATTCGGCCCTCGACCCGGACGCTGCGCCAGACCGGCTCCAGCAGCCGGCGCGCGCCGGGCAGATCGCCGCCGCGCGCCAGCACCATCGCCAGGGTGAGCCGGCTCTCCGGGGAGAGCAACGCCGCCTGGCGCGCCAGGTCGTTCTCCAGGGCGCGGTCCCGCTTGCGGGCCCGGCTCAGGAAGTCGGCCACCGCGAGGCGCTCGGTCAGCCGCCACTGGATATCGCTCTGGGTGGAGTACATCGAGAGGGCGACCGTCTCGGTCCGCTTGAGGGATTCGCGGAGGTATTCGGCGATCTTCGCCACGGTCGAATCGCCGATGGCGAATCCGGCTTCCTTCGCCTCGAGCAGTACCGCGCCGGCGTCCGCCGTGAGCCACGGCGAGGTCCAGTCCTCGGCGCTCCAGAGCCCGATGCCGCCGGCGGGCCGCTGCCGCCGCACCAGCATCTCGATGCCGGTCAGGATTTCGCGCCGGAGCGCCAGCGTGTCGCCGGCCTCGGCGCCCGCCGCCTTGCGGGCCCGGTAGAGCCCGAGCAGCGGGGTGAGCGCGCTGGCCACCTGCTCGGAGCAGTAGTAGGGATAGATCCGGAAGTACGACGCGTAGGAGGTGAGCAGCGCGAGCGGCGAGCCGCCGGCGGTGAGGGTCACCCGGCTTCGCGCCAGGTCGAGGCCGCCCGGCAACATGAACACCACCGAGGCGGTGTCGTGCAGGATCCCCGACGCGACCGCCGAGCCGGCGCGGCTGGGCGGGAGGATGGGAATCCTGACCTGGACCGCATCGCTGTCGCCGGCGCCGCCCACATCGAAGCGGAAGGTGGCCCAGTCGCCCGGCACCGCGGTGAACCCGAACCGGGTTTCCCGGCCCCGGCCGGCCTCGAGCGTCACGGTGCGGATGGCTTCGCTCGTGAGGGTGACGCCCTTCACCTGGGCCGCCACCCGGACCGTGGGCGTGCCGCCCAGGCGGTGGTTCACCACCACGCCGGCCTCGAGCTTGTCGCCGGGGCGGAGGAACCGGGGCAGCGCGGCCCGGGCCAGCAGCGGCCGGGTCACCAGCATCGGGCTCTGGCCCTTGCCGTAGCGGTCTCCCGCCGTCACCGCCACCGCCATCAGGCGGAAGGTGGTGAGGTTGTCGGGCAGGGTCACGCTCGCGGTGGCGTTGCCCAGGGAATCGGTGAGCACCGAGCCCAGGAAGAACGCCGTGGTGCGGAACCGGGAGCGCAGCACGTCCGCGGCGCCTTCGCCGCCGCCGCCGCCCGGGTTCTTCCCCTTGTCTCCGGCCGGCACCTGGGGCGCCACGCTCACCAGGTTGCTGGCCAGGCGCATCCCTAACCCGCGCTCCCGGTACAGCAGGTCGATCGGGTCGGGGGTCTGGTAGCCGGTGAGCGAGAGCACACCCTCGTCCACCGCCCAGAGGGTTACCTCGCTCTTCGGACCCCGGCGGGCCGCCGTGTCTCGCACCTCGATCCCGATCCGGGCCTTCTGCCCGGGGCGGTACTCCTGCTGGTCCGGCTTGAGGGTCAGCGTCAGCCGCTTCCGCTCCGGCGTGACCCGGATCTCGGCATAGCCCACCCGGATGGTGGGCCGGCCCGGATCGTCCAGCGGCCCGGGCGCCGCGCTGCGGCCCCGCGCCACCACGATCGACACGAAGGCGTTGGGGGCCCACGCCTCGGTGATGGGGAACTTGAGCGTGGTGGCGCCCTCGGTGATCCGCATCCGCCGCTGCTCGATCAGGCCTTCCCGCTCCACCAGGATCCACGCCTCCGCGTTGGTGAACGGCGCGGCGAAGAGCACCGTGGCGGTGTCGCCCACCGAGTAGCGGGTCTTGTCGGGGATCACGTCCATCTTGAATTGGGACTCGTCGCTCCAGGGCACCCAGCCCGGACCGGTGGCCCAGCGGTAGAAGCTGGTGACCACCTCGCGGCCCTTGCGGTCCTGGGCTCGGAGCTCCACCGAGTAGCTGCCCGCCAGCGCGGGGTTGACCCGGCAGAGCCCGTTGCTGCCATCGGTGGTCACGCTGCAGCGGCCCACCGTGTCGCTGACCCACTCGCCCACCAGCTGGCTCCAGCCCTCCTGCTCCCGGCGGACCTGGTGCCACTCGCGGCGCACCAGCACGCCGCTCACCTTGATGCCGTCGAGCCGACCGCCGTCCGGCTTGACCGCGATGACCCGGATGCTCTGCGGCGTGCCGGCCTTCCAGAAATACGCCTCGCCCTCCGGCTTGGCGCCGAGGTAGAACTCGGCGGGATGGACCATCGCGCCGGCGCTGGCGTAGACCGTCTGCCGGTTCACGTCGGTCACTACCGCCTCGATAGTGGCGCGGGTGGCCCGGCCCTGCTGCACCAGCTTGAGCGGCGCCTTGACCGTCAGATGCCCCGAGGCGTCCAGGGTGTCCACCCGGCTCTCGCTCACCGTGGTGCGATCTTCCGACTGCATCTCCTCCCACCACCAGCCCTGGGCCCCGACGTAGAAGCCGTCCGTGTTAGGAATGTCGGTGCCCCAGGGCGCGAAGGCGGTTTGCCGCACCGACCAGGCGACCTTGGCCCGGCCCATCGGCGCGCCGAAGAGGTAGCGGGCGCCGATGGTGGCGGTCAGGGTATCGCCGTCGAAGCGCGGGGTGTTGTCGGCCACCATGTCCACCAGGAACTCGGGGGGCCGGTACTCCGCCACCCGGTAGGAGGCCGTGGCCATCTCCTTCCATTCACCGGCCCGCTTGAGGCTCACCGACACGCGGTAGTAGCCCAGCGGCGCGGCGCGGGGGAGCCGCACCGACTGTTGCAGGGTGCCGAAGGCCGACGGCGCCGAGACGGTCTCCCGGAGCATGCCCTCGTCGCGGTCCTTGAAGGCCACCTTCACCGAATCACCGCGGGCCGGCACCTTGAGCGCCCCGAGGAGGCCGGTGCGCACGATGGCCTTGGCGTAGACGGTGTCGCCGGGGCGATAGATGCCCCGCTCGGTGAAGACGGCGGCCGCCGCCGGGAGGCGCTCGTCGCCCCAGGCGGAGGAGACGTTGAAGCGCCAGGGCGAGAGATCGGGGTCGTACTGGTTCACCCCGACCAGGGCCCGGTCGGCGCCGAGGCGAACCTCCACGTAGCCGTCGAAGTTGGCGGTCTCGTAGTCGATCCGGCCGTTCGCCAACGGTTTGGGCGCCGGGCGCTTGATTCCCCGGAAGCGCGCCAGGCCCAGCGAGTCGGTCACCGCGCGGGCCAGCACCCGACCGGCGGCATCGCGCAGCGCCGCCGACGCGCCGCCTCTCGGCTTTCCGTCCGAGGCGCCGGTCACCCACACCACGCCTTCTTCCATCCCGATCTTGGCGTGTACGCCGAGGTCGGTCACCTGCACCAGCGCGATCGGCTGCCGCGGCTCGAGCTCGGCGTCGCTGGTATCGGGAGTGCGCAGCCGGGGACTGGTGGCGCGGAGCAGGAACAGGGTGGGCGTGCCGGGCTTCGAGGCGTCGGGGGCCGGCAGCTCGTATCCGTACAGGGAGACCCGGTCCCGCGCGGCGCCCACCGGAATCCGCTTACGGGTGACCTTGCCGGCGAGACCCTTCCACTCGTCGCCGTAGGCGTATTCGCTGCGGGACAGGAACCGCCCCTCCAGCGAATCGGGCACCGGAATCGTGAGCACGTCCAGCGTGTCCACGTTCACGTAGGTGATGCCGAAGGTGCGGCGGCCCATGCGCTCCACCATCGTCTTGCCCTGCGGGTACGACACGTCGGGTCGGTAGCCGGTGGTGACGACCGTCTTGACCGGGTATCCGGTCATCGGCTGGCCGAAGGTGTCCTTGAGGGTCGAATCCACCCGCACGAGGTAGCCGGTCCGCGGCTTGAGCGGCGCGGACACCACCCAGCGCTCGCTTACCTCGCCGGTGTCGGCAATCGAGAAATCCACCTTGGGCAGCACGGTCAGGTGCTTGAGCAGCTCGGCGCCCTTGACCGGCGTCGAGAAGGTGATGGTGAAGGGTCCATTGGGACAGAACGTCGCGCCGCGACACTCCGCCGCGGTCACCTCGAATTTGCCGTAGGTCTCGATGCCCCAGCGGGTCTGCTTGCCGGGCTGCTCCAGGTCGATCGCTTCGGGCGCCACGAGGTCGCCGCTGCAGCCGTAGGGCAGCGGCCGCTCCGGTGTGAGGGTCACCACCCGCCGCAGCCCGTCCGCCGAGCGTTCGCGCTGCCAGCCGCCGGCTTCCCTGAATTGCCAGGGAGCGTCTTCCGGAATCGGACTCTCGGCGCCGGGCACCAGCGCGATCATGCCCGGCATCGGGCAGGCGCGATTCATCTCGAGATAGACCAGCCGCGCGAGCTGGGTGGGGTCGGCCGAGGCGCTGAGCACGATCTGGAAGCGGGGATTGGCCGAGAGGAACCGCGCCGTCTGGTCGGGTCCGGCCGGCAAACCGGTCAGCACCCGGGGCCCGCGGACCCGGAATTCGAATTGAAATGGCTCGGCGAGTGTGCTGCCGTCCATGGCCGCGAACCCGGGTCGGACCGTGGCCCGAACCCGGAGTCCGGGGGCCATCGGGGAGGCCGGCCGGAACCTGAGAGTGACTGGATCCCGCCACTCAAACGTCCCCAGTATTACAGGATCCAAAGCCAGAACCGTCCGGGGGTCCACCGATCGGTCCAGCGACCCGGCTACCGGCCGGTCGAAGGTGACCGAGATCAGCGCCCCGGCGTCGGCATCCCCCTCCGGAAGCGCGCGGATCACGCGGAGCGGGGACGCCACATCGGCGGCGACGGCGGCCGCGAGGACAAAAAGAGTGACGCGAGGCGTGAACATGAAAGGGCTCGTCAATCAGGGTGGCGAATCTCGGCCATGTGAGCTAACCCCTTGCATATCAAGCACGTTCGTGCTTAATTTTCCCATTGTGCTCCCTTAATAAACTGTACCGGGCAAGCCGGATGGACCCGCTGGGGGCGGATCGTCAACGTACCGTAAGGAGCAAGAGTATGCGCAAGCATGTGTTGATCGCTTCGTTGTTGGCCTTCATCGCAGTCCCGGCCATGGCCCAGGAAAAGGGCACCAAGGAATTCGGCGGCTTCGTGAAGTACACCCACTACGACAAGAGCTTCACGCAATCCACCGAAAGGCAGAATAGCTACGGCGGCGGTGCCCGGCTGGGCTACTTCTTCAGCAGGCGCTGGGAGCTGGAGCTCGACGGTTCGATCAATGCCACCGATGCCAAGAACTTCTTCAAGGGCTACGCGAGCACCGCGCTCATCTACGCCCCGTTCCACCTCCGGATGAACTTCAACCAGCGCCTGGGCGACAACAGCCCCTTCACCTGGATCCTGGGCGCCGGGCCGGCCTATAACCGGTACGGCAAGAAAGTCGTGAACGAGCCGGGCTTCCGTCCGGCCGGCGCCGGGAGCGACTGGGGCCTCGGGCTCTCCACCGGCATCCGCGCGATGCTCACCACCTGGCTGGCCTTCCGCCTGGACGGCACGCTCGACTACATCCCGTCGCCCAACAACGGGAAGACCGCGGTGGTGAGCCAGGCGCAAGGAATCACCGCCACCTCGGCGCCGAGCAAGAACACCAATCTCGGGGTGCAGGGCGGCCTCTCGCTGATGCTCGGAATGTGCAACCGGAAGGGGGATGGCACCACCATCACCCCCACCAGCGCGACGGTGCTGACCGGCGGCACCCAGAGCTTCTCGGCCACCGCCACCAACTGCGGCAAGCCCGATGACGTGGTCTACACGGTCAGCGGCCCCGGCAGCGTGAACGGGACCGGCACGTACACCGCCTCCGGCGGGGCCGGTAGCGCAACCGTCACGGCCTGCGGGAAGCGGAACAAGCTGTGCTCGATCGCCACGGTCACGGTGAACGCGCCCGCCCCGCCCCCGCCGGCCCAGCCGCCGGCCCCACCGCCCAGCTCGCGGGTCCTGACCCGTTGCGAGCTCAACCCGGCCACCTCGTCGCCGCGGATCGACCAGCCGGTGTCCTACACCGTCACGCTGTACTTCAGCGACGGAACCACGGCCGTGCTTCCCAACGCCGTCCTCTCGGCGCCGGGCGGCAGTGTGGCGGGCAACTCGGTGAGCTGGAGCACGCCGGGCGGCAAGACGGTGATCGTGAATTGCGGCGCGGGCGCCGGCGGCACCCAGGTGACCGCCAGTGCGACGGCGGACGTGCAGCGGTTCGCGATCGTGATCCGCGACTCGGTGTACTTCCAGATCGACTCGACCCGGATCTACCGGACCGACGATCAGACCCAGCTGGCCCAGGTGGCCGCCGTGCTCAAGGACCACCCGGACATCCGGCTCATCATCGACGGTCACGCCGACGCCGATGCCACCGTGGCGCACAACTCGAAGCTCGCCATGAACCGGGCGATCTCGATGAAGAAGTTCCTGGCCGACCATGGTGTTCCGGTCGACCGGATGACCATCGTCCTGCGCAGCTTTGGCGAGTGCGTGCCGGTGGCGTCCAATGAGACGGCGGAAGGGCGCACGCTCAACCGGCGCGCCGAGCTCCGTGAGTTCGGGAATGAAACCCCGGGCCCGGGCAACCCGATCTGCAAGGAAGCGGGCCGGGAGCGGAAGCCGTAACAGCAGGGAAGAGGGAAGAGGGAAGAGGGGGCTCCGAGAAACATCGGGGCCCCCTATTCCTTTCTCTCCCTCCTCCCTCCTCCCTCCTCCCTCCTCCATGCATTACGGCTCCTCCCTCTCCACCGGCACCGGCGCCCGCGGCAGCCGGATCAGCACCACTCCACCGATGATGATCGCGGCGGCCAGCAGCGTGCGGGCCGATACCGTTTCGCCCAGGATCGCCCAGCCCAGCGCCACGGCCACCAGCGGGTTCACGAACGCGGAGGTTGAGACCTTGTCCGGCGTGGTGACCCGCAGCAGGTAGGTGAACGCGCTGAAGCCGATCAGGCTGCCGAAGACGACCAGGTACCCCCAGGCGAAAAGCGCCTTCGGGGTGAGCATCGTGAGGGAGACCCGGGAGCCTTCGCCCATCGCGAGGCCGGCAACAACCAGCAGCGCGCCGCCCGCCAGCATCTTCATGCCGGTGGCCAGCGGGGGCGACGGGTGCAGCGGCATGGCATGGGAGAGCACCGAGCCGCCGGCCCAGGCGATGGCCGCGGCGGTGATCGCGGCGGCGCCCAGCAGGTCGGCGTGGACGCCCCCGATGAACTCGCCGGGCGCCACCAGCAGGGCCACGCCGCAGAGCCCCGCGGCGATGCCGACCAGGACCCGGGCCGGGGGCCGCCGCCAGCCGCCCCGTTTGCTCTCGAAGGTCACGGTGAAGAGCGGAGAGGTCGCGGCCAGCAGCGCGGTGAGTCCCGAAGGAATCCGGGTCTCGGCCCACGACACGCCGCCGTTCCCGAGCAGGAAGAAGAGGCTGCCGAGCAGGAACGCAGGACCCCAGAGGTTGCGCGAGGGAGCGGGCACGCCGCGCCACCGCGCCCAGCCGTAGAGGACCGCGCCGGTGAAGAGAAACCGGGTGCCTCCGGCCAGGAGCGGGGGCATCGACGCGACCATCACCCGGATGGCCAGGTAGGTGGAACCCCAGACGACGTAGATCGCCGCGAAGCACCAGAAGATCATCGCCCGCCGGGGTGAGCCGGCGCCGGTCACTCCTCCAGGTACTCCTCCTTGTACATCCGGATCAGCTCGAAGAAGTAGGAGAGTGCCAGCGGACCGATCAGCAATCCGATCAGCCCGAAGTAGCTGACGCCGAGGACCGCTCCGACCAGCGTGATCATCGGATGGACCTGGGAATAGCGGGCAAAGACGTAGGGGCGGATGATGTTCTCGACATTCGCGACGACCACCACGCCGAGGATGATCAGGAAGACCGCGCCGCCGGGGTGCCCGTTGAGGAACAGGGAGATCGAGGCCGGGGCCCAGACCATGCCCGCGCCCACCACGGGGAGAATGCCGAACACCATGGTGACCACGCCCCAGAAGATGGGGTCGCCGATCCCGGTGAGGAGGAAGCCGATTCCCACCAGCGTGCCCTGCACCACCGCGACCAGCCCGGTGCCCACCACCGTCGCCGCGGTCAGCGAGACGAAGCGCTCCCGGAGGATCTGCACGTGCTCGCGGGAGAACGGGATGTAGGGCTCGACCGAGCGCCACGCCCCATCGGGGTTCATCAGGAGGTAGTAGAGCCCGAAGAAGGTGAAGAGCAGGTTGAGCGTGAAGCGGGTCGCGGTGCCGATGAAGCCCAGTGCGCTGCCGCCCAGCCAGGTGATGACTTCCTTGCCGATCGAGGCGAGCTGGGGGCCCACCTCGAACTGTCCGACCCGAAGGGTCGAGATGCGGTTCAGCAGCGGGCTGTTGACCAGGCTGGCCGCGACGCCCTGGGCCTGGCCCACCAGCATGCCGATCAGCCAGATGCCCGGCAGGACGATCAGCAGGAATGCGGTGAGGATGACGATGCCGGCGGCGGCCGAGCGGGGCAGCTTTCTCGACAGCCAGCGGTGAAAGGGCGCGAAGAGCACGTAGAGCACCGGCGCGCCGAGCAGACCGCTGACATAGGGCGACAGCGCAAAGGCCAGCCCGAGGGCCAGCAGGCCCAGGACCAGGGCCGCGCGCTCCTTCTTGGTATCGAAGAGGGCCATGCCACAAGATTACCGGCAGGACGCAGGCAACGCCACCTGATGAAACCGGTTTCCCGTCGCTCCCGTACGAGGCCCATGCTGCGAGCCCAACGATTCGCTTCGATCCTGGTCGGCCTCGACACCCTCGCGGCCAATCCGCTGCGCACCGCCCTGTCCACCCTGGGCATCGTGATGGGGTCGGCCTCGCTGGTGGCGGTCCTCTCGCTGGGCGACGGCCTGGAGCGCTTTGCCCGCTCCCAGATCGAGCGCACCACCGACCTGAACGCCCTGGCGCTGACGCCGGAATTCTTTCGCACCGTCGATGGCCAGCGGCTGGCTCGCGCCGACACCATTCATCTCGACGCCGCGGTGGTCCGGGAGCTGGTGGAAGGGCTCGAGGGGGCCGGGGCCACTACGCTCACCCTCTCCGGCGCGGCGGAGCTGGCCGGCGGACCGGGCGGGGCGCCGCGCGCGGCCCAGGTGCGCGCGGTGTGGTACCGGGGCGGCGGCGGACCGGACAGCATCGCGGCCGGACGGGGGTTTGCCGCAGAGGAGCTCGAAGCCGCCGCGCCGCTCGCACTGGTCTCCGACACGCTGGCGCGCAGCATCGCGGAGGCCGGGCCCGCGGCCGCGGCTGTGGGACGGTCGCTCCAGATCAACGGGCATCCGGTCACGGTGATCGGGGTGCTCCCCGCTCGTGAGCTCGGAGATCAGCCCATGATCGTGGTGCCCTACGGCGCCGCCGGTACCCTGCTCCAGGCCCCGCTGGGCCCCCGGATTCCGTCGTTGATCGTGGCCGCGACAAGCCTGGAAGGGGTCGCGCCGCTTCGGGCCGAGCTGGAGGCGCGGCTGGCGCGCCGGTACGGGGAGTGGAAGGGACGGATCCACATCGCGTCGAACTCATCCCGGCTGGAACAGGCGCGCCAGGGCATGCTGGTGTTCAAGCTGGTGATGGGCGCGATCACCGGCGTCTCGCTGCTGGTGGGCGGCGTGGGCATCATGAACGTGCTGCTCGCGGCGGTGGCGGAGCGGACCCGGGAGATCGGCATCCGCAAGGCGGTGGGCGCCCGGCGGCGTGACATCCTCACCCAGTTCCTGGCCGAATCGGTGGCAATCGCGAGTGTGGGCAGCGTGATCGGCCTGGTCCTGGGCGTGAGCGGCGCCTTCGCCGCCACCGCCGTGATCCGCGCCCGCACCCAAGCCACGATCTATGCCGGCCTGGCCTGGACCAGCGTGGCCGTGGCGGGACTCGCCGCGGTGATGGTGGGGCTGGCGTTCGGTTGCTACCCCGCGCTGCGGGCGGCGCGGCTGTCGCCGATCGAGGCGATCAGGCACGAGTGAGATGAAAGACGCTATGACCCTATGCCGCTATGACGCTGGGAAACGGCCATTCCCGGGTTGTTTCTTAGCGTCGTAGCGTCGTAGCGTCTCACTTGGGCCTCGTCATCCTCTCCAGGACCCGCCACACATTCTCCGCCACGATCCGGTGACCGGCCGGCGTCGGGTGGATACCGTCCTCCTGGTTGAGCGAATCCACTCCCCCGACGCCCTCCAGCAGAAACGGCACCAGCGCCGCCTGATTGGCCTTGGCCAGCGCGGGATAGATGCCGCGGAACCGGCGCACGTAGCTCGCGCCGAGGTTGGGCATGGCCTCCATGCCCGCAATCACGATGGCGGGCGGTGGCGCGGCGCGCCGGGCGCGGTCGATGATGGCCTGGATGCGGGCCCGCACCGAGTCGGGATCCTGCCCGCGGAGGCCGTCGTTCGCGCCGGTCTCGATGACCAGCACGGCCACCGGGCCCTGACCCATCAGCCAGTCCATCCGCGCCAACGCCCCCGCGGAGCTCTCACCGCTGACGCCGGCGTTCACCACCCGGAATGGGCGCCCCGCTGAATCCAGTTGGGCCTGAATGAGCGCGGGATAGGCGAGCGACGGATCGGAGAGGCCATAGCCGGCGGTGAGGCTGGTGCCGAGGAACACGATGGCAGGGCGGGCCGTATCAGGGCGGGCAGGGCGGACAAGGCGGGCAGGTGGAGCGGACACGGAATCCTGCCCGCCCTGCCCGCCTTGCCCGCCTTGCCCGCCACACGCGGTGGCCAGCATCACAACGATTCCGAGTCGTCCGGCTATCATTCCCCCCTCGCCTGCCTTCCCCTATGGAGCCCCGCGCATGCTGCGCTGCCAGTCGCTGACCCAGACCTATCTGTCAGGCGGGCGGCCGCTCACCGTCCTGAACGATATCACCTTCGCGCTGGAGCGCGGCGGATTCCTGGCCATCGTGGGGCCCAGCGGCAGCGGCAAGACCACGCTGCTGGGCCTGCTGGCCGGCCTGGATCGCCCCGCGGCCGGCCGGATCGAGCTCGACGGCAACGATCTCGGCTCCCTGACCGAGGATCAGCGGGCCCGGCTCCGCTCGGAAAAAGTGGGCTTCGTGTTCCAGTCGTTCCAGTTGATTGCGACGCTCACCGCCCGGGAAAACGTCCAGGTGCCCCTCGAACTGCGGGGCGAGCCCGCCCACGCGCGGGCGCAACAGCTGCTGGAGCGGGTCGGTTTGGGAGACCGGGCCGATCATTACCCGGCGCAGCTCTCCGGCGGCGAGCAGCAGCGGGTGGCGCTGGCCCGGGCCTTCAGCATCAAGCCCCAGATCCTCTTTGCCGACGAACCCACCGGGAACCTCGACGCCGCGACCGGCGCCACCATCATCACCCTCATGGAAGAGCTCAACCGCGAGCTCGGCACCACGCTAGTGCTGGTGACCCACGACCACGACCTCGCGGCGCGCGCCCGCCGCACCATCCGGCTGTCCGACGGCCGCATCGTCGAGGACAGCGCCGCGTGATCGGACCGCGGTTCGTCCTCCGGATGGCGTGGCGCGAGAGCCGCTCCGGCCGGAAGAGGCTGTGGCTGCTCACCGGCGCGATCACCGCCGGGGTCGCGGCGCTGGTGGCGATCAACTCCTTTACCCAGAACCTCCGCACCTCGGTGGCGGAGCAGGCCAAGGCGTTGCTGGGCGCGGATCTCTCGATCACCAGCCGGCAGAAGTTCTCGCCCCGGATCGAGGCGCTCATCGACAGCCTGGTCGCGCCCGACTCCGTGAAGCGGCGGCCGGCCGGCCGCCGGGCGATGCAGGTGAGTTTTCCCGCCATGGGCTATGTGCCCCGCACCAGCGGGGTCCGGCTGGTCCAGGTCCGGGCGGTGGACGGGGGCTACCCCTTCTACGGCGAGATCACCACCCAGCCCGCCGGGCAATGGCGCGCGCTCGCCGGCACCGACGGCGCCCTGGTGGACCCCGCCCTGCTCACCGCGCTGGGCGCGCGCCTGGGCGATACCCTCGCCCTGGGCGAGGCCCGGTTCCCGATTCTCGGCACGGTGCTCAACGTTCCCGGCGACGTCGGCGTGGCCACCGCCTTCGGCCCCCGGGTCTACATCCCCGGCCGGTCCCTGGCGGCCACCGGCCTGCTTCGGTTCGGATCGCGGGCGGAGTACGCGGCATTCGTGCAGCTGCCTCCGGGAGTTCTCGCCCAGCCGATCCGGGAGAAATACCGCCGTCCGCTGCGCGAGGAGCGGGCCGGCATCCGCACCGTGGAAGACGATCGCGAGGATCTCACCGACGCGCTGACCCGGCTGGGCAACTACCTGGGCCTGGTCGCGCTGATCGCGCTGCTGCTGGGCGGCCTGGGGGTGGCCAGCGCGGTGCACGTCTTCATCAAGCGGAAGCTCGACACCATCGCGGTGCTGCGCTGCCTGGGCGCCACCTCGCGCGAAGTCTTTGCGGTGTACCTCCTGCAAGCGCTGGTGATGGGCGGCATCGGCAGCAGCATCGGCGCGCTGGTGGGGGTGGGTCTCCAGCAGATGCTGCCGCTCCTGTTCAAGGACCTCCTCCCGGTGGACGTGCACGTGGTCCCGTCGCCCCGGGCGATCCTGCTGGGCATGGGACTCGGCCTCTGGGTGGCCGGGATGTTCGCCGCGCTCCCGCTGCTCGCGGTACGGCGGATCTCGCCGCTCATGACGCTGCGCCGCGACGTCGAGCCCGGCGGGGTCCGGCGGGACCTGGTCGACTGGCTCTCGGTCCTCCTGCTGGCGGCGAGCGTGGTGGGCCTCGCGGCGGTCCAGGTCGGCGCGCTGATCGGAGGCGTGGTCTTCTCGGTCGGCATCGGCGTGGCGCTGCTCTTCCTCTGGCTCGCCGCCCGCGGGCTGATCAGCGGATTGCGCCGCTGGTTCCCCCACCGGCTGCCCTACCTCTGGCGCCAGGGGCTGGCCAATCTCTACCGGCCGGCCAATCAAACCGTGACGGTGGTGCTGGCGCTCGGGTTCGGCGCCTTCCTCCTGGCCACGCTCTTCCTGGTGCAGCACAACCTGCTGCGCCAGTTCCGTCCCGGCGGCAACGGGGCGCGGCCCAACCTGATGTTCTTCGACATTCAGCCGGCGCAGCGTGACGGGGTAGCGGAGGTCCTCGCGGCGAACCGACTGACCGGTACGCCGCTGGTGCCGATCGTGACGATGCGGATCAAGTCGATTCGCGCCGTCCCGGTGCCGCTGGCGCCGCCGCCCGACACCGCCAATCCCGATAGTGCGGGGCGGCGGGCCCGCCGGCGCCCGGCGCAAGGCGGTCCGCCTTCGGGCTGGGCCGCCCGCCGGGAGTACCGCTCCACCTATCGCGATACCCTCACCGCCACCGAGAAGCTGGTCGGAGGCACCTGGTGGGGGCCGGGGGCGAAGCCTCCGGCGCCCGGACAGCCGGCGCTGCTGTCGCTCGACAGCGACATCGCCGGCGAGCTCGGCGTCAAGCTGGGCGACGATATCGTGTGGAACGTGGGGGGCGTCGAGGTACCGAGCCGGGTCGCCAACCTGCGCGATGTGGACTGGAGCCGCTTCGAGACCAATTTCTTCGCGGTGTTCCAATCGGGCGCGCTCGAGTCCGCGCCGCAGATGTTCGTCACCCTGGTCCGGGCGGACAGCGCCGAGGCGCGCGGCCGGGTGCAGCGCGGCATGGCGGAGCGCTACCCCAACGTCACGGCCATCGATCTGTCCCAGGTGCAGCAGGCGATCGAGGGCATCCTGAATCGTGGCGCGTTGATCGTGCGTTTCCTGGCGCTGTTCAGCCTGGTCACCGGCGCAATCGTGCTGGTGGGTGCGGTGTCCGCGTCGCGGCTCTCCCGCATTCGCGAAGGGGTCCTGCTCAAGACCCTGGGCGCCACCCGGGCCCAGGTGCTCCGGATTCTGGTGGCCGAGTACACCGCGCTCGGCGTGCTGGCGGCGCTGGCCTCGGTGGTCCTGGCCAGCGTGGCCGGGTGGGCGCTGGCCAAATGGCTGTTCAAGCAACCGTTCAGCCTGCCGGCCCTGCAGCTGGGCGGGCTCACCCTGCTGTTGCTGGCGCTGACGCTCTCGGTCGGACTCTGGAACAGCGCCGAGATTCTCAAGCGCGCTCCGCTCGCGGTGTTGCGGGAGGAATAACCCGGGGCTCTCGGGGATGGCGGCGGACCAGCGTCGGTGGTAAGGTCAAGCGGGCTCGCTCGTAAGCAATCATTATTTCCATTTCATATACGGAGAACAGGCCACGTGCCTCGACGCTCCGCTCTTCGGTATGTCCTCCTCGCGGCGGCGCTGCTGGCGCCTCGCACCGGCCTGGCCCAACGCGCCCGCATCGTCGGCACGGTGGCCGATTCGGCCACCGGTACCAGGCTCGCCGGCGCCTGGGTCCGGGCCGTGGCGGGTGACAGCACCGTCGCGACGGCGCTGACCAACAGCCGGGGGCGGTTCCGGCTTTCCGGGTTAGCGGCCGGCAGCTTCACCGTGATGGTGGCGCGGATCGGCTATTCCCCGCTCCGGATTCCTTCGGTGGCCTCGAGCGCCACCGGCGAGACCGAGCTCGCGGTCCGGATGACGCCCCGGCCGTTCGTCCTGGATCCGGTGGTGGTCTCGGCCACGCTGAGCGAGGAGACCAGCCTCGCCACGCCGGCCGCGGTGTCGGTGGTGCCGCGGAGTTCGGTCCTCCGGCAGGCGGTGGCCACGCCGATCGACTACGTCCGCACCGTCCCCGGCGTGGACTATTCTCAGAAGGGTCTCTTCAGCACGACCTTTTCCACCCGGGGGCCGCGCGGGGTGACGGCGGAGGCCGGCGCCCTGCTGCTGCTGTCCGACTATCGCTACGTCTCGATCCCCTCGCTGGGCTACAACATCGCGGGCTTCGTGCCCAATACGCCGGACGACATCGAACGCATCGAGGTGGTCCGTGGCCCGGCCGCGGTGATCTTCGGCCCCAACGGCCGCCGCGGCGTGGTGCACTTCATCACCCGCTCGCCGCTGGGCCCCGCGGAGACCAGCCTCTCCCTCGCCGGGGGCCAGCGCTCCTGGGCGGACGGCTCCTTCCGGATCTCCCGGCGGGTTACGCCGAGCTTCGGCGTCAAGCTGTCGGCCCGCTACGCGCGGGGCAACGACTGGACCTACGAAGATCCGGTCGAGACGGCGCTCCGGGCCCAGGCCCTGGCCACAGGCGCCCGGGCCGACACCCTGCTGATCGGCGCCCGGCGGGAGGTGGCGAAGGAGTTCCACACCGAGGCGCGGGCCGACTGGGCCATCGGGCGGGGCACCACGCTGGTCTCCACCGCGAGCTTCGTACAGGCCACCGGCGTGGAGTCGGGGTCCGACGCCGGCGCGGCGCAATCGGAGGACTGGAAGTACCTGGCCTTCCAGACCCGGCTCACCCATCGGCGGCTGTTCGCGAACCTGATGTACGATGGCAGCAACGCGGGCAACACTTACAACCTCCGCAGCGGCGCAATCCTCCGGGACGACTCCCGGCTCTTCGCGGCGCAAGTGCAGCACAGCTCCGAGTGGCGGGCCACGCGGCTGATTTACGGCGGTGACTTCCGCTGGACCATTCCCCGTACCCATGGCACTCTGAACGGCCGCTTCGAGGATCAGGACAACGTCCGGGAAACCGGCGTCTACATTCACTCGACCACCGCGCTCTCCCCGCGCCTCGACTTGAGCGCCGCCCTGCGGCTCGATCATCACAACAAGCTGGCCGACGAATTCTTCCTGTCGCCCCGGGCGGCGCTGGTCTTCAAGCCGGGCGCGAATCATGCCCTCCGGCTCAGCTACAACCGCTCGTTCGAGCAGCCGACTCCGCGCGGGATCTTCCCCGACCTCGCCGTGGCGCCGCTGGGCCCGCTGCCGTTCAGCATCCGCCTCGAGGGATCCGCCGGCCAGGGCTTCAGCTTCGACCGTTCCTGCGGTGGGCTCTGCATGCGGGCGCCGGCGGCGTTCACCGGCGGCAGCACCGGGTTCCTCCCGGCCGACGCCACCCTGATGTGGCCGGCCGTGGTGGCGATCCTCAAGGCCCAGGGGCTCGACCTGTCGGCCCTGCCGGCGCCGACCAAGGCCCAGGTGGGCAGCCGGCTGGCCCTGCTCAATCCGGCCACGGGGACCTTCATACCGGTCACCGCCGGCGACGTGAAGGACGTCCCGGCGATCCGGCGGGTGGTGGAGAGCGTGTTCGAGGCGGGGTACAAGGGATTCCTGAACGACCGCCTGCTCGCCAGCGTCGACGTCTACTACACCCGCGCCAATCACGTGTTCTCGACCTCGGCCACGGTGAACACGCCGAACGTCTTCCTCGACCCCGCCACGCTGGCCACCTATTTCACCAATTTCATGCCTGCCGGGCTGGCGCAGCAGGCGGCCTCCGGTGCCGCGTCGATTCCGGTGGGCACCATCTCGCCGAAGGAAGTGCCCGGCGCCGACCTGCTGATCTTCCAGCCGGCCAACCAGGGCGGCGCCTATTCCTTCTGGGGCGCCGACATCTCGCTTTCCTACGACGTCTCCCGGAATCTCTCCCTCGGCGGGTCGTACTCCTACGCGAGCAAGGACTCCACCGATCTCGGAGCGGGATTCGGCCAGCTGTTGTTCCAGGCCCCGCGCCACAAGGGGAACGTCACGCTCCAGTTCCAGAACGAGAATCGCGGCATCCGCGCCGATGTGCGGGCCAGGGCGGTCGGCGGGTTCGGGGTGCTCTCGCCCGCGTATGTCGGCCGGGTGAAGGCCTACGGACTGCTGGACGCGAGCGTGGGAGTGCGGCTCGGCTGGCTCCGGGGCGCCTGGTTCACCGTGGACGCAACGAATCTGTTCGATCACCGACATGCCGAGTTCGTGGGGACTCCGGTCCTCGGGCGCTTCATCGTCGGCCGGCTCCAGATCACCCTGTGACCGGCCCCGCGCGGGCCGGTTACGCGGAGCTCGAGCGCCGGGCGCGGGCGGTGGTGGACTCGGTCGCCGACAATCCCGACGGGCGGCTCGAGCTCCGGATGGCGTTCTACCGGAAATACGGCCGTGGGCGGGAGCTCCTGGACGCTGGCCGGCTGAATCCCCGGATCCCCGATGCAGAGTTCGGTTTCGGACGCTCGGAGCTCGATTTTCTCCGCTGGGAGATCCGCCGCGGCGTGCTCAATCCGCTCGACGGGTCGCGGGGCGCGCCGGGCAGCCGGTGGTGGCGCGATGTGGACCTGGCCTTCCTCTACTTCGGCCAGCTGGCGGCCCTGCTCCATGAGCATGGCGCGGATCCGGGCGAGGCGCCCCTCCCGGTGCGTCGCTGGCTCGACTACATCGAGAAGCCCGGCGAAGTGTCCTGGTACCGGGCCCACAACACCAGCATCGTGACGGGATATCAGGATCACCGCGGGTGCGCCGAGGCCGAAGACCCCGGCGAGCAGCTCTTCATGAACGTGGTGCTCTACCGGCTGCTGTACGCGCAGGGCATGGTGGAAGGATTCGAGTTCGGCCTGCTGGGTCGGCTGCTGGCCGATCCGGTGCTGCCGTCGGTGGATGCGATGGTGCACCTGCCCGATTTCTACCCCGACAATTATCCGCTGACCGAGCAGGACATCCGCGACATCACGAATCGGGGCCATTCGCTCGAGGAGCTCGGAGTGCGGATCCTCGACGCGCTCCTGATTCACCCCCAGCTCGCGCGGCTGTACCGGCACGCCGCGGACTGGGTGGACCTGCCGGAGCTGACCGGCTGGGTCAAGGGCGGTACGCCGGTGTACCCCACGCTCCTGCCGCCCGCGCCGCTCACGGATCGGATCCGGGTGTTCTTCCATTCGATCACCCGGTGGCTCGGGATCGCCTGAATGCCCCGCAGTCTCGACGCGTACCTCCCGATCGACCGGCGCCAGGCCATCCTGGCGGGCGGAACCCTCCCGGACCGCACCCGGGGCGCCGCGCTCTTCGCCGACGTCTCCGGCTTCACCGCCCTCACCGGCGCCCTCGAGGCGGAGCTGGGCCGGAAGCGCGGAGCCGAGGAGCTGCTCCGCCACATCAACCGGGTGTACGAGCACCTGGTCGCCGAGGTGCACTCCAAGGCCGGCAGCGTGGTGGGCTTCGCGGGGGATTCCATCACCTGCTGGTTCGACGACAACCCCGCGGGGCTCGGGGAAACGGCACCCGCGGCGCATCGCGCCCTGAGCGCGGCGCTGGAAATGCAAGCCGGCATGAGCACGGTGGCGGTGGCGGAGACCCCGTCCGGCGCTCGAGTATCGCTCGGGATCAAGGTGGCCATCACCGCGGGGCCGGCGCGCCGCTTCACGGTGGGCGACCCGTCGCGCTTCCTCATGGACACGCTCGCCGGGCGCACCCTCGACCGGATGGCGGCGGCGGAGCGGCTGGCCGCGGTGCACGAGATCGTGGTGGGCCCCGAAGTGGTCGCCGCCATCGGCGGGCAGCTCGAGGTGCGCTCCTGGCGTCCCGCGTCGGAGCCGGGTCAGGACGGCGTGGCGGTGGTGGGCGGTCTCCGCGACGCGGTGCCCGCCACCCCATGGCCCTCACCGGCGGAAGGCGCCTGGACCGAGACGCTGGCTCGGCCGTGGATCCTCCCGGCGGTGTACGAGCGGCTCCGGATCGGCGGCGCGTTTCTGGGCGAGCTGCGCCCCGCCGTCCCGATGTTCGTGGGCTTTCAGGGGATCACGTACGACGAGGAGGACGCCGCCGGCGCGCAGCTCGACGGATATGTCCGCTGGGTCCAGGAAACCCTGGGCCGCTACGAGGGCTCGATCATCCAGCTCACGATCGGCGACAAGGGCAGCAATCTCTACACGGCCTTCGGCGCCCCGATCGCGCACGAGGACGACGTGGAGCGGGCCTTCGCGGCCGCGCTCGACCTTCACACCCCGCCTGCGGGACTCGATTTCGTGGGTCCGGTCCGGATCGGGGTGAGCCAGGGCCAGGTGTGGACCGGCGCGTGCGGCAGCGACACCCGGCGGTGCTATGGCGTGATGGGCCACCCGGTCAACCTGGCGGCGCGGTTGATGGGACGGGCCTCTCCGGGCCAGATCCTGGTGGAGGAGCGGCTGGCCCGCTCGGCGAGCCCCCGCTTCGAGACTCGGACCGGGGGCGAGCTCGCCTTGAAGGGACGCAAGGAGCCGGTCGCCACCGCCATGGTGACCGGCCGGCGGGCCGCACCCGCCGGGGGCCGCCTCCAGTCCGGGAACCCGGAGCTGGTGGGGCGGGACCAGGAGTTGCGCGCACTCACCTCCCTGTTGGCGCCGGTGCAGCGCGGCGAGCGGCGCCTGGCGGTGCTGGAGGGAGAAGCCGGAATCGGAAAGAGCCTGCTGGCGGCCGCGCTGGCCTCTGCCGCCCGGGCCGCCGGGCTCCCGACCCTGGTGGGAAGCGCCGATTCGGTGGAGCGCAGCCGGGCCTATCATGCCTGGCGCGGGGTCTTCGCCGGGCTCTTCGACCTGGACCCTGCCCTGGATGCCGACGCCGCGCGGAGCAAGGTGCTCGCGCGCCTCGACACGCTCGATCCCGCGCTGGCCCGGCGGACGCCGCTGCTCAATGCGGTGCTGCCGTTCCAGTTTCCCGACGATTCCTTCGTGGCGCAGATGGACGGCGCGGTCCGGGCCCAGAACACCCGCGAGCTCCTGGCGCGGCTGCTGATCGAGCTGACCGGCGCGCCCTTCGTGCTGGTCCTCGAGGACGCCCATTGGTTCGATTCGGCGTCCTGGGCCCTGGTCGGGGAGCTCCGGCGCCGTCCCGATCCACTGTTGTTGCTGCTGGTCAGCCGCCCGGTCGACGCGCTGGGCGGTGCCGAGCCGCTGCCGCAGGAGTTCCGGGAGATGGCGGAATCGCCCGACACGCTCCGGGTCCGGCTCGAGCCGCTGACCCCGTCCGACGCGGTGGCGGTCGCCTGCCGGCGACTCGGCGTGGACGAGCTGCCCCAGTCACTGGCCCGGTTGATCGGCGAGCGGGCCGAGGGCAATCCGTTTTTCATCGAAGAAATGGTGCAGGCGATGCGGGAGGGCGGCCTGCTCACGATCGTGGACCGCCATTGCGTGATGCAGGCGGCCACGGCCCAGGGAGCCGCGTTCCCCGACACGCTCGAGGGGCTGATCACCAGCCGTCTCGACCGGCTGGACCCGGTGGACCAGCGAACCGCGAAGGTGGCCAGCGTCATCGGGCGAATCTTTCCCTACCGTACCCTCGAGGCGGTGTTCCCGATTCCCGAGGAGCGGCCCCGACTCCGGGGATCGCTCGAACATCTCGAGCGCCTGGATATCACGCCCCGGCACGCGCCCGAGCCCGACCTGGCCTACATCTTCAAGCACGCGATCATGCAGGAAGTCGTGTACGGCTCGCTCCTCTTTGCCCAGCGGCGGGAGCTCCACCGCGCCGTGGCCGAGTGGTACGAGTCGGCCTATCAGCCCGATCTCGAGCCCTTCTATCCGCTGCTGGCCCACCACTGGGAGAGCGCCCAGGCGCCGGTGCAGGCGCTGGCCTACTTCGAGCATGCCGGTGAGCAGGCGCAGCGGAGCTTCGCCAACCGCGAGGCGGTCGGCTTCTTCACCAAAGCCCTCGCGGCGCTCGCCGCCGAGCCGGCGGCCCCCGATCCCGCCGCCTTGCGCACCCACCGGCTGCGCCGGATCCGGGCCCTCCGCCGGCTGGGCCAGGCCGAAATGGCGCTGGGAGATACCGCGGAGAGCTCGGCGCATATCCGGAACGCCCTCGTGCTGCTGGGACACCCGGAGCCGGTGGGCCTGCCTCGGCTCCTGGTCAGCTTCCTCGGCGCCATGGCGCGCCAGGCGGCCCACCGTCTGGCTCCCCGATTGGTCCTGCGCCGGGCCCCGTCCGACCGCGAGGAGCGGGTCGAGATGGCCCACCTCTGGTTTGGCATCATGCAGGCCTACTACTACACCGGCAATGTCCCGGGAGCGCTGGTCGCCAACTTCCGCTCGCTGAACCTGGCCGAGAGCGCCATGGCCGGGCCCGAGCTGGCGCCGGACGTAGCCCGCGGGCTCGGGAACGTGGGCGCGGTGATCCGGAGCGCCCTGGGTCTCCGGCGCCTCGCGGCCCGCTACTTCGAGCGCGCCCGCACAACGGCGCGGGCGGCAGGCCATCTGCCCTCGCTGGC
>JBGPLG010000032.1:0-40214 GCA_041486305.1 Gemmatimonadota bacterium
GCGGTTTCCTCACCGAGGCCACCCGGGTCGAATTCTTCCGGGCCACCCGGGGTCTCGATTCCTCCTATGATCTGCGGCGGGTCCTGACGGCGGTGCTGGCGCAGGGACGCCTGCCGGCCGCCGTCCTCACGGACCTCCTGGAGACGGCGGCGGGGATCGACAGCGATAACGACCTCGCGTCGGTGCTGGTCGCGGCCGCGGGTACCGGGCAGATCGTGGACGCGATGCGCCCGGCCTATCTCCGGGCGGTGGGCCACCTGTCGTCGGATTACGAGCGGAAGCGCGCCCTGGCCGCCATCGGAGCGCAATGAACCGCTAGCGGAGCAGCCAGGCGCCGAGCCCGAGGAGGAGCGCGAACCCGCAGGTGTCGGTGAAGGTGGTGACGAATACCGACGAGGCGATGGCCGGGTCGATCTTGAATCGCTCGAGCACCAGGGGGATGAAGGCGCCGGCAAACCCGGCCACGAAGAGGTTGCCGATCATCGCGAGGCAGATCACCACCGCGACCATCGGAGGCTGGTGGAACGCCATGGCCACCAGCCCGGCCAGGATGCCGTTGGCCACGCCGCACGTCAGCCCCACCATGACTTCCTTGCCGACGACCCGCATGAAGGCGTGCTGGGGGATCAGCCCCAGCGCGAGCCGGCGGACCGTCACGGCGAGGGTCTGGGTGCCGGTGTTCCCGCCCATCCCCGAGATCATCGTCATCCAGGCCGCCAGCACCGGCAGCGCCTTGACGGTGCTGCTGAAATACACGACCACCGACGCGGCGACGAAGGCGGTGAGGAGGTTGACCATGAGCCAGGGAAGGCGGGTCTTGACGGCTTCGAACCACCGCGCGCCGAGATCCTCTTCCGCCGACACGCCGCCGAAACGGAGGAGGTCTTCCGTGGCTTCCCGCTCCATGACGTCCGACACGTCGTCGAACGTGATGCGGCCCAGGAGCCGGCCATCCCGGTCCACCACCGGAATGCTGGGCACGTTGTAGCGCGCCATGAGGCGGGCCACTTCCTCCTGGTCCATCTCGGGTCCGACGGTCACGTCGGGCTCCTCCATCAGCTCCCGAACCGCCCGGTCGGGCGCCCCGATGACGAGGCGCTTGAAGCCCAGAATCCCGGTCAGGCGGCCGTCCCGACCCACCACATACGTCTCAGTGAAGTCTTCGACGTCCTCGGCCTGACGCCGGATGCTCTCGAGCGCGTCGCTCACCGTGGCATCTTCCCTCACGGTGACCATGGCGCCGGTCATGAGACCACCGGCGCTCTCATCGTCGTATTCGAGGAGCCGCTCGACGTCTTCCCGTTCCGGCGCGTCGACGGCGGACAGGATGCGGCGCTGTTGTTCCGGCTCCAACTCGCCAAGGAGGTCCGCCGCGTCGTCGTCGGGCATCTCGCCCACGATCTCGGCGGCCTGCTCCGAGGTCAGTGCGGCGAGCGTCTCCCCGGCGTGCTCGGTGTCCGGCATTTCAGTCAGCGCCTCGCCGGTGAGCTCCGGCGGAAGCAGCTTGGCGATCTCGACCCGCTCGTCGTCATCGGCGAGCGCGAGCACATCGGCGAGATCCGCCGGCTCCAGCATGCGGGCCCGGGCGAAGAATTCGCTGACGTTCCCGTCCCGGAGCAGGGCGATCATCCGCTCGGGAATCAGCCGGCGGCGGCGGGTCATGGTGCCGTCTTGCCGAGGGCGGTGGTGGCCGGAGAGCCGCGCCGCACCAGCAGGCGTTCGACCCGGGTCGGCGATGCGTGCAACACGTCGAGCTCCAGACCGAGAATCAGGAACCGCTCGCCGGTGGCGGGAAACCGGCCCGAAAGCTCCACCAGGCGGCCGCCGATCGTGGAGGCCTGCCCCGCCGGCAGGGTGACCCCGAACCGTTCCTCGATCTGGGACACCGGGGCGGAGCCATCCACCTCGAGGAGCCCCGGGTCGCCGACCGGGAAGGGCGCGGGATCGTCCTCGTCGACGATCTCCCCGACCATCGCCTCCAGCAGGTCCTCCAGCGTCACGATGCCGAGGGTGCCGCCGAACTCGTCCAGCACGACGGCCAGGTGCCGGCGCTCCCGCTGCATGTCCACCAGGACGTCCCCGCAGAGGCGGCTCGCGGGCGCCACGGCCAGGGGCCGCACCGGCACCGGGTCTCCGGGATGCAGCCGGAAGAGATCGAAGGCGTGGACCATACCCACCATCTCGTCCAGGGTGCCCCGGTAGATCGGCAGCCGGCTGTAGCCGCTCTGCACGAACGCGGCACGCACTTCCTCCACCGAGGACTCTTCCGGGATCGCGACCAGGTCGGTGCGGGGCGTCATCACCTCGCGCACCGCGCGCTGGGAAAAGCTGATCACTCCTCCGACCCGCAGCAGCGCGTCATCCAGGCCGGTTCCGCCCTCGGCCCGTTCGCGCCAGAGCTCGGTGATGTGGGCCTCCGGGTGCAGCGGGGGCGCCGGGAGGATCGGAGTCAGTATCGCCGACCAGGGCCGCAGCACCGGCCGGAGGCGGGCCGCGACCCGCGCCGCGCGCCGGCGGGTCAGGAATCGAGGCAGGACGTAACCGCTCAGGAGGATCGCCGGAATCGCGAGGAGGATCAGGAGCAGGCCGAGTCGCGGCAGCGTGGCGCCGTTGAACATGCTCGGGAAGACCGCGCCCAGCAGCGTGATTCCCAGGGTGGTGGTGACGGACGCCGCCGCCAGGTCCCGCTCGAGTGGCGGCAGCCAGGCCAGCGAATCGTGGCCGCCGCGGAGCCGCCGGGCCACGGCCTCCGCCAGGGTGGCGCGGCTCGAGGTGATCAGCGCGGCGGCCGCGGTCGCCCCGAACAGGGTGAGCAGCAGGCCGAGCAACACCAGGGGCCAGATCACGGCGCCGGCCTCCCGCCGCCCGCCGAGGCCGGCGCACCCTCGACCGGCACCACCGTCACCCGGCTGACCCGCCGCCGCGCCACCTGGTCGACGGTGATGCGGAATCCCTCCAGCGAGAGCGTCTCTCCGGCGCGAGGCACCCGGCCGAACGCGGCAAGCACCAGCCCGCCCACGGTGCTGACGTCTTCGCGCGCGAAGGAATGGTCGATCTCGGTCTCGAGATCGGCGAGCGGCACTCCGCCCTGCACCGCCCAGCCGCCGTCCGGCAGCCGCTGGAGCGGGGCCACTTCGTCGGTGTCGTACTCGTCCCGGATCTCTCCGACGATCTGCTCGAGCACGTCCTCCAGGGTCACGATGCCCGAGGTGCCGCCGAACTCGTCGACCACGACGGCCAGGTGGCTCGCGCCGCGCTGAAAGTCGCGCAGCTGCCGGCTCAGGCTCTTGGCCTCGGGAACGAATTCGACCGGACGGATCAGAGGGTGCCAGTCGGAGGGACCCGCTTCGGGACCGAGGCCGGGGAGCAGGTCCTTGGCGTAAATCACGCCGGTCACCGAGTCGGGATCTCCATCCACCACGAGCAGCCGGGAGTGTTCCGCGGTTCTGAACATCTCGATGACCTGCTCGCGGGTGGATGAGAAGTCCACCGCCATGATGTCCAGCCGCGGAGTGAGCACGTCCGAGACCGCCATTTCGGCGAGGCCGAGAATGCCGGTGAGCATGTCCCGCTCGGCGGCCTCGGGCCGGCGGAGCACGGTCCGGCGGGGACGGAAGCCCCGGTCCACCCATGCTACGCCCGCGATCAGCGGGCGGAACAGCGACAGGGTGTGCTGGACGAAGCGCCCATCGAACGGCACCACGCCGGGCTCGTTCGCGGCCCAGAGCCGTGGGGCGAGGTCACCCAGGATCCAGACCAGAAGGACGGCGAGGGTGAGGCGCACGATCGATTGGGGAAAACCCCAGGCCCACCAGGAGAGCGCCGTGCCCGCGAGGGCGGATGCCAGCGCGAGCAGCGCGAGGTGGAGCACATGGAGGCTCCGGGCCGAGGAGAGCGGTGCCGTGGCCGGCGCCTCCCCGGGGGTCAGCAGGCGGGGCACGCCGGCATCGTCCTGCTCCGCGAGCGCCACGAGCGCGGACCAGAGGGTGAACAGCCCCGCGAGAAGCGGCGCCACCCAGAGCTGGAGCGCGGCGAGCAGGGCGTGAATCATCGGAGTCCCCGGAGATATCGTTCCTGCAGCCGCCACATCGGGGAAGCGGTGCGGCCAGTCGCCTCAGGATGTTCGTATCCCAGCGTGTGCAACACCCCGTGGATCACCAGGCGGGCGAGCTCCTGCCGGAGCGGTACCCCCAGCGCCCGCGCGTTGCGGGCCGCCGTCCAGGGACACACATAAATATCGCCGGCGAGCTCGCCGCCCGGCCTTGCCAGGGGGAACGCCAGGACGTCGGTCGGGACCCGGCGGCCCTTCCAGTGCCGATTCAGCGCCCGCATCTGCTCGCGCCCGACGAACGCGATCGAGAGGGTTGCGCTCCGGCGCTCCCCGGCGAGCGTGGCGACCGCCGCCCGAACCACCGCGGCACGGGCCAATGGATGGGAACGGCCCCAGACCGCAACAACGCTGTTCCGTCCTTGCGTCCTCGCAGGCTTGCGGCTCTGGTCAGCCGTTCTGGTCCTCGGCATACGCCTTGATGATCTCCCGCACCAGGCGGTGCCGGACCACGTCGACGTCGCTGAGGTAGCAGAAGGCGAGCCCGTCGATTCCCGGAAGAATCCGTTCGATCTGGATCAGCCCGGAATCCTCCCGCCGGGGCAGGTCGACCTGGGTCTTGTCTCCGGTCACGACCACCTTGCTGTTCACCCCGAGCCGGGTGAGGAACATCTTCATCTGCGCTCCGGTGGCGTTCTGGGCCTCGTCCAGGATGATGAACGCGTCGTTGAGGGTGCGCCCCCGCATGTAGGCCAGTGGCGCGATCTCGATGGTGCGCTGCTCCAGCGCCTTCTGCACCCGCTCGGCGGGCATCATGTCTTCCAGGGCGTCGTACAGCGGACGAAGGTAGGGATCCACCTTGGCCTGGAGATCGCCGGGAAGGAAACCGAGGGACTCGCCCGCCTCGACCGCCGGCCGGGCCAGGATGATCCGCTTGACCCGCTTGCGGGCCATTGCCTCGACCGCCTTGGCCACCGCGAGGTAGGTCTTCCCGGTGCCGGCCGGCCCGATGCCGATCACGATGTCGGTGGTGGAGATGGCATGGACGTAGTCCCGTTGCCCCTGGGTCTTGGGGGCGATGGCCCGGCGCAGGCCGGGGAGCACGATCTTGCCTTCGCCGCCGGCCAGGAGTCCGTCGGCCGGCACCCCGTCCTGGGCGAATCGATAGACGTCCTCGACCGAGACGGCCTCCCCGGTCCGCGCGATGTCGAGCAGGCCCTGGGCCACTCCCAGGGCGCGGTCCACCTGCTCCGGAGTCCCGGACGCGGTCAGCACTTCACCGCGCAGGGAGATCCGGGCGCCGGTGACCCGCTCCAGCTCCACCATGTTGGCCTCGTTGACGCCGGCCAGCAGCAGCGGATCGGCCCCTTCGATGCTCAGGCGCTGGATCAGTTCCTCATTCACGGGCGGCCTCATCGGATCGCCGTCAGGCCGAGCGCGGCGAGGTCGGCATCGCTCACGGGAGACGGCGCCCCCTCGAACAGCGCGCGGGCGGCGGTGGTCTTCGGAAAGGCGATGACGTCGCGCAGCGACCCGGCCCCGGCGAGCAGCATGGCCACGCGGTCGAATCCCACCGCGAACCCCCCGTGAGGCGGCGCGCCGGAGGCCAGCGCGTCGAGCAGGAAGCCGAACCGCCGGCGGATTTCTTCCGGGGTAATGCCCAGCAGCCTGAACACCTTGCTCTGGACCGCGGGGTCGGTAATCCGGATGGATCCGCTGCCCAGCTCCACGCCGTTATACACGGCGTCGTAGTGCAGCGCGCGGCAGCGGCCTGGATCGCTCTCCAGGAAGCCGATGTCGTCCGGGTGGGGCGAGGTGAACGGGTGGTGCACGAAGATGTGGGCGCCGGTTTCGGGATCGGGCTCGAACAGCGGAAAATCCACGACCCAAAGGAAGGCGTGCCGCTGTGATGGCGCTGGGGCCAGGCGCCGGATCAGCGCGGTGCGGACACCATGCAGCGCCGCCGAGGAGACCGAATCGGGCCCGGCGACCGCGACCAGGACCTCTCCTCCGGCGGCCGGCAACGCCTCGAGTGCGGAGGCGCCAATCGCCTTGACGCCCTGCCCTTCCCAGGCGGCGCCGCGGCGGGCCCAGATGAGGCCTCCGGCCCCGGCCTCCTTGGCCACCACGGCCAGGGCGTCCAGGTCTTTCCGGGACAGGGCGCTCGCGCCGGAGGCCAGGATCCCGCGAACCCGTCCTCCCTTGGCAATGGCGTCGTGCACGAACGGAGCGGCATCGGGGCCGATGGACTTGGTGAGGTCGCGGATCTCGTACCCGTAGCGCAGGTCGGGCTTGTCGATCCCGAACCGCTCCATGGCCTCGCGCCAGGTCAGCCGCGGAAAGGGCCGCGCAATGGCGTGCCCCGCCTCGTCCCACTGCGCCACCAGCACGTCCTCGACCACCGGGAGCACGTCCTCCTGGGTGATGAAGGACGCCTCGAGATCGATCTGGGTGAACTCGGGCTGGCGGTCGGCCCGGAGGTCCTCGTCGCGAAAGCACCGCGCGATCTGGAAGTACCGGTCATAACCCGCAACCATCAGGAGCTGCTTGTAGATCTGCGGCGATTGCGGTAAGGCGTAGAACTCCCCCTGGTGCACCCGCGACGGAACCAGATAGTCCCGGGCGCCTTCGGGCGTCGGCTTGGTGAGGATCGGCGTCTCGATCTCGAGAAAGCCGAGGTCGCTCAGGGTGCGCCTGGCCCGCTGCAGCAGGCGGTGCCGCAGCACCAGGTTGGCCATCAGCTCGGGCCGGCGGAGATCGAGGACCCGGTGCTTGAGCCGCAGCTCTTCGGCGGGGAGGTCCTCGCTCTCCTTGCGGCCCACCGGAATTGCCGGCGTGGTGGCGGGCCCGACCACCTGCAGGGAGGTGACCTGGACCTCGATCTCCCGGGAGGCGAGCCCTTCATCCCGTGCCGCGTTGGGCCGCACTGCCACGCTGCCGGCGGCAAGAACCACGGTTTCCACTCCGCAGCCGACGGCGCGCTCCATGACGTCACGCGGGGTGTAGGCGGGATCGAACGAGAGCTGGACCAGTCCGTGCCGGTCCCGGAGATCGATGAAGACAAGGCCCCCGAGGTCCCGGCGACGATGCACCCATCCGGCCACCCGTACTTCGTGGCCCGCGTCGGTGCGCGTCAGGAGACCGCCGGAATGCGTGCGGAGCGACGTGGCGAGCATTGCCGAAAGTAACGGGCGCAGAGAGGGGGATCAAGCAACTTCGACGCCTCGAGTGCGTATCTTGCACGGCTGGAATCTCATACCCGGACGGAGGTGTCGTGGCGCGACACTGGAGGCGGATGGGGATCATCCTCGGCCTGGCGCTGGCCTGCCGGGACCGGGGTTCCCCGCCCCCCGCCGTGGCGCATCGGGACTCGGTGCGGCCACCCGCCGACACGGTCGCGCGCCATGACTCCGTCGTCCCCCCGCCCCGGCCTCCCCGGATGGCGTTCCGGCCGTACCGGCTCGGCGGCGCCCGCGACCTCCAGGTCCTCCGGGACTCGGTGGGACCGGGGGCGGTCACCACCATCCTCAAACTCAACCGGATCGACCTGGCGCATGCGCGGGCCGGAGACACCCTGCTGGTGCCGGAGGACGTCGGACCCGAGATGGAGTATGCGCCGTTTCCGGGGGCACTGAGCGCGCTCGACTCGGTGCCCCGACTGATCGCGGTGTCGCAGCGGGTGCAGGCGTTCGGCGCCTACGAGCATGGCAAGCTGGTCCTCTGGGGCCCCACCAGCACCGGCAAGGCCGGGACCCCGACGCCCAACGGGCTGTACTTCACCAACTGGAAGCGGAAGCAGACCGTCAGCACCGACAACGAGGAATGGGTGCTCAAGTGGTACTTCAACTTCGAGAACCAGCGTGGCATCTCGTTCCACGAGTACGAGCTGCCGGGTTATCCGGCGAGCCATTCGTGTGTGAGGCTGCTGGCGGTCGACGCCGAGTGGATCTACTCCTGGGCCCGGCAGTGGCGGCCCTCGAAGGACGGCCGGACGATCGAGGCGTACGGCACTCCGGTGGAGGTATTCGGGAAGTATGACCGAAAGCATCCCCGCCCGTGGCGCCGCCTGGTGGAGGACCCCGGGGCCGCCCGGGTGCCCGCGTCCGAGCTGGACAGCGTGCTGGCCCCACACCTGGCGCTGATCCGATCGCGGGTCCGGCCCGATTCCGGCTAGCGGCGGCTAGATTTCGGCATGAGTCAGCGCCCGGTCCAATCCACCACTCTGCTCGACCTTTCCCCCGCGGACGCCCTCGCGAGAATCCAGTCCTGGGTCAGGGAGCGTAGCCTTCCGGCCTACCGAAGCGCGCAGATGGCGCGGCGCCTCTGGGTGGCGCCGGTCGGGTCCTGGGCCGAGGCGAGCGAGCTGCCCGGGAGCCTTCGGGAGGAGCTCGACCGGGAATTCCCCCTGGGCCGGCTCCACGCCGAAGCGGTGCAGCAGTCCACCGACGGCACCCGGAAGTATCTCTGGCGGCTCGCGGATGGCGAGGCGGTCGAATCGGTGCTCATCCCGTCGGGAAAGCGGCTCACCCTCTGCATTTCGTCCCAGGCGGGGTGCGCCCTGGGCTGTACCTTCTGCGCGACGGGACGCATGGGGTTTCGGCGCGACCTTGCCCCGTGGGAAATCGCGGCCCAGGTGCGGGAGGTCGTTCTCGCCAATCCGGCGGAGCAGCCGACCAACGTCGTATTCATGGGGATGGGTGAGCCCTTGCTCAACTGGCCGGCCGTGAGCACCGCGCTGACCATCCTGAACCACCCCGAAGGGCTCGGCATCGGGGCGCGGCACATCACGGTCTCCACGGTCGGGATCGTGCCCGCCATGCTCGAGCTGGCCCAGCGCCCCGAGCAGTTCCGGCTGGCGATCTCGCTGCACGCCGCCGGCCCCGCCCAGCGCCTCCGGCTGATGCCGATTCAGAAGAAATATCCTCTGGAGGAGGTGCTCCGGGCGGCGCGGGCGTTCCGGAAGCGAATCACCTTCGAATACGTGCTGATCGCGGGAAAGAATGACAGTGACGCCGACGCGGACAAGCTGGCCAAGCTCGCCCACCAGCTCGGGGCCCACGTGAACCTCCTGCCGCTGCATCCCGGCGGCGCGCCCGGCCTCACGCCGACGTCGGGCAACCGGATTCGGGCCTTCTCCGAGCGGCTCACCAACCAGGGCGTCGAGGCGGTGGTGCGGCGGAGCCGCGGCCTCGACATCGACGCGGCGTGCGGCCAGCTCTTCGTGGAGCTGGAGAAGAAGAAGCGCGCGGTGGCGGCAGGGTGATGGGGAGGCCGCGCGCCGCCGTCGTCGCCCTGCTGCGATTCACACTCCGGATTTTCTTCCGGCGGGTGGAGTCCGAGGGGGTCGAACGGGTTCCCGGGAACGGCCCCGTGATGTTCGTGCTGAATCACCCCAACTCCCTCGTGGATCCGGTCTTCATCCTCTGCCTGGCTCCCCGTCCGGTCTCGTTTCTCGCCAAGGCGCCGCTGTTCCGGATCCCCATCGTGGGCTGGCTGGTGCGGGCGGCGGGGTCGATCCCGGTGGAGCGGAAACAGGATCCCGGCGCCGACCTCACCAAGAACCGGGAGATGTTCGCCCGGGTGCGCGCCCACCTGTCGACCGGCGGGGCCGTCGCGCTCTTTCCCGAGGGAACCAGCCACAGCGATCCCCGGATGAAGCCGATGAAGACCGGCGCCGCGCGCATCGCCCTGGGCGTGGTCTCGGATCCCCCGCTCCGGATCCAGCCGGTGGGTCTCTTCTATACCGATAAGCAGACCTTCCGGAGCGCGGCGCTGGTGTACTACGGCGAGCCGTTCGAGGTCGTTCCCGCCCCGCTGGATGCCGCCGGGGAGCCGCCGGCGGAAGCAGTCCGGGCGCTGACCGACTGGATCGGCCGGGCCTTGGGCGAGGTGACCCTCCAGGCCGACGCGTTCGAGGCTCACGACTTCGTCGCCCGCACCGAGCGGATCCTGGCAAGCCAGCGGCGGGCCAGCGATGATGCCCCGCGGCCGGAGCTGGCCGAGGAATTCGCCTTCCGCCGCCGGGTTCTCAAGGGATACGACGCCCTCAAGGCCCGGGATCCCGTCCGGCTCGAAGCCATCCGGAGGCGGGTGCTTCGCTACGAGGACAAGCTGCGCGGTGCCGGGATCGATCCGTGGGATGTACCGGTCGGGCGGATGAGGACCGGCGGAGTGCTGGTGGGAATCGGCCTCTTCCTGTTCCGGTTTGCTCTGCTGGTCCCGCTGGGCCTTCCAGGACTGGTCCTGCATTATCTCCCGTACCGGCTGGTGGGACTGCTCTCCACGCGCGCGGTCGGCAAGTACGACGACATCCTCGCCACCGCCAAGGCGGCGTCGGCCTTTGTGGTGTTCCCGCTGACCTGGCTGGTCGTGGCGGGGCTCTGCTGGAAATGGTGGGGCGTCGTCGCGGGGCTTGTCGCGCTGGTCCTGGCGCCGTTGAGCGGATATGCCGCGCTCAGACTCGCCGAGCTGGCCGACCGGGCCTTGGGCGCCCTCCGGGCGCTGGGGCTCTGGATGCTGGGGCGGAGGAGCTTCCTGCACCTGCAGGTGGAACGGCGGATTCTTCGGGAGGACATCCTGGTGATCGCGGAAGAGCTGGGGGTTTGATCAGGGCCGCCATCCGGGCGGGGCCCGGTAGTCGCCGCCGAGCAGCACCGTCACATCCACCCGGAGCAGGGTGTCCGGCCTGACTGTGGCGTGGCCGGCGCCGAGGGCCCGCACCACCTTTGCCGCCGAGAGCGAGTCTCCGCGCCGCGCCAGCACCTGGGTGATCGCGATCGAATCGGAGATCGTGCCGAAGTACACCACGTCGAATCCCGCCTGCCGAAGCGCCCGGGTGGCGGTGCGCGCCAGGCCCCGGCGTCCCGAGCCGTTGAGCACCTCCACCACGATGCGATCGCCCCCCAGGAGGGGCGCCGCGTCGGCCGGCCCCGTGCCGGCGTCTCCGCGAAAGAGCATCCACGCACCGGCGCCGAGCCCCGCGGTAGCCAGCGCTCCTAGCGCGATGACGCGGAATCGCAGAGCGAATTCCAGAATCTGACCGTCGGCTCCGGCAGGGCCCACCCGGTACGAATGGTGTAGAGCATGCGGCGGCGCGCAACGTCGAGCACCACCGCCTGGGCATCGTCGGGAAAGCGCTGCGCCAGCCCGGCCCGCTCCTCGCGGTCGAAGGTGCGGCCGGGCTCCAGAAAGTCGGCGCAGTAGAGCACCCGGCCGACCATGTCCCACTCCGCCAGACCCACCGAGTGGAACCGCACCGCGTCGAGGACGCCACGGTCGGTCTCCCCTTCGCCCTTGGCCCGTGCCGCGGCGGCGGGACCGTGGCGCAGTTCGACCGGCCCCTTCACCGACGGCGCCCACTTGGTCAGCTCGGCCTCATCGGCATCGCGAAGCGCGTCGTGAAGCCACACTGCCTTGTACCAGCGGTACAGCTCGGAATCCGGGGTGCCCATCCGGCCGCCCCACGCGGACACCAGCTCGGCCACGCGCTGGATGTGCTGGACCCGTTCCGGCGTGACCATGGCCCAGGCGGGAAGGGTCGGACGCAGCTCGGAGGGAATGCCTGGTTTCAGCGGAGTATCGGTCATTGGCTCCCTGCCAATATAGACGAGGCTCAGATCCCCGATCGCGCGAGTTCGTCCAGCTCCCGGCGCCAGAAGTCCCGATGCGGCAATCCGGGATGGGGCAGCGTGAGACCGGGCTCGTCCAGGGTGAGCCCGCCGTAGGATACCAGATCGAGGTCCAGAGTTCGCGACTCCCATCGCGCGCGCCGGATGCGGCCGGCCCGCGCCTCGATTCGGTGACACAGCTCCAGCAATTCCCGCGGCGGGAGGCTCGTCTCCAGAGCGAGCATCTGGTTCAGGTAGGCGGGCTGGTCGATTCCGCCCAGCGGCGGGGTTTCCTCGACCGACGAAGCGCCAAGCACCGTCAGGCCCGCCGCCCGGCCGAGCTCCCGCCGCGCGAGCGCCAGATTCGCCCGCCGGTCTCCGAGATTGCTGCCCAGCGCCAGGTAGGCGCGAACCGGCGGCATCCCTACACGATGAAGTGGCGGGCGATCCCCTGCAGCTCGCCCGCCACCCGCTGAAGCTCCGCGATGGCCGTTTCCAGCTCCGCCTGCCCGCGAGTGGCTTCCCCAGCTTCGCGGGCCAGGGTCTCGGTCTGGCCGCGGGCCCGCTGGGCCCCCTCCGCGAGCTGGCGGATCTGCGAGGAGAGCCGGCGTCCCGCGGCCTCGTGCGCCGCCTGCGAATCGGCGATCGCGCGAGAGTGCTCTCCCGCTTCCTGGGTGGCGCGGACGATCGCGTCGAGGGCCCGGGCTGTGTCGCCCGAGAGTTCTCCGACGTCGGCCACGAGCTGCTCGCCGCGCTCCATCTGGGTCGCCATGCCGGAGACCTCCCGCGAGATGTCGCTGGTGAGCCGGGTCGCGTCGGCCCCGGCCTCGGCGCTCTGCATGGCGAGCTGCCGGATCTCCTCCGCCACCACCGCGAAGCCGCGGCCCGACGCGCCGGCGCGATGGGCCTCGATCGAGGCGTTCAGCGCGATCACGTTGGTCAGCTCGGCGATTTCCTGGATCGAGGCGAGGAAGTTCCGGATCCGGACCGTGGTGGCTCCCAGCGCCGCGACCGAGCGGGAGCTCGCGGCCACGAAGGACTGCACGTGGATCAGGCGGTCGACCGCCTCCTCGATCTCCTGGCGATGCTTGGCGGCGGCGCCCGCGGCGCCCTCGCTGACGGTCGACGCCCGCGACCCCGCCACCGCGGCCGATTCCACCAGCCGGCCCAGCTCGGCCGTGGCCTCGAGCCCGGTTCGCGCGAAGGTCTCCTGCCCCGACGCCTCGCGCCGCATGTTTTCCGACGCCAGCTGCAGCGCCAGCGCGGACGAGCGCAGCGAGTTGGCCGCCCGCGCCAGCGCCTGGATCTGGCCGCCGATCTGCTCCACGGTTTCCAGCAGCGGGCGCCGCAATTCCGCAATGTGGATGGCCGTGGAGATCTGGCCCGAGATGGCCGCCATGGCGGAGCGATCCCGGGCCCGGTAGTGATAGCGCTTGTGATGCTCCAGCTCGAGGGTGCCGACGATCCGGTCGGCGTGGCGCAGCGGATAGAGCATCACGGTGCGAACCGCCGGATCGGGACGGGCCATCCCGGCGTCGCGCCAGGTGTCGTCGATCGAGATCGGTTCGCCTTCGGCGAGCACCCGGGACCGGAACACCCCGAGCCCGGGATCGGGCTCGCTGCGGCCGGGGCGGCCCTGGTGAGACCGATAGGCCATCACCGGTCCTTCCGGCGCCGCGCGATAGATCCGGAAATCGCCCCAGTCCAGGAGGCGGTAGGCGAGCTGCTCAATCTGCTCGAAGGTGACCTTGAGACTGGAATCGCTGGCCAGGTTGGCCTGCATCGTGTGGACCTTGTTCAGGTCTTCCGCGGAGATGGCCTCTTCGAGGAGCGCCCGCGACACCAGGCCGGCCACCGTCAGCGCGAGGATCACCACGATCCAGCCGGGAGGACTGAGCTGGGTCAGCGCCCAGACCAGGATCCCGGTGCCGAGCAGGGTCATCAGGAAGGCGATGATCTCCCAGCGCAGGATGAACAGCCGGTCCTCCACCTCGAGCTTGCCCCGCATGATCAGCGAGAGGTAGAACAGCACCCGGGTGACGGCGAAGTAGATGCCCGACAGCACCACGAACGGGGCGAGGAAATCAAGCGTGAGGGCGCGGGTGCCGGCCAGCTTCACCGCCAGCGCGTAGAACCCGAACGCGACCGCGAACGAGAGCGCTTCGCGCCCGGCGTTCACCGCACCGGCCCGCAGCGTCTTCCGGAGCCAGGCCACGTCGGCCGCGAACACCCCGGCGGCGAGGCCGATCACCGCGACCGACGCCGGGGCGGCCAGGGCCGCGAGCAACGCGGGAATCCCGATCTGCGTGAGGTAGGAGTACTTGCTGAGCCGGACCGGGGCGGTCCGCAGCAGCGCCACGCTCACCACCATGATCAGCGTCTGGAGCGGGTGTACCGTCCAGCGGGGATCCCAGATCGCGATTGTCAAGACCAGCAGCGGTCCCGCGAGGGCCAGGCCGCGGGAATACGCATCCATCAGCTTGCCGGAAAAATCCGGCCGGGGCTCAGAGGAAATAGTCACCCACCGTCAGGTTGTAGCGGTCGGGATTCGTGACCTTCACGATGGACCGGAGATAGTCTCCGTCCGGGCCCCGCTCCGAGAGGTCCACGGCGACTCCCGGCGGCGCGAGCAGGCTCCCGGCCGGGTCGATGACGATCCGCACCACCGGCCGGTTGAGCAGGTCGCGGTCGGCATTGGCCTGGGCCACGATCCCGACCTCGAAGGTGTCGAGAATGACGCAGGTACCGATGGGATAGACCCCGATCAGATTGATGAGCGCCTTGACGACGATGGGATCGTATCCGCGCCGGGGGTTGGTCCACATTTCGCGAAGGACCTGATCGGGCTCGATGGGAACCGTCTGGTAGGCCCGCCGGGTGGTGGCGGCGTCGAACCCGTCGGCGACGGCCACCAGCCGGGAGAAGACCCCCAGGGTACGGGGGCGGATGGCGCGGGGATACCCTGTCAGATCGGTCTTCATGTGGTGCTCGTGCGCCACCAGGATCGACTTGTAGGGAATCTCTTCGTAGGTGCGCAGCCCGAACAGGGTCATGGCGCCGCGCCACGGGTGGGCCTGGATCACCCGCCACTCGTCCTCGCTGAGACCGTTGACCTTGTTCAGCACCTCGATCGGAATCTTGGCCTTGCCGATATCGTGCAGCAGGGCGGTCATACCCAGGTCGTAGAGCTGCAGCTTGGTGAGACCGATCTTCCGGCCCAGGGCCACAGCGAAGATGCAGACGTTCACCGAGTGCGTAAAGGTGTATTCGTCGTAGTCCCGAAGGGTGGTGAGACCCATGATCGAAGTCTCGTTGGTCAGCACCTGGTCCACGATCATCTGCACCGCCCGCTTCACCTTCTTGACGCTGCTGGTACGCCCGAGCCGGATGCTGTTGACGACGTCCTTGGTCACCGCCACACCCTGGGCGTAGGTGCGGCGGGCCAGCTCCCGCGCCTCCTGGGCGCTCAGTTCCTCGTTGATGTCGGTGGCCGGCTCGAAATCGATGTGCGGCGTGTTGGCCAGCGCCAGCCGCTCGATCAGGGCGGTATACCGGTCCTCGACACCCGATTCCGCCAGGAGGCTCAGCATGATGCTGAGCAGCGCCTGCCATTCCCGGCGCTCGACGCCCGCCCGGGTATGGAATACGCCGATATCGAACGCGCCCAGCGTCGTGAGGAGGTTGCTGAGGGCGGCGAAGTTGTCGAGCTCGAGGCGGAGGCGGGTGCCGTTGATGAAGAGGAAATCACCGGCCAGCCGCAACTCGAGCTCGGATTCCCGATGCAGCAGCGCCGTCGAGGAGGCCTGGAGCTCGTCGAGCGCCTTCTGGACCGTGGCATTCTCGACCGGGTAGAGCTTCAGCGCGCGGAGCGCGGCGTAGAAGGTGAGTAGGAACCCCCGTCCGGCGTGGCGAATGAAGCCTTCGTCACCGCTCCCGGGCCGGCTGCCGTGGGTTTCGTCGCTCATGCCGGCCAGTCGCGCAGCGCGCGGAGGGCCGCGTTCCGCACCGGGAGATCCTTGTCCTGCTGAATCCGTTCCAGCACGGTCCGGGCGGCCGGGCTCTGCAGCCGCCCGATGGCGTAGGCGGCGCAGGTCCGGGTCTCCGACGACTCCTTGCGGCGCAGAAAGCCCCTCGGCTCGAGGATATTGGACAGCACCGGCAGGGCCGCCGCGCCGGCCACCACCGCGTAGGCCTCGAAGAACTGGCGCTTCTCGGCGCGCTCCAGCTCGCGGGGCCCCCGCCCCATCACTGCGGCCTCGAGCCGGCGCAGCGCGGCACGATAGCCCTTGGCCGCGATCGTGGTGACCGCCGCGAGCCGGATGCCCCGGTCGGAATCGTCGAGGGCCCGCTCCAGTGCGGTCAGGGCACCGGGAGAGCCGATCAAGGACAGGGCTTCGACGGTGGCGAGACGCACCGAGGCGTCGCGATGCGCGACCAGCCGGTCCAGCAGCGGAACCGCCACCTGAAGCCCCAGCCGGCCGCACAATCCGGCCGCCCCGGTCAGCGCGGGGGACTCACCCTGTCCCAGGATGGACAGCACCACATCGGTGTGGGCCGTGGCCAGGCGGTCGACCGAGGACTCGAGAATCCCCCGGATAGCGGGACGGGTCAGGGTCGGGAGGAACGTGAGCATCGTCTCGAGCCCTTCGGCGTGCAGCTCTCCGAGCACCTCGCCGACATCCTCGTCGGTGGGCATCGCTTCGGTTTCTTCCAGCGACTGCAGCAGCTGGGAGAGGATCTCCGGCTCGCTGAGCCGGGCCTGAAACGACTGCAGCCGCTCCCGCAGCTGGGGATCGAGGGCCGTGACCCGCTGGGCGACCGCGCGGAACTCGCGCAGCAGCACCGCCACCGTACGGAATTCCCCCCGGTTGAGCAGATTGGGAAAGAGCGTCTCGAAGATGGCCAGGATTTCTTCCCGCACCATCGTGGCCGGCTGGAGCTCGAAGATGTCGAGCAGCGCATCGAGGGAGGCACGCCGCTCATCCCGGGTGTATTCGGCGTCCACCTCGCGCTTGAGTTGAGCGGTTTCCTTCTCGTCGAGAAAGTAGAGCGTCGAGTCGAAGTCGTCGAGGTCGAGGCCGGTGGCGAGCTTGTCGGCGGCGTCGGTCTTGATCTCCTCGCGCACCTCCGCCTGGGCCGCGGGATCCTGGCGCATTGCCATGTCCGTGGCCTGCGGGTCGAGGACCGTCAGGGAATCACTGATAATCTCGGCGAACTGGTAGTCGATGGCCTGAAAATCCTGTTCCCACAGAAGGGTCAGGAGGTCGTCGGCCGCGTCGGTGGGCAGCAGCCTGGCCCGGGTGACCAGCTGGAGGAACCGGACCATCTCCTCGTCCTCCACCCCGGGCCTCAAGGTCAGGAAACGCATCCCGTCCTTGTACAGCATCCAGGCCAGGCTTTCGCTCTTGTTGGGCTGGTGGTAAACAACCTGTTCTTCCCAGACCAGGTCGGTTTCCACCACGGACAGCCCGATCTGCCTGGCGGAAGACCAGATCGGCAGAAATGCCTGTTGGATGGCCTGTTCAGCGCGCTGATAGACTGGATTGTTGGGAAGGTACATCTGAAACGCACGAAGCCCTTTGGACATGGTCCGGACCAATTCCTCCACCTGCGTGACAGGCAGAGCGAGTTCGGATCCGGTTGGCATGGTCACGGGCACACCTCGGCGGCCGAAGAGGGCCGTGGAACGATCAGGGCCCTGCAAGATAGCAGGGGACTGGGGGTTAAAGGACTGGCGTGCGCCGACATGGGACCGGATTGACTTTCGGCAATTATTCGGTTAACCTATGGTATCTATTTGGGTGCCACCAGCACCGCCCCTCCCGGGGCAGGATGGGCTTTCCATGCATCTTACCAAACGGCAGAAAGAAATTCTGACCTACCTTGAGGGTCATATCCAGTCCCGGGGCTATGCGCCGAGCATGGAGGAAATCGCGGAGCATTTTTCCTACCAGTCCCTCGCCACGGTCCACGAGCATCTGACCAACCTGGAGCGGAAGGGCTACATCCGCCGTTCGCCCCACGAGAGCCGCTCGGTCCGGGTTCTTCCGCCCAAGAGCATCAGCGGCGCCACCGAAATCCCCCTCCTCGGCGTCGTGGCGGCCGGGTTCCCCATCGAAGCGGTGCTGCACCAGGAAACCCTCGCGGTTCCCGACGTAATGCTCCCCTCCCGCGGACCGAATTACGCCCTCAAGGTGCGGGGTGACTCCATGGTGGACGAGCACATCGTGGACGGCGACTATGTCGTGGTGCACGGCCGCCAGAGCGCGGACAACGGAGAAATGGTCATCGCCCTGGTCAACGGCTCCGAGGCCACCGTCAAGAAGTTCTACCGGGAGCCGGGGGGCTGGGTTCGGCTTCAGCCGGCCAACCCCTCCATGCAACCGCTGCGCTTCCCCGAGGGAGACATCATGATCCAGGGCGTGGTCGTGGGGGTTATCCGCAGGTACTAGTCCGCCCCATTTCTGGTTTGCTGTAACCTCCGCTCCCGACTAAATTTGCCTCGCAATGGCGCGCACCTTTCTGGTCACGCTGCACTATGACGGCGGGCGGTTCGCCGGGTGGCAGCGGCAGGCCAGGGGGCGCACTGTGCAGGCGGAGGTCGAGGCAGTCCTGGAGCGGCTCTGCGGCGGCCCGATCCGGGTCCATGCCGCCGGACGCACCGATGCGGGGGTCCACGCGGTCGGCATGGCCACCAGTTGCACGCTGCCCGACCGGTGGACCGGATTGCGGCTGGTCAAGTCGATGAACTCGCTGCTGCCCGAGGATTGCTGGGTGGAGTCGGTCCGGGAAATGAAGCCGGGGTTTCATGCCCGGACCCGCGCCAATGGCCGCCGGTACCGCTACGTCATCGGCACCGACCCGGGAGCGCAGTCTCCCTTCCGCCGCCGATACGAATGGGCGCTGGGAAAGTCCCCGGACCTGGACCTGCTCGAGTCGGCCTCGGACCGGTTGCTGGGCGAGCACGATTTCGCGGCGTTCAGCGTGCGGCGCTCCGCGGTGCCGCACCGCCGCAGCCGGATCCGCACGGCGCGGTGGGTCAAGCGCCCGGCCGGCGCCGGGTTGCTATTCGAAGTCGCCGCGGACCGCTTTCTCCACCACATGGTCCGGATGCTGGTCGGCACCATGGTGGATATCGGGCTGGGGCGGCGCGAGCCGGGCGACATGACTCGACTGCTGGCACTCGATCCGCGGGTGCGCACCAGCCCTCCCGCCCCTGCCGAGGGACTCTTCTTCGTGGCTGCCGAATACCCGCCGGAATGGTTCGCCTGATGCGCCGGCTCACGCCGCTCGCACTGCTCTGCGCGCTGGGCGCGTGCCGTGGCGCGGACGACGGCCTCGTTCCCGCGGCGCGGGCCCAGCGCACCGCCGAGACCAGCGCGCTGGCCACCTCGCGACGCACCGCCGTGGTGGACGCCGCCACTCGGGTCTCTCCCGCGGTCGTTTCGGTGACGGTCACTTCCCGCCGCCACGTCACCGAGCAGGGCCCCTGGGACTTCTTCCTCCTGCCGCCCCGGGAAACCGATCAGCTGGTGCAATCCTCCGGTACCGGCTTCATCGTTCGCGCCGACGGCGTGATCATCACCAACCAGCATGTCGTAGCGGGCGCCGAATCGATCACGATCACCCTGCCGGACGGCACCGACCTGGGGGGCAAGCTGGTGGGCGAGGACCCCACCACCGACATCGCGGTCGTCAAGATCGAACGGCAGGGGCTGCCGGTGGTTCCCCTGGGCAAGAGCACCGACCTGATGATCGGCGAGTGGGTGGTCGCGCTCGGCAATCCCTACGCCTTCCTGCTCGGCAACAACGAGCCAACCGTGACGGCGGGCGTGGTGAGCGCCACCCATCGGAACATCCTGCCGAACGGAGATCAGCCCGGGCTCTACCTGGACATGATCCAGACCGACGCCGCGATCAACCCCGGCAACTCCGGCGGTCCGCTGGCCAATGCGCTGGGCGAGGTGGTTGCGGTCAACTCGTCCATTTTCACCGGCGGCGGCGGGAGCACCGGCTCCATCGGTCTCGGCTTCGCCATTCCGATCGAGCGGGCGTTGCGGGTGGAGGAGGAGATCCTCCGCACCGGCACCGTGCGGCGGGCCTGGACCAGCCTCGAGGTGGCCGGCCCGGAATCGATGCAGGATTGGAAGACCCAGGGCGGTGTCACGGTCACGCGAGTCGCGCCCGACGGTCCGGCGGCGCGGGCGGGCATTGCCCAGGGCGCGGTCCTGGTCGAGGCCAACGGCCGGCGGCTCCACAATTACCTCGACTGGGAGGCGGTGAAGCTCGACCTCCACGTGGGCGACGCGATCAAGGTGCGGGTCAAGCGGGGCTCCGGCGACGACACCCGGAGCTTCGCGACCGGAGACCTCCCCACCAGCACCGCAACCAAGGTGAAGGTGCTGAGCGGCATGGACGTCGTGTCGGTGACCCCCGCCATTCAGACCGAGCGCGGCCTCCGGAGCAGCAAGGGCGCGCTGATCCTCAAGGTCAGCGAGGAATCCGCCCGCGCCACCGGACTCAAGGAGGGCGATGTGATCCTCGCGATCAACCGGACCCTGATCTCGTCGGCCAAGCAGGTGGCCGACGTGATCGAGTCGCTGGGGTCGCGCCAGCCGTTCCGGATCTACTTCGAGCGTAGCGGTCAGATGATCTTCACCGACCTGGAGTTCCGTTGAGCGGGGCGTCCTACCAGTCTCCCCTCGGCACCCGCTACGCCTCCCCGGCGATGCAGCACCTCTGGGGCGAATCCAACCGGATCGGACTCTGGCGCCGGCTCTGGCTCGCGCTGATGGAATCCGAGGGGGAGCTCGGCCTGACGATTCCGGCCGAGGCCATCGAGCAGCTCCGCGCCCACCTCGACGACATCGACCTGGCGGCAGCGGCCCAGTACGAGCGGCGCTTTCGTCACGACGTGATGGCCCACGTGCACGCGCTCGGCGACCTGGCGCCCGCGGCGCGCCGGTTCATCCACCTTGGCGCCACCAGCGCATTCGTCACCGACAACGCCGACCTGATCATGATGCGGGACGGCTTGCGCCTCCTGCTCGGGCGCCTGGTCGCGCTGCTGAATATCCTGGCGGGATTTGCCCGGAAGCGGGCCGCCCTTCCCTGCCTGGCCTACACCCATTTCCAGCCGGCGCAGCTCACCACGGTGGGCAAGCGCGCCACCCTCTGGGCCCAGGACTTCGCCCTGGATGCGGAGGAGCACTGCCACCGGATCGAGTCGCTCCGGTTCCTGGGGTGCAAGGGCACCACCGGAACCCAGGCCTCCTTCCACGAGCTGTTCAAGGGCGATGACGCCAAGGTGCGCGAGCTCGACCGGCGCATCGCGGAGCGGATGGGCTTCGACCGTCCCTTCGCGGTCTCCGGCCAAACCTACCCGCGGAAGACCGACAGCACCGTCGTGGATCTCCTCTCGGGCGTGGCCCAATCCGCCGCGAAGCTGGCCAACGACCTGCGCCTGCTGCAGCACGAAGGGGAGCTGCTCGAGCCGTTCGAGTCCGAACAGATCGGCTCCAGCGCGATGGCCTACAAGCGGAACCCGATGCGCGCGGAGCGGATCTCGAGCTTGGCTCGCTTCGTGATATCGCTGCAGCAGAATCCGGCCCAGACCGCGGCCAACCAGTGGCTGGAGCGGACCCTCGACGACAGCGCCAACCGCCGGATCGTGCTCCCGGAGGCGTTCCTGGCCACGGATGCCATTCTGGTCCTCGCCACCAACATCGTGGCGGGCCTCGAGGTGCGCGAGCCGGTCATCGCCCGCCATGTCGCCGAGCAGATGCCCTTCATGGCGACCGAGCGCTGGATGATGCTGGGCGTCGAAGCGGGCGGCGACCGCCAGTCGCTCCACGAGGTGATCCGCACCGCGAGTGTGGCGGTAGCGGCGCAGGTCAGCTCGGGGGGCGAGAACGACCTGATGCGGCGCCTGGCCGGCCATCCGGCCTTCGCCCGCGTTCCGGCCGGGGCCTTTGCCGCCGAGCTCGACCCAGCGCGGTACACCGGCCGCTCCGAGGCCCAGGTCGCGGAATTCCTCGAGGAATACCTGCGCCCGGTGCTCGCGCGCGCGGCGGCCCTGGCGGCGCCCGTCGGCGCCGAGGAGGTCAGGGTATGACGGTCCTTGCCGCAAGCCGGCTTCCGCTGGCGCTTTGGCGCCGCGGCAAGGTGCGGGAGGTGTACGAGGTCGACGCGGCCCGCCTGCTGCTGGTCGCCAGCGACCGGGTGAGCGCGTTCGACGTCGTCATGGCGCAGGCGGTGCCCCGCAAGGGGACGGTGCTGACCCAGCTCTCGGCGTTCTGGTTCCGGCGGTTCGGCCACCTCGGGCCACACCATTTTCTCACCGCGGACGCCGACGAGATCATCCGGGAGGTCCCCGCCCTGGCCGGCCATCGCGAGGACATCGCGGGTCGGGCCATGCTGGTGAGGCGCGCGGCACCGGTCGCGTTCGAGTGCGTCATCCGAGGTTACCTGTCGGGATCGGCCTGGAAGGAATACTTCGAGAGCGGCACGCTCGCGGGCGAGCCGCTCCCCGCCGGGCTGCTGGAAAGCGCCCGCTTTCCGGTACCGGTCTTTTCTCCCGCGACCAAGGCGGAGAGCGGCCACGACGAGAATGTCACTGAGCACGCGATGGCGGCGGCGCTCGGCCAGGCGCGCACCGCGGAGCTCAAGGCGCGAAGCCTGGCCCTGTTCGCCGCGGGGAGCGCCCACGCCGAAACCCGGGGCATCATCATCGCCGACACCAAGTTCGAGTTCGGAGTGACCGCCGGGGGGGAACTGGCGCTGATCGACGAAGTAATGACCCCGGATTCCTCGCGCTTCTGGCCGGCGGATCGCTACACGCCCGGCCGGACCCAGCCGAGCTTCGACAAGCAGCCCCTGCGCGACTATCTCACCGGTCTCCGGAAGCAGGGCCGCTGGAACGGGGAGGCCCCGCCTCCGCCGTTGCCTCCCGAGGTGGTGGCGGCCACCAGCGAACGGTACCTCGAGGCGTACCGCCGCATCACCGGCTCACCGCTCCCGGAGCGAGTCTGATGCGCGTCGCCCCGGAAGGGTGGCCCTTCATTGCGATGGCGTGGGTGGTGCTGGCGGTGCTGGGGTGGTTTCACCTCTGGGTCGTCGCGGTGCCCTGGCTCCTGGTCGCGGTGTGGGTGATCGCCTTCTTTCGCGATCCGGTCCGCGACGGTCCCCGCGGCGACGAGGTGGTCCTGGCGCCGGCCGACGGCAAGGTGGTGAGCGTGATTCCGATCGACGAGCCGGCCTATCTTCGCGGCCCCTCGACCCGGGTCTCCATCTTCATGAATGTGTTCAACGTGCACGTCAACCGGTATCCGTCGCGCGGCCGGGTGGCCTACCGGGCCTACGTCAAGGGCAAGTTCGGCCACGCCGGTCCGGAAAAGGCCTCGACCGACAATGAGCAATCCAGCGTCGGCCTGGACACTCCGCGCGGCAAGCTGCTGATCAAGCAGATCGCGGGATCGATCGCCCGGCGCATCGTGACCGACCACGCCCAGGGCACCGAGGTCGGCCAGGCGGAGCGGATGGGGCTGATCCGGTTCGGCTCGCGCGTGGATGTATTCGTGCCCGCCGGCGTCGAGGTCGTGGTCCAGGTCGGCGAGCATACCAGGGCGGCCCAGACGGTGGTGGCGCGATGGAAATGACGAGCTCGCCTCCCCCGCGCGAGGGGATCCGCCGGGTGGTGGTGGTGATCCCCAGTGCGTTCACGATCGGGAACCTGTTCTTCGGTTTCTGGTCCATCATCTCGGCGTTCAACGGCAATTTCCGCCAGGCCGGATGGTTCATCGTGTACGCGGGCATTCTCGATTCGCTCGACGGCCGGGTGGCCCGGCGAATGGGCACCGGGAGCCGGTTCGGGGCGGAGCTGGACTCGCTGGTGGACATCGTCTCGTTCGGCGTGGCGCCGGCACTGCTGATCTACTTCCTGGAATTCTCCACCGCCGGACGGTTCGGCTGGGTGGTGTGCTTCCTCTACGTCGTCGCCGCGGCGCTCCGGCTGGCGCGCTTCAACGTCCTCTCGCACGGCAAGCCGACCCCGGGCTGGTTCACCGGCATGCCCTCCCCTGCGGCGGGGATGACACTGGCTACCTACTACGCATTCAGCCAGACCCAGTGGTACCGGGCGTCGGTGGCGTACATGGACCTGCAGCACCAGGGTCTGGTGGTCCTGCTCCTGCTGACTGCGGCCCTCATGGTGAGCAAGGTGCAGTATCCCCGCGGCGGGCCCATCAACATCCGGAAGCCGGCCGGCATCCTGGTGCTGGCCGTGGTGCTCGGATTCGTCGTCGGCTCGGTCGTGGCCCCCTCGTCGTTCCTGTTTCCCTTCTTCCTGACCTACCTGACCTTCGGCGTGCTGCGCCACGTCGTGCTAAGACTCACCGACACCGGAGGCGATGAATGACCTGGAGGGTTCACGTCCGCATCCTGCCCCGCAAGGGCCTGCTCGATCCGCAGGGCCAGGCGGTGGAGCACGCCCTGTCGGCCCTTCGTTTTCCCGAGGCCAGCAATGTGCACGTGGGAAAGGCCATCGCCCTCGATGTCGCGGCGGGCACCGCGGCGGAGGCGGAGGCCCGGGTGCGTACGATGTGCGACCAGCTCCTGGCCAACCCGGTCACCGAAGACTACGAGATCGAAGTCGAAGCGGGGGCGACGGCGTGATGCGGGTCGCGGTGGTCCGTTTTCCTGGCAGCAACTGCGAGCCCGAGGCCTGCCGGGCGGTCCAGCGGGCCGGCGGCGAGGCCTTCTACGTCTGGCACCGGGATATCTCGCTGTCGGGCGCCGACGCGGTGATCCTCCCCGGCGGATTCAGCTACGGCGACTACCTCCGGAGCGGCGCCATCGCCCGGTTCAGCCCGGTCATGGAGGCAATCCGGAGCCATGCGGCGGCGGGCGGCCCGGTCCTGGGAATCTGCAACGGATTTCAGATCCTCTGCGAGGCGGGCCTGTTGCCGGGTGCACTGGTCAGGAACGCCGGACTCAAGTACCTGTCGCGCCCGGTCGACGTGCGGATCGAGCGGGTGGACACGCCGTTCACCAACGCTTACCGCAAAGGCCAGATCATCCGGATCCCGGTCGGCCATGGCGACGGCCGCTTCGCCGCGCCCGACTCACTGCTTGATCAGCTCGAAGCGGAAGGCCGGGTCGTGCTTCGCTACGCCGGAGCCCCGGAGGCCGATTTCGATTCCAATCCCAACGGATCGGCGCAGGACATCGCGGCGGTCTGCAGCGCGAACGGCAACGTGGTGGGAATGATGCCGCATCCGGAACGGTTGGCCGAGCGGGTGCTGGGCTCCGACGCCGGCCAGGGTGTTTTCGAGTCACTGATGCGGTTCCCGGTCATCTCGGCTTCCTGACCCCTGTTCCCTGACCCCTGACCCCTGCTTTCTTGAGCCCTATGTCTACCGACAAGCCGTGCCGCAATGAGGACGAGTACTTCGCCCGCGTGGAACAGGAGCGTCTGGCCAGGCTCCGGGCCAAGGAGGCCTCCGACCGGCTCGCCGCCGAGCGCAGGTCCCATCACCTCAAGTGCCCCAAGTGCGGGGCCAGCTTGAAAAGCGAGACCTTTCACGGCGTGAACATTGAGCGCTGCCCCGAGGACGGGGGAATCTGGCTCGACGCCGGGGAGATCGACCTGCTGATGAAGGAAGAGGATCACGGCATCCTGCGCCGGGTCTTCGGCGACGTGGCCGGCTCGCTCAGGAAGAACAAGTGACCCACGCCGCCATTTCCGCCGAAGCGCACCCGTTCCCGGGCGAGCGACTGGTGACCGCCGAGGTCGTGCGGGAGCACAACCTGACCGAGTCGGAGTATGGCGAGATCACCGCCATGCTCGGCCGCACCCCGACCCTCACCGAGCTCGGCATCTTCTCGGCGCTCTGGTCGGAGCACTGTTCCTACAAGCACACCAAGCCGGTGCTCCGGACCTTCCCTACCGACGGGCCCCAGGTGGTCCAGGGCCCGGGCGAGAACGCCGGCGTCCTCCGGCTGCCCGACGGGTGGGCGGTGGCCTTCAAGATCGAATCCCACAATCATCCCAGCGCCGTGGAGCCTTACCAGGGTGCGGCCACCGGGGTCGGCGGCATCCTGCGCGATGTGTTCACCATGGGCGCGCGCCCGGTGGCGGTCCTGAACTCGCTCCGGCTGGGGCCGCTCGATGACCCCCGGAACCGGTATCTCTTTGCCGGTATCGTGAAGGGCGTCGGCGACTACGGCAACTGCGTCGGCGTGCCCACGCTGGGCGGCGAGGTCGGGTTCGCGCCGGGGTACAGCGGTAACCCGCTGGTCAACGCGATGTGCGTCGGGCTGCTGCGAGAGACCGACCTGATGCGAGCCCGGGCCCACGGCGTCGGGAACGTGCTCCTCACCATGGGGTCCCGCACCGGCCGCGACGGCATTCACGGGGCGAGTTTCGCCTCGGAGGAGCTGTCCGAGAAGAGCGAGGCCCGCAGGCCCCAGGTGCAGGTCGGCGATCCCTTCACCGAGAAGCTGCTCCTCGAGGCCACCCTCGAGCTGATCGAGGCCGGCCTGACCGTCGGCATTCAGGACATGGGCGCTGCCGGGCTCACCAGTTCCTCCGCGGAGATGGCGGCGCGGGGCGGCGTGGGCGTCGAGCTCGACACCAGCCTGGTGCCGACCCGGGAGCCCGGCATGACGCCCTACGAGATCATGCTGTCCGAGAGCCAGGAACGGATGCTCGTCGTGGCCGAGCCGCACCGGGTGCCCGACATCCAGGCGGTCTGCGCCAAATGGGAGCTGACCGCCATTCCGATCGGGCGGGTCACCGACGACGGGCTGTTCCGGATCGTCCACGACGGGGTCACGGTGGCCGCGATACCCGGAGAGCGCCTGGTGGACGGCTGCCCGATCCATCATCCCGAGGCCCGGGAGTCGGCCGCCGCCGCCGCGCGCCGGGCCGCGTCGCCCGACGCGAAGGCGCGCGCCGATGCGCACGGCGCGCTGACCCTCCTGCTCGACGATCCGACCATCGCGAGCAAGCGATGGGTATTCGAGCAGTACGACTCCACCGTGCAGGCCGAGACCGTGCTCGGCCCCGGCGGAGACGCCGGCGTGCTCCGGGTGCCGGGGACCGGGTTCGGCCTGGCGGTATCGGTGGATTGCAACCAGCGGTACGTGACCCTGGACCCCTACGAGGGCGGCAAGGCCGCCGTGGCCGAAGCGGCGCGCAATGTGGCCTGCACCGGCGCCGTGCCGTTGGGCATCACCGATTGCCTGAACTTCGGCAACCCCGACAAGCCGGAGGTCTTCTTCCAGTTCCGCGAGGCATGCCGCGGGATCGCCGATGCCTGCCGCGCCTTCGGCACGCCGGTCACCGGCGGCAACGTCTCGCTCTACAACGAGAGCCCGACCGGGGCCATCGATCCCACCCCAACCGTGGGCATGGTCGGCCTGCTCGCGGACGTGACCCACCGGGTCCCCAGCCACTTCTCGGCCCCGGGAGACTCGATTCTCCTGCTGGGGACGTCACGCGGCCATCTGGGCGGGTCGAGCTATTGGGAGGTGGTCCACGACTTTGTCGGCGGCGCGCCGCCACCGGTGGACCTGGACGCCGAGCACCGCCTCCAGCGCCTCCTGGCCGCCGCGGCCCAACGCCGGCTCCTCCACTCGGCGCACGATTGTGCCGACGGGGGCTTGGCGGTCGCACTCGCGGAAGCCTGCATCGGAGAGCCGTACGCGAGAGCGCCTCTGGGCGCCAGGGTGAACCTCGCCAATGCCCGCGGCCTGGCCGCTCCGGCGCTTCTCTACGGCGAGGATGCCGGCCGGGTGGTGGTCTCGTGCGGAACCCGAGAGGCCGCATCGCTGCGTGCGCTGGCCGCCGAGCACGGCGTACCGAGCGAATCGATCGGAGCGGTTTCGGCCCCGTCGGAGCCCCTGGAAATCCACACCCGGGACGGGCACGCGACCCTGCAGTGGCCCACCCCCGAGCTTCGGCGCGCCTATCTCGACGCGATTCCCCGCCGCATGGGTGCCGAACCGGGCCGGGGAGAGGGTCGCTGACATGTGTGGGATCATTGGAGTCTCCGGAGTCCCCGACGCGGCCCGCGTCACGTACCTGGGACTCTACGCCTTGCAGCACCGCGGCCAGGAGAGCGCCGGCATCGTGACGATCGACGCCCAGACCCGATCGCACTCCCACCGGGGTATGGGGCTGGTGGGAGACATCTTCAACGCCGCCGATCTGGCCGAACTGCCGGGGGATGTCGCGGTGGGCCATACCCGGTACTCGACCACCGGCAGTTCGGTCATCGCCAACGCCCAGCCCTGCGCCGCCAACTACCGCTGCGGGCCGCTCGGGCTGGCGCACAACGGCAATCTCACCAACGCCACCATCCTCAAGCAGGAGCTGGTGGCGGAGGGTGCCATCTTCCAGTCCTCCTCGGATTCGGAAGTGATCGTGCACCTGATCGCTCGGTCCGCGGCCGTGGAGCCCGAGGCCCAGATCCGCGACGCGCTCTCCAGGCTCGAGGGCGCCTTCAGCCTGGTGATCTCGGTGGGCCGCTCGATCTACGCCATCGTTGATCCCCACGGCTTCCGCCCGCTGGTGCTGGGCCGGCTGGGAGACGGCGTCATCGTGGCCTCGGAAACCTGCGCCCTCGACCTGGTGGGCGCCACGCTGCTCCGGGAGCTGGTTCCCGGAGACTTCGTCCGGATCACCAACGGCGTGGTGAAGAGCCTCCCCTCCCTGGCGCCGAAACCGATCAGCCGGTGCGTCTTCGAGCTGGTCTATTTCGCCCGGCCCGACAGTACGGTGTTCAGCGAGTCGGTGGACCGGGTCCGGCGCGAACTGGGTCGGCAGCTGGCCGCCGAGCACCCCGCGCCGGGCGCCGACGTGGTGTTCAGTGTGCCCGATTCGAGCAACGCCATGGCGCTCGGCTTCGCGGAGCGGAGCGGGCTCAAGCTGGAGCACGGGCTGATCCGGAACCATTACGTGGGCCGGACCTTCATCAATCCGACCCAGGCCCTCCGGGTGGCCAAGGTCAAGATCAAGTTCAACCCGGTCAAGGACGTCATCACCGGGCGCTCGGTGGTGGTGGTGGACGACAGCCTGGTTCGAGGCACGACCAGCAAGGGCCTGGTACAGATGATTCGCGCCGCCGGCGCCCGTGAGGTCCACCTCCGCCTCGCCTCACCGCCGATCACCGGCCCCTGTCACTACGGCATCTACACGCCCACCGAAGAGGAGCTGATCGCCGCGACCCATTCGATCGACGAGATCCGGGACTTCCTGGGGGTGGATACGCTTGGGTATCTCTCGCTCGAGGGAATGCTGCGCGCCGCCGGAACCCGCAACGAGTTCTGCCACGCCTGCTTCTCGGGCCGCTATCCGATCCCGGTCGGCCACCAGGACACCCGCGCCGCCAGGCTCACCCAGATGCCCGCGACGATTCCATGACCGGCGCTGCGCCGCAGCCGCTGGTTTATTTCTTCGGGCAGGGACGCGCCGACGGCACCGCCACGATGAAGGACGTTCTCGGCGGCAAGGGCGCGGGCCTCGCGGAAATGACCAACCTCGGAATCCCGGTTCCGCCGGGCTTCACCCTGGCCGCCAATCTCTGCGCCATCTATCTCGAAACCGGGGGCTTCCCACCGAGGCTCCGCCCCCAGCTCGAGGCGGCGCTGGGGCACCTCGAGGCCGCCACCGGCCGCCAGTTCGGCGGCGCCGAGGAACCGCTCCTGGTGTCGGTGCGCTCCGGCGCGGCGGTCTCGATGCCCGGCATGATGGAGACCATCCTCAACCTCGGCCTTAACGACACCACAGTGGAAGGGCTGCGCCGCCGGACCGGCAACGCCAACTTCGCGTTCGACTCGTATCGCCGATTCGTGCAGATGTACGGCGGGGTGGTGTACGAGGTGCCCAAGCGGGTGTTCGACGAGGCCCTCGACCAGCGGAAGACGGCGAGCGGCGCCACGCGCGACATCGACCTGCCCTGGGAGGCCCTCCGCGATCTGGTCGGCGAGTACAAGGGGCTGATCAGGCGGGAATCGGGCAAGGATTTTCCCGAGGATCCGATGGATCAGCTCTGGGGCGCGGTGGCCGCGGTCTTCGAAAGCTGGAACACCCGCCGCGCGATCGACTACCGCAAACATCACGACATTCCCGATGCCATGGGCACCGCCGTCACGGTCATGGGGATGGTCTTCGGCAACATGGGCGAGGACTCCGGGACCGGGGTGGCCTTCACCCGGGATCCCTCTACCGGCGAGCGTACGCTCTATGGGGAATACCTCCTCAACGCCCAGGGCGAAGATGTCGTTTCCGGGATCCGGACGCCGGTGCCGATCGCCCGGCTCCGGGAGCAGCTGCCGGCCGCCTACACCGACCTGGAGCGGGTGGCTCGCACGCTGGAACGGCACTTCCGCGACCTTCAGGACCTCGAGTTCACCATCGAGCACGGCCGGCTGTACATGCTGCAGACCCGCCGGGCGCAGCGCAGCGGCCAGGCTGCGGTCCGTTCGGCGGTGGAAATGGTGGATGAAGGCCTGATCTCGGAGGAGGAGGCCATCGCCCGGGTGCCGCCCAACGACCTCAACCAGCTCCTCCATCCCACCATCGATCCCAAGGAGGCGCTCGATCTGCTCACCACCGGCCTGCCGGCGTCACCCGGCGCGGCGAGCGGCGCGGCCGTCTTCGATGCCGACCAGGCCGAGGCGCGCGGCCGCAAGGGAGAGCCGGTGATCCTGGTGCGGCGGGAAACCAGCCCGGAAGACTTCCACGGCATGGTTGCCGCCAAGGCCATCCTCACTGCGCGCGGCGGCATGACCTCCCACGCCGCGGTGGTGGCGCGCGGCATGGGCAAGCCCTGCGTGGCGGGCGCGCACGATATCGAGGTGGATGAACAGGCCCTGGCGTTCTCGGTGGACGGCCGCCGGGTGGGCGACGGCGACTGGATCACGGTGGATGGCAGCACCGGGCGGGTGTTCGCGGGCCGCGCCCGCCTGGTGCCCCCGGAGCTGTCCAGCCATTATGCGCGCCTGATGGGCTGGGCCGACGAACGGCGGCATCTCCGGGTGCGGGTCAACGCGGATACCCCGGCCGATGCCCACCGGGGGCGCGACTTCGGCGCCGAAGGCATCGGCCTCTGCCGCACCGAGCACATGTTCTTCGAGGGCGAACGCATCGGCGCCATGCGGGAGATGATCCTGGCCTCCGACGAAGCCGGGCGGAAGAAGGCGCTCGACAAGCTCCTCCCGATGCAGCGCACCGACTTCGAGGGAATCTTCCGCGCCATGGAGGGCTATCCGGTCACCATCCGGTTGCTCGACCCTCCGCTCCATGAGTTCCTGCCCAAGGAGCCGGCCGAGATCGCCGCGCTGGCCAAGGACATGGGCAAAACGGTGTCGGAAGTGGAGCGGATCGTGGCGTCGCTGTCGGAGGTCAACCCCATGCTGGGCCTCCGGGGCTGCCGCCTGGGCATCATGTATCCCGAGATCACCGCAATGCAGGTGCGGGCCATCTTCGAGGCCGCCTGCACCATCGCCGCACGCAAGGGGCGGGTCCAGCCCGAGGTCATGATTCCCCTCGTGGCGCACGTCGTGGAATTCCGCAAACAGGCGCTGATCGTGCGCCAGGTCGCGGAGGAAGTCTTTCGGGAGCGGCAGCTGGCGGTGCCGTTCCTGCTCGGCACCATGATCGAGCTGCCCCGCGCCGCCCTCACCGCGGACGAGATCGCGCGGGAGGCCCAGTTCTTCTCGTTCGGCACCAACGACCTGACCCAGACCACCTGGGGGCTGTCGCGGGACGACGCGGGGGTGTTCCTGCCCGCCTACCTGGAGCGCAACATCATCGAGTCGGACCCGTTCATCCAGCTGGACATCGAGGGGGTGGGCAAGCTCATCGCGATGGCGGTGCAGCTGGGGCGGGAAGCGCGGGCGGATCTCAAGGTGGGCATCTGCGGCGAGCACGGCGGCGAGCCGGGGGCGGTGGCCTTCTGCGAGGCCCAGAAGATGAACTACGTCTCCTGCTCACCGTACCGGGTGCCGATCGCCCGGCTGGCCGCGGCGCAGGCGGCTCTGGCCGAACGCGGCACCATGAATCGCACCCGCGCCACGGTGTAGCGCCCGGCTAGGCCGACGCTCCCACGGCCCCAGCGGCGGCGCCGGCCTGGACCGGCTCGTCTCCCCGCAGGCGGTTCTCGAACGCCGTCACCGGCAGCGGCTTCCCGAACAGGAAACCCTGCCCCAGGTGGCAGCCGTGCTCCCTCAGGAAATCCGCCTGCGCCGTCGTCTCGACCCCTTCCGCCACGACCTCCTGCCCCATGGCCCCCGCCAGCGCGATGATCGCGGTGGTAATCGCCGCGTTACCCGGATCGGTGGTGACGTTCATGATGAACGATCGATCGATCTTCAGGGTCTTGACCGGGAAGTTCTTGAGGTAGCTGAGCGACGAGTAGCCGGTACCGAAGTCGTCGATGGCCAGACTGACACCGAGGTCGGCCAGCTCGCGGATGGTGCGGCCCACGATACCGGCGGGCTCCATCAGCATCGATTCGGTCAGCTCCAGCACCAGGCCCCCGGGACGGAACCCGGTCTCCCGGAGAATCGTCCGCACCGTATCGACGATGCCGTCGTGACGGAGCTGCCGGGCCGAGAGGTTGACGCTCATTCGCATCGGGCCCAGCCCGACGTTTTCCCATGCCTTGGCCTGGGTGCAGACCGTGCGCAGGATCCACTCGCCCAGGGGCACGATGAGCCCGCACTCCTCGCAGAGGGAGATGAACTCTCCGGGCGAGACCAGTCCGCGCTCCGGATGGGCCCAGCGCACCAGCGCCTCGGCCCCCGTGGGCTTGCCGGTCTTGAGATCGACGATCGGCTGGTACCAGATGGTGAATTCCCCCGATTCCACCGCCTTGCGGAGCTGGATTTCCAGCTGCATCCGCGCCATGGCCTCGGCATTCATCGAGGAGGAATAGAGCTGGTAGGTGTTGCGGCCCTGCTCCTTGGCGTGATACATGGCCACGTCGGCGCTCTTGAGCAGCTCCTCGGTATCGGCGCCGTCGAACGGATAGATCGCCACCCCGATCGACGTCGTGACGAAGACCTCCTGGCTCCCCAGCCGGAGCGGCAGGCGGAACGCCTCGAGCAGCCGCCGGGCCACCCGCACCGCATCCTGCGGATCGCTGATGTCGGGCAGGATGACAGTGAACTCGTCGCCGCCCAGGCGGGATACCTCGGCCACACTCTCTTCCGCGCCGACCCGCGCCACGCTGTCGCCCGGCCGCGAACAGGCCACCAGCCGCGCGGCGACCTCCTTCAGCAGTACGTCGCCGAGATCGTGCCCCAGCGTGTCGTTGATCCTGCTGAAGTGGTCGAGGTCCAGGAAGCAGACTCCCACCAGCTTGTGGGTGCGCTCGGCCCGGACCAGCGCCTGGGCCAGCCGCTCCTTGTAGAGCACCCGGTTGGGCAGCCGGGTCAGGCTGTCGTAGAAGGCGAGGAAGCGGACCTGGTCCACCATCCGCGCGTTGGAGAGCGCCACCGCCACCTGGTCGGCCAGACGGCGAACCTGCACGGTCTCTTCTTCGGAGACCAGGCCGCGCTTGCGCCGGACCGCCAGGACACCAAGCAGCTCGCCGCCGTAACCCAGGGGGTACGCTTCCACCACCACGGTTTCGCCGGCGCGGCGGAAATGGGAGAGGTACTCGGGAATCGCGAGGTCGGTCCCGTACACCAGGCGCTCGGGATGCCGCCGGGTCTCCTTGATGTCGTCGGGCGTCAGCACCGTGGCCATCCGATTGGGCCGCTCCGGGGTGCAGAGGCAGGTCCAGGTGGTTCCCACCGAGCTGCTCTCCTGCTCCAGCAGCGTCACGCTCAGGCATTCGCAGGGGGCGATCTCCGGCACCCGGTCGAGCACCGTCTGCACGATGGCCGCGGTATCCACCGAGGAGAGCACCGCGCGATCGATTTCCGCGGCGGTCTTGAGGGCGCGGAACTGGCGGCCCAGCTGAAGCGTCATCGCGTTGAAGGCTCCGGCCAGCTCCTGCAGCTCATCACCGCTGGAGACGTCCACCGGGGTTTCGAAGTCCCGGTCGGCGATGCGCCGGGTACCCCGGCGCAGCTCGGCGAGCGGAACCAGGCTCTTCCTGATCTGGCTGATCCCCAGGACCAGCACCATCAAGAGCGCGAACGTCAGAAAGAGCGGAAAGGTCCGCGAGAAGGCGGCCATCGGCGCCTGGACATCCGACTGGGGCTCGCTCAGCAGCACCCGCCACGCCGGGAACTTGAACCGGCGGGTCTCCGGCAGAGACCACCAGGTGGCCACCGACGCGCCGGTTTCTCCGGGCCATTCGACGGTGCCCCGGGTGGCGGACGCCATGCGTTTCGTGACATCGGGAGAGAGCACGGTGGGCCGGCTGGACCCGCCGAGAATGCCGGCCGCCGGATCCCAGAGCGCCAGGTTGACGCTGCCCGGAAGCGCTTCGTCGTCGGCGGGACTCCAGAGATACGAAGGATCGATCCGGGCGACGAACCGGGTCGCGGCCCACCCGGGGCCGGACGGACGGTGCACCAGGTACACGCCGGACTCGGTGCCCGCGCCACGCTGGGTGATGACGGTGCTCTGGCCGGGATCCAGATCGGGCAGGGCCGTGCGGTTGATGTTGACCACCCGCTCGGCCTCTCCGACCATCAGCGAGGTGCTGTCACCGGACACCCGCGCCAGGGCCTCCACGGCGTAGAGCAGGCCTTCACCGCAATCCTTGCTTGCGGAATCGGCGCCATCGCCGTCGCACTGCTTGAGCCGCGGGACCACCTTCCGCAAGTCATTCTCGAGAAAGGTCAGCCGGTCGAACAGGGTCTTGCCCGCGGCACTCGCCAGCGCCGCCAGCCGCTCGCGGCTCTGCTCGGTCAGCTGAGCCGACACGCTCTTGAACGAGAGGTAGGCGACTGCACAGGTCGGCACCAGCGCGCAAATCATGAACAGGAGGAGCAGGCGTCGCCCGAACCGGCTCCGAAGGAGGAGTCGTTCGACCAGCGGCTTGACCACTCTGTCCGGCCGAGAAGGTACGGTCATGTCGTCCGCGTTTGGTGTCCCGCCGGAAGAAGGTGTCCCGGACCGTGCCATATAGAGCATGTGCCGGGCCACTCGGGTCCGATGAGGCAATGATGAATGGGGACAACGAGTTGCACTCGAACATGATGGGGGGACAACTTTTCGGTCTCCCGTATCCCCCACGCTGGTTTGCACTTGCTTGATCCGGGGGGCGGCTCTGGTGATTATCCGCGAGCGACCCACTCCATCCCCGAGACGAGGACCGCATGGCGAACCCCCTGGTCGGCGTCGTAATGGGCTCGAGCTCGGACTGGGACGTGATGCAGCACGCCGCCCGGCGACTGGCCGAATTCGGGGTGGCCTACGAGACCCGCGTGGTGTCGGCCCACCGGACGCCCGACCTGCTGTACGAATACGCGTCGACTGCGGCGGGGCGGGGCTTGGTTTGCCTGATCGCCGGCGCCGGCGGCGCCGCGCACCTGCCGGGGATGCTCGCCTCCAAGACGGTGTTACCGGTCCTGGGTGTCCCGGTGCCGTCGAAGCACCTTCAGGGTCTCGACTCACTGCTCTCGATCGTACAGATGCCGGCCGGGGTCCCCGTCGCCACCTTCGCGATCGGCGAGGCCGGCGCTCACAACGCCGCCCTCCACGCCATCGCCATGCTCGCGGTCGCGAATCCCGGCCTCCGGGCCCAGCTCGAGCGATTCCGGGCCACCCAGGACAGCGAGGTCCGGTCCATCACCCTGCCGAAGCCCGTCTCGGGATGATTCTGCCCGGCGCGACCCTCGGCCTGCTCGGCGGGGGCCAGCTCGGACGCATGTTCACGGCACGGGCCCGCACCATGGGGTACGAGGTGGTGGTGCTCGACCCTGATCCCTACTCGCCCGCCGGAGGCATCGCCAACCGTCACCTGTGCGCCGCGTACGACAACCCGGCGGCCCTCGAAACCCTGGCCACCTCGGCCTCCGCGGTCACCACCGAATTCGAAAACGTCCCGGCACCGGCGCTCGAGTTCCTCTCCCGCCGGGTGCGGGTACGCCCCGATCCCGGCGCCGTCGCCATCGCCCAGGACCGGCTCCGCGAAAAGGCCTTCCTGCAGGATTCGGCCATACCGACGGCGTCCTTCCATCCGGTCACCGACGCCGACGGCCTCGAGGCTGCCTGGGAGGCGATCGGCGCGCCGGCGCTGCTCAAGACCAGCCGACTCGGGTATGACGGGAAGGGCCAGGCCGCGGTGGGTACCCGAGAGGAAGCGCGCCGCGCCTTCGCTTCGTTTGGAGGGGTGGCCTGCGTGCTGGAGCGGCGGCTGGCCCTGGAGTCGGAGCTCTCCGTCGTGATGGCGCGGGGAGCCGATGGCGCGGTGGCAGCCTTTCCTCCCGGAGAGAACGTCCACGCCAACGGGATTCTCCATACGACCACGGTGCCGTCGCACCTGTCGCGCGAGGTCACCGAACAGGCCCTCGCCATGGCCGCCGACGTGGCAGTGCGACTCGAATACGTCGGTGTGCTGGGCGTGGAGCTGTTTGTCGCGGACGGTGGGAGACTCTATGCGAACGAGATCGCCCCGCGGCCCCACAACAGCGGGCACTTTACCCAGGACGCCTGCGATGTCTGCCAGTTCGAGCAGCAGGTGCGGACGCTGTGCGGGCTTCCGCTCTCGGCGCCGCGGCTGCTCACCCCGGTCTGCATGATCAATCTGCTGGGAGACCTCTGGCAGCGCGGCGAGCCGGACTGGGCCGCCGCGCTCGCGTTGCCGGGCGTCAAGCTTCACCTCTACGGAAAACGGGAGGCGCGCCCGGGCAGGAAGATGGGCCACCTCAATTGCATGGCGCCGACCGCGGCGGGCGCGCACGCCCTGGCCTGGCAGGCGTTCGAGCGGCTGTCGGGTTAGGGCATCCGGCTCACGACGCGGGAGAGCGGCGCCAGCTCGGCGCGGGCATCCGGATCCGCGGTGTGCCAGTTGAGATTCACCTGTGCGATGGCGCGTACGGCCGTGGCCTTGTCGCCGGTGGCGACGGCCGCCCGGGCCAGGCCGATCAACGCCCGGGTGCGGCCCGGCGCGAGGCGAAGGGCCTTCTCGAACTCGACCTTGGCCGCGACGGGATCCATCTCGAGGAGCATGGTGCCCAGCACCTCATGGGAGGGGTCCACGATGACCGGCGGCCCGTACTCCATGGGCATCGCATCCTCGATCGCCGCCGCCTCGCGCAGCACCTTCACCGCCTGGTCGCGGGAGTCGCCGAGAAAGAGCCGCATCCCGCCCAGCTCGCGGGCCATGACCCGTCCGGCGATCGCGCCGGGATCGCCCGCGCCCAGGTCGACCCGCAGCGCATCGACCAGACGAGCCAGCTCGGTCGTGGCGGTGGAGAGGGCCGCCTCGTCTCTGCGCCGAAAGGCGATGACCCCGTCGGTGAAGACGTCGATGACGTTGCCCAGCGTCGTCATCTTGTCGTAGTTGACCCGGTAGCTGAAGACGTTGCTGCGCCAGTTCTCCGAGTGGAGCAGGTAGTGAGCCCGCATCTCGACCAGCGCGGTATACCCGTTCCGCAATGCGCCACCGACCAGGCCCTTTCGCATCGATTCGATGAGCTCGCGAGCCGCGTCGTAGCGTCCCTGCTGGATCAGGCCGTACACCAGCCAGCTGGAGTAGTGTCCCGGCACCATGGCGGTGAGCCCGACCGCGATACGGTTCTGGGACACCACCTCGTCCCACATGCCCAGCGCGAGGAAGATGTGGGTCGTCATGTGCTGCGCGTGCGCGGCGTCCGGGGCAATGTGGGAGTACGCCCGGGCCGCCTCGAGTCCGCGGGACGCGTGGATCGGGTCGTCGAACGAGTGGATCAGATAGTGGGCGGCGCCGGGATGGGTGGGGTTGGCCCGAAAGACGGTATCCGCGTAATACGCCGCGCGGAGATACGTGACCGTGTCCCGTACGCCCTGGTTGAGCCCGAGGAGCGCCAGCGCATAGAACGCCTTGGCCTCGAGATCGAGCGGCTCCTCCCGGACCAGCCGCTCCATGACCTCCGCGTACAGCGTGTCCCGGCGCGGCTTGGATCCGGGGCCGTAGAGCGCCTCGACCGCTTCGAGGTAACGCTGCTCCCGGACAGTCTTGGCCTTGGCGCGCCTCCCGTCGGGGCCGTCCCCCAGCCGCTGCAGCGCGGCACGCGCCGAGACCGAGTCCTGCTCATTCCAGACACCGTGATTGTAGGTCATCGCCTCGCCCCAGTAGGCCATCGCGAATCCGGGGTCGAGCGCTTCCGCCCGGCGGAACTCCTTCTCCGCGCTCTCATACTGGAAGCTGTGCAGATAGAGCACGCCGGTGACGAAGGCGTCCTGACCGGCCGGGGAGCCGGACGTCGGGAACGATATCGTGCCGAGGCGCGGGGGCGTTACCGGGTTCTGTGCGGCAAGGGACCCCGCGGCAGAGACCAGCCAGAAGGCAGCGAAGAAACGGCGTGACTTGAGCATGGGCTGCCCGAAAGATGCTCCCGCGAGGGAGCCCTGCCTAGAGGGGAAAGGAAACCGGGGCCGGAGGAAACCCCCGGCCCCGGTGTCCTGAACCCTGTGGTGATGGAGGCGCAGGGAATCGAACCCTGGTCCGAACCAGCTTCCAGTGCAGCGTCTACGTGCGTAGGCCGATGTCTTCGCGTGGTCCCGGGCCGGTCCTCGGCCAACCTTCCCGGAACGAACCTCCGAATAATCTCGCCCGCCGCGTCGGAGGACCACGGCAGGCCAGCCCGGCTTTGCTATTCGACGCCGACGCCCCGGACGGGCTTCGTCGCCGAAGGTGCGTAGAGCGAGCTTAGCTCAGCTTACGCAGCCAGCGCCAAATCAGAGTTGGCAGTTGAACGTTTCCAAGCGGTTTAACCAGGGACCTGGACCTGGGCACGCTGCCATACCTTCTACTGACCCGTCGAAACCAGTCGCCCCCTATTGGGTGGTGCTGCATCCTAATGGAAACCGGGGTCGCCGGCAAGGATTCGGGGATCGGAGGCTTGGCGTCACCCCGCTACGAGATGAATGGAGTAAATCACTATTTTAGAATAGGATAGGATGCTTATAGGAAGCGACTTATCACATGAACGTTCATAGTTGACGTTTGGTTGAGTCCTCCGGCCTACGGACCCCCGCGACCGCCACTTGGTTCCGCCCCGCATGTTTGGCCGTGTACAGCGCCGCGTCCGCCTGCGCCGGTAGCGTCTCCCGCGTGGCCGCGGTTTCCGGGCAGGCGGCCACTCCAAACGAGGCCGTCAGCCTCCATATCTCGCCCTGCCATTGCCAGTCGCTGAAGGCCAGCGCCTGACGAATGCGCTCCGCGACCTCCCTGCCCCGCTCTACTGAGGCGCCGGGGAGCCAGATGGCAAATTCCTCTCCGCCGATCCGGGCCACGGTGTCATCGTCCCGCACCGCCTGCATCAGGATTTTCGACATATGCTTCAGCGCCTCGTCACCGGCCGGATGGCCCAGCTTGTCGTTGACGCTCTTGAAGTGATCCAGATCCGCGTAGATCAGTGCTCCCGACGGGTCGCCGAACGCCGTCATCACCTCGTCGAAGCCGCGCCGGTTCCGCAGGCCGGTCAGCGGATCCCGCGCCGCCGCCTCTTCCAGGGCTCGCCGTTCCAGGGCCGCGAGCAGCCGGGGCCCGGCGGCTTCGATGGCGGATCGGAAGACGGCCAGTTGCGCCCCAGGCTCCGCACCATCCTGGGTCCAGACCGCGATGGCACCTGCCGGTCCCCGCTCTCCGGGAATGGGACAGACGTAGGCCGGATCGCTCCGCTTTCGCCGGTCGGCCCGGACCAATCCGAATGGCGATACGATCCCGGTCTTCGGCCCGGAGTTGCCGATGGCCACTTGTTCGAGGGCGCTTCCCTTCTCTACCAGGGCCCGAAGCAGCCGCTTGTCGGACCGCAGTGACACACCGGCAATCTCCACCCCGGCCGCTCGCGGAAGCGCGACGCAGGTTTCCACGCCGAGCATCCTCTCCAGCTGGATGGCCAGCCGCAGCGCCACGCTCTCCACCGATTCTCCAGGGGAATCCTGGTCCCGGACGACGGCCGCCAGCACCGGCCGCCAGCGATCGTAGTCGAGCAACCGTGCCAAGTCGCGCTGGGCCGTCGCGCGAACCCCGGTCGAGCTGCCCGGAGGGAGCTGCAGTCCGGCCGCACGGCCGTCGAGACTCGCGAAGACCAGTGTGCCGGAGCCCAGCTGCTCGACTCCCTGTCCATCGCCCATTCGCTGATGCTCGAGCCGGGCCCGGACCACCCGATCCAGATCGTCGGGAATCCCGTGCCTGGGCACCGCCACTTCGCGGGTGCCCGGCCCGATCAACCAGGCCCCGGTGGCACCGTTGGCCCGGAGAATCCACTCCAGCAGCGGCGGACCCTCCGCGGCCGGCACTGCCGCCGGTACCTGCGCCATGCGGCGGTTGACGAGCCAGAAGGCTGCGCCCGCACCGACCAGGGCGCCGACTCCTGCCCCTACCAGCGCATCGATCATCGGCCGCTCCGTTTGAGCCACCCGCGGCGGCGGAACCAGATGTAAA
>JBGPLG010000033.1:0-39862 GCA_041486305.1 Gemmatimonadota bacterium
ACGACCCAGCGCACCATCACCAGCATGGCCTCGCTGAGGGCGCGGAAGAATCCCAGCAGGGTGTCCCGGGTGCTGCCCCCGCTCCGCGCGATGGCCAGGGCCAGCAGCAGGGTGAAGAGCACCAGTGGCAGCATCGCGCCGCTGGCCGCCGCGGCGATCGGATTGGTCGGGATCAGCGAGATGAGCCACGAGCCGAACCCCGGCACCTCCCCGCTGGCCACGAGCTGGCTCGCCGCCTCCGCCGCCCCGGCCGGAAGCGGCGCCGCCCCACCCGGAGGGAGCCGCGAAAAGACCAGCGCCGCCAGCGGCATGATCACGGCGGCGGTGCCGAGCAGCAGCAGGAAGAAGGTCAGCAGCGAGCGCCCGCCGATGCGCCCGATGGCGCGAATGTCGCTGGCCCCGGCCACGCCGGTGATCAGCAGCGAGATGACCAGCGGGATGATCGTCATCCGGATCGCGTTGATCCAGACCACCCCGACCGGGGCGATCGATTCGGCGGCGTGGAGGAGCCGGGGGTTCCCCGAGGCGGCGATGGCCGCCCCACCGGCGAGTCCCGCTCCCAGGGCGACCAGCACGCGAGTGCTTTCTTTCATCCGCTCCTCACAGCATCAGGTCGCCGCCGTTGATATCGAACACCGCTCCGGTGATATAGCCGGCCGCCTCCGAAGCGGCAAAGCAGATCGTGTCGGCCACTTCCCGCGCGGTGCCGAGCCGGGGGATCGGGTAGCCCCTGGCGTGCCGCTCGAGCTGCTCGGGCGTGGCGCTTTCCCGGGTGAGCTCGGTGTCGATCATGCCGGGACAGACCGCGTTGACGGTGATGCCGTAGATGCCGAGCTCCTTGGCGGCCGCCCGAGTCAGGCCCAACAGGCCGGTCTTGGTAGCGGTATAGTGCGCCCCGCCAAGGGTGCTCACCATGCGGCCCGCAGTGGACGAGATGTTCACCACGCGGCCGTAGCCACGGGCTTTCATCGCGGGCAGCACCGCCCGGGTGAGGAGAAACGGGGCTGTGAGGTTGATCTCGACGGCCCGGCGCCACTCCTCGGCGCTGATCTGCTCGAACCGGGTGGTGAGCGGGAGGGCGGCGTTGTTGATCAGGATGTCCACCCGCCCGAACCGTTCGAGGGTGCGACGGACCAGCTCCTCGGGCATGCCCTCGGCCCCGACGTCGCCGGGGATGGCCAGGCTGGCTCCGCCCAGCTCCCGAACCACCGCCTCGGCACGCTCCCGGTCCCGCACGTTGACGGCGACGGACGCGCCCCGCTCGAGCAGGCGCTCGGCCGCGGCCCGGCCCAGTCCCCTGGCGGCGCCGGTGATGATGGCGACCCGGCCAAGGAAGTCCTGCGCTGCGTCCGTCATCAGAAGGCTGGACTCCGGTGCGGGGACTCTGGTGCTCCGAATCTACTGTCGTATATGTTCAGCCGCGTGAGCCAGCCTCCTGCTCCCGCCGACCGGATCCCCCCGGCGCTGCGCGCCCGGCTCGATACCGCCCGCGACGCGCTCCTCGCGGTCCACAAGGCCCTCCTGGACTACGACCGGGCCCGCTACGAGCGCACCATGGGGCCGATCCCGAGTTCCGGCCGGCTGCTGCAGCTGGTCATCCACGATCCGTGGTTCGCCTGGCTGCATCCGATGACCGAGCTGGTGGTACAGATCGACGAGCTGGTGACCGCGAAGGACCCGCCGCAGCCCGGCGCCGCCGAGGCACTCCTGGAGCAGGCGGGGCGGCTGTTCAATCCCTCCGAGGAGGGGGACGAGTTCCAGCGCCACTACCACGACGCGATGCAGCAGGACCCCGCGGTGGTGCTCGCCCACGCGGCCGCCGTCAGGCGAATCGGCCGGCCCGCCTAGCGCTCCTCCGGTTTCACTTCGCGGTCAGGACCACCCGCAGCCAGGGCGCCGACTCGCGGACGTAGTTCTCCAGCACCAGCACGTTGCTCCCTAGCCGCTGCTCGTACCGCCCCCGCTTCCCCAGAAAGACCTGGTACCCCGGCGTGGGCTGGTCGGGCAAGGCGACCTCGGCGGTCCGGGCGGTGATCACCGGCACCGCCGGGTGCCGAGGAAACTCGATCTCGTTGGCCAGGTCGGCCAGCGCGGTGGCATCCGGCTCGTCGATCGCGCCCCGGAGCAGGCTCTTGGCGATGTCTCTCGCGAAGAGACCGTTGCGGGGATGGTCGATGAATTCCCGGGCCAGCCGGAGCTCCAGGCTCTGGAGCCGGTCCTCCTCATCGTCGACCACGATGAACTCGGTGAGGTCGTGAAAGGCGGGGCCGTTGGGCCGGTAGTGGGCGGCGAACTTGTGGGGCGCCGGTTTGTCGGCCGCCACCGGGTCCAGCATGAACCACTTGAAGAAGCCGCTCTGCTCGGCGCTGTGGCGCGTTTCGCCGAAGGAGTGGAATCGGGGCATCGCCAAAACAAACGACGGGGGCACATCCCCGCCACTCAACCCGCGCGTCGACTCACCTCGAAACAGCAATGGGGAGACCCGGAGCGGTCACACCGCTCCACGACCCGGGCATCGAGGGCGCCTTCCAGCAGCGCGGTGACCGCACTGCAGGCCGCAGGGGTGATCTTCACCGCCTCGCCGACCGGGCACCCGAAGCCCCGAACCGTCAACCGCCCCCTGCCCTCCTCCACCACCTCCACCTCGCCCCCCAACGCGCCCAGGATCGCGGCGACCCGGTCGGCGGGCTTCTGCCCCGGGTCGCCGCCCTGGGCCAGCTCCGCGGCCAGCCGCCGGCCGGTTTCCCGCAGCACGGCGCGGAGGCCCGCCGGCTTCTGGCGCTCGCAGAGCACGCCCAGCAAGGCGAGCAGCAGGGGGCGGTAGGCGCTGGAGAGCAGCGGCTCGGCCTCGGGCGCCAGCCGGTAGAGCGTGGCCGGCTTGCCCGGCCCCTCGGCCCGGCGGACGCCCTCCCCGCGAATCCAGCCGTCGCGCTCCAGCGTAGCCAGATGGACCCGGATGCCGTTCTCGGTGAGCCCCACCGCCGCGGCCAGCTCCTCGACCGTGGCCAGCCCCCGCGGGAGCCGGGCCACGATCCGGCCGCGGGTGGACTCGCGGAAGCGCTGAGACCAGTCGAGCGGGCTCATGCCCCAATCTAGGCACGGGGGTTGATTTTGCCAATAATCGTAGTAAATACTGTATTTATTGTCGTTTCCTCCAATTTTCGAAAGGCGGGCGTTTCCATGTTCCTCCCGATTCTGGCCGGACTGTCTCTCCTGGCGCACTCCGGGCCGGCGGCGCCGAAGGCCGCTGCCCAGGCCCTCAATGACGCGACCATCGTGGCCATCTTCGACGCCGCGAATACCTACGACATCGAGACCGGCGTGTTGGGCGCCGGGAAGGGCTCCTCCAAGGAAGTACGGGCGGTGGGCACGTCGCTGGAACGCGATCACAAGGCGGTCCGGCAGCAGGGGCGAGACCTGGCCAAGAAGCTCGGGGTGACCCCGACGCCCCCGGCGGTCAATCCCTTCGCCGCCCAGCACGCCAAGGCGCTCACCGAGCTCAAGGCCCTCGCCGGCGCTGCGTTCGACAAGGCTTTCCTCGACCACGAGATCGCCTATCACCAGGCGGTCATCGACGCCGTGACCAAGACCCTATTGCCCGCCATTCAGAATGCGGAGCTCAAGGCCTTCGTGGAGAAGGTGGCCCCGGCCTTCCAGGCCCATCTCGACATGTGCAAGGCGGCGCGGGCGCAATTGAAGATGTAAGACGCGAGGACGCTACGACGCTAGGAAACAGCCCCTCGGCCGGGAAGGCAGCTTCCCAGCCTCGTAGCGTCGTAGCGTCGTAGCGTCATAGCGTCTTAGCGTCTTAGCGTCATGACCGGGGCGGAGCTACAATTCGGTCTCCCCCCGCACCAGGACATCGGCCATGGCTCTCGTATTCCGACGCGTGGCGCGCGTCGCCGGCCCGCTGCTCGCCGTATTGCTTTCCCCCAAATTCGCGACCGCCCAGGGTCCGGCCCCTGCCCCGGCCCGGACGCCCCCGATCAATCTCTCGACCGATCCCTGGCTCGCACCCTTCCGGTTTCGCTCCATCGGCCCCGCGAGCATGGGCGGACGAATCGACGACATCGCGGTCTCGGAGAGCGACCCGAACATCATCTACGTCGGCTATGCCGTTGGCGGCGTCTTCCGGTCGGAAAACAACGGGACCACCTTCGAACCGGTATTCCAGACCTACGGCACCGCCTCGATCGGCGACATCGCGATCCATCCAACCAACCCCGACATCGTGTACGTCGGGACCGGGGAGCCGAACAACCGCCAGACGACCTCCTTCGGCGACGGGATCTACAAGTCCACCGACGGCGGCAAGACATTTTCCAACATCGGCCTCCGGGAAACCCAGTCCATCGCGCGCATCCTGATCGATCCCCGCCACCCCGAGACCGTGTACGTCGCGTCGCCGGGCCATCTGTTCGGCCCCAACCCCGACCGCGGCATCTTCAAGAGCACCGATGGCGGCGCGAGTTGGAGCAAGATCAAGTACGTGGACGACTACACCGGCTTCACCGACATCGCGATGGACCCGGCCAACAGCAGCATCCTCTACGCCGCCAGTTACCAGCGGCTGCGGACCGGATGCTGCTTCAGCGGCGGCGGTCCCGGCAGCGCGCTGTGGAAGACCGAGGACGCCGGCCGGACCTGGCGCAAGCTCGAGGGCAACGGGCTTCCGCCGGGAACCTACGGCCGGATCGCGCTGGGCGTCTCCCATTCGAATCCCAACGTGGTCTACGCCCAGATCGAGGCGGGCCAGTCGGGTGCCGCGGCGGTGGCCGCGGCCGCGGGTGCGGCGGCCAACACCGAGGCCACACCCGCCGCACCCGGTGGGGGCGGCGGCGGTGGCGGGGGCGGCGGCTTCAATTGGTGCAACAACGGGGGTCCCGGGGGTGGATTCGGAGGAGGGGGTGGTGGAGGCGGAGGCGGAGCGGGCGCCGCGTCCCCGCCCCCGACCGCGCAGCCGCCCCGGAAGCCGCCCGAGCTCAGCCCGGCGGGCGGGGGCGTCTTCCGCTCCGACGATCGAGGCCGGACCTGGAAACTCACCAGCAACTGCAACGCCCGGCCGATGTATTTCAGCCAGCTCAGGGTCGATCCGGCCAACGCCGACGTGGTGTACGTCGCCGGGCTCCCGGTGGCGAAGTCGGCCGACGGCGGGAAGACCTTTGCGACCCTCGACGTCGCGGGCGGGAACGCGGCGCCGGCCCACGTGGATCAGCACGCCATCTGGGTCGATCCCAGGAACTCCAGGCATCTGATGATCGGGAACGACGGCGGGCTGGACGTGAGCTGGGACCAGGGCAAGACCTGGGACTTCATCTCCACCATGGCCACCGGACTGGCCTACGTGGTCACCGCGGACCTGCGGCGACCGTACTACGTATACATCGGCCTGCAGGACAACGGCAGCTGGGGCGGCCCCAGCGGCATCCGGGGCCGCAACGCCATCCTGAATTCCGACTGGTTCGGTATCGGCGGAGGCGACGGGTTCTACACCGCGGTGGACCCGACGGACCACCACATCGTCTACAGCGAGTCGCAGAATGGCGCGACCAACCGGTATGACCTTTCGACCGGACGGTCCCAGAGCATCCGGCCTCGCGCCCCGACCACGGGGGGCCGGGCGCCGGGCGGCGGCGGCGGCGGGGGATTCGGCGGCGGCCCGCCCAACGTGGTCAACGCCGCCTCCGGCGACCAGTACCGGTTCAACTGGAATACGCCGTTCGTCCTCTCACCCCACAACCCCGGCATCATCTGGCTGGGCGGCAACCGGCTCTTCAAGTCATACAATCGCGGGGACACCTGGGTCGCCAGCGCCGACCTGACCCGGCAAATCGACCGCAGCAAGGTCGAAATGATGGGCGTCCCGGGCGACCGGGCCATGCTCTCCAAGAACGATGGGGTCACTTTCTACAGCACCATCATCTCGATCTCCGAATCGCCGGTGATGCCCGGCGTGGTCTGGGCCGGCACCGACGACGGGAATCTTCAGGTGAGCCAGGACGGCGGGCAGACCTTCACCGAGGTGGGCAAGAACCTTCCGGGACTGCCCGCCGGCCACCAGCACTGGATGGCACGGATCGATGCATCGCACTTCGACGCCGGAACCGCGTATGTCGCGGTGGATGGACATCGCAGCGACGACCTGAAGCCGTACGTCTACGTCACCCGCGACTACGGGAAGACCTGGCAGAGCCTGGTCAACAACCTGCCCGGCTACGGCAACCTCCAGGTGGTGCGCGAGGACCCGAAGAACAAGGACCTCCTCTACGTCGGAACCGAGTTCGGTCTCTACATCTCCACCAACGGCGGGGCGGAGTGGAAGCGGTTCATGACTGGATTCCCCACCGTCCGGGTGGACGACATTCTGGTGCACCCGCGAGATGGCGATCTCATCGTCGCGACCCACGGGCGCAGCGTGTGGATCGCCGACGACATCACGCCGCTCCAGCAGCTGACCCCTGCGGTCGCGGCCCAGGACGCCGTACTGTTCGACATCCGTCCGGCGGTGGCCTGGCTCAACGACCAGCAGGCGGGGGACCGGGTCGGCGGGCAGCGGGTGTTCGTGGGAGAGAATGCGCCCCGGGGCGCGGCCATCAGCTACTACCTCAAGTCGCCGGCGGCGGGAGATGTGAAGATCAGCATCGCGGATCCGACCGGACGGGTCATCCGCACCCTCGACGGCAGCCGGGAGGCCGGACTCAACCGGGTCCAGTGGAACCTGTCGCCCACCGCGACGCCGGGCGGCGGTGGCGGCGGAGGTGGGGGCTTCGGGTTCGGCGGCGCCCCGCCGGTCGAGCCGGGCACCTACCTGGTCACGCTGAGCGTAGCGGGCCGGACCCTGACCAAGCCGGTGGCCGTGCTGCAGGACCGCTGGCTGGGCGAGCGCTGAGGGCTGCTTACCGGCGTCTTCCGGAGGGTGGCTCCGCCGGCAGGCTCTTGCGCGGGGGGCTCATGGCGCCGGTGACCAGCCGGCGCACCCGGATCAGGTCGGCGGCGGTGACCTTTTCCCCCCGCTTGAGCGCCGGTCCGGTCAGCCGCGCGAGCAGCAGGTCGCGCACCCGCTCGTGATGCGACGACTCGACCGCCCTGCGTAGGCGCCGAAGGAAGGCCTTGCCGGCACCGCCGCCGGGAATCCTGATGTCGGTCTCGATCCGGAACCGGAGATCGCCCGGACTGTTGAACTCCTCGACGAAGAACGTGTTGATGCGATGGATGCCCACGGGATCCTCGGGGTTGGACGGCCGGGCCGCGGCCGTGAGTCCGCGAATGTTATCCTGAGGGCGGGGCCCCGGCTAGCGAGCCTCACGGTTGGCCAAGGCGGCAGGGCCGGGCTATCCTACCGCGATGGACGTCGGCGTACCGGGGCCCAGGGAGGCCGAGCCCGAGCTTGCCGCACGGTTCACCGCCGCGCTGGGGGATCGCTATCGGCTGATCCGTGAATTGGGCAGCGGCGGAATGGCCGTGGTCCTGCTCGCGGAAGACCTGAAGCACCACCGCCAGGTGGCGGTCAAGGTGCTCCGCCCCGCGGTGGCCGGCATCCTCGGCTCCCAGCGGTTTCTGCGCGAAATCGAAATCGTCGCCACGCTGACCCATCCCCACATCCTGCCGCTCCATGACTCCGGCGACGCCTCAGGCCTGCTCTACTATGTGATGCCCTTCGTCGAGGGGGCCACCCTTCGCACCCTCCTCGAGCACCGGTCCTACCTGCCGCATGCGGAGGCCGTCACCATCGCCATCGAGGTGGCGGACGCACTGCAGTACGCCCATCAGCGCGGCATCGTGCACCGGGATATCAAGCCCGAGAACATCCTGTTCGAGTCGGGCCACGCCGTGGTCAGCGATTTCGGGGTAGCCCGGGCCCGCGATGCGGCCGCGAGCGCGACGCTGACCGAGGAGCACATGATCGTCGGCACGCCGCGCTACATGAGCCCGGAGCAGCGGGTCGGCGGAATGCCGGTCGACCCGCGTACCGACGTCTATTCCCTTGGCCTCCTGCTCTACGAGATGCTGGCGGGGGAGTCTCCGGTGACGGGCCCCTCCCCCGTGGCTCCGCCGCTACGCCGGGCCCCGGGGCCGCTCAAGGGACTCCAGGACACGCCGCCCGCCGTGGCCCGAAGCATTGAGCGTGCGCTCGACCGCGCCCTGGCCCCCTTCCCCGGCGACCGCTTCCCCTCGGCGCTGGCCTTCGCCGATGCCCTTCGGGCCCCGGTGCGGCGCCGGCGCCGGGTAATGTACGCCGTGGGCATCGGGGCCCTGCTGGCCGGCGCCCTGTTGGCCCGCACGCTGATCCCGCGGCCGGTGCCCGGACCGCATCCCAACCGGGTGGTCGTGACCGCGTTCACCAACCAGACCGGCCTTCCCGCACTCGACCGCCTGGGATTGATCGCGGCCGACTGGCTCACCGACGGGTTGCAGCAGACCGGCGTCCTGGAGGTTGTCCCCAGCGACGGCGCGCTCCAGGCCACCCGGTCCATCGAACGGGCCCTCAGCGAGAATCCCGCCACCAAATCGGCGCCGACACTGGCGGGAATGACCGGTGCTGGGCTGCAGGTCTCGGGGAATTTCACGGTGGAGAAGGACTCCCTGGTCCTGCGCATCTACGTCTACGATGCGGTGCGGGGCCGGACCGCCGGCTCCATCGATCCGGTGAAGAGCGCCGTGTCCCGGCCTCAGGACGTGCTGCCCGACGCCCGCGACCGCCTGATGGGGTTTCTCGCGGCGTCGGTGGACCAGCGGCTGATCACCTACGTGGGACGCCCGGCCCGGCCCCCGACCTGGACCGCGTACCTCGAGGCCAGCGAAGGTCTCGAGGCCTACGTCCGCAACGACTTCGAGGAGGCGGCGCTGCGATCGGTCCACGCCTGGCAGATCGATACTACCTTCGCCGCGCCCCTGATCATCGCCTCGATCAGCCTGTCCAACCTCGAGCGATTTGCGGCTGCCGACTCGGTCCTCGATGTGCTGCAGCGGATGCGGGACCGGCTCAGTCTCCACCAGCAGCACTGGGTGGACTATCGCCGGGCGCTGATGGCCGGCGATCACGAGGGCGCTCTCCAGGCGGTGCGCCTGGTGGCCGCGGAGGCCCCCGCGTCCAAGGCGGTGTACAACCACGCGCTGCAGGCCATGCAGGCCGGCCATCTCGACGAGGCCGAGGCGGCCCTCCGGACCCTGCCGAGCCGGGGCGGACCGATGGCCGGCTGGGTGTCGTACTGGGACCTCCTCGGCAGCATCCACCACCTCCGGGGCGATTTCGCCGCGGAACGCGAAGATGGGCAGGAGGCGCGCCGCGCCAACCCGGGACGAATCTTCGCGTACGTCCCCTCGGTGCGCGCCCTCGCCGCCACGGGGAACACCAACGAGATCGAATCGCTGCTTACGGACGCCAGGCAACTCCCCTCTGACCCCAGCGCCTCGGAGGCGACGCTGCTGCGCGAGGCGGCGGAAGAGCTCCACGCCCATGGCCGGACCGCCGAGGCGATTCGCTACTGGGAGCGAAGCCTCCTCTCGGCGAGTGCCCACCCGTTACGGGGGGATCCGGCCGATGGCCAGTTCCTGCGGGCCCAGACCCTCTACGCCCTCGGGCGCTATCGAGACGCCGTCGTCATCGCGGACAGCCTGATGGCGGGCCCCGGCACGTCGGTAGACCAGGTGGGGCTGCGTGCCGTGCTGGCCGCCCGCCTGGGCGACCGGGACCTCGTGCGGACCCTCGACCGGAAGCTCGCCGCGGAGCCCCGGCCCCACGGCTTCGGTGTGGCAGCGGTCTGGCAGGCCCGGATCGCGGCGGTGCTCGGTGAGCGGGATTCGGCCGTGGCGCTGCTGCGCACCGCATTCGCCGAGGGCCGGGAATACGACCTCTGGCTGCATCGCGATGTGGATCTCGAGGTCCTCCGAGCCTATCCCCCCTTTGTGACGCTGACGCAGCCGAAGCCGTGAGGGCGGCCCGCTTGACGAACCCGCCGGGCGCGGTGATACTTGGAGCCATGACGACCCCCACGACCCGGAGCTGGTGGCCCTGGCGCGGTTCCTCCCGCGGTGGGCCGGCGTGCGCATAGTCTAGTCCTTTCAGACTCGCGATGTCACGGAGCCCACCGCAATGGCGGTGGGCTTCTTCCTTTTCACACCTGCGGATACGCGCATGATCATTGTCCTGAAGCCCCATGCCACCAAAGAGCACGCCGACGAGCTGATGGCCCGGATCTCGGCGCTCGGCCTCCGGCCCCTCTACATGCCGGGCCAGGAACGGGTCGTCTTGGGCGCTCTGGGCGACGAGCGCACCATCGAGAGCCTCCATCTCGACAGCGACCCGATGGTCGAGAGCGTCAAGCCGATCCTGGCGCCCTACAAGCTGGTAGGCCGGGAAATCCACCCCCACGACACCATCGTGGACCTCGGCGGCGCCCAGGTCGGCGGGGGGCGGTTCACCGTCATCGCGGGGCCCTGCGCCGTCGAGAGCCGGGAGCAGCTCCTCGCCACCGCGCGCGCCGTGAAGGCCGCTGGGGGACACGCGTTGCGGGGCGGCGCGTACAAACCCCGGACCAGCCCCTACTCCTTTCAGGGCCTCGGGGCGACCGGCCTGGAAATCCTCAAGGAGGTCTCCCTGGAAACCGGCCTTCCGGTCGTGACCGAGGTCGTGGATGCCGGCGACGTGCCGCTGGTCGAGGAGTGCGCCGCGGCCTTCCAGGTCGGCGCCCGCAACATGCAGAACTACCGGCTGCTCCAGGCGCTGGGCAAGAGCCGGCTCCCGGTGATCCTGAAACGCGGGATGGCAGCCAAGGTGGATGACCTCCTCATGGCCGCCGAATACATCCTGGCCGAGGGGAATCCGAACGTGATGCTGTGCGAGCGCGGTATCACCACCTTCGAGACGGCCACCCGCAACACCCTCGATCTCAACGCCATCCCGGTGATCAAGCAGCGAAGCCACCTCCCGGTCCTGGTGGACCCGTCGCACGGCACCGGGTACCGCGAGCTGGTGGCCCCGATGGCCAAGGCGGCGCTCGCCTGCGGCGCCGACGGCCTGCTCGTCGAGGTGCACAACGACCCGCCCAACGCGCTGTCCGACGGCCGCCAGAGCCTCTTCCCCGAACAGTTCGCCGCGATGATGCGCGAGCTCCGGCCCATCGCGGACGCGGTCGGCAAGGTGATGTGATGGTCACCGCTCCGATGCCCGAGGGCGCGGTCCTCCCGCTGGTGCGGGAAGTGACCGGGAGTCCCGACCCGCTGGCGCTCTACTCGGCGCTCTCGGACGGCGGACGCAAACCCGGCACCTTCCTGCTGGAGTCGGGCGAAACCGGCGCTGGCGCGGGGGAGCGAAGCCTGCTGGGCGTCGCACCGGCGCTGCGTATCTCCTGCACCGGGCGGACCGCCACCATCACCGCCATCTCGGCCAACGGCCGATCTCTCCTGGGCTGGACTGCCGGGCGCATCGCGCCGCTGGCGGAGGTCTCGCTCGACGGCGACACCCTCCGGGCGGTGTTTCCCGAACCGCCCCAGGGCCCCCGGGACGAAGCCTCGCGGGGCCGGCTCCCGTCTCCGCTGGACGCGCTCCGAACGGTGGTAATGGGGCCGATGCTGCTGGCCAAGCCGATCGACGCCTGCCATCTGGCGGGCGGGGTCTTCTCCTACGATCTGGTCGAGCTGTTCGAGCAACTCCCGGTGGGCGCCTCCGAATCGGCGGTCACTCCCCATTTCGAGTTCGTGATCCCCGACCGGTTGATCATCGTGGATCATCTCCGGCACCGCACGCTGGTGGTCGCCACGGCGGTGGGCGGGCCGGGGGGCGAGGCCAACTACAACGACGCGGTCCAGGCCATCGGGAAGCTGCTCCAGGCGGTGGCCGCGGCCACCATCCGCACGCCCGCCGTGCCCGCCCTGCCCGCCTCGCCCGCCTCGCCCGCCTCGCCCGCCTCGCCCGCCGTCGACCTTTCGGACGAGGAATACGCGAACCTGGTGGTACGTCTGAAGAAGCACATCGTGGCGGGAGACGTCTTCCAGATCGTCGCGTCCCGCACCTTCTCGATTCCCTGCCCCGATCCCCTGGGAGCGTATGGCCGGCTCCGGGCGGCCAACCCGAGCCCGTACCTGTTCTACGTGGTCGGCGCCGACTCGATCGTCTTCGGCGCATCGCCTGAAACGGCGGTGAAGGTCGCCGGCACGCCCCGGCGGGTCACCATTCGCCCGATCGCCGGGACGGCCGCGCGGGGTCGCACCGAGGCCGGCGCCATCGACCCGGACCTCGATACCCGTCGCGAAGCGGCGCTCCGGCTCGACGAGAAGGAAACCGCCGAGCACATGATGCTGGTCGACCTGGCACGGAACGACGTGGCCCGGGTCAGCCGGCCCGGCACCCGCCAGGTAACCCGGCTGCTCACCGTGGACCGCTACGCCCACGTGATGCACCTGGTGTCCGAGGTCCAGGGTGAGCTCGCTCCGGGGCTCGATGCCCTGCACGCCTACGCCGCCGCGATGAACATGGGCACCCTGGTGGGCGCGCCCAAGATCCGCGCGGCCGAAATCCTGCGCGAGGTCGAGTCCTCCCGCCGGGGCGCCTACGGGGGCGCCGCGGGTTACCTGACGCAGGGCGGCGAGATGGACACCGCGATCGTGATCCGCGCCGCGGTCGTGCGGGACGGCATCGCGCGGGTGCGGGCCGGCGCCGGCATCGTGTACGACTCCGATCCGGCGTCCGAAGCGGCGGAAACCCGCCGCAAAGCGGAAGCGGTGCTCCGCGCGATCGCCGGCCCGGGAGTGAGCGATGGCTGACCCGCTCCGGATCGTCTTCATCGACAACTTCGACTCGTTCACCTGGAACCTGGTGGACGAGTTCGCCCGGCGGGGGGCCCGGGTCGAGGTCTGGCGCAATACCGTGCCGGCGGAGCATGCGCTGGCCCGGGCTCGCGACGGAGGACCGAGCCTGCTGGTGCTCTCACCCGGACCGGGAACGCCCGCCGAGGCGGGCTGCTGCATCGAGCTGGTGCGGCTCGCGGCCACGGCGCGAATGCCGCTGCTCGGCGTATGCCTCGGCCACCAGGCGATGGTCGAGGCGTTCGGCGGGGTGGTCGGCCCCGCCGGCGAGGTGGTGCACGGCAAGACCTCGCGGGTGCGGCACCAGGGCGGGCCGCTGTTCGAGGGGGTACCGTCCCCGTTCCCGGTTGGCCGGTATCATTCGCTCGCGGCCTCGGTCCTGCCCGACAGCCTGGCACCGATCGCCGGCACCGACCGTCTGGTCATGGCGGTGGCGCACCGCAGCGCCCCGCAGTTCGGGGTGCAGTTCCATCCCGAGTCGATTCTGACCCCCGAGGGAGGCCGGATCATCGAAAACGTGATCCAGTGGGCCGGCGATGCAGGCGAGTGACGTTCTCGAAGCCCTGGGCCGCCGGTCCCTCACCCGGGACGAGAGCGCGGCCGCCTTCGGGCGGTTCGTCGCCGGGGAATACTCCGAGATCGAGATGGCCGCGGTGCTCTCCGCCATCAAGACCCGCGGCGAGACGCCGGACCTCATGGCCGGGGCGGTCGAGGCGCTGCTGGCCTCCGCAGTGCCGTTTCCGCGCCCGGACTATCTCTACGCCGATTGCTGCGGAACCGGCGGGGACGGCGCCGGAACGGTGAACGTCTCCACCGCCGCGGCGTTCGTGGCCGCCGAACTGGGGATCCCGATCGCGAAGACCGGCAACCGGTCGGTCTCGTCGCGCTGCGGCTCGGCGGATGTGCTGGAGCGGCTGGGCGTCAAGCTCGACCCGGCGCCCGAGGTCGGCCGGAAATGCCTCGATGAGGCCGGAATCTGTTTCGTCTTCGCCCCGCAATACCATCCCGGCGTGCGGCACGCGGCACCGGTGCGCCGCGCCCTCAAGGTGCGCACCGTGTTCAACCTGGTCGGCCCCATCGCGAACGCCGCCCGCCCGCCCTGGCAGATGATGGGCATCTACGACCCCGCCCTCTGCGAGCCGGCCGCGCGCACCCTGCAGCTGCTGGGACGGCGGGTGGCGCTGGTGGTGCATGGCAGCGGACTGGACGAAGTGGCGCTCCACGGCCCCACCACGGGGGTGCTGCTGCGTGACGGTGAGTTGCGCCCCATCACGATCACCGCCGCCGACGCCGGCCTGCGACCGGCTCCCCTGGAGGCCCTGACCGGCGCGGGTCCCGAGGAAAACGCCGCTTGGCTCTCGACCCTCCTCGAAGGGAGAGGCCACGGGACCCACGCCGATGCGGTGGCCTTGAACGCCGGCACCCTGGCCTGGATCCTCGACCTCCGTCCCACCCTGCGCGAGTCGGTGGAATTGGCGCGGCAGGCGCTCTATGGCGGAGGTGGGGCGCGGCGTCTCTCCCGCCTGGTGGAGCTCTCCCATGGCACTTGAGGCGATCCTCGAACACAAACGCCTCGAGGTCGCGGCCCGGAAACAGGCGGCCTCGCTCGAATCGCTGCTCGCCCGCGCCACTCGGAGCGACCGGGACTTCGAGGCCGCGCTCCGGACCCGGCGCCCCGGGTTCATCCTCGAGATCAAGTTCACGTCCCCGTCGGCCGGCGTGATCCGGGCGGGGACCGACCTGGAGCCGGTGCTCTCGAGCTACGGCCGCCACGCCGACGCGGTCTCGGTGCTCACCGACCAGCGGTTCTTCGGGGGCTCCCTCACGCGCCTGGCCGAGGTTCGTCGGCGCCTGGCACAGCCGCTGCTCTGCAAGGACTTCATCCTCGAGCCGTTCCAGGTCGCGGAGGCGCGGGTTCATGGCGCCGACGCGATCCTGCTGATCCTCGCCGCGGTGGACGACGCCACCTGGCGGTCCTGCGCGGCCCTGGCCGAGCGGCTCGGCATGGCCGTGCTGACCGAGGTGCACGACGAGCCCGAGGCGCGCCGCGCCGTGGCGCTGGGCGCCCGGATCATCGGCATCAACAACCGCGATCTCCGCACCCTCGCGGTCGTCATGGCCACCACGCCTCGGCTGGCGCCGTTGATACCCCGCGATCGCCTGGTGGTGGCCGAATCGGGAATCGCCGACCGCGAGGACGTCGCGGCGCTCCGGCCCCATGCCGATGCGTTCCTGGTGGGCAGCGCCCTGATGCGCGAGCCCGACCTGGACCGGGCCGCGCGGCGGCTGGTCTACGGCCGCACCAAGATCTGCGGGTTGACCCGGTCCGCGGATGCCCGGGCCGCGGCGGAGGCCGGCGCCACCCACGGCGGCCTGGTGTTCGCTGCGGGCTCGCCGCGGCTGATCGCCGCGACCGAGGCCGGGGTCGTCAAGAGCGGCGTGCCCCTGGAATGGGTCGGGGTGTTCGCGAGCCAGCCGGCCGAAACGGTGGCCGGTCTCGCCCGCACCCTCGCGTTGGCCGCGGTCCAGCTGCACGGAAATGAAGACCCGCGCGAGGTCACCCGGGTGCGTGCGCTGGTCCCCGACGGATGCGAAGTCTGGAAAGCGGTGCGGGTCCGCGAGCGGATTCCGCCGCGGGACGAAACCGGCGCGGACCGGGTGCTCCTGGACGGCTGGGCGCCGGGAAGCCCCGGCGGCTCCGGCACGAGATTCGACTGGTCCCTCCTCGAGCGACACCCGGAACGCCGTTCGGTCGTGCTGGCCGGCGGCCTCGACGCCGGAAACGTGGAGCAGGCCGCGCGCCTGGGATCCTGGGCCCTCGACTTGAGCTCCGGAGTGGAGAGCCTGCCCGGTCACAAGGATCCCGCGCGCCTGCGCGATTTTCTTACCGCCCGCCGCCGGCTGCCGGGCCGAGGAGATGACCCGCGATGAGACTTCCCGGCCGCTTCGGCCGCTTCGGCGGGACCTACGTCCCCGAGATCCTGATGCCGGCGCTGGAGCAGCTCGAGGCGGCGTTCCTCGACGCCAAGCAGGATCCTGCCTTCCAGCGCGAGCTCAACGACCTGCTGGTCCACTACGCCGGCCGGCCCACGCCGCTCTACCGCTGCCGGAACCTGCCGATGGAGGGCCCCGCGCAGCTCTACCTCAAGCGGGAGGATCTCCTGCACGGCGGCGCTCACAAAACCAACCAGGCCCTGGGACAGGGCCTGCTGGCGAGAAAGATGGGCAAGCGGCGCCTGATCGCCGAAACCGGCGCGGGACAGCACGGCGTGGCCACCGCGCTCACCGGCGCCGTCCTCGGCATGACGACCCGGGTCTACATGGGCGCGGTGGACATGGAGCGCCAGAAACAGAACGTGTTTCGGATGCGGCTCATGGGAGCGGAGGTGGTCCCGGTCACCACCGGCTCGCAGACCCTCAAGGACGCGATCAACGAGGCGCTCCGGGACTGGTCGGCCAGCTACGAAGACACCCACTATCTCCTGGGCACCGTCGCGGGGCCCCATCCCTTCCCGACCCTGGTGCGCGATTTTCAGCGGATCATCGGCGACGAGGCCAGGGAACAAATCCTCCTCGCTACCGGCGAGCTCCCCGACGCCGTGATCGCGTCGGTCGGGGGCGGCTCCAACGCCATGGGCATCTTCACGGCATTCCTCGACGATCCCTCGGTCCGGCTCCTCGGGGTCGAGGCGGCGGGCGAAGGGCTGGAGACCGGCCGGCACTGCGCCACGCTCAACGCCGGCCGGCCCGGCATCCTCCACGGCGCCTACAGCGTGACCCTGCAGGACGACGAGGGCCAGATCGGAGAGAGCCATTCGATTTCGGCGGGGCTCGACTATCCCGGCGTGGGCCCCGAGCACGCCTGGCTCCAGGAGAGCGGCCGAGCCGCCTACACCACCTGCACCGATGGGCAGGCGCTCTCGGCGTTCCGCACCCTGGCCCGGACGGAGGGAATCATCCCCGCGCTCGAATCGGCGCATGCCCTCGCTGTGGCGCTCGAGGAAGCGGCGCGGACCGACCGACCGACCAGCATCCTGGTGAATCTCTCGGGTCGGGGCGACAAGGACCTGGAAACCGTGATCCGCGCCCTCGGGCCTGCGGGAGGCGCGCCATGACTGCCGGGTCCCGCGGCGTCCGCTACGCGAAGATGTTCGAGCGCCTCCGCGCCACCGGTGAAGGCGGCTTCATTCCCTTCGCGATGCTGGGGGATCCCGATCCCGGCCGGAGCCTGCAGCTGATTCTCACCCTGGCGCGATCGGGCGCCGACGCGCTCGAACTCGGACTCCCCTTTTCCGATCCGGTCGCCGACGGTCCGGTGATCCAAGCCGCCGCGGGTCGCGCGCTCGCCGCCGGGGTGCGCCGGGCCGACTGCTGGAAGATCGTCCGCACGGTCCGGGAGGAGTTCCCCGACCTTCCAATCGGGCTGTTGGTCTATGCCAACCTGGTCTGTCACCGGGACCCCGCCCAGTTCTACGCCGCCGCCGCGGACGTGGGTGTCGACTCGGTCCTGGTGGCGGATCTGCCGGTGCTCGAATCGGCGCCGGTGGCGGGAGCGGCCCGCGCCGCGGGCATCGCGCCGGTGTTCATCGCGCCGCCCAACGCCGACGACGCCCGGCTCGAGGCGATCGCCGCCGCGGGCGAGGCCTACACCTACGTCACCTCGCGCGAGGGCGTCACCGGGACCGACGAGCGGCTCCACCGGGGCCAGGCCGGCCTGATCGCAAAACTCAAGGTGCTGGGGGCCCCGCCGCCGGTGCTGGGCTTCGGCATCGCGACGCCGGACCACGTGCGGGCCGCGCTCGCCATGGGCGCGCTGGGAGCGATCAGCGGATCGGCCGTCGTGCGACTCGCGGCCGAGGCTGGGGATGTCGCGGGGTTCGTGCGGGCAATGAAGGGTGCGACCCAGTCATCGCGAGCGTAGCGAAACGATCTCGGGATTGCTTCGGGGGCTATCGCCCCCTCGCAATGACTAGCGGGGCCACCCCTCGGGCCGGTGTTCCATCAGGAGTACGATCGGCGCCCGCAAGTCACCGGAGAAGATGGTGGTCTCGAGCGGCATCGTGCGGTCGTGATCGTCGGGCGTCATGCCGATCGAGCAGGTGAGCGACACGTGCAGCACCGGCTGATCCAGCAGCGCCGGCGGCGGAGTCCGCGGTGGACCGAAGGCCATGCCATCCCGCACCCATGCCGTCACGCGACCCGATACGAACACGGTGTGGTCGCGCAAATTCTGCAGCATCCGGTAGGTAAGGGTTGTGGACTCCCCGCCACGGGTGACCACACCGAAAACCGGCGCTTCGAAGCGCCCAGAGCGCGGAAACAAGGCCACGCCATAACCCAGGGTGCGCTCGCTATCGTTCGCCGTGGCAAGCGCTTCCGTCAACAGGTCGTGGACGGCGATCAGGTTTTTCGGAATCGGGTCGACGTTCATCTCTCCGCCTTAGCTGAACTCCGGTTACCCTATCAGGCAGGTCCCGGGCCACCCCCGTCGGGGGGCAACATGATCAGCCGCACCACCGTACCGCGTCCGACTGCACTCTCCACCTCGACCCGCCCCCCCCATCCCTCCACCAGCCGCTTGACGATCGGCAGGCCCAATCCCGAGCCGCTGGTCGAGGTGGACCACCGGGGCTCGAAAATCATCGGGAGCAGCTCCGGCGGTATGCCACAGCCGTCGTCCCTCACCTCCACCGTGGTCCCCACGATGCTGACGCCGATGTGCGAGGCCTGGGCGTTCCGGGCATTCTCCAGCAGGTTGACCAGGGTCTCCTTCACCTCGTCGGAACGTCCCTGGGCGACCCCGCCCTGGTCGGCGTCCACCACGATCTCGGCGCCTTCATCGCCCATCCGGTACAGATCGGCGACCTCCCGGGCGATCCGGGGGAGCGAAACGTCCTCGAGTGGACCCCGGTCCGATGCCGGCGCGCCGAACCGGCTGAAGGAGCGCGCGATCCGGTCGAGCCGGTCGATCTCGGAGAGGATCCGCTGGGTCGTGTCCTCCAGCACCGGTCCGATGGGCGTTCTCCCGTCGTGATACACCCGGCGGAGGTGCTGCACCCCGAGCCGCATCGGGGTGAGCGGGTTCTTGATCTCGTGCGCCACCTGATTGGCCATCTGGCCCCACGCCACGATGCGGGCGACCCGCTCCTGCGCGTCGCGCGCCCGCCGCACATCCTCGGTCATCTTCTCGAAGGCCGCGAAGACGGGCGCGAACTCCACCGGCGGCCGGAGCTCCGGCGTCGCGGCCGATTCGCCCCGCCCGAACGCCAGCGCGGCCTGACGCAGGTCCGCCACCGGACGCGCCAGCACCCGCGCGGCCGCCCGCGCCGCGAGCAGCGAAGCCGCGACGCCGGCCAGGGTCGCCAGAATGAGCAGCAGTGCGAGATCACGCTGGCGGTCGTACAGCACCGGGTCGGCGGCGACCTGGGCCATCGCGAGCGCGCCGGCGCTCAAGTCGGTCAGCCGGACGGAGCGGTATCCGATCCGGCTCGCCACCGCCTGCGAAGGTCCGGCCGCCGAGGCGGACGCCTCGCCGTGGATGGCGATCCGATGGTACGCCTCGGGATCCATGAGCGGCCCCACCAGGCCGAGCGACTCGATGAGGCCGCCCGTCGAACCGGCCATGTGCTCGCCGTTGCGGTAGAGCATGAACGCGGCGTCGATGCGCTCGCCCAGGTCGTGCAGCTCGTGCGAGAGCGAGGCGGTATCCCCCGGCAGCGACGCGCCCGGCGGCACCACGTCGCGGAGCGACTGCTCGATCATCCGGTCCCGGCTCTCCAGCACCTCGCCGCGCAGCCGGCCGACTCCCCACGCGGCGAAGCCGATGGTCGGCGCCAGGAAGAAGACCGCCAGCGCGAGGCCCAGCCGCGCTTCATAGGAGCGGAGCCTCGGCATCCAGCTGATGCGGAGCGGTCCCAGCCCGCCCAGCAAGGCCGCGAGCCACCAGAGGCCGGTCAGGACCGCCACGTCCAGCGCGACGACCAGCGCCCCCCGCACCGCCAAGGGCGGCGGAGATCCCAGGTCCACCGTGCCGAACACGTCTCGGGAGATGCCGTCGATCGCCACAGTGCGCTGGCCCAGGGCCTGCCAGCCTTCCCGTCGCCAGAGCGAGAGCCCTTCCTCCGGGGGACGGCTCGATGGCGCCGGGGCCAGGGTGAGACGATAGAGCGGCCGGCCGGATGGATCGGGGGCGAGCAGACGTCCCAAACGGGATGGCGGGACCAGGGCCGACCGCGGTCCGATGCCGACAGAGAGAATCACGCCTGCCTGGCGCACCAGCAGGAGATAGTGCATCGCCGGCTCCCGCCGGAGCGACGCCATACTGATCGTGTCTCCCGGCGGGAAGCTCCGGACCATCGCGGCCACCAGGTCGGCGGGAAGGTCGAGCTGATCCAGCGCGAGTTCGACCTCGGGAGTGCCATCGGGATGCCAGACACCGAGCACGACGGGCCGGCCCTGGCGGCTCAGCCCGGTCGAGCGCCAGAGCGAATAGAGCTCGGGCGACGAATGCGGCACGGGCAGGCGCGCCAGCGTATCGCCCAGCGCACGGAGCCCGGCTTGGGCCGACGGATCGGGATGGTCGCCCAGCGTGGCCATGTCCGCCCGCGCCGCGTGGAGCCGCCCTTCGATTTCCGCACCCCACGCGAGCATCGCCGTGGCGCTCCCCGCGACGAGGGCGATTCCGAGGATGGTAGCCCGCCGGTTCGCCGGACGAGTGACCAGTACCAACGGCGGGAGCCAGAGCAGGGTGAACCAGTCGGGCCAGCCGTAGCGTGCGTTCCAGACCACTACGCCCACCGCCGAGGCGCCCAACGCGAGCCCGGCCCCGAGCAGCGGAGCCCACCAGCCACGCTCCGGCAGAGCCGAGCCCCGGAGGAGCGCGGCGCCGAGGGTCATCAGGCCGGCGCAGAAGACGAACAGCGTCAGATGCCACACCAGCCACAGCCCCATCGACACGCCGGACGACGGGGGCAGGATGCCGCGGCTCAGTCCGCTCACCAGATACGGCGCACCGGCCAGGAGGACCACGCCGACGATCACGCCCGGCCACCGGCGGACCGGCCCCCGCTCCCAGAGCAGGGCCCCGATGAGCAGCAGGACCACACCGACCAGCGCCAGCGGCCCGGTCGAGGCGGAGATGGGCCCCAGCAGGTCGCTGGTGAAGTAGGAGCGCGCGAACGGCTGGGAAACCCCCAGGTCGGCGCCGAGAGGCGACCGCAGCGCGAGGAGGACCGGGAGCAGCGCGAGCGAGATCCGGATCACACCGGGTGGAACCATCCAGAGGGCCGCAATCAGTGTGAGCATCAGGACCCACGCCACCCACCGGGCCGCGGCAACCCGCGCCCGCGTCATGGCGCGAGGCTGTTCCGGGGGCAGCAGCTGCGCGCTGAACAGCACCCGGGTGCCTCGCGTGGTGGGCTGCTCGTAGTCGAAGACATCGGAGCTGTTGGGGGCGACGTGGGGCGGGAGGATCCGAAGCCCCACTTCGGTGCGGTCCTGGAACCGCGCCGCCAGGCTCCGCTCCTGGTCCAGCACCGCCGGATGGGCCGAGAGGAGCACCGCGGCGACCGCCGTCCGGCCCTGGGCCTCGTGGCGCCGTACCTCGAGCACCGCGTAGTATGGAGTGAGGCGAACCTCGACCGAGTCGCCCTGGGCGGCTGGCTGGAGCCGGAATCGCCCGCCCCAGACCCGGGGCTCGCCCGACGGCTCGAAGACCGCGACACCGGCCTCGAGCGCCACGCCTCGTACCAGGCCGGCGACGGCCAGGAATCCGGCTTCGCGCGACAGCGGAATCGTCTCGAGCGCGCGGCGGGCGAGGCTGTCGGCCAGGAGTCGCGCATCGCGCAGCTCGTCGGACAGCCGCCCCGATGCCGCTTGCACCCTGGTCTCGCGCTCCTCAGGCCAATGATCGGCCAGCCGCTCGAGCCGGCGCTCGCCAAGGATCAGGGTCACCGCGAGCAGGATCAGGGGCACGACCAGGCGGCTGCGGCGCCGCAGCGCCAGGGTGACCACCGCCAGTACGATCGCCGCCAGCGCGACGCCGCGCGCGGGCGCCCGAAGCCATTCGCCGGCGGCCACCGCCAGGCCGGCGAGACTCAGTACCCACCAGGGAAAGGGAGCGGTCAGATGGCGCGTCCGCTGCGGTTGAAGGAGATGACGCCGGCCCAGGCCGCGGCAGCCCTGAAGGCCACTTCGCGGCTCCTGGTGCCCGCCGGGACGGTCGAGGCCCGGGGGCCCCACCTCCCGCTGGGCTGCGATACGGTCATACTCGAGCGCCTCGCCGACGATCTGTCGGCCTCGACCGGCATTCCCCGCGCCCCGGCCATGGAGTACGGAGTCCACGCCACGAAGGACGATCCCGCGCCGGGCACCGCGGCGCTGTCGCGAAAGACACTCCACCGCGCGATGAACGAACTTATCGCGCTCTGGGAGGAGGTGGGAGGCGTGCGGGATACGCTGATTCTGACCGCCCACGCCGCCGACCCGCACCTCGAGGCGCTGTCGACCATCCGCACCATCGGCCGGGTGCGCGTCGCCGACATCCTGGCGCTGGAGAGCCTGCCGCCCCTGCTCGAGTCACGGTTCGGCTCCTGGCACGGCGGCGAAGTGGATACGTCCTTGATGCTGTATCTGGCGCCGGAACTGGTCGACCTCGCGCTCACACCGGCGACCCTGCTCGCGTCCCCCGAAAAGGGCGCCCGCTTCTACGCGGCGATCCTCGGGAGTCTCACCCAGCACGTCTCGGCGACGCAAGTTTTGTAACTCACGTCATCCCATTATCTTACATGGCGCTCGTCGCAAGCTGAAACCTTTGGCGACGCCGCAACGTCATTAGCGGAGTTCATTCAAGACCGTTCGACAAGGAAGAAACGCCATGACACGCTGGGCCCGTGCCCTCACCGGTCTTTGTCTCGCGCTGCCGGCCGCGGTCGCCGCGCAGCAGCCCCCGGCCGCTCCATCGACTCCGATTCCGGCCACCCCGGTTCGCCGCCAGGCCACCTTCAGCCTGAGCCTCGGGGATGCGATGGACCAGGCTCGACGGAACAGCCCGGCCTACCGGCAGTTCCTCAACGACGCCAACCCCGCCGGCTGGGGGGTCAGGAACGCGTATGCGAACCTGCTCCCGAGCTTCGATGTGTCGAGCAGCATGAGCTACTCTGGCTCCGGCGCGTCGACCTTCGGCGGATCGACGTTCAATCAGTCGTCGCCGATTCTGAGCTCGGGGTACTCCCTGAATTTCAACTGGCAGCTGTCCGGCCAGGAGCTCGCGGCTACCGGGCAGCTGCGCGCCAGCCGCAAAGCCGTCGATGCGGACATCACCAATGCGGGCGAGCAGCTCCGCAACGATATCGCGTTTCAGTACCTGACCGCGCTGCAGTCGGTAGCCACCACCGAGGTCAACCGGCAGAGCGTCCAGCGCAATGCCGACTTCCTTGGCCTGGCGCGCGCGCGGTACACCGTCGGCCAGAACACCATGCTCGACGTGCGCCAGGCGGAGGTCACCAAGGGCCAGGCGGACGTCGCGCTGCTCAAGTCTCAGCAGGCCGAAAACGAGGCCAAGCTGGAGCTCTTCCGCCGCATGGGGGTTCCCATCCCGACCGAACCCGAGCTGGTGGCGCTGCCGGACACCTTTCCGGTGGCCCAGCTCCAGCTCGACGAAAAGCAGCTGCTGGCGATGGCGCGGGAGGAGAATCCGTCCCTCAAGGCCTTCCGGGCCCGTGAGAACGCGGCGAGCTGGAACACCCGCTCGGCCAAGTCGCGCTTCCTGCCGACGATCAGCGTCAACGCGTCGCTCTCGGGCTACACCCAGGAATTCACCAACCAGAACCTGATCCTGACTCAGAGGCTGGGCGACGCGATCGGCACCGCGGAGAATTGCCGTTTCCAGAACGCCATCATCGGCGGGCTGCCGGCCGGCGGACTGCCCGGATTCCCCAATGGTGGCATCATCGGCGACTGCAACGGGTTTTCCAACCTGGACGCGACCGGCTTGGCCCTGGACCCGACGTATCGCAGCAACGTGATCAAGCAGAACAACGTCTTCCCGTTCAACTTCTCCAAGCGCCCTTTCTTCGCGCAGGTGCAGATCTCCCTGCCGATTTTCGACGGGTTCACCCGAAACCTGCAGGTATCGCAGGCCCGGGCCCAGGAAGACGACCTGACCGAGAGCGTCCGGGCCCAGCAGCTCCTGGTGGCCACCAATGTTTCCGGCCGGTATCTCGGCGTGCAGAGCGCCTGGCAGACCATCCAGGTGCAGGAACAGAGCCGCCAGTCCGCCCGGGAACAGATGCGGCTGGCGCAGGACCGCTACCGGCTGGGCGCCGGTTCGTCGCTCGAGGTCTCCGATGCGACCAATAACCTGGCCCGCGCCGAAGGCGATTACGTGAACGCCGTCTACGAATACCACAAGGCCATCGCACTGCTCGAGTTCGCGGTCGGCCGCCCACTGCGCTAACAGAGGATCGATCATGTCACGTCGTGCCAAATGGACTCTGGGGCTCGCGATCGTCGTCGTCGTTGGCGGCGGCCTCTTTGCCCTGACGGCCGCCAAGAAGGGCGGTCGTGCCACCGAGGTCCGGCTCGAGGCCGTGGGCAACCGCGATCTGGTCGCGGCCGTCACGGCGAGCGGCAAGATCGAGGCGGATACCAAGGTGGATGTCAGCGCCGACATCACCGGTCGGATCACTTCGATCGGCGTGAAGGAGGGCGACCTGGTGAAGAAGGGCCAGTTCCTGATCCAGATCGACCCGGCCCAGTACCTGTCGGTGGTGAGCCGGCTCGAGGGACAGGTGGCCCAGATGGAGGCCTCGCTGGCGCAGGCTCGCACCAACCGGGACCAGGCCAAGCGCCAGGCCGACCGCTCCCTCAGCATCCAGAAGGCCAATGCCGAGCTGATCGCGCGGGAAGTCGTGGAGCAGGCGGTCCAGAGCTATGATGTCGCGGAGGCCAACCTCAAGGCGGCCCAGGCGGGCGTGGACCAGTCCCGCGCGGCGTTGTCCGAGGCGCGCTCCAATCTGGCCAAGACCCGCCTGACCGCGCCCATCGACGGGCGGGTGGTCCGGCTGGCGGTGGAAGAAGGCGAAGTGGCCGTGCCGGGCACGTTTTCCCGGGAGACCGGGCTGCTCATGACCATCGCCGACCTGTCGGTGGTGCTGGCCAAGGTCCAGGTGGACGAAACCGACGTGGTCCGCCTCCACCTGGGCGATTCCGTGTCGGTCACCATCGACGCCTTCCCGGATACCTCGTTCGTCGGGCGGGTCACCAAGATCAGCAACAGCGCCAAGCTGTCCCAGACCGGCGGGGCCAGCGGCGGCGCCACCGACCGCGCCGTGGACTTCGACGTGGAGATCACGCTGGACCACCCGCCGGCCGGCATCCGCCCCGACCTGTCGTCCACCGCGCGCATCGTGACCGACACCCGCAAGCAGTCCCTGGCGATTCCGATCATCGCGCTCACGGTTCGGCAGCATGAGGACGTGCCCAACGAGGTCAAGTCGGGCAAGGGCGCCACGGTCGGCACCAGCGCCACCGACAAGAAGCAGAAGGAGCGCGAAGGCGTCTTCATCGTGAAGAACGGCGTGGCCTCATTTCGTCCGGTCAAGGTCGGCATCGCGGGCGACGAGTATTTCGAGGTGGTCGACGGGCTCAAGGCGGGCGACAGTGTGGTGGCCGGCCCCTACCAGGCGGTGCGCGACATGAAGGACAGCACCAAGGTGAAGCCGCAGCGCGATCTCAAGATCGGCGACGTCGCCAAGAAGACGCCATGAGCGATCTCGTCATCCAGATCCGCGACCTGACCCGCAGCTACGTGATGGGCGCGGAGACGGTCAACGCGCTGCGGGGTGTGTCCCTGGAAATCCGCCGCAACGAATATGTGGCCATCATGGGTCCGTCGGGGTCCGGCAAGTCGACCCTGATGAACCTGATCGGCTGCCTCGACACGCCGAGCACCGGCGAGTACTGGCTCAACGGGCAGGAGGTCTCCCGGATGCCGGACGACGCGCTGGCCCGGGTGCGGAACCGGGAAATCGGCTTCGTGTTCCAGACCTTCAACCTGCTGCCCCGCGCCACGGCACTGCAGAATGTCGAGCTCCCCCTGGTGTATGCCGGCGTCGGCGCCCGGGAGCGGCGGGACCGCGCCAAGTCGGCGCTGACTCGGGTGGGCCTGGGCGAGCGGATGGGCCACCGGCCCAATGAGCTCTCCGGCGGCCAGCGCCAGCGGGTGGCCATCGCCCGCGCCCTGGTGAACGACCCGGCCATTCTCCTGGCCGACGAGCCCACCGGCAACCTCGACAGCACCACCAGCGAGGAGATCATGCGGGTATTCGAGACCCTGCACGGCCAGGGGCAGACCGTCATCATGGTCACCCACGAGCCCGACATCGCCGCCCACGCGGCCCGGGTCATCGTCCTCCGGGACGGCCGGGTGGCGAGCGACACCACCGGCCAGCGGAACGCGGCTGCCTGATATGATGATCAAGGACGCGGTCAAGATCGCGCTGAACACTCTCCGCACCCAGAAGCTGAAGAGCTTCTTCTCCCTGCTGGGGGTGCTGATCGGCGTGACCTTTCTGATCGCCGTCGTGTCGATCGTGCAGGGCATGAACGTGTACATGGAGGATCAGTTCGCCAACCGGCTGGTCGGGCTCAACACCTTCCAGCTCCGCCGGATGCCCAATTTCAATTCCGGCAACGTCACCGAAGACATGTGGCGAGCCTGGCAGCGGCGGCCCCGGATCAACTACGCCGAGGCGGCCTACATCGAGTCGCACATGAAGACCCCGGCGATCTTCTCACGCTATTGCAGCGAGCGAATGTCCCTCATCTGGAACGGCAAGACCGCCAAGGACATCGACGTCTGGACCGCGGACGCGCCGATGTTCGCCATCAAGAATTTCGATCTCGAGGCCGGGCGCACCTTCACGCCGCAGGAAGCGCGCGCGGGTCAGGCGGTCGCCGTGATCGGCTGGGAAGTGGCCGAGAAGCTGTTCAAGGGCGCCGACCCGCTGGGCAAGTCGGTCACCATCCAGGGGCTGCCCTACCGCGTGGTCGGCCGCATTGCCAAGCAGGGCACCATTTTCGGGATTTCGCTGGACAAGTTCATTGTGGTCCCGTTCGACGCGCCGGTGCACCGCGCCGCCTGCAGCGCGGGGTTCATGGACGAGCTGCACATCAAGGCGGAAAACATCACCGCGATGCAGGCCGCGCTGGGCGAGGTCCAGGAAATGATGCGGATCCAGCGCCGCCTCAAGCCGGCCCAGGAAGACAACTTCGCCATGCAGACGGCCGAGGGCGCCCTCGAGGGTTGGAAGAAGATCTCCCACTTCCTCATGCTCGCCCTCCCGCTGCTGGTCGGCATCTCGGTGGTGGTCGGCGGCATCGTGATCATGAACATCATGCTCATGGCGGTGGCCGAGCGGACCGTCGAGATCGGCATTCGCAAGGCACTCGGCGCCAAGCGTCGGGACATCCTGGCCCAGTTCGTGGTGGAATCGGCCACCATCTCCACCGTCGGCGCCGGCATCGGCATCATCACCGGCATCGGGCTCGCCTTCCTGGTCCGGGCCGTGACCCCGTTGCCCGCGGCCGTGGCCCCCTGGTCAGTCGCCGCCGGGGTGATTCTCGGCATCAGCGTGGGCATGATCTTCGGCATCTATCCCGCCAACCGGGCCGCCAAGCTGGATCCCATCACCGCCCTGAGGGCCGAATGAGTAAGGCACGCGGCAGCTCGATCGCCCGGATCTTCGAAGGGATGGGGATGGCGCTGGACTCGGTTCGCGCCAACAAGGTGCGCGCCTCGCTCACCATCCTGGGCGTGGCTATCGGCGTCATGGTGGTGATCACCATGGCCTCGGCCATCACCGGGGTGAACCGTGCGGTGGCCAAGCAGCTCGAGACCCTGGGGCCCAAGACGTTCTTCGTCTTCCGGTTCTTCCAGGGCGGGCTCAACATCTCCGACGGCTCCGACGAGATGTCGCCCTGGCGACGGAACCCCTGGCTCACCACCCAGGAAGCCGACCTGCTCCGGGCCCAGCCCTCGATCAAGGATGTGGGGTACCGTGAGGGGGCCGGCGGTCCGGTCAGCTACGAAGACGTGAAGCTGTCCAGCGTCAACATCACCGGCTTCACCACCAACTGGCCCAACGTGTCGGGTGGGACCATCACCCAGGGCCGCAACTGGACCGACATCGAGTTCGCCGCCGGCAGCAACGTGGCGGTGATCAACGACAAGATGGCCGAGACGCTCTTTCCCGGGCTCGATCCGATCGGCAAGCGGATCAAGATCTACGGCGAGCCGTTCACCGTGGTCGGTGTCTACGCCGAAGCGGCGAGCCTGTTCGGCGGCAGCTCGAGCCCGATCGTGAACATCCCGCACTCCACCTTCACCAAGGTGGCGGACTGGTTCAAGGGCTGGATGGACTTCGTGGTCCTGCCGATGGACTCGGCGACGGTGACCCAGGCCCAGGACGAGGTCATCGCCGCGCTCCGGGTCAAGCGGGGCCTCAAGCCGTCGCAGGAGAACAATTTCTCGGTGGTCACCCAGGACAAGCTGATGGACACGTTCAACAGCGTGACCAGCGGATTCTTCCTGGTGATGCTGGCGCTCTCCAGCGTGGGCCTCCTGGTCGGGGGCGTTGGCGTGGTGGCGATCATGATGATCTCGGTCACCGAGCGCACCCGGGAGATCGGCGTGCGCAAGGCGCTCGGCGCCACCCGCCGCGAGATCCTGTTCCAGTTCCTGGTCGAAGCCTCCTCCCTCACCCTGCTGGGCGGGACCATCGGGCTGGCCGTCGGGGCGCTGTTCGCCTGGGCCATCGCGAAGTTCACCCCGATTCCCGCGGCCGTCCCGCTCTGGTCGGTGGTCGCCGCGCTGGTGATGTCGGCCGTCACGGGGGTGTTCTTCGGGATGTATCCGGCCACCAAGGCCAGCCGGCTGGATCCGGTGGAAGCGCTGCGCTATGAGTGAGGACGGGAGGACGGTGAGGACAGACGGACGGTGAGGACGGAACGTTGCTAGCGCGGTCCCCTCTGTCCCCACCGTCCCCACCGTCCTCACCGTCCTCACTGTCCGACTAGTTTTCAGGCATGCCCCTCGCAGAAGCCGTCCTCCTCGCGATCGAGGCGATCCGGAGCGCCAAGCTCCGCTCCTTCTTCACCCTCCTCGGCATCATCGTCTCAGTCGGGTTCCTGGTCGCCGTGGTGGCGATCATCCAGGGCATGAATTCCTACGTCCGCGACAACCTCCGCGGCGCCATGATCGGCACCAACTCATTCCAGGTGCGTCGCTGGCCCATCGCGATGGGGATCATCGACGACTCGACCGTGCGGGAGCTGAACAAGCGCCCCATCATCTCCAAGACCGACGCGGCGGTGGTGCGCCAGGCCCTGCCCGACGCCCAGGCGGTTTCCCTCCAGTCGGGATGGCCCACGCCGACCCGGGATATCTCCTACCGGAGCAAGACCGTCGGCAGCGTGACCATCTTCGGCGTGACGCCCGACTACCAGCTGGTGCAGGACTACAAGTTCACCGATGGAGAGCCGCTCACTCAGCCCGATATCGACGACCGGCGCCTGGTGGCGGTGATCGGTAGCGAGATCGCGGAGAAACTGTTCGACTACTCCGCGCTCGCGGTGGGCAAGAAGATCCGGATCGGGGCCACCGAATTCGTGGTCAAGGGCGTCATCGCCAAGAAGGGCCGGATGCTGGGGCAGTCGTTCGACGGGTTCGCCCTGCTGCCGATCAGTACCTTCGAGTCGATCCACGGACGCCGCCTCACCACCACGATCTCGGTGAAGATGCGAGACCCGGGCGAGCTGCTCGGTGCGATGGACCGCGCCGAGGAGGCGATGCGGCTGGCCCACCGGCTCCGGCCCGGCGAGGCCAACGACTTCACCGTGGACAAGGCCGACGCGCTGGTGGCGTTCTGGACCCGGCTCACCGGGGTGCTGTTCACCATCATTCCCGCGGTCGTGTGCATCGGCATCGTGGTGGGCGGGATCGTGATCATGAACATCATGCTCATGTCGGTGAACGAGCGAACCCACGAGATCGGGATCCGGAAATCGCTGGGCGCCCGGCAGCGGGACATCCGCCGGCAATTCCTGGTCGAGGCGATTCTGCTCTCGATGATGGGCGGGCTGCTGGGCATCGTCGGGGGAGCCCTCATGGCGCAGCTGATCTCCGCCATCAGCCCGCTGCCGGCCCGGGTCACCGCCTGGTCGGTGGGTGTGGCGCTGGCGCTGGGCGCCGGCACCGGCATCATCTTCGGGGTCTACCCCGCGAGCCGCGCGGCCCGCCTCGATCCCATCACCGCCCTCCGGCAGGAGTAGGCGATGTTCATCCGGAACATCGAGGAGGGCATGAGCGTGGCCGCGGACAACCTCCGGGCCAACAAGCTGCGCTCGTTCCTGACCATTCTGGGCGTGGTCATCGGGGTGTCGACGGTGATGCTGATGGCCTCGATCGTGGACGGCGTCAAGACCCAGATCTTCAACGCCCTCAATGCCGCGTCGCCCAACGCGTTCTATGTGATGCGGTTCTTTTCCACCACCCCGCTCAATCCCGACAACCTGCCCTACGAGGTACGGATCCGGCCGGTCCTGGACGAGGAGGACGCGAAGGCCATCGCCCGGGCAGACGACATCCGGCATGCCGGCGTTTGGGTCCAGTCGTTCAACCGGGTCGAGTACCAGGCCGAATCGACCCAGCCCATGCTGATCTACGGCGCCGACGACAGCTTCCTCCAGATCAACGGAGGAACCCTCGCGGCGGGCCGCAACTTCACTCCCGCCGAGCTGAACGGCGCCGAGGTGGCGATCCTGGAGGTCGAGCTGTCCCGGCGGCTGTTCGGCCGGACCGATCCCCTGGGGCAAACGGTGAAGATCGGGGGCAAGCCGTTCCGGGTCATCGGCGTCTGGCAGCCGCCCGACAACGCCTTCCAGCCGCCGGGATTCAGCCTCGGCGGCATGGTACCGTACCAGGTAGCCAAGCATGCCTTCCACTACAGCGACACCAACGACCTCTTCATCGTGGTCCTGGGACGCGACGGCATCCCGGTCGAACGGGCCAAGGACGAGGCGACCGTGGCGCTGCGCCGGAAGCGGAATCTCCGGCCCAGCATGCCCAACACCTTCGATTTCATCACCCAGGACCAGATCCTGGATACGATGAATTCCCTCACCTCGATGTTTTTCCTGGTGATGACGGCGATTTCCAGCGTGGCGCTGCTGGTGGGCGGCATCGGCGTCATGGCCATCATGATGGTCTCGGTGACCGATCGCACCCGCGAGATCGGGCTCCGGATGGCGTGCGGCGCCACCCGGCGGGAAATCCTCTGGCAGTTCCTGGTCGAGGCCGCCACTCTCACCCTGATCGGGGGCCTGGCCGGGATTCTCTTCGGGCTCACGATGGGCGAGGTGGTCAAGCGGCTGCTGGGGCTCGAAGCCGGGGTGCCGCTCTGGAGCGCCGTCGTGGCGACGATGGTGTCGATCGGAATCGGGCTGGTGTTCGGCTTGCTCCCGGCCAACCGCGCGGCGCGGATGGATCCGGTGGAGGCGCTGCGGCACGAGTAGAAGGCTAAGAGGCGAGGACGCTACGACGCTACGACGCTACGACGCTACGACGCTACGACGCTACGACGCTACGACGCTACGACGCAAGGTAGCTTCCTGGCATCCGAGCGTCCCAGCCTCCTACATGCTCTGCACCCCCAGCGGCACCACGTCCTCAACGACCATGGTCTCGTGGGTGTAGAACGGCTCGCCGTAGCGGGCGCGGATGAGCGAACCGTAGTGTCCGTTCTGGTGCTCCACCCTGCTGTACAGGTCCTGCCCCGTCGGAAAGATCTCTCCCGCGCTGATCGCGGCGTCGAACTGGCTCGCGTAGCACCGGATCGCCGTCATCTTGCGCTCGAACTGTTCGCTGATGTCCACCACGAATGTCGGCTTGAGGGGATCCTCGCGGTAGGACAGGGCGTAGAGAATCTTGTGGGGCCGGTGCGGTGCGCCATCCGCCTCATAGCGAGCGAGCCCGGCCAGGAAACAGGCATCCCGGCCCAGCTCCGACGCGATCCGGTGATCGGGGTGGCGACCCACCGGAAACGGGAGGATCACCACTCGGGGGGCAAAATGGCGGATGGCCTCGACCACCACCCGGCGAGTCGCCTCGTTGTTCTCCAGGTGGGCGTCGGGAAGGCCGGCATTTCGCCGTTCGGCGACGCCGAGGATTCTCGCCGCTGCCTCGGCCTCCTGGGCCCGGAGTGAGGCGCTTCCCCGGGTGCCGGTCTCACCGGCCGTGAGGTCCAGGATCCCAGTCGTGTGGCCCTGGTCCCGGGCCTTGAGCAGGGTACCGGCGCAGGTCAGCTCGACGTCATCCCGGTGGGCGGCAATGGCCAGAAGGTCAATTGGCATGGCACAAAGCTAGAGGGGTCAGGATTCCGGAGTCAGGGGTCCGGGTCCCCCTGGTCCCTGGCCTCTGAATCCTGGCCCCCGCGGCGCTAAATTCCAGCCATGCCCGTACCCCCCGTCTACCTCGACCACGCCGCCACCTCCCCGGTTCGCCCCGAGGTCCTCGAGGCCATGCTGCCCTTCCTGGGCAGCGCCAGTTTCGGGAACCCGTCGAGCTCCCATCGGTTCGGCCGGACCGCCCGGGCCGGACTGGAGCAGGCCCGGCGCGAGGTCGCCGCCGCGCTGGGTGCCGAGCCGAGCCAGGTGGTCTTCACGTCGGGCGGAACCGAGGCGGACAACCTGGCCGTGATCGGCGCGGCCGCCGCCGCCGCGCACCATGGCGGAGCCATGCTGGTGGCGGTCTCGGCGGTGGAGCACAAGGCGGTCCTCGCGGCGGCGCACCAGGTCTGCCACCAGGGCGGCGAGGAGATCATCCTCCCGGTGTTGCCCAGCGGGCAGCTCGACCTCGACGCGCTGGAGTCGGCGCTGGCCCGGAAGCCCGCGGTCGTGTCGGTGATGTGGGTGAACAACGAGACCGGCGCGGTGCAGCCGATCCAGGAGATCGCGGAGCGCTGTAGCAGGGCCGGCGTCCTGCTCCACACCGATGCGGTGCAGGCGTTCGGCAAGGTCCCGGTAGCCATCAAGAACCTCTCCTGCACCCTCCTCACCATCTCCGGCCACAAGATCGGCGCCCCCAAGGGCATCGGCGCGCTGATCGTGCGGGACCGGAAGGCCATCGAGGCGATCATCCACGGCGGCGGACAGCAGTTCGGGATCCGGCCCGGCACCGAGAATGTGGCCGGGGCGGTCGCCCTGGGCCGCGCCGCGACGCTGGCCGCCGAGGACCAGCCCTCGCTCGCCGAGCGCCTCGGCGCCATGCGGGACGGGCTCTGTGCCCGGCTCCGCGACGCGGTCCCCGACCTGGTGGTCCATGGAGAGGCCGGCCCCCGGGCGCCCCATATTCTGAACATCGGGATCCCGGGCACCGACAGCGAGGCCCTGCTCATGCATCTCGATCTGGCCGGAGTGGCCGCGTCGGGCGGGTCGGCCTGCTCCACCGGCGCCATGGAGCCGTCCCACGTGCTCACTGCGATGGGCGTTCCTCGCGCCCTCGCGCTCGGCTCCATCCGGATGAGCCTGGGCCACGAGTCCGCGGCAAAGGACATCGATCGCGTGGTTGAGGTGTTCCCCGGGGTGGTCGAGAAGGTGCGGAAGCTCTCGGTGGTGCTGGGCCGTGCGTAAGAAGGTGCTGGTCGCGATGTCCGGCGGGGTCGACAGCTCGGTCGCGGCGGCTCGCCTGGTCGAGCAGGGCTACGATGTCGTGGGCGCGACGATGAAGCTCTTCTGCTACGGCGATACCGTCGTCGACCGGCCCTGCTGCTCGCTCGACTCGATCAACGACGCGAAGGATGTTGCCGCCGCGCTCGGGATTCCCCATTTCGTGCTCAACCTGGAAGACCGGTTCTCCCGCCATGTCATCGACAATTTCGTCGAGGAATACGGCCGCGGGCGCACCCCGATCCCCTGCGTCCGCTGCAACTCCTTCACCAAGTTCCGCGACCTCCTGGCCCACGCCGATTCGATCGGCTGCGACCACATCGCCACCGGCCACTACGCGGTGGCCAGCGATGGCGGCCTGTTTCGCGGGCGGGACCGTGCCAAGGACCAGAGCTATTTCCTCTGGGGCATCGACCAGGCTGTAGTGGCGCGCATGCTCACCCCGGTCGGTGAGATGACCAAGCCGGACACCCGGGCGCTGGCCCGGGGCCTCGGCCTGGCGACGGCCGACAAGCCCGAATCGGTCGAGATCTGCTTCGTGCCCGACGACGACTACGCGGCGGTGCTGGAACGGCACCTGCCCGCCGGCGCGCCGGCATTGGCGCCCGGCCCGTTCGTCTCCAGCGATGGGAAGGTCCTCGGCCAGCACGCCGGGTTTGCGCGCTACACCGTGGGCCAGCGGAAGGGCCTGCCCGGCGGACGAAGCCTGCCATTGTATGTGCTGGCCATCCGGCCCGAGGATCGCGCCGTGGTGGTGGGCGGCGCCGACGAGCTGGGCAGCGATCGGGTGCGCCTCGAGGAGCTCAACTGGCTGGCCCCTCCCCTGTCCGCAGGGGACCGCTGCGAAATCCAGATTCGCTACCGCGCCCCCTCGGTGCCCGCCACCGTCACCGCCCTCGGTGACGGCGGACTCCCCCTCGTCAGCGATATCCCGATGCGGGCCGTGACACCCGGCCAGTCGGGGGTCCTCTACAGCGCCCGGGGCCAGGTCCTGGGCGGCGGAGTCATCTCATGAAGAGCCGGTTCATTGCCGCGGCAATGCTCGCGGGCGGGGTGGTTACCCTCCTCGCTCCTCCCTCCTCGCTCCTTGCTCAGACCAAACAACCCATCACCTTCGAGAAGTTCCTCGCCCTGCAGATCAGCGGCGATCCCCGGCTCTCCCCCGACGGGTCCACCGTGGCCTTCACCGTGACGGTGCCGTCCCTGCAGGAGAACAAGAACATCTCGCGGGTCTGGATCGTGCCGGTTGCCGGCGGCGTGCCGCGGCAGCTCACCAGCGGGCCGGGCAGCGACCTGGCGCCGCGCTGGGCGCCTGACGGCCGGTCCGTCGCGTTCGTCTCCACCCGGAGTGGCAGTCCCCAGGTGTGGCGCGCCGAGATCGCGAGCGGGATCAGCACCCAGATCACCAGCATCGAGAGCGGCGTCAACGATTTTCTCTGGGCCCGGGGTGGCGCGTCGTTATACGTCATCAGTGACGTGAAATGGCCGGTGGAGGGCCAGGAGATCGACCGCGAGAACGGCCCCTATCCCACCCAGGCGAGGATCTGGGACGATCTGTTCTACCGGCATTGGAACGAATGGCGGGTCGGGCTCCGGTCCCATGTTCTGCGGGTCGGCGTCGACGACAAGTCGGTCAAGGACCTCACCCCGATCGACCGGGATGTGCCGACGCTCGCCCTGGGCGGCAATGATCTGGCGGCCGACGGCTCTGGAGACCTGGCGGTGGTCTACAACAACGAGCCCGACGTCGCCCAGACCACCAACAACGACGTGTTCCTGATTCATCCCGACGGCCGGCTGCGGGAGCAGATCACCACCCGCCGCGGCAACGATCATTCGCCCGCGTTTTCTCCCGACGGGCGGCTCATCGCCTACCTCTCGATGGAGACCCCGGGGTTCGAAGCGGACCGCCAGCAGCTGATGCTGTACGACCGGGCCGGCCGCCAGCACCGCGCGCTCACCGGATCCTGGGACGTCAATGTGCAGAGCATCGCCTGGGCGCCCAATGCACGGACCCTGGTGCTGGAGATCGAGGAGCGGGGCTATCACAATCTCTATACCCTGGACATCGCCAGCATGCGGCGCACCCGGATCGTGTCCGGCGGCCTCAACAGCAATCCCCAGGTGAGCTCCGACGGCAATCGGGTGGTGTTCCTGCGCCAGACGGCCACGCTGCCTCCCGAAGTGTTCACGGTGGGCATCGACGGCAATGGGCTCCGCTCGGTGGCGCCGCTCAATACGGCGGCCCTGGCCGGCCTCGATCTGGCGCCGCTCGAGAGCTTCAGCTTCATCGGCGCCCTGGGCGACTCGGTGCAGGCCTGGCTGCTCAAGCCGCCGGCCTTCAATCCGGCAAAGAAGTATCCCCTGCTCTACATCGTGCACGGCGGCCCCCAGGTGCCGATGCTGGACTACTGGGGCGCCCGGTGGAACTACCACATGTTCGCCTCGCACGGGTACGTGGTGGCGGTGGTGAATTTCCACGGCTCGCCCGGGTGGGGACAGCAATTCGTCAACAGCATCACCAAGCACTGGGGCGACTATCCCTACGAAGACCTGATGAAGGGTCTCGACGTGGTGGCCGCCCTGCCCTACGTGGACAGCACCCGGATGGGCGCCGCCGGCGCGTCCTACGGCGGCTACATGATCAACTGGATGCAGGGGCACACCGACCGCTTCAAGGCCATGGTCTCCCACGACGGGATCTTCAACCTGGCCAGCGCCCAGGGCGCCACCGAGGAGCTCTGGTTCCCCAATCACGAGTTCGGTCCGGGTGGCGTCACCAACCCCGAAACCCGGGCCATGCTGGACCGCTGGTCGCCCCACATGTTCGCCGAGCACTGGAAGACCCCGATGCTGGTGGTGCACGGACAGCAGGATTACCGGCTGGAGCTGTCCGAGGGCCTCCAGGCCTTCACCGCCCTCAAGGTGCGGAATGTCCCGGCCCGGATGCTCTTCTTCCCCGACGAGGGGCACTGGGTGCTCAAGGCCCGGAATCGTCGGATCTGGTGGGACACGGTGCTCGGCTGGCTGGACAAATACCTCAGGCCCGAGTCGGCCAATAATACCCCATAGGGGTATCTAAGGGGCAGTGACTTTCGTTCTGTAACGCTTCCCGGATGTACCCGTCCGGGGAGCGTATCTTACCCGCCTATGTCCGAAGAGCTGATCGCCCCCACACCCGTCCGGCAGCCCGGTGAGCACCCCGTCTCGGCGGCGCCACCGCCGGATCTTCGGGCGGCGTCGCTGTACATCAATCGCGAGCTGTCCTGGCTGGAGTTCAACCGCCGGGTGCTGTTCGAGGCGAAGGATCCCCGCACGCCCCTGCTCGAGCGGGTCAAGTTCCTGTCCATTTTCGGCTCCAACCTGGATGAGTTTTTCCAGGTCCGGGTCGCCGGCCTTCGGGAGCAGGTCAGCGCCAAGGTCACCGACCTAAGCGACGACGGCATGTCGCCGGAGGAGCAGCTCGCCACCATCGTGCCGATCGTACGCGAGCTGCAGCAGGAGCACGGGAACATCCTGACCCACGAGGTCATCCCGGCCCTTCGGGAGCGCGGGATCACGCTGATTACCGCGCCGGAGGATCTCACCCCGGAGGATGTGCTCCATATCCGGCAGGAATTCACCGACAAGGTGTTCCCGGTGCTCACCCCGCTGGCGGTGGACCCGGCCCATCCGTTTCCCTACATCTCGAACCTCTCCCTGTCGCTGGCGGTGATCCTCCGGAGCGACAGCGCCGAGGAGCGCTTCGCCCGGGTCAAGGTGCCCAAGATCCTGTCCCGGTGGGTCCATCTGCCCGGGGTCCATCGTTACATCCCGCTGGAGCTGGTCATCGCGGCCAACCTCGAGCTGCTCTTCCCCGGCGTCGAGATCCTGGGCTGCTATCCGTTCCGGATCACCCGCAACACCGACCTGGAAATCGACCCCGACGAGGCCGACGACCTCCTGGCGCTGATCCAGGAGGAGGTCCGCAACCGGCGGTTCGCGGAGGTGGTGCGGCTCGAGGTCCATCCCGGGATGCCCGAATCGCTCCGCCAGCTGCTGATCGCCGAGCTCAACGCCGATCAGGACAGCGACGGCCTGCCGCTCACCGCCCAGGATGTCTTCGAAGTGTGCGGCCTGCTCGACGCCACCGATCTGATGACCATCGCCGGGTTCGAGATTCCCGAACTGCACGATCCGGCCTTCCTGCCGGCGGTGCCGGGCCGCTTGGCGAGCGGGCGCAACATCTTCGAGGTGATTCGGGAGGGCGATGTGTTCGTCCATCACCCCTACGAGAGCTTTGCCGCGAGCGTCGAGCGATTCATTCAGACCGCCACCGAAGACCCCGACGTGCTGGCCATCAAGATGACGCTCTACCGCACCGGGGGCGATTCCCACATCGCGCGACTGCTGGCCAGCGCCGCCGAGCGGGGCAAGCAGGTGGTGGTGCTGATCGAGCTGCAGGCTCGCTTCGACGAGGAGAACAATATCCGCTGGGCCCAGCGATTCGAGGATGTGGGCGTGCACGTGAGCTACGGGGTGGCGGGGCTCAAGACCCACGCCAAAGTGATCCTGGTGGTCCGGCGCGAGGGCGATCAGATCCGCCGCTACGTGCACATCGCCACCGGGAATTACGCCCCCAAGACCTCTCGGCTCTACACCGATTTCGGGCTCTTCTCCTGCGATCCCGACCTCGGCGCGGATTTGTCGGATTTGTTCAACGTGCTGACCGGTTTCGCCAGCCCGACCGGCTACCGCAAGCTGGTAGTGGCGCCCGCGGGCATGCGGAAGCGGCTGATCGAGCTGATCCGGCGCGAGATCGAACACGCCCGGGCCGAACGGCCGGCCCGGATCTTCGCCAAGATGAATTCGCTGGTGGACAAGGAAATCATCGCGCTGCTCTACGAGGCCTCGCGCGCCGGCGTGGACGTCGATCTGATCGTGCGGGGCATCTGCTGCCTCAAGCCCGGGCTCCCGGCCATCAGCCAGCGGATCCGGGTGGTGAGCGTCATTGGCCGCTTCCTGGAACACTCCCGGGCCTGGCTGTTTGCCAACGGCGGAGACACCGAGGTCTACATCAGCTCGGCGGACTGGATGCCCCGGAACCTGGACCGCCGGATCGAGGCTGCGGTACCGCTCGAATCAGCCAGTCAGCGGGAGACGGTGCGGCAGCTCCTGGAGTTGATGTGGAGCGACAACCGGCAGGCCTGGGACCTGGCGGCGGATGGGGCCTGGACCCAGCGGACCCCGGACGAGAAGGAAACCGCAACCCACAAGGCGCTGATCGAGCGCTACAAGTCGGTGAAGAGCGAGGCAAGCTAGGGGTTCTAGGGCCTCGACGGTGCTTTAGTCGTGTCGTTGACCGGGTTGTAGCGGGTCCAGATCACGATGGCCGCGCAGCCGTCCCAGTGGAATTCGCCGGGGATCTGGCCGGGACCGCGGTAGATCTCCATCATCTCGATGCCTCTTGCCGAGATTCGTGAGAGCATTTCGGCAAGCTTGAGGGCACCCTGTCCGTGCTCCCCTGTGTCATTACCTCCCTGTTCCTGCAGCATTTGACCATCGATCCAGACCGTCACCTTGCCCAGCATTCGCGGTGTTGCCTCGCATCGGGGCATTTGGATGTCCGCGCTCGCCGGGTTGCCGGGATTTCCGACGTTGATATGGAGCCCCGCAACCCCCCGCAGAATCTCCAGGGTGTGGACCGAGTTGGATTTCTCGATGTCCTCGCGTGAGATGAATGTTCCACTCCCGATCTTCTTGCGTCGGAAAAACCCGTCAAACTTCGTTGTCCCCGCATACTCGACAGGCTTGGCATATCTTGCGGCAACCTCAACATCCGGGAGCCGGAAAGATCCAGGCTCGAGCACAAGGTTGCCGCGCCACATACCCTTTGACAGGTCTACCCGCAGCACCTGCGCGCTGTAGCCTGGCCGCCGGACCAGGATCACGGTCGGACCGCGCACCGATACCACCAGGCTGAAGCTCCCGTCGGCTCGGCTCATCACCGAGCGCCGGTCGGTCTGCCAGATGATTTCGGTGTCCGCGAGCGGCCCGCCCACCGGATTCAGGACTTTGCCTTCCACTACCGCCCGGACCGAATCGGTCTGAGCGAGCAGTGGAACGGGAACCAGGAGCACGGGTACCGCGAGCCAGCGCCACAGCATGGTCTAACCTGTCCTAGGGCCTCGACGGGGCCCTGGTCGTGTCGTTGACGGGGTTGTAGCGGGTCCAGATCACGATGGCGGCGCAGCCGTCCCAGTGGAATTCGCCGGGGATCTCTCCCGGCCCCCGATAGATCTCCATGGCTTCGATGCCGTTCGGTGCGATGCGAGCCAGCATCTCCGCGAGATTG
>JBGPLG010000034.1:0-38544 GCA_041486305.1 Gemmatimonadota bacterium
AGCCCTTCACCTGGACATTGTCGCTCTGCGACTGGCGATTGTCGTAGCCGAAGTTGGCGTCGAACGTGATCCAGCTGGCCGGGAAATACTTGCCCGACACGCTGCCCAGGAACCGGTTGGACCTCAATCCGGCCACGGTGTTTTCGGAGCTGTACAGTGGGTTGGCTGCCCCGTTGCCGGTGGGGCGCCACCCGGACGCGCCGCGCCCGATCAGGAGCCGGCCCAGGGTATCGCGCTGCAGATAGTTGAAGCCCGGCATGCCGCCGCGCAGCAGGGTGCCGAAGATGCCGCTGGAGCGGTTGTCGCGGTAGAAATTGTCGAACATCGTGCTCACGTTGATCGTGAGGTCCGAGCGCGCGCTATAGTCGAGGTTGAGCCGGCCCCGCCGCTGATTGGACCCGTTGAAGAACTTCACGGCGCCCGGGTCGTCGGTGTACTGGCCGCTGACGTAGAAGCCCACGCTGCCCACCTTGCCGGTGGCCTCGATCGAAGAGAGCGAGGTCGGGTTCCGGTCGGCGATCTGGGCCAGCGAGTTGAAGTACTGGTTCGGATAGATCTGGGCCTGGTAGATGTTCCGCAGATCGTTCAGGTTCGGCACGTTGTAGACGATGCCCAGCGGAGTACGGGCCGTGTCGCCGACCACGTTGTTGATCCGCAGCATTTCGGTCATCAGATCGACCGACCGGCTGCAGGGCTGGTTGCCCGATACGATCACGCAGAACCGCTTACCCGTCTCATCCAGCTGGAGCGGGTGGTAGAGCGGCATGCCGTAGGTGACGCTGTTGAAGTCCGAGAAGCCCCATTCGGTCCGGGCGTTGAACTTGACCCCGTCCTGGCCCTTGGAGCCCCGCTTGGTGGTGATGGTGATGACGCCATTGGCCGCCTGGGTGCCGTACAGCGAGGCGCCGGCCGCGCCCTTCACGACCTCCACCGACTCGATGTCGAGGCCGCCCAGCTCGGCGTAGCTGCCGACGTGCAGGATCACCCCGTCGACCACGAACAGCGGCTCCTGCGAACGGCCGGTGGCGTTGATTGACGTCGGCCCCCGGAGCATGATCTCCGGCGAGCTGCCCGGCCGGCCGGTGGTGGCGCCGATCCGGAGCCCGGCCACCTTGCCCGCCAGGGCCCGCACCGGGTCGAGAGCCGGCACCGGGAGGTCTTCGGTGGTCAGGCGGCCCACCGAGAACGGCACCTTGGCCCGCTCGGTGCCCTCCAGCACGCCCGTGACGATGATCTCCTCGAGCTTGTTGATGTCCGCGCCGAGCGGGATGTCCACCGTCCGCTCCCCGGCGGTCAGCGCCGAGATGATCCGGGACACCGACTTGAAGCCGATCGCGCGGGCGGCCAGCGTGACCGACTGCCCGTTAACCCGGGAGGCCGGCACGGTCAGGACGTAAAGGCCCTGCGCGTTGGTGAGCACCGAGAGCTGCAGCTCACCGATCCCGACCGAAGCGCCGACGATCGGCTCCCCGGACTTCTCAGAGGTCACTTTGCCGCGGAAGGTGGCACTCTGGGCGAGCGCCGGAACCACCGACACCACGCACAGCGCCAGGGCGGTGAGCCCGGTCACGAACGTTCGGCGGAACGAGAAGCCGATCATACTCGGGTTCCTCGGTGAGGAGGTGGGAACTGCACGAGCACCGCAACCGGAAGCCTGTTCCGGGCCGGCCTTAACAAATCGAATTGTGTGGAGAATCGTGATCTAACGTTGCGCGAGTCATGCCAGTCGCCCCGACCGGCCAACCGATTGTGCCACAACGAATTCGACAATTGTCGGTTCGGTACTCCGTGTCAGTTCGTTACACCTCACGCCTCACAGGTGAGACGAAACGACACGACGCGCCGAACAGCGTTCGGCTCAGTCGGACCAGCGATTGAGTGTTGGGATCGAGGTGCCGGGAGAGTATATCGCCTCCCGGCCCTGTCGTCGAGAGGGGCCGGGCATTCCATTGCCAAGGCCCCCCCAGCCGGGTTTCTTAACTCCATGAGTGGTCCCCCGACGGAGGTCCTTCGGCCCCGCCCCGCGGCGATCCTCTCCCCCGTCATCGACCTGCTCTGTGTGGGCGGGCTCTCCATGATCATCCTGGTGCCGCTGCTGCTGAGCGGCCGGGACCAGCTCGACTTCGTCACCATCGGGGCGTTGGCCTGGGCGCAGATCCTCGTCAACATGTCGCACTTCATGGCCTCGTACCGGATCGTCTACCGGGACAAGGCCATGATCCTCCGGCACCGATGGGCCACCCTCGGCGTTCCCCTGCTGCTGGTCCTGTACACCCTGATCGCGATCTGGCAGGCCCAGCGCGGGCCGCCCCTGCTGGTCGGGCTCCTGGTCGGCCTGTCGAGCTGCTACCTCGCGTGGCACTACACCGGGCAGGTCTGGGGGATGATGGCCTCCTACGCCTGGCTCGGGGGGATCAAGTACCAGCCGACCGAGCGGTGGCTCCTGCGGGCCAGCCTGCGCCTCCTGCTGGCCTGGCATGTCGTCTGGGCGATTCACATCTGGTTCTCGCAGACCAGCGTCGGCGAGCCGGCCTGGGTCGAACCGCTGTACCGCCTGGTGAGCGCCGGCGCCGTGGTAGCCCTCGGGCTGGGCGCCGCGGGATTGGGAAGGGTGCGGGTCCGGACCGGGCGCTGGCCACCGTCGCGGGCGGTCGTGGCCTGGCTCGCGATCTTCATCTGGTACGCGGCCCTGGCCCGCTGGGGCCTGGCCGGACTCTTCATCGTTCAGCTGGCCCACGCGCTGCAGTACCTCGAGTTCCCCGCCCGGGTCGAGCTCAACCGGGCCCGCCGCACGGCCGCCGGCCACGCGGTCCGCCACATGGTGGTGTATGCCGCCGTGCTCCTGGGAGTGAGCGTCGTGGTGTCCCGGCTCGTCCCCGGGGGCGCAATGAGCAGCCTGGCCGGGCTGGTGGGGAACCAGCCCCGCAGCGTGATCCCGGTCCTGCTGCTGACGTTCATCAACATCCACCACTACTTCACCGATGGCGTCATCTGGAAGATCAGCAATCCGGAGGTTCGGAAGGAGCTCTTTGCCCACGTAGGAAACGAGACGCCGGCGGTTGCGGCCGTCGCCGACTCGACGGGGAGCAAGGCCCGGAAGCGGAGGAAGTGAGCTAGGGCTTGGGAGGCAGTCCCCCCCGCCGGGACCAGAGCACCAGCGTGCCACATCCGGCCGCCGCCCCGCCGAATTGCAACGGAGTGTCGGACAGGCTCCGGTACATCTCGACCGCCTCCAGCCCCGAGACCTCGAACGTATTGATGTCGAGTGGGGTCGGCGGCGCGGTCGGGCGCGTGGAGGGCCGGGTGGAGCGCGAGTTGGGGGTCGGGGTCGTCAGCGCGGGCGGCGCGTAGGTCGCGGGGGAATAGGCCGTCTGGCCGTCGTAGATGATCTGCATGTAGCAGCCGGTCCGGGCGCTCATGGCGAAGCGGTTCTGGGCGATCACGATGCCGTTGTGTCCGCGGAGCAGGTCGGACAGCCGGCGATCCTCCGACCGGCGTAGCTCCAGGGAGTCGATGAATTGGCCGAACCCCTGGCGCCGGCGCTCCTCGAACGCCTCCCGGCCCATCCCGTGGGGCTGCTTGACCTCGGCGGCTACCACCAGCGGGTCGATCCGGACCGCGAAGGGGACCAGGTTCGCATCGAGCCGGTTCACCGCGCCCTTGCCAAGCTCCAGCCCGATCCTGACCGGACGGAACCCGACCGACCGGAACAGGACAACCTGGTATCCCTTGGGCACCGACTTGAAGGCGTACTCACCCGACTTGTCGGTGATGGTGCTCCGATCGCTGCCCTCGACCAGGACCTCGACGCCGGAGAGCAGCCGGCCGGTGGCGTCTTCGCGAACCAGCCCGCTGAGCACGGCCTGGCCGGAGAGTCGGGACCAGCCGGCTACCAGAATAACAAGAGTGTAGAGGGTGGGACGTAACCCGCCTGCGGCCATGCGAGCCCCAGAAGCCGAGGACAGGGACCAATCTGGAGTGTCGCGGACCGCACCGCAAATCAGGCTAGATTGCCACAGGGTCACCATCTTCCCAATCCCCCGGCTCGAATGCCCAACCACCGCCTCACCCGGATGGCCGCGCTCACCGTGGCCGCGATGCTTTCCGCCTGCAGCCGCCCACCCGCCGATGACCCCCGCATGGTGTCGGAGTGGATGCACACGCTCTATGGCGTGGTGCGTACCGAGCGGCTCTCTCCCCCCATCGCCTCGCGCTTCATGGGCTACGCGTCCGTGGCGCTCTACCAGGGGCTGGTGGCGGCCGACCCCGGCCTGCCCAGCGCGGCGGGGAGGCTGAACGGATTGGCGGACCTTCCCAAGGCGGAAGCCGGCAAGCGCTACGACGGTACCCTGACCTCGGTCGCCGCGGAGCGGGTCCTGCTGGACTCGATGCTGGCCGAGGCGCTCCCGGCCACCCGGGCCACGCTGGCGGGCCTGGCGGATTCGCTGCGCGGCACCCGTACGGCGCTCGGCGTCACCGGTGACGCGGCGTCCCGGTCGGAGGAGCTGGGGCGGCGAGTCGGCCTGGCCATCGTGGCGTGGTCCCACACCGACGGGTTCGACAGCACCCGCGGCCGTCCCTACACCGCGCCGGTGGGCGAGGCCTTCTGGCTCAACGACACCCCGGCCAGCAACTACACTCCCCAGAATCTCTCGGGAGCCACCGATTTCGTCGGGCTCGATAACCCGGCCAACAATACCCGTGGAGGCGGCGCCAGCGATCGCGCCCTGATCGTGAGCCGCCCCAAGCGCCCCGGCCTCAAGGCGCTTCCGCCGGTCAACATGGCCGGCGCCACCGAGCCGTACTGGGGCTGGGTCCGGCCCTTCGCGCTCACGACCTGGAACGAGTGCCCCATCGCGGAGCCGCCGCCCTACTCCACCGACACCGCCTCGGTGCGCTACCGGGACGCCAGGCATGTGTACGACGTCAACAAGTCCTTGACGCCGGAACAGCGGGCCATCGCGCTCTACTGGGCCGACAATGCCGGTGAGACCGGCACTCCCTCGGGGCACTGGGTCTCGATCGCGAGCCAGATGGTGGTGCCGCGGAAGCTCAGCGCGGGAGAAGCGGCCCGGCTCTTCGTCCTCACCGCCGTCGCCCAGGCCGACGCCTTCATCGCCGCGTGGGGCTACAAGTATCAGTTCAGCACCATCCGTCCCCGCACCTACATCCGGCGGTTGATCGACCCCGAGTGGGAGCCGCTGATACCGACCCCTCCCTTCCCGGAGTATCCGGCCGGCCACTCCACCCAGTCGGTCGCCGCCGCGGCCGCGATCATCGCCATGCTGGGCGACCTCCCCTTCGAGGACAGCACCGGCATCGCGATCGGCCCGGGGGTGCGCCAGTTCCCCTCGTTCAGCGCGGCCGCCGTCGAAGCCGGCGAGTCCCGGATCTATGGCGGGATCCACTTCGAAACCGGCAACGCCGCCGGCCGCGCGGTCGGCGGATGCATCGGCCGGAAGGCCGCCGAGCGGCTCGGCGTCGTCCGGAAGCAGTGAAGGCGGCGGCCGTGGTGCGGCTGGCGCCGGTGCTGGCGGTCGGGCTTCTGGCCTGCCGCCCCGCCGCGACCCCGCCCGCGTGGCACGCCGAGGCGGGTTACCGGTGGCGGGACCTGATCGTGCCGGGCGGCGCGCCCGGGTTCACCAGGATGGAGGGGCCCGGGAGCGGCATCGTCTTCCAGAATTCGGTGTCCGACTCCGTGCTGCTCTACAACCGCATCCTGGCGCAGGGGGCCGGCGTGGCGCTCGGCGACGTGGACGGGGATGGGCTGGTGGATGTCTTTTTGGCGAAGACCCAGGGAGCCAGCGCGCTCTACAAGAACCTCGGCGGGTGGCGGTTCGAGGACGTCACCGCCGGCTCGGGCATCGCGACCGCCGACCGCTACTCCACCGGCGCCGCGTTTGCCGATACCGACGGCGACGGCGATCTCGACCTGGTGCTCCTGTCCACCACCGGCCCCAACGCCCTCTTCATCAACGACGGGAAGGGGCGCTTCACCGAGCACCGCGCCGACCTCGGCCTCGATCCCACCGGCAGGGGCGGGACCACCGTCACGATGGCCGACGTCGACGGCGACGGCGACCTCGATCTCTACGCCGCCAACTACAAGCCCTACAGCCCGGTCGATTCGATCTCGCCCCAGCAGCGGGCGTTCAACCAGATCGTGCGCCAGGTGTCCCCGGGCAAGTTCGAGGTTCGTCCCGAGTTCCGGCGCGATTTCCGGATCGTGATGCGGCCCGACATGGGCGGGCTCAACCTGAGCATGCGGGGCGACCCCGACGACTTCTATCGCAACGACGGCGGGCATTTCACCCGGGAGCCGAGGACGTCGGGCCGCTTCACCGATGCGTCGGGCCGGCCGCTTGCCGAGGAAGACGAGTCCTTCGGACTCGACGCGAAATTCGCCGACTTGAACGGCGACGGCGTCCCCGATCTCTACGTCGCCAACGACTTCGAGGACCCCGACCGCTTCTGGCTCAACGACGGCCACGGCAACTTCCGGCTGGCCGACTGGACGGTACAGCGCCAGATGAGCAACTCCGGCATGGGACTCGACGTCGGAGACGTCAACGGCGACGGGCTACCCGATCTGTTCGTGGTCGACATGCTGAGCAACGATAGCCGGCGGCTCAAGACCCAGATGCCGACCCACACCGCGCTGCCCAAGAAACCGGGGGACCTGGCGACCCAGCTCCAGACCCAGCGTAACACGCTGTTTCTCAACCGCGGCGACGGCACCTTCGGCGAGGCGGCGGAGTACGCCGGCGTCTCGGCCAGCGGCTGGTCCTGGTCCACCATGTTCCTGGATGTCGACCTGGACGGATGGCAGGACATCCTGATCGTCAATGGGCACGCCTGGGATGTGATGGACGCCGACACCCAGGAGCGGCTGCAAAACCGGCTCACCGATGTGTCGTGGCAGCGGCAGCGCTGGGAGTACCCCAGGCTGCCGCTCGCCAACATCGCCCTCCGGAACCGCGGCGACCTGACGTTCGAGGATGTGAGCGCGCAGTGGGGGTTCGGCGGCGAACCGGACATCTCCCACGCCATGGCCGCCGCCGATCTCGACGGCGACGGCGATCTCGACCTGGTGGTCAACCGGCTGGGCAGCCCGGCGCTGGTGCTCCGGAACAACGCGCCGGCGCCCCGGATCGCGGTGCGGCTCCGGGGGACGGCGCCGAATACCCAGGCGGTGGGTGCGCGGATCCGGGTGACCGGCGGCGCGGTCCCGGTCCAGGCCCGCGAGGTGACGGCCGGGGGGCTGTACCTGTCCCACAGCGACTATCTGGCCAGCTTCGCCACCGGGAGCGCGACCAAGGTCACCGTGATCGTCGAGTGGCGCGGCGGCCGGCGCACCGAGCTCCGGGACCTCGCGCCCAATCGCCTGTACGAGATCACTGAGCCGGTCGGCGCCCCCCCTCCCTCCTCCCTCCTCCCTCCCCCCTCCTCCCCGCTGTTCGAAGACGCCACGGCGCAGCTCGGCGGCCATACCCACATCGAAGACACCTGGGACGACTGGAACCGCCAGTTCCTGCTGCCCGACGGGCTGTCGGAGCTGGGCCCCGGCCTCGCCTGGTACGACCTGGACCGCGACGGCGACGAGGACCTGATCGTCGGCACCGGCGAGGGCGGCCGGATCACGGTATTCCGGAACGAGCGCGGGCGCCTGGCGGGGTCGCCCCCGGCCGGCCCGATCGCCAACGCGGACTACACCACCGTCCTCGCCATGCCCGGCGCCGGCGGCGGCTCCCGGCTGCTGGTCGGGGTCTCGACCTGGGAATCGCGAACCGAAGCCGAGATGATCGCCCAGCCGGCGGCGGTGAGCATCGACGCGCCGGGAGGGCGGCTCGCCGCGGTGGCGGAGCAGCTGGTCGGCTCCCACGAGTCCGCCACCGGCCCGATGGCGCTGGCCGACTACGACGGAGACGGCGACCTCGACCTCTTCGTCGGGGGCCGGGCCATCCCGATGCGCTATCCGGTCGCCGCGTCCTCGGGGTTGTTCCTGAACGACGGCGGCGCATTCACGTATGACACCGCCAACTCGGAGCTCCTCAAGGGCATCGGGCTGGTGTCCGCGGCCCTCTTTGCCGATATCGACGGCGATGGGGACGACGACCTGCTGCTGGCGCGGGACTGGGCCCCCATCGCCCTGCTGCTCAACCAGGGCGGCCATTTCTCGCGCGCGCCGGCGTCCTGGGGACTGACCCGCTGGACCGGGCGGTGGAACGGGCTCGCGGCGGGAGACCTGGACGGAGACGGCCGCCTCGACCTGGTGGCCACGAGCTGGGGCCGGAACACGGTCGAGAAGGCGGACAGCGCCCGGCCGCTGATCCTGGCGCACGGGCCCTTCGGCGCGGCCCATGAGGAGGAGATGCTCCTGGCCCGCCAGGACTCCCGGATGGGCGCCCCGGCGCCGCTCAACAGCTTCGCGCGGGTGCGGGTCGCGCTGCCCGACGTGGTCAGCCGGCTCCGCACCTTCGCGGCCTATGCGGACGCCACCCTCGACCAGGTCCTGGGCGCGGGGGCCGGCTCGGTCGAGCGCCTGGAGGCGGTAACGCTGGACCAGACCGCCTTCATGAACCGGGGCGATCACTTCGAGGCGGTGCCGCTCCCCACCGAGGCCCAGCTGGCCCCGGCGTCCTACGCGGGCATCGCCGACTTCGACGGCGACGGCAACGAGGACGTCTTCCTGAGCCAGAACTTCTATCCCACGGCGGTGGGCACCCCCCGCTACGACACCGGCCGGGGGCTCCTGCTCACCGGCGACGGCAAGGGCGGGCTGCACCCGGTGCCGGGCGGCCGGTCCGGCCTGAAGATCTACGGCGATCAGCGGGGCGCGGCGTACGCGGATTTCGACGGCGACGGCCGCCTCGACCTGGCGGTCTCCCAGAACGGCGCCCCGACCAGGCTGTTCCACAATCGCGGCGCAACGGTGGGTCTCCGGGTGCGGGTCAACGGGCCGGCGGCCAATCCGGACGGCATCGGCGCCCAGCTCCGGATCGTCTACGGCACCCGGATGGGACCGGTGCGGGAAATCGAGGCGGGGTCGGGCTACTGGTCCCAGAACGGCGCGGTCCAGGTGTTCGGCCTGTCCGGCACGCCGACGGCGGTGTGGGTTCGCTGGCCGGGAGGAGCCGAGTCGCGAGTGCCGGTACCCGGTGGGGCCCGGGAGGTGATCGTGCGGCGCTAGGCGCTCGGCGTTCGGGTCAGACTGCGGAGCTTACTTGACGCGGCATGGATCAGGGAGCTTCCGCGTGAACCCGTGCGGTGAGCGCGGGGAGTTGCAGAATGGCCGCGGGGAGTCATACAAAGGAGGCGGGGAGCCGCACTCCGACCGCCGGAAGGCGTTCGGCGAGGGGGAGGAGGCGTTTGGCGCGTGTCGTGATGTAGTCGGCGTCGGGGCGCGGGAGTTCGATGCCTGCCGGCGCGGGGAAACTGTCGGACGGGAAGTGTTCGCCACCTGTCATGACTCGCTCAGCATCCGCCGGAGGTTAGGCAACATCAGGCGGCGCCGGTTCAGTTCCCGGCGAGACGCGATCGGGAAACGGGAACGCACCATCGGCCCGAGGCAGAGGGCATTCCGCTTCCTGCGCATCTGATGGGATAACTCTCAGAAGACAATCGACGCCGGTCAGCACGTTCTCGACCCCGGTCGGAAGGCGTGGGGCATCCGGCGGCTGGCGTGGGGCACTGGGCGAGACGCGTTCAGGGTCCGGCAAGGCCCCTTCGGCGGCAGACATGAGGCACTAGAAAAAAAGCGGGGAGGGCATTGAGCCCTCCCCGCTTCAGTACATCAATGCCCCGGCGCTACGGATTGCGATCGATGCAGGCCGTGAACGACGGGTTGTTGGTCTCGTCGAACGGAATCGGCAGGTTGACTTCGCTGCCGAAGACCCCGCCCTTGTTGTTCCCGTTGATGACGTAGTTGGCCCCGCCGCCGCCAGGGAACACCGCGTTGGCGCTGCGGGCGTACTGCCGCACCAGCCGCCGCAGGTCGCCCAGACGATGGCTGCTCAGATAGAGCCAGAAAGCCCGCTCCCGGAACATCAGGTCTTCCCGAGCGGCAGTGGTGCCCGGATCGGCCAGCGGAGTCAGCGCCAGGAACGGGCTGCCTGCGGTCCCGGTCACCGGCGGGAAGCCGGCCGGATAGACCGTGGGAATGCCCGCGGTCTGAGCCCGGAGCGCGTTGAGGGTGTTGAGCCAGGTGGTGTTGTCGCCGGCCTTGAGCGCCGCCTCGGCCTCGATCAGCCGGGCCTCGATGCCGGTGGCGATGGCCAGGGACGCCGTCTCGCTGGCATACTTGCCCTGGTCGTACTGCGGCGTGGCATTATCGAAGCCCACGTCGTTGGCCGGCACCCGACCCCAGGGAACCCGGGGGTCGTTGGCGCTCCGGAAATTGAGCCCGTTGCCGCCGTCGACATCCACCACCGTGAACCGCTCGGTCTGGCTCAGGAAGACGAAGACGCCGTTCTGCTGCCGGCCCAGGGCCAGGGTATGGGTCGTGCTGTAGGCGAAGTTGGTCGGAACCCCCGCCACTGCCGCCGCCGCCGCCGCGAACTGGCCCAGGTTGAGCAGGGCCCGGCCCTTGCCTACCTTGGCGAAGTTGGTCACCGCGGAGTTGGCCGGATAGGCCAGCGCCGAGTCGAACAACTTGACTGCCTGGGTGAACAGCTCGGTGGTGGTCTGGCCGGGACCGAACGTCAGGGTCCCGTCATCGTCCGCGGTGCTGATCGGCACGCCAGAGCAGTAGTTCTCTCCGAAGTAGTTGAAGATGGTGCCTTCCAGATTGAAGGCCTCCCCGATCCGGGAATCGGTGGCCGGCGTTGCCGCGATCTGCTTGATGTAGAACGAGGTCCGCGAGGCGGACCGCCGGGCCTGCTGCAGCCGACGGAACACCGCCAGCAGGGTTCCGTTGCGCAGGTCGATCGGCCCCCGCTGGTCGTACTCCTTCCGGGTGGGGAAGGTCTCGGAGTTGCCCAGCTCGTCCGAGAACGAGCCGGTCACCAGGATCTGGCCCTCGGTGCCGCCGTTGTCGCCCACGACAGCCACCGAGAAGTCACCCAGGGCACCGGCGTACAGCGCCGCGATGCCCTGAGGGGTGTTGAGGCTCGCCGGATCGATGATGTCCGGGTTGGTCACCTTGAGAATCTCGTTCGGGGAGCAGGCCGCAATGACCAGCACTCCCGCGAGCGCGATCCCAATCCGCTTCATGCGCGTCATGGTCGTCTAGCTCCGATCAGAAGGAGAGGTTGGCCCGCAGGATGAACGTCCTGACCTGCGGCTGGGTCAGGAAGTCCTGGACGCCGAATCCGTTGAATGCCGTTTGTCCGGCGCCGTTCACTTCGGGGTCAACCCCGGTGTATCCGGTCCAGGTGGCCAGGTTGCGCCCGGCCAGGGAGAGGCTCGCGTGCTGCGCCCCCACCATCGCGGCCCACTTCTTGGGCAGACTGTAGGTGGCGGAGACCTCGCGGAGCTTGAGGAACTCGCCGTTCTCGAGGTAGCCCCAGTTCGACGCGAAGCCCTGGAACCGCCGGGCCACCGCGCGGGCCTGGATATCCAGCGGCGCCTTGGGGTCCATCATGCCCTGGCAGTTGTTGCCGGTGGCGGTGCAGCGGAACACCTCGGTCAGGTTGTACTGCTTGTAGCCGCCCTTGTAGTCGAGCAGGCCCTGGAGCCGGAGCGCCCCGCGGAACAGCGAGAGGGTCTGGCTCAGGGAGAACTCCCGGGTCGGGGTCGGGGAGCCGTCGAACTCGGCGGTATCTCCCACCACGATCTCGGACAGCTCGATGATCCCGTTGCCGTTGGCATCGTTGAACGACTTCATCGGACGCTCCCACCAGCCACCCAGCGGATAGCCCGGGGTGTGGCGCTGGATGCCGGAGATCACCGGCGGCAGCGGATTGCCCTTGGAGTCGTTGCCCAGCTTGACCAGCTTGTTCTTGATGGTGCTGCCGGCGAAGGTCAGGTCCCACGCCACATTCGGCGTGTTGATGACCCGGGTGTTGATCGTGAGCTCCAAGCCGTGGTTGCTGACCGACCCGAGGTTCTCGAACCGGGTGTTCGAGATGCCGAGGGAGGGCGCCAGCACCCGGGCGATCAGCGCGTCCGAGGTCTTCTTGTTGAAGTAGGTGAACTCGACGTTGACCCGGTCCTGGAAGAAGCTGGCGTCGATGCCGGTCTCGATTTCCTTGGACCGCTCGGGCTTGAGGTCCGCCAGCCCGGCCCCACCGAAACTCGCGGCGCTGGTGGAGGCGCCGTTCACCGACGAGGCCGTCGGCGCCATGAAGGTGATGGCGTCGAGCGCACCCGGCTGGAGGCCGGAGGCGCCGTAGGCGATCCGGAGCCGCAGCAGCGACATGAAGGACTTCATCGGGAAGCCCGGCTCGTCCGAGAGCAGGTAGGAAACGCTCGCCTTGGGGAAGGCGATGGCCTTGAAGTCGCGGCCGAAGGAGCTGTTGTCGTCGACCCGGAGGGCGCCGGTCACGAACAGGCGGTCCTTGTAGGTCATCTGCTCTTCCACGAAGCCGCCCAGCTTGACGATCGTGGTGGTGGTCTGGCTGGCGGTGAGGATGGCCGCGCCGTCCACGTCCTGACTGCCGAACGTCAGGCGCTGGCCGCCGGCCTGGTTCTGGAAGAACACGTCCCGCGCGAACTCCGCTCCGACCGTGGTCCGGCCCGACAGGGCCGAGGTCAGCCGGTGATTCTCGGTGAAATTCGAGCTGACGGTGTAGGTCTTGAGCTGGGTCCGGGTGTCGAACTTGTTGCCCAGCGGCGTGGTGCCGAAGGCCGGGCCGAGCGCGGTCGGGTCGAACTGGTTCTCGTTGCGCTGGGCGATGTCGTAGCCCACCGTGGTGCGGTTCGAGAGCCAGGAGAACGGACGCCACTGCATGTTGGCGGCGCCGGTGAACCGCTCGATGCCCTGCGACCGGACCAGCGAGAAGATCTCGCCCGGTGCGAAGAAGCCCCAGCCCGCCACACCCAGCGTGTCGGTGCTGCCGAAGTAGCCCGACGGCAGCATGCCCAGCACATTGTTGTCGTTCTGGGGCAGCCGGATGTTCGAGGTCACGTATCCGATGTTGGTCTGGACGTCCAGGTTGTCCCGCAGGTGGGTGCTCAGATTGGTCCGGAGGCTCACCCGGCGGTTGGTGTTGGGCCGGAGCGTCGACTTGGGCAGCTCGGTGACGCCGCGCGCCGTGAAGAGGCGGTCCTTCTCCGAATCCGGCAGCTTGAAGGTGCCGGCCTCGTCCTCGTATTCGCCGGAGACGAAGTACTGAACCGCGTCATTGCCGCCGGTGACGTTGGCGCCCCACTGGGAGCGGTAGCCGCTGCTGATCGGCGACATCACCTTGTCCTTGAGCGGATTGCTGGTGATCAGCTTCTCATTGGTGCAGACATTGGCCGCCACCTGGGTCAGCAGGCAGGTCCGGAGCGCGCCGCCCGCCACGCCGTTGGTGATGGTGCGCCCGACCAGGCGGTAATTGTCCAGGTAGTCGTTCTTGTCCTGGATGGTGCCGCCTTCCAAGTAGACGTTCCAGCGGGGCCGTCCGGCGGTGCCATGCTTGGTGGTGATGCGGATGACGCCGTTGGCCGCCTGGGTGCCGTACAGGGTGGCCGCCGAGGGACCCTTGACGATTTCGATGCTCTCGATCTCGTCGGGGTTGATGTCGTTGAGCCGGGAGGGTGACTGGCCGCCGGTGCCCAGCGAGCTGGAGGCCGCGTCGGTGTTCACCTTGATGCCGTCCACCACGATGATCGGCTCGTTGGAGAGCGAGACGCTGTTGGCGCCGCGGATCCGGATCCGGGTGCCCGCGCCCACCGTGCCCGAGCTGGGCAGCACGGTGACGCCGGCCGAGCGGGCCTGGAGCAGGTCCGCCATGCTGTGCACCGCTTCGGTCTGGGTCAGCGAATCCGCCTTCACGGTGCTCACCGTGTGGCCCAGCTCCAGCTTGCGCTGCTCACCGGTGGCGGTGGTGACGATTTCTTCGAGCGTGAAGGCCACGATGTCGAGCGGGAAGTCCAGCGTCGCCGCCTGGCCCGCCGCAACGACCACTGCCTTCTTTTCCGCCGCGTAGCCGACCGCGATGACCCGCACATCGTAGTTGCCGGGGGTGACAGCCGAGAAGGTGTACCGGCCGTCGGGGCGAACGATCACCACCTGCCCCGTCTGGGAGAGTTGGAGCCGGGCGCCCTGGATGGGCTGGCTGGTTGCCTTATCGGTGACTCGTCCGGTGATGGAACCTGCCTGGGCGGCGAGCGGAGCCGCGGCCAGCAGGAACATCCAGGTGAGCCCCGCGAGCAGCCGACGAACGCTGGAGAATGGCCTCATGGGTGCGATCCTCGAACACGGGTGAGGAAGGGACGGTGCAACGAACACAGATAACTCAGACCTGAGATTATATCATCTTCCGTGCCGGATGGAAGGGGGCATTCTATCAGCAGTTAGCCCCGAAAACCCGCCGCCGAAGGACGAACCGACACGGACACCCCGTGTCGGATGGACACGCCCGTTTCAGTAACCCGGTCAGCGCGGAACGGCTCCGGCCTCGGGCCGGCTGGGCAGCGACCGCATGGCCCCCCGGTACCGGGCCAGGTCGGCCTGGTACTCCGGCAGGGCCACCAGATTCCGCACCTCCCAGGAATCCCGGCCCAGATGGTACAGCTCCTCCTGGCCGTCTCCGTTCAGGATGTACTGCAGCGAGTCGAGCACCACGGTCCGCATCGATCCCCGGAGGACCGGGGCGGGCGGGAACCGGGGCAGCAGCCGGTTGAAGTCTACCGCGGCGAAGAGCGTATCGGCGATGCCGGAGGCCCCGGCCACCGACCAGGCCTGGCTCAGGGAATGTCCCGGCAGTCCCGGGTTCGGGACGCCGGCGAGGTCGAGCAGCGTGACGGGGAGGTCCCTGAGGGACGCGAGCGAAGGCACCCGAACCCCTCCGGGAACCCGGCCCGGCGCCATCAGCAGGAGCGGCACATGCAGCACCGGGAGGTAGAGGCTGTTCCCGTGGGAAATGACCCCGTGCTCGCCGAAGAGCTCGCCGTGGTCGGAGGTGACCACCACGATGGTATTGTCGAGCAGCCCCCGCTTCCCCAGGTCCAGGAGCAGGGAGTCCACCTGGGCGTCCAGGTAGGTAATGCCCCCGTCGTACGCGTCCATGCTGACCACCAGCTCCTCCAACGGAACCGGCGGTGAGCCGTAGGCCCGGTACATGGTTTCGAAGTACTTCTCGGCTACGGGCGCGGGCCGCTTGAAATACATCGTGTCGTACGGCGCCGGCGGCAGATAGGGTCCGTGGGCGTCGAAGTAGTTCAGGAACGCGAACCAGGGCCGGCCCTTCTGCCGGTCGAGCCAGCCGAGGAATTCGGCGTTCACCGTGGAGCCGATCTTCCCGTCCACCATGCGCCGGCGCCCGATCATCTGAGCCACCCGGTCGATGGCGAGCAGGCGGCGCAGCAGACCCACCCGGCGCAGCACCGGAATGGGCGTCAGGGGATAGTCCTCATAATGGTTGAACCCCCGGTCCAGCCCGGTCGGGCGGCCGGCCTGGGTGTAGTTGGCCACGAAGCCGCCAGTGGCGTATCCCGCCCCCGCGAGCGCCTGGGCCAGGGTCGGGAAGGCTCCGTCCAGGGGGCGGTCCCAGGTGACCGACAGCTCGGTGGGGTAGCGGCCGGTGAACATCACCGCGTGGGAGAGGGTGGTCCAGGGAGCGCCGGCCAGGGCGCGCTCGAACAGCACGCCCCGGGGGAGCAAGGCCTGGAGCTTCGGCGTAGTGGGACGGCCGTAGCCGTAGATCCCCATGCTCCAGGCCCGCGCCGTATCAAGCACCAGCAGGAGAATGTTCGGCCGGGCCGGAGCCGCCGCGGGAAGCGCCGCCAGCCTGCTGCGCTCGGCACGGGTCGCGAGGAGCGGACGTCCGAACCCGGCCGCGGCAATCAGCAGCAGCGCCACCGGCACCCCGATCCGGAAGATCCGCCGAAGCCCGTCGCTCCGCGGCGCGGCGGCCCGGGCCAGGGCGATGCCCACGCCCAGCCCGAGCACCGCCTCCGCCGCGATGTGGATCCGCTCGAACAGGAACAGCACCGCGCATGCCGCCAGCGCGCCGAATACTCCGACGACGACGCGCGGGGAGCGGAGCGAGGGCCGGGCCAGCGCGACCAGGAGGAAGAGGATTCCGAGGGCCAGGAAGATCGCCCCGTCGGCAAGGGGGACCTGCCAGGGATACTCCGGCCCCATGAACAGGGTCTTGTGCTGGATCCGCTCCCGCACCAGGTGCACCAGCACCTCGCCGGCGCCGGCCAGCAGCCCGAACCCGGCCGCCGCGAGCAGAACATCGCCGCGCCGCCAGCGGGAAGGCGCCGGCGCTGGCGGGGAGGGGGAATCGGCCATGTGGTCTCGTTTCGGTGGACGGTTAGCTTACCTCGTCACCCAGAGGACAAGGAGCCCGTCGTGATCGTCGCTTACCTGGTGCTTGGCCTGCTGGCCGGCGTACTCGCGGGCCTGTTCGGCGTCGGCGGAGGAGTCATTATGGTAATCGGGATGGTGAGCCTGATGAAGCTCCCTTTCCCCACCGCCACCGGCACCTCCCTGGCCGCCATGCTGCTTCCGGTTGGCGTGCTGGGCGCCCTGGAGTACTACCGGCGCGGCCACGTCGAGATTCGCGGCGCCCTGCTCCTGGCGGCGGGCCTGACCCTGGGCGCCTGGGCCGGGGCGCGGTTCGCCCAGCAGGCGGCACCGGCGACGATGCAGAAGTTCTTCGCCCTGTTCCTCCTGGTCATGGCGGTCCGGATGTGGATGACGGCGAGGTAGGAGGCTAAGAGGCTACGACGCTAAGAGGCTAGGAGAAAACGAAACGGGCGCCCACCGGGCGCCCGTTCGTATGCTGGAGCGTGGAACCGCCTAATCGTGCCGGTGGCGCCGCGCCATCTGCAGGTTGGCCTTGATGATGGCCTCGCCGCGTGCGCGGACGCCAATGATCGGCATGCCGTTGTCATCCACTCCGGGTGCCAGTCCGGCCGGATTGGCTGGACCGCCGAAGCTGTAGAACTCCTTCTTGAGAATCGCGAGCTCCTTGGCCGGAATCGGCAGCTGCCGCGGCGTCATGGCCAGAAGGCCATCGATCCGGCGCCGGTCGAAATACGGCTCGCTTCCGAGTCCCAGGAGCTCGATGTCCTGCTCGTACTGCAGGGCCGCGAGCAGGGCCGGGGTGCCTTCGCCGCCGGTGAGCGTCGAGAGCCCGCCCCGGGTGACGCGGGTCTTGTTGATGAGCGCCGCCGCCTGCGCCCCGCTTCCACCGCTCCGGATCAGGCCTTCGGCCCACAGCAGGTCGTTGAGCGTGGCGGTGTACACCGGCGCGAACCCGGTGCCGTCTTCGGTGGGGAGCCCGTATCCCGGATACGCCAGGTACGAGTACCGGATCTGGCCCAGGTTGGACTGGTGGTACTGGCCCCGGGCGGCCCGGAAGATCGCGATGCCGGCATAGGCGAAGTCGGAACCGCCATTGGCCGTCTGGGCGACCGTGCCCACGCCGAGGAAGTCGTTGCTGGGGCCCCAGGTGCCGTCGCCGACCCGCTTGTCGAAGGCGTTCGGCTGCGGGTTGCCCGCCGGATCCGGCCAGGGATCGGCGTGGATCAAGGCGGGGTTGGGACCGTTGGTGATGATCTTGGCCAGGCGGGTGTCCACCCGCATGGTGGTGATGTCGTTCGACCAGTTCTTCTCACCATCGATCATGTTGACTCGATCGTTGTAGAACTTGAAGTCGAGCGGGGTGCCGCTGCTCAGGCCGGCCGAGGCATAGGTGGCCACCTGGCCCCAGTTGACCGTGGCGTTCTCCGCCGCGTTGCGCGGATACATGGCCAGGACTTCGGCCTGCATGGTCTTGATCAGCTTGATGTACTGGGCCGCGCTGTAGGACGGGCCGTTGGTGGCGCCCAGCCAGGTTCCCGGACTGCCCGAGAATCCGGCCGTGGTCATCAGGGCGATGGCCTGGTCGAACTTGGCGATCGCCGAGTCCCGCAGGACGGCGCGGGTGACCAGCGGCAGGGCCAGCGGGTTGGCGAGGTCGGTGGCCTCCGTGACCACGAAGCCCTGGTCGTAGTGCAACGCGATGTTCGCGAAGACTACGCCCTGCACCATGACCGACGCCGCCTCGAGCATCTTGGTGGTATTGGCGTCCGTGATGGTGACGTGGTTGACCCGGATGGCGGTCAGCACGTCGTTGACCGACGACAGCAGCCCGTAGAAGCCGTACCAGACGGTCTCGATCTCGAACCGGAAGGCCGACGTCGGGTTGTTGTCCCAGCCGCACCGCGCCGGGCATTCGTTCCCGAACGAGGTGTAGTACCGCAGGTTGAAGTTGTTCCACGAGGCGGTATAGCCGTCCGCCATGGTGGAGAAGACCAGCGGGCCGTCGTAGGCCTGGCGGGTGGAGACCCAGTTGCGAATGGCGCCGGTCACCAGACCAGCCACCGCGCCCGGATCCGAGAACGCCCGTGCCGCGTCGGGGTTGTTCGGGTTGGTCACTTCGAGGCTCTTACACCCCGCCGTGACCAGCACCGCAACCGCCGCGAGCCGGGTCCATCGTGTGTACTTGCGCATGAACGAACTCCTCATGAGAGTCGAGTCGGGGCTCAAAACGCGATCTCCACCTGGCCGGTGAACGTCCGGAAGTGGGGATACTGGAACCAGTCGACGCGGAACTGGAACGGATCGCCGTCCAGGCCCGACACTTCCGGGTCATAGCCGGAGTACTTGGTGAAGGTGAACAGGTTCCGGCCCAGGAGTCCGAGACGGACGTTCTCCAGGCGGCCGAGACCGACCTTCTTGAGCTGATCCCGCACCAGCGTATAGTTGACCGAGACTTCCTTGATCTTGACGTAGGTGCCCGGCTCGACGAAGTAATCGTTCGCGTTCAGGCCGTCGTAGAAGTAGTTGTAGTAGCTCTGCGACTTCTTCTCGAGCTCCGGCTTGCCGCGCTGATCGTAGACCCGGTCCCGGTTGTCGAAGAAAGGCCACTGCCGGGTGCCGTTGTAGATGTTGCCACCCTGGCTCCAGTCCACCAGCCCGGTGACCGCGAAGCGCTTGTAGTTGAACGTCGAGCTGAAGCTGGCGTTGAAGTCGGGGTTGGCGTCACCGATCCGGACCAGGTTGGTCGTGGCGGTGCAGCTCCCGTCGGTCGCGAAGGTCTTGCAGGTGACGTAGGTGATCGGCTTTTCGCCGGCCGCGCACGGGGTGGTGGTGCCAATGATCTTGAGGTTGTCGCCGCAGTGCCAGTTGGCCTTCGGCACCACGTAGCCTTCCTCGTTGACCACGAAGTTGGCCGGATCGTAGGCCTGCCCGGCGCCGGACTGCGCCTTCTTGGCCGGATCGTCGTACAGCTCGTTGATGTTCCGGATGGCGTGGTTGCCGTACATGATGCCGAGCCTGGCGCCCTGCGCCAGGAAGAACGTCTGGGGCTGCTGGCCGAAGGAATTCAGCTTCTCGGGCAGCGGCCAGTCGGTGATGGTCTGGCGGGTCCGATCGCCGGTGACGTTGACCACCCACGCCATGTCGCGGTTGTTCACGATCTGGTAGCCCATCGCGATTTCATGCGTGGACGACTTCAGCGCGCCGACGTTCTGGTACTGGTTGGTGAACCCGACGACCGAGGGCAGATCCACGAGAATGATCTGGTCCTTGGTGGTCTTCTGGGAGTAGGTGTACTCGAGCGTGAACCGCCCGCCACCCATCTCCACGTTGCCGCCGACCTCGAACTCGGCCGAGTGGGCCGGCTTGAGGTTCTTGTTGCCGAGGGTCTGCTTGGAGAACGAGCCGCCGGCGGTGCTCAGCACTTCATACTGATAGTCGAAGCCCGGGCGAAGGCCGGCGGTGCCGTAGGAAGCGCGGAGCCGGATCTCGTCGAAGCCCTTGATCTTGAGGTCCTCATTGGCCCGCCAGGCGCCCGACACCCGCCCGTAGTACGACCGGCGGCTGTTGGGGCCGAACAGCGAGGACTCATCCCGCCGGATCAACCCGTCGAGGATGTACTTGTCCTTGATGTCGAACGTGGTGATCGCGAACGCGTTCCGGTTCCGAATGGTCTGGTTCAGGGAAAACGCATTGTACGTGGCCGGGTCGCCGCTGGAGAACTCGGGCACCTGTCTCACGAACAGCTTGTCCGCGGTGGCTTCCACTCGATTGAAGGTCTGATCCTCGTAGATGTAGCTGACCTTCGAGGTGTTGGTGATGCCGTGCCAGGTGCCTACCGCCGTCAGCGTGGCGCCGAGGTTGTAGGTCCGGCCCGTGATCGCCTGCCGGAACAGGAAGCCGTCGGTGGCCTGCCCGGTGTTGCTCAGGTAGCCGAACGGCTGCATGTCGCTGAAGTCCTGGCGCTCCTGGTCGAAGTTGTAGTTGGTCTCGGCGGTGAGCCAGTCCAGCATCCGCCAGCGCATCCGGCCGCCAGCCGTGAACCGGCTGCGGTCGGTGTCCCGCTTCTCGTTGGCCAGGTTGTAGAGCGGGTTCTGCGCGTTGGAGATCTTGTCCGGAATGAACGCCCGGTAGGGGCTGCCGTCCGGGTTCTTGGCGAAGAGATCGATGTTCGGCTCCACGAACGTCACCGTGAAGAACGGCGCGCCGGGACCCTGGGCGGTGTTGTTGTTGTTGGAGTGCCCGTAGAACGTCGAGATCTCGAGGTCGAGCCGCGGGGTGAGCTGCTGGTCTACGTTCAGCCGGAAGTTCTGCCGGCCGAAGCCCTTGAGCCCGAAGATGACGCCTTCGGTATGGGTGTTCTCGAACGAGGCGTTGAAGTTGGTGGCGCCGCGCCGCTGCCCGATCGAAAGGTAGTTGGTGTAGAACACGCCGGGATGGAGGATCTCGGCCTGGTGGTCGAAGTACTTCGGATACGGGTTGTCCGCCACGCCGTCCGGCTCGCTGATGCGCGCGCCGCCGGCATTGCGCAGGAACTGCCCATCGGCGCCCACTTCGAAGTTGGTGGCGTTGCCGTTGGGGATCCGCTTGGTCAGGAACGACGCACCCACTTCGTTCCGGACCGTGACCAGCAGCTTGCCGTCCGCGAGGCTCTTGCCGCGCTTGGTGAAGATCTGGACCACGCCGTTGGCGGCGTCGGAGCCGTACAGCGAGCTCGCCGCGGCGCCCTTGATGACCTCGATCCGCTCGATGTCTTCCGAGGCGATGTCCGCCAGCGTGGCCCGGCTGATGGTGCCGTCGATGATGATCAACGGCTCCTGGGAGCCCGAGATGCTGGTGGCGCCGCGGAGCCGGATCGACGGAGCCGAGCCCGGCTCACCCGAAGCCGCAACCACGCGGACACCGGCCACCTTGCCGGCCAGGCCGGAGAGCGCCGTGACGCCCGGCGTTTCCTGGAGCTGATCGGCCGAGACCTTGCCCACCGCGAAGGCGAGCTTCTTGGTGGAGGTGGCCTCGTTGACGCCGGTGACCACCAGCTCTTCGAGCCGGAGGGGATCCGCGCGCAGGGAGAAGTTGACCTCCTGGCGGCCCGCATTGAGCGTGATCGCCTTGATGCCCGGGGCCTTGCCCAGGTACCGCGCAATGAGGGTCATCGACTGACCCTTGGCCTTGTCCTCCGGGACCACGATGGTGTAGGTGCCGTTCGTGGCCGTGTTGGCCCCGTACGACCCCAGCTCCCTGATACTGACCGCGGCGCCGCCAAGCGGCTGCCCGTCCGTATCGGTGACCCGGCCGGTGATCGTCGCCTGCGCCTGGGCCTTGGCGGCAGCCAGGACGAGCAGGGCGGCGACCCCTCCGGTCCGAAGGAGGGTGGTGAACGCCGGACTCCTCTTCATAAGGTTCCTCGGGTAAAAGAAAAATGAGCGATGGGAACCACGGGTGCCACTACGTCTGAAACAACCCGGGTTGGCAGGAACCATGCCCCCCGAACCAACAAGCCAAGTGGTTGTGCTTCAACGAAGTAGGGCGCGGTGCCTCGCAAGGTCGTGTCAGTCGGACACGGCCCCGGAAAGCCGGGTCGTGTCGCTCGGACACACACAGGAGCCTATTGGATCACCCTGGTGCACTACGCTATTTGATCGGGAATCTTGGCCAAAGCCAGCCCATAAACTGCCGCGCGAAACGGATTTCCGCAAGCGGACCTCTTGCGATCCCTGGCGTCCACAGACCAGCGTGTTAGACTCCATCAGGTTCTCGGAGCCCGCCGATTCGGCGCCCGCTCCCGAAAGGAGGACCCGATGTCCCGCCGTTCGGTTCTCATAGCACTCGCCCTGGCACTCTTCGCGGCCGTTCAGCCCAGGATGGCCGTACCGGCCGTCGCCCAGACCACCTCCGGCATTATCGGCCACATTTTCGACGAGCGCACCAACCAGGTGCTGGTCGACGTCCTGATCTTGGTCGACTCGACCCGCCGGGAGATCTCGATCTCCAGCCAGGGCCGGTTCGTCTTGTCCAGTCTCAAGCCCGGCATCCACCGGGTCGAGATCCGCGCCATCGGCTACCGGCCCCAGGTCCTCGAGCTGAACCTGGTCGAGGGCCAGGTGCTGGAGCGCGAGTTTGCGATGGTCTTTACTGGAGACCGGCTCCCCGACGTGTCGGTCGAGGCGCGCAATTCGAAACTGCTGCCCCGCTTTGCCGATTTCGAGCGCCGCCGGGTCAACGGCATGGGAAGCTACATCACGCGGGACGATATCAAGGCGCGGGGCTATACCCGGATGGGAGATGCGTTGCGCGCGGTCAAGGGCGTCCGGGTGGACTGCGGCCCGGTGGACTGCTCGATTCACATGGTCCGCTCGACGGCGGGCTGCTTCCCGACCTTTTATGTCGACGGCCACGTCGCGAGGAGCTTCGCCGAGAGCACGCCGATCAACGACGTGCAGGGCATCGAGGTCTATCGGGGCGGCGCCGAGGCCCCGGGTGAATTCACCGGCGACGGCGCCATGTGCGGAGTGATCGTCATCTGGACCCGGGCGGCGCCGTAGCCACTCACGGCCGAATCACGATTTCCTTCTGGCCCGCAACCACCTTGGCTTCGCTGGTTTTTCCGCCCGGCCACCGCACGAACACGGTATTCGGCACCGCGCTCCCCCGCGCGAACACCTGTACCAATCCGTCCTCACTCCAGTAGTTGGATCCGGCCCGAACCTCCTGGAGCGGGCTGTCTCCATCCGGATAACGGACCCGGATCGTGGCGCCGATCCCGCCGGGATTGTCGGGCGGACCGACCAGCCGAACCCGCAATCCCGGCACCGCGCCGGTGTTTCTCAGCAGCTTGAACTCGGCGCCATTCTGGGCCACCGCCAGATCCACCCGTCCATCGCCATCGTAGTCCGACGCCGCGGCGCCGCGCTGATCTCCATAGATCCTGATCCCGGACTTCTGGCCCGGCATCGCCGCGAAGCCGCCCTTGCCGTCTCCCAGCAGCAGCAGCCCCCGCCCCGCATCGAACCGGGGCGATCCCACCTCGGTCTGGGAAAAATTCTGGCCCAGGAACAGATCGACGAAGCCGTCGCCGTTGAAATCGGCCGGCACCGCCGCGAAGGCCGGCGCTTCCTGGGCTTCGGCCGGCAGCGGGTGGGCCTCGAAATGGCCGCCCCGATTCAGAAACACCGTGTGGTCGACCGTGGTGAGCTGAATCCGCACCGCGCGGGCGAACGGCGCGCCGATCACCTTCTCGATCGAGGCGTCGGCATACTCTGCGAAGGAAGGAATCCGGGTCCGCAGATCGGGCATGGCCCAGGAGAGCCGGGAGAACGACCCCACCGGGGCGATCGCGTTGATCCGGGGATCGAACTTTCCGAATAGCAGGCTCACGTCGGAGGAGGGCCCGAAGTTCCCCACATACAAGTAGAGGGGCTGCGCCGAGTCGGCCGGAAACCGCACATTCCGGCCCCAGTTCGTCGCCACGAGGTCCATCCGGCCGTCGCCATCGAAATCCGCCGCGCTGACGCCCTTCCAGCCCCCTTCGAGCCGGGACATCCCCCACGCCCCGGTGACCTCGGCAAACCTGCCGTGATCGTTCAGGTAGATCCGCACCGGGCCCCACTCGGTGGCGAGCGCCAGGTCGGGGTCTCCGTCGCCGTCGAGATCGGTGAACACCGCCGCTGACACCAGCCCGGCCTGGCGGAAGACCGCGTCGTTGCCGGGGTCCCGGGTGAAGCGTCCACCCTCGTTCAGGAACAGGTGCGAGTTGGGCGGTACCGGATAGGCCCCCGGAAGCACCCGCCCTCCCACGAACAGGTCCAGGTCGCCGTCGCCGTCTACATCCGCCAGCGCGATCGGGCCGGTGCTCATCGTGTCGGAGGTGACCAGTGCCTCCGACTTCATCAGGTTGCCGCCCGGCCCCAGGTCCAGCCGGATCACCTCGGGCACCGCAAACGCCTCGGCCGGCGACTTGGACCGGTAGGAGGACTGGCCGATCAGGAGGCTGACGCCCTGGGGCGTCGGAAATCGGAGCGCCATCGTGAGGTCGGGCGCCGCGGTCTTGAGCGCCAGCGGCATCCGGGTAAAGCGCCCCTTGTCGTTCCGGTACCAGGCCGGCTCACCGGCCGGTCCGCCCAGGATGACGAGGTCGTCGTCCCCGTCGCGGTCCAGGTCCATCCAGCTCACGCCGGGCCCGAGTTGACTGAGCTGGAACCCCAGCAACGGCTGGCGGAGGTAGTCGTTGTAGAACAGCTCGTGGTGCGCCGCACCGAGCTGGGCGGAGACATCGGTGAACAGCGGAGCGGGTTCCGGGGTCGGGGATGAGGGAACCGGCGCAGCCTGCGGTTCGGGCTCCTTGATCTCGTACAGCCGGCCGGCCCGCACGCCGTTCACCCGGCTCACGGCCCCGCTGCGCCAGCGCACTTCGATCGTCAGCGCGCTGTCGCCGGCGGCGGCAAATGCGTACTCCTGGTCCGCGCCCGAGAGATACAGCCCGCCCGCGGTCACCTCGCGGCTCTGCTCGGGAGCCGGCCCCCCCAGGACCCGGACCCGGGCGCCGATCCCGGCGGTGTTCTTCCCCCGCCCCGCCAGGCGCACCGCCACCCGCGGTGCGGTCGCGTCGTTCCGCATCAGCGCCGCCGGCGCGCCCAGCCGATTGATCACCACGTCGAGATCGCCGTCGCCGTCCAGGTCGCCCGCCGCCATGCCGTGAGAGATGTCTTCTTCCAGACCCCATCGCCACGTGGTGCCGGCGTCCTCGAAGGTGCGGTCGCCCTTGTTGCGGAAGGCCACATTCTTGAGCGGCAGCTTGGGATACAGCTGGCGCTCCTTGCGCCAGTCGAGGCCGGTGACCGAGCTCTTGAGCCGCTCCTGGGTATCGGCGTCCATCAGGTCCCAGGTATGGCCGTTGCCGATGAGGATGTCCTCGTACCCATCGAGGTCCACGTCGAGGAACATGGTGGACCAGGACCAGCCCGAGGCCGACACGCCGGCCGCGTTGGAGATTTCGGTGAAGGTTCCGTCGCCGCGATTCCGGAGCAGCGCGTTGCGCTGCCACTGGGCCCGCTCGGTGTACTCGCCCACCTGCTTCTGGACGGCGGTATGGGTAGGAGTCTGGGTCTTCCGCCGGCGGGTGTCGTTCGCCAGCATGTCCACCTGGAAGATGTCCACCTGCCCGTCGCGGTCCACGTCGGCAAAGTCCACCGCCATGTCGGAGTTGGCGGTTTGCCGGATGGCCTGCTTGGGGATCAACCGGAAGTGGCCGCTGCCGTCGTTGATCCAGAATTGGTCGGGATCCTCGAAATCGTTGGCCACGTAGAGGTCGGGCGCGCCATCTCCGTTCACGTCGTAGAAGCGCGCCGCGAGGCCGAAGTCCTCCGGCTCGGTGGCCAGCGGCTTGCCGTCCTCGTCCAGGAACCGGGGATTGCCCGCGATGGGCTCCCGCACGAACGAGCCGTTGCCGTCGTTCAGATAGAACCAGTCGGGATCGGCGCGCTGGATCAGGCTCACCCCGCGGATGTCATCGCGGAGCTGGATCCGGTAGTCGGCCCGGCGCTCGGGGATCACCTCGTACCGGTCCCCGATCTTCTTGACGATCTGGTCGAAGGCCCGCTCCTGGGGCGAGAGCGAATCCAGCATGTTGCGGGCCTTGTAATTGGCCACGTAGAGGTCGAGGTCGCCGTCGCCATCCACGTCCGCGAGGGCGACGGTGGTGCTGCCGCGATTCTCGGGCACGAATCCGGAGTGCGCGGTTCCGTCGGTGAAATGCCCCCGGCCGTCATTCAGGAAGAGCGTATTGCGCCCACCCATCGAGGCCACGATCAGGTCGAGGTCGCGGTCACCGTCCACGTCCGCGAAGACCGCGCCGGTGGAGGGACGATCGCCCAGCGCCACGCCCCGCTCGGCGGCGGCCTCCCGGAACCTCATCACGCCTTCGTTCAGGTAGAGTCCGTTGGGTCCGCTGATGTTGCAGAGGTAGATGTCGGGCAACCCGTCGCCGTCCACGTCGCCGATCGCCACGCCGGAGCCGTTCATCAGGTGACGGTTGGCGTAGGCGGAATCCTCGGAGACGGTATTGGCGAAGGTGATGCCCGAGGTGGTCGGTGCGAGCCTGGTGAAGCCCGGCGTCAGGCTGCCCGGCGCGGCCAGGTCACGCCATCGGGCCCCGGCCTCCTCGTGCCACGGGCCCGGAGGCGCGGCGGCCCGCGAGCAGCCGGCCGCGAAGAAGACGACGAGCAGCCCCTCCTTGAGCCTCACTCGGCGGCCCGCGTGTGCACGTGCGCGAGGACCGCCCGCCCCACGCAGGCCCCCAGGGCCTGGCCACCGGTGTGGTCGAACCGATAGTGAATGCCGCCATAGAGGCGCGAGAGCCCGGCCTCGTTGGCCGCCTCCAGGAACGACGTCAGGTGCTTGACCGGATGGCCCAGGGTCACGTGGGTGGAGTCGTCGTAGGCGCGGCCATCGCCCAGGAGCGACGTCAGCACTTCGGCCGCCGCCCTGGACTGGGTCGAATGCGCGGATGTATAGGTGGGAAAAGAGGGCGTAATCAGGAGCGGCTGCCACCGGGGATCGATATTGGTCTGAATGAACGTGACCGGACGCACCAGATTGGAGTGGTACTTTTCGTGGAAGGACTCGATGAAGCCGTCGGCCACGGCGATGGCGGTGAGCACGTAGGCCTCGACGGTGCGGTCGGGGGACAGGTGCCACTCGGAGGCGATCGAGGTCAGCGCGCTCAGCCAGTGCCCCGCCGGCGTTCCGGATTCTCCCGGGTTATCGGCCCAGAAGTACGCGATCTTGTTTTGCTCCGGCGAAAGCGCCTTGGAGATGTCGTAGATCTCCCGCGCGTAGCGATAGAACTCTGACTGCTTGTCGGTCGAAAATTCCGGCGGAGGCGGCGCGGCGCAGCTGTCGGCCGCCCGCGTGGCAAACAGGCGCATCTCCCCCCAGTGGGGCTCCAGCGCCACGGTCAGGTTGATGCCCGGGGTCGACACGTTGCCGGGCCGCTTGGGCCGGTCGACGGTGATCGAGCGATCACTCACCTGGCCCGGCCGGGCGGCCGCGGTGGGATTGTCGAGCCCGACGAAGTCCCGTTCCATGGACATCATCTGGGGCCGGTACTGCGCGCCGGTAACCGTCGGCACCCAGTACTGCGGGCCTTTGAGCGGCTGGTATGCGAACGACCGCCCCGCGAAGCCGTCCTTCGCGGCCCAGTCGAGAATCGCCTGGCCGAGCTGCCTCCCGTACTCCAGGGACCGGTCCCGTATCTGGGGCGAAATCCCCTGGGCCACACGCGCCGACAGCAGGGAGTCCCGGGCCGTCGTGATGGCCACCTGGGTCGAGGCGAATCCCTCGCGATAGAGGTACCTGAGGGTGGTCGTCTGCGCCTCGAGGGCCACCAGGGCGGGATCGTAGCGCTCTTCTCGTAGCCGCTTGGGCAGCGAGTCGAGCCCGTTCAGCTGACCCACCAGGGAGTGCAGGCTGTCGGAAAAGGCCGCATATCCCTCGTACAGCGCGATCGCAGCGTACGCCGTGAGGCGGGAGGCGACGGGAGGTGAGAGCCGCTCGGCGCGGGCCAGCGCGTAGTGGGTCTTGGTCCACCGGGTGACGAACCCAAGCTCCACCGGCGGCAGCCTGCGGGAGCACCCACCCAGCAGGGTTGCGAGCCCTACTACGAGCGTGGGGCCCCGGGGCGGGAGCGACGAAATGTTCATTTTCTGGATCCGGGTCGGCAAGAGAAGATAACGTTATAATACGCGACCAATCCTCAGGAGCAACACTTCATGAAGTTGCGGCCTATCCTGGTCCTCATGCTTCTGGCGGGAGTCACCTCGATGCTCGCCGCGCACGACCTCTTCCTCACCCTCCGCGACTACTTCGTCCCGGCCCAGTCCGACATTCGGGTCATCGGCCTCAACGGCACCTTCAGCAAGAGCGAGAACAGCATCGACCGGGTCCGGATCGCGGACCTGTCGGTGGTGACCCCGGCCGGGCGCAAGCAGCTCGATACCACTGCGGTGACCGCCGACGGACCCCGCACCGTCATCCGGATTCATACCGAGGCGGAAGGGACCTACGCCGCCGGGTTCGCCACCAAGCCCAGCGAGCTCTCCCAGAAGGCGGATTCTTTCAACCTGTACCTGGCCGAGGAAGGCATCGGACCGACCCTGGCGGAACGGAAGCGAACCGGCGAGCTCGGCAAGCCGGCCCGGGAGCGATACTCCAAGCATGTGAAGATCCTGTTCCAGGTAGGCAAGGCCCGCGGCGACGGATGGAGCGCGATCCTGGGTTATCCGGTCGAGATCGTGCCGCTCCGCAATCCCTATGAGTCGACGCCCGCGGATACGCTGCGATTCCGCATCCAGGTGGACGGTGCCCCTTCCCCGGCGGGACAGGAAGTGATCGCGGGCGGACGGACCGCCGCCGGCGTGCTGCGCAAGGAACGGCTCCTCACGACCGACGCCCAGGGACAGGTGACCGTTCCCCCCGGGCCGGCCGGTGTCTGGTATGTCAAGTTCATCCGGATGACCCGCACCGGTCAGCCCGGTGTCGACTACATCTCCCAATGGGCGACGCTCACCTTCGCGGTGGCACCGTCCGGAAAGGCACCCTGACCATGCGAAACATTCTGGTGGGATCGATGGCGCTGGCGGCGCTGGGATGCGGCGGCGGAGGCGTGCCCGCGCCGGCACCGGTCGAGAGCACGGTCTACAACGACCGCACCCAGGACATCGGCCGAGCGACGCTCAAGCAGAAGGGCGACAAGATCGAGGTGCAGGTGCGGGTCACCGGCCTCAGGCCCGGCCGCCACGGGATGCACCTGCACGCCGCGGCGGTGTGTCAGGGGCCGGCGTTCACCACGGCGGGGACCCACGTCAACCCGGCGGGAAAGAAGCACGGGCGGCTCAACACCGCTGGACCGCACCTCGGCGACCTGCCCAACCTCGAGGTGAACAAGGACGGCAAGGGAGACGCAAAGGTGGACGTCACCGGGGCCGAGGCCGCCAAGGGGCTCAAGGCGTTCCTGGGGCGCGGCATGGCGCTGGTGATCCATGCCGACGCGGACGATGAGAAGACCGATCCGACCGGCAGCTCCGGGGCGCGGGTGGCCTGCGCGGCGTTCAAGCCATGATGGAAGCCTTACGTTCCTCCAAGACGCCAAAGTCCAACAATCTCTGGACGAGCTCAAGGCCAAAATCGACGTCCTGCTCCTCCTTGATCCGGGCGAGCGTCTCATCGACGGGCGAGCCGTCAAAATACTGCAGCAGGTAAGGCAATTCGGCTGGTACAATTAGTGGGTTGTATGGGCTGTAAGTGCTGAGGCGTAGTTCCTTGGTGGAATGCCGCTCTACTCGGTACCCCCCCAGGGTAGGGTGCTGGATTGGAGCCCGAACGGCGACCATCTCCAATTCCGCCCTCGCGGCTCCCAGGTATGCCATCACAACAGGCCCGCAGATGTCACTGACTTCGTCCCACGCCAAGGGCTGGACTAATTTAGCACACTTCGAATAGAACTCCTCCTCCTTTCCGATCCAGCTTCCCCAAAGGAAGCCCGTATCGACAGCGGAAGAAGCAAGCGTGCGACCAACCTGAGTACCCAACGCCTCGTTTCGGAGTGCTAGGCAACGCACAATCGAGCTCTCCAGAACGCCTAGCGACAAAGCACACCAGATCGAGAGCTGATCTTCAATTGCGGTCACAAAGTCGCGTAACGTGCCCCAGAATTGATGGCTAATCTTGCCGCGTTCGTGCTTGCAGAACCAGGTGTAACACACGGCGTTGCGGTGCCGCCAGATGGTGCACTTTCCCCCGTCGCTCACCGAATAGTGAGGGCACCGGAGGGCCTCGGACCGCCCGAACGCTTCCTGTGATCCGGCCTGATATAGGCTCCCGATGATTGGGTCAACGCAAAGACCTAAAGGCGTACTCAGGCTCGTTTGCGTCAGTCGTTGCCGAAGAGTTCTCCGACCTTCGTCGGTTCCCGGTGCGTCATCCAGGAGTATCCCCCCGACAGCATAATTGGGAAGTCGGGGTGAAAAGGAGCAGCACTTTGTATCCGGTCGAAAAGTGACACCTGTCGGGGAACTGGCATGGTTGACGCACATGGTGCAATTGTCGCACGTTGCAAACGGCTCCGAGGGAAGAGCCCTTGGCAGAGCCTTGGCTAGCCACTTCTCATACAGAGGATGTCCCATAGGGCCACCTTTCCCAACGCGATTGACGCTCAGCTTTGGCTTTAGCCGGAAGCCCCGTCCCCGCGCGCTTCGACCTGACTACTATCTCGAACGGGCGGCTACTGGCGAAAGGCTATCCACCCATGCGGTATCAGGGACGCGACTCAGTCTCAGGCGATTTACCCAAACCGTTGGAGTAGCCGTCAGGCCAAGACGGTCAGCACGCGAGCGATCTTTGTCTACCCGTTCCGCAATTCGCGGATCAGTTAGACAAGTTCGAAACGCGCCAAGGTCTTGCAGCTGAACCGAATCCGCAGCCTCAGCGTAAAGTGCAGCGTTCAAATGGTCCTGATTGCGAAACAGAAAATTATGAAATGCCTCAAACCTCCCGCCGTCGGCGGCACACTCGCTCGCGACAGCTGCATGAACCGCTTCTCTGTGAATCTCCGACAACGGCAGATGATGAAAGACGATCGCCACCGCTTCGGGCCGCAGCGTTTGCAGGGACTGCAGTTCACGAATCCATGTCAGACATGACGGACACTGGAAATCAGAAAACTCCACAAAAACGACTTGTGCGTTAGTAGCTCCAATCCAATGCCCGCTCGCAGTAAGCTCCTTCCAGTTCGTTTCGGACAAGGAATCCGCTAGTACCGGCGATACTTGTTGAGCCGGAGCAGCGGCAGGCGGAAAGAACTCGTGTCGTACAACCAAGCCTGTAACCGCAATAGCACATACTCCTAGGACGCTTACAAACCAATCTGACTTCTGTTCAGTGACTATGCTCATATACAACCGCCTCCCCGCGGCAGTCCGCCCCAAAGAGTTGGGCGAATACAATCGGGCCGTTATCCCCCTCAGTGAGCCCCGGGGTCGGGGCCAAGCACGAGCGTCCCCAGAATAGAGCGATTCGGGGCTGCCAACTCCCGAATGCCGTCGAGCCCCACTTCGCGGGCGACGATATCATCGGATCCCACAAGGACCGTGCCCGCGCGGGTGGAAGAAACCGCCCGCCGTATGACAATCAGTTGGGGAATTGCCGCGTCTCCCGGCAGGTCTCGGTGAACCAGATGGATCATGTAACTGTTCAGCCAATTCCGCCCAACCCCGATCTCATCGAACGGCCCTACCGATACGAGCCACTTCAATCCCGTTGACAAGTTGTCGTCCAAGGCTACGCCAACGAAGGCCACTTGCATCCCGTTCTTAGCAGCAACGCCCACGATTCGTTCCCGAAGCGCCTTCATTGCTGCTACCAAGACCGGCTGCCGACTAGCGGCGCACCTCGACGACCCTATGAGCACTACCAGAATCTCTGAGCCCTCTTTGCCGACGGGCGTCAGTCTTGGAACAAAGGCTCCGGAATTGCCTATTCGGTCAATGCGGGGATCTAGAAACGGTCGCGATGCAAGACTTTGCCATAGTCGGTGTCCCACCGCGATACCCAGTGCTGTCATGGACGCAAGCACTACCACTCGGACTATCTGAAGGTATGGAACCCTGGTAGTCACATTGGCCTCCGAGGCTTAACGGCAGGGGTATACACCGCAACGTCGACAACGCCGCCTTCAAACGACACTCCGTAGTACTCGTTCCCTCGATGGCGTACAAACGGCGCCAAGGCCGCTTCAGCGGTTCCAGTTGATCGTCCAGTGCGCAGATCCACCTCCCGGGTTTCCAGTCCATCCAGGCGAATCATCGCATTTTCGACCGGCTTCGTCAGGCCCATCTGTACCAAGAGTTGACCATGCTGGCCGTCGACAAGGGAGAGGACTGAATGCGTTCCTCCAGGATGCGCCTTCATCCTCGCCAAGGATAGATCATTGCTCACTGTGATGCTGGGACTGTTGTAGCCTGCTAGAACGTGCCGCCACAACAGATCTCCGCCAAGAGAATAGGCTCGCACCTCACCAAGAAGGCTTGAGGCGACCACTATGATCTTGAGTCCCTCATCGCACAACAGAGGGCCGCTGGAGGCCGACCCTGCCGCGATATCAGGAAGACTGTCGTCAGCGAACCGTCTACCCACTCTCGCGGTGACCGTACCGCGGTAATTCATGACTTCCAATAGATGGCCAGGGGTGGCAGCCAACACAACGGTAGAGTTTCCCATTATGCACAGGTTGCTTGCTCCCTCCACCGTCGGTAACTCGGAGACTAGTCTCAGTACAGCTTTATCAACGTGAAAGCGAGAAACGGTACCAAGCCGCGCATCGAGAACTACAAGGTTGCGGGAGTCATCGAACGCAATCGCCGCAGGATAAACTATCCCAGGAATGCGTAGTATCGGGCCAAGCCGAAACGTCGCATTCGTGCGCTGAAGGATCACGATATTTCGACCTGTCCCGTCTAGAAGAAACACATCTCCGGTTGGCCCCACCGCAATATCTCGAAACTCGGGATGTGCGAGTCCCGTATTAAGTCGCCCGGCTCCGAGGGCCTTCCATTCGGATGCTTGGCCGCGTAGCCAAGAGAACGGAAGTCCAACTAAGACGGATGACACATAGAGCCATCGTCCCCAGGCGTGTCGCAGCGCCGCAATAAACTCGCGGGAGAGGTGCGATTGCGAAATAGGTTGTTCCGCACAAAACCTTGCCATGTTTCCCTCGGCGTTCTAGAGCCCGACAGCCCTTGACGTGTTGGTACCATTTGACGGCGGCCACTCGCCGGAGTACCTGCGTACTTACCCACACGACGAGGACATCAGGTCTTGAAGCATTTGATCGTATCGCACAAACCTGGCTCCAATACTACGCATTCGGTATTGTTGAATGTGGGATGGCAGCTGATTCCCTGATGGCCGCCATCGCACTGCGTAAACGGACAGACGCGAGACGCGCTTGCCGGCGCGGACGTGAGCAGTGTCGCGCCACCTCCCGCGATCGTCGCGAACAGGGCGGTGCAGATCAGTTTGCGTTTCATCGGCAATTCCTCTGGCTAAATGTCTTGCGGCGCAAGGCGAACGATTGAGAGACTACAACTCAAGGCTTCACTAAAGCCTCCGACGAGTGGCCCTTCGCAAGAAGTCCCGTCTTCGCACCATCACGAACGGATGCCTGACAGTTCATTCAACTGATCTCAAGTGAATGCTCGAAGGTCACCAAGGTCTGGCGTTGCATCGAGCGCGTCAAGATACGGGATTCCGTACTCGCACTAACCTCAGCATTACTTAGTTTAGAGTGTGCATCCTGTCGCCCGAGGGTTCTAGTTGCCGGGCAAACCGCACGCAGGTTGTTTCCGTTGTCGGCCAGATCTTTGCGGGTTCGTGGCCCTAGCGTCCACTCAAGGACCAATCGGATACGAAAACCGTGCAGGAAATAGCACGTGGTTGGATGATTTTGACCCAACTTCATTCTGTGAGGTCTCTCCTTCAGACGAACCGCCCATGAGCTTGTACGCGACACGATTCTGCGTGAAATGGATGGGAGCGACACAGATGCAAAGCAATCTCACTCGTTTGATGATCGTTGAAGACCATGCTCTCTTTGCCGATTGCCTTGCCGACGATTTGAGATCGGCATTTGAGGTAATTGCAGTCGCCCACACAGGTGCTGAAGCGTTGCAGCATTTGTCATACGTGCATCCTCAGATCTTGTTGTTGGATCTCGCTCTTGGCGTGGAGAGTGGATTCGATCTTGTGCCACAGATTCAGCGTTTGGCGCCTGGGTGTAGGATAGTGATCGTTACAAACTTCAACTTGGCGGGATTCCATACCAGGGCCCGGGCATTGGGCATTCAAGGATTCGTCACGAAAACCGAACCCTTGGCGACACTGAAGGAGACTATCGCCACAGTTCTAAGCGGGGGCACCCGCTTCACAAAACCCGACGATGAGAAGGGTCTCGAAGGTGAGGACTCGCGTACAATCCCCCTGACGAGACGCCAATACGATGTACTTGACGGACTCGCTAGGGGATTGACGTACAAGGAAATCGCACTGCTTACCGGTCTCTCCGAGAACACCGTCGATGTGTACCTTCGTCGGTTAAGGGGCGCTTTTCACGCCCACAATTCAGTTGACCTTGTGTACTTGGCTCGTCAACGAGGGTTCTTGCAAGGAAAAGCCAGGGACCAAGGCGTTATAGTGCCATGATCGCCCGTGCTTCAACGAGGCCATGGTCGGTCTGGTTAGGAGAGCTCGGACTGGCGGAGCGGCGAGTGCTTACGCTGCTTTGCCCCGGGAATAGCGCCGGAGATGCGGACCTTGATTGCCGAAGCGACTTGCGAAACCTGACGACACCGGCCTTGCGAATACTTCCGACGTTTCGACCAGGTTCAAATCGATAGCGAGGATCGATAGGTTCCAAGAGGACTGAGCAACTGGAATGGCGCGGCTAACCGCTTGCATCAACCAAACGAATCTAGGGATTTGCCGGGGCCTTGGTTGTGTCAGTCGCAGGATTATATCGGGTCCAGATCACAATAGCCGCGCAACCGTCCCAGTGAAATTGGCCTGGGATTTCACCTGGACCACGATAGACTTCGATCATTTCGATGCCCTTGGCCGAAACGCGAGAAAGCATCTCGGCCAGCCTGAACTCGTTCTGTCCATGCTCCCCCTGGTCGCTGCTCATTGTTTCTTGTTGCATTTGCCCGTCGATCCAGACCGTCACCTTTCCCAATAGATGGCTTCGAAGGTCATCCTTGCACCGGGGCATCTTGATATCCGCTGAGGCCGGATTGCCGGGGTTACCGACGTAGACCTTGATCCCAGGCATACTCCGCAGAATTTCAAGCGTATGGACTGAGTTGGAACGCTCGATGTCTTCCCGGGTGATGAACGTGCCGATCCCGATCTTTCGGCGCTGGAAGAACCCATCATATTTGGCTGTACCGGCGTATTCAGCTGGCTTGGCGTACTTGGCATCTACCACGACGTCGGGCAACCGATATGATCCAGGCTGGAGCACGATGGTACCCCGCCACATTCCGCTCGAGAGATCCATGCGCAAGGCCTGGGCGCTGTACCCCGGGCGCCGCACCAGCACGACTGTGGGGCCCCGCACCGGCACCACCAGGTTGAAGCTCCCATCCGCCCGACTCATCACCGATCGCTTGTCGGTTTGCCACACGATCTCGGTCTGGGACAGTGGCGCACCGACTGGATCAATCACCCTACCCTCGACGACGGCACGGACCGAATCGGTTTGGCCGGCCAACGATATCGGAACTGAGAGCGACACAACTGTAAGGCAGGCGACGCGCATGGGGGCCCCCGAAGACAACGAGCGTATTGTTCAATCCTAGCAGTACTCGCCCATACGGCAAGCCCGACCCTGCCGCCGGCTATTAGATCTACTAGGTCGTCCTCCCGTCGCCCTGCGGCACTGCTCCGATCTTCGCACTCCGTCTGCCCGGCGGCCCTGCTTTGTCCTAACCGAACGACCTCGATCACAAACGGATCGCCTAGACCACTCAGCTTTCCCTCGGAGCCTTGCATCCCCGCGTGACGGCCCCGTCCCGCCACAAAGACGGGCTCGTTCCTACGCATACCGACGCATCCTTCAGATGACCGTCTAGCCATTTCGGGTCTGGGGAGACGGCTCTATTCAAGGAGAACCTAGGGACCTGAAGCCCGAGTAGTGTCCCTCAACGGGTTGTAACGGGTCCAGATCACGATGGCCCCACAGCCATCCCAGTGAAACTGCCCTGGAATCTGCCCGGGGCCCCGATACGCCTCCATGAGCTCGATGCCCTGCGCGGTGATACGGTTGAGCATCTCGGCGAGGTAATAGGAGTTTCCTCCCAGGGCCGCGTCACCGCCCCCTCCGCTACGACGGTGCTCCTCGATCACACGCTGCCCGTCGATCCAGACCGAGACCTGTCCCACTTTGTGGTCGTCCGCCATACACCGGGCGAACCGGATGTCGGCGGTCGTCGGATCACTCACGACACCGATGTTGATGTGCACCCCGGGAATGGTCCGCAGGATCTCGATTGTATGGATCGAATTCGACCTCTCGATCTCTTCCCGGGTGATGTAGGTGCCGAGGCCAAGCTTCCGCCGCTGGAAGAAGCCGTCATACTTGGCGGTGCCGGCGTATTCCGCGGGCTACATCCGGCAGCCGGAACGTTCCCGGCTCGAGCACGATGGTCCCCCGCCACATCCCCTTGGTGAGGTCCATCCGCAGCACCTGGGCGTTGTAGCCGGGGCGCCGGACCAGGACCACCGTGGGCCCCCGCACCGGCACCACCAGGCTGAAGCTTCCGTCGGCCCGGCTCATCACCGAGCGCTTGTCGGTCTGCCACACGATCTCGGTCTGGGCGAGCGGTGCCCCAGTCGGGTCGATCACCCTCCCCTCGACCACGGCACGGACCGAGTCGGTTTGAGCGGACAGCCGTATCGGAATCAGGAGAGCTACCACTGCGAGGCGGGCGAGGCGCACGGGGGCCTCCGAAGAAAACCAACGTATGGTTCAATCCTACCAGTCCACCTCGACAGGGCAAGCCCTCCCTCTCCCCTGCCCACCCCACGCCACTTCGGAGACCGGTCTCACCACTGGCCGCGTAACGCTCAGTCAGGGAGCAGGGAGCAGGGAGAAGGGAGAAGGAACTCCCTCCTCCCTCCTCGCTCCTCCCTGCTACTCCGGCCGCGCCAGCATGTTCTTGATCGGCTTGATCAGGAGCGCCATCACGATCGCGAAGAAGATCGCGGTGGCGGTCACCGCGCCGAACAGCGTCGGCAGCGAGAAGGACTCGTAGAGCCCTCCCACCGAGCCCGCGATCTTGTTGCCGACGGACGTCGCCAGGAACCAGACCCCCATCATCAGGCCCACCACCCGCGTCGGGGCCAGCCGCGTCATCGCCGAGAGGCCGATCGGGCTCAGACAGAGCTCGCCGACGGTGTGAAAGAGATAGGTGACGATCAGCCACAGCGGGCTCACCTTCTGGCCGTTGGAGGCCGCCATCGCCGCCAGGATCATCACCCCGAACCCGGTGCCCAGGAAGAACAGCGCCATGGAAAACTTGGCCGGGCTCGACGGGTCCCGCGGGCCGAGCTTGAGCCAGATCCACCCGAACACCGGCGCCAGGATGATGATGAAGGCGGAATTGACCGACTGGAGCCAGCTGGCCGGATAGCTGATGCCGAAGATGGTGTTCTCGGTCTGCCGCTGCGCGAACAGATTGAGCGATGTGGCCGCCTGCTCGAAGGCCGCCCAGAAGACGCACGCGCCGAGAAAGAGCACGGCGATCACCACCAGGCGTTTCCGCTCGCCCGGAGTCCAGTCGCCGGCCATGAACAGCCAGCTGAAGAACCCGATCACGATCGCGAGCAGCAGGTAGTCGGTGGCCCGGCCGATGCCGGTGGCGGTGATCGCGATGATGTCGGTCATCGCGAGCGCCACGACCCCGCCGATGGCCAACAGGATCACGAAGACCCCGATGAAGAACTTCCGCTTGGCCGACGACAGGAGCTCCGGGGTCGGCGAGCCGTACACCGCGATGCCTCGGTCGCCGAGCCGGTGTCCGGTGATCACGTACTGGAGCAGCCCCAGCGCCATACCCAGCGACCCAACCGCGAAGCCGAAGTGCCAGGAGAGCGCCGGATTGATGCCGACGCTGGTCAGGATGTGCTGGAAGCCCTCACCTTGGGCCAGCCATCCGCAGATCAGGGGCGAGATGAAGGCGCCGAGGTTGATGCCCATGTAGTAGATCGAGAAACCGGCGTCGCGCCGCGTGTCTTCCGGCGTGTAGAGCGTACCGACCAGCACCGAGATGTTCGGCTTCAGCATGCCGGTGCCCAGCGCGATCAGCATGAGCCCGGGATACAGGAAGACACCGCTGTTGGGCATCGCCAGCGACGCCTGCCCCAGCATGATGAGCACCCCGCCCCAGAACACCGTGCGGCGGAGGCCCAGTACCCGGTCGGCGATCCAGCCGCCCGGCATCGACATGAGGTAGGCCGACGCCGCGTAGGTGCCGTAGATGGCGCCGGTGCGCTCGACGTCGAAGCCCAGCCCGCCGGTCGCGAGCGAGGCCGTCATGAAG
>JBGPLG010000035.1:0-37635 GCA_041486305.1 Gemmatimonadota bacterium
GCGGGCAAACGCATGAACAACCCCCGTACGGATCCTACCACCACCCCAGCACCTTCCACCACAGCATCCCGATGCCGAGCCAGATCCCGATATTGAGCAGCGACACCAGGAACCCGATCCGCCACCAGGTGCCCTGGCTTACATAACCCGCGCCGAAGAAGATCGGCGCCGAACCGGTGCCGTAATGGGTCAGGCAGGCGTCGAGGTTGGAAAAATAGGCCAGGGAAAAGGCCGCCAGCGCCGGCGGCACCCCGGCCACCAGCGCCGCCGCGATGAAGCCGGGGTAGAGCGCGGTGACGTGAGCCGTCATGCTCGCGAAGCCGTAGTGCAGATACAGGTAGGCCAGCAGCAGCGCCAGGAAGGCCAGGATCCAGGGGAGGCCGCCGAGGTGCCCGAACAGCGACGCCGACAGCACGCCGATCACGCCGTTCTCCTGCAGGGCGTCCGCCATCATGAGCAGCGGCGCGAACCAGATCAGGGCGTCCCAGGCCCGTCGCTCGGACAGCAGGTCTTCCCAGGTGAGCACTCCGGTCAGCAGCAGCGCCGAGACGCCCGCCAGCGCGACGAAGGCGTTGGGAATCCCGTGGGTGGGCGAGGTGACCCACCCTGCCATGACGCTCAGCATCACCACCACCAGCCACCATTCCTTCTGCTTCATCCCGCCCAGCTCGTGCAGCGCCGCGCCGGCATGGACCCGCGCCGGGGTGGTGTCCACGAGGCTGGGCCGCACCAGCCGGTGCAGCAGCAGCGGCACCAGCGTGAGCGTCAGCAGCGCCGGCACGATCGACCCCTCGAGCCAGCGAATCCAGGTCAGGTCCACGTGCGCGATGTTCCGCGCGAAGTCGGCGATCAGGGGGTTGGCCGCCATGCCGGTGAGGAACATCCCCGAGGCGGTATAGGTGGCGTGGAAGCTCACCAGCATCAGGAATGCGCCCAGGTGGGCCGCGGTGGGGCCGGGGGTCGAACCGGCGGCTTCTGCGATGCTCCGGGTGATGGGATACATGATCCCGCCGCCCCGCGCCGTGTCGGAGGGCACGAACGGCGCCAGCGCCACGTCGGCGGCGGCCAGCGAATACCCCAGCGAGAGGGTGCTGCGGCCGAACCGGCGGATGAAAAGGAAGGCGATGCGCTGCCCCAGCCGGGTGACGGTGACCGCCCGGGCGAACAGGAACGCCGAGAACACCAGCCATACCGTCGGATTGGCGAATCCGCTCAGGACCTTGGCGGGGGGCAGCGTGCGGGTTATGGCCAGCAGCGTCATCCCAGTCAGGGCGCTGACGCCCATCGGCACCGGGTGCGCCACCAGCGCAACGATGGTGGCCACGAAGAGGGCCAGCAGGTGGCGCTGGGGCGCGGTGAGGCCGGGAAGCGGAAGGAACCAGATCAGCGACGCCGGAACGAGAACGGCCGCCCAGCGCGCCACCGGACGGCTCCGCGCGGCGGGGTCGACCGGTCGGCTCACGCCGCGGGCCACACCGGCGACAGGGAGAGATGAAGGGCGACGAGCGCCGGGGGGAGCGCCAGCGGACCCGGGCTCCGGAGACAGAACTCGGGGGTGGGGCCGAGCACCATCTGTCGCATCCAGAGCGTGCCCTCGGCGCCGGCCACGATCGGCTCCAGCAGCGCGGACAGGGCCGCGTGTGTCATGCCCGCGGGCTTCCCGAACCAGGCGGCCGCGGCGGGCAGTTCGCGCGAGGCGCCCAGCAGGAGTCGGTACAGCCCGGCGGCGCCTCCGGCGGCAAGCCGGGCCGCTGCATCGTGGGGTTCCTTACGGGGACCCGAGACCGCGCCCTCGTTGAGGGGGGCCAGGTCGGCCATGTCGCGAACCAGATACCAGTCTTCGTAGGCCGCGGCGCCCTGGTTGGCCCAGGGCGCTCCACTCAGTCGCATCGTGGTGGCCTTCAAGAAACCCGGCGGTGGGTGGGAGGCGAGTGCCGCCTGGAAGCCGCGCTGGCGCGACTCGTACTCGGCGGCGGAAACCCCCGGCTGCTTCCAGTGCCAGAAGGCGTAGGAGAGCAGCTAGAACTCCCTGCGCTTCATTTCCTTGAAGAACCGCTTGTTTTCCTCGTCCTGCTCGGGTGGCTTCTTCCGCAGCGTGTCGTCGTACTGGGCGGCGCGGTCCACCTTGGGGTTGGCCGCCTTGGCGGCGTTCTTCTTGACCAACTTGGCGATGCGCTGATCTTCACGCTTGGACATCGACGCTCCTCTCTCCGATCAGGTCACGCGAACACGTGGCTGTCCAGCCACTGAATCAGACTCTTGTCCACCGCCTCGGCCGGCGTGTCCCGGTTCTGGGGCATGACCGGAATCCGCTTGCCGCTCTGCATCAGGTACCAGCCCGGGGGAACGGCGGCGAGATCCTTGGACGGATTGGCGAGCTGGCCCTCGTACGACACGAAATGGAACTCGCGGCCGCGGTGCAGCAGGCGCTTCTGTTCGATCTTGTAGGCACTCATCATCATTGCCGGCTAGGAGGAATGGCTGCCCCTGAAATCTAATCGCGTCCCCCTTCCCTACCGTCTTCCGAACCTCCCGCCGTTCCGTCCTCCGGGCCGCCCCCCCGTCTTCCCGTCTTGCCCTCCGCCCGCCTGCCGCCGCTGCTCCTTGGCCTTGGCCCGGACCCGATCTTCGGCCTTCCTGGCCCGGATGGCGGCGATGCGCTCGGCCAGCGGCACCTCGAGCCGCTGTTCGGCGCGCGCCTTGTAGTCGAAGCCGGGCACGGTAACCCGCTGGAGCCGCTTGCCCACCGCCCGCTCGATACCCCGGAGCTCGTTTTCCTCCTCCGGCGCTACGAGCGTGAAGGCGTCACCGGTGAGCTCGGCCCGGGCGGTGCGACCGACCCGGTGGATGTAGTCCTCGGGCACCTGGGGCACGTCGAAGTTGATCACGTGGCCCAGCGCCTCGATGTCGATCCCCCGGGCCGCGATGTCGGTGGCTACCAGGACCCGGTACTTCCCGTTCTTGAATCCCGCCAGCGCCTCGGTGCGCTGGGCCTGGCTCCGGTTGCCGTGAATCCGCTCGGCCTTCACTCCCTCTTTGACCAGGAAGGCCTGCAGCCGGTTGGCGCGGTGCTTGGTGCGGGTGAACACCAGCGCCTCCCTGATCTCGCCGTGCTTGAGCAGGTGGACGAAGAGGGCGGATTTCAGCTCCTGGGGCACCGGGTACACCGCCTGGGTGATCCCGATGGCCGGCGCGGACTTCCGTTCCAGGTTGATGGTGGCGGGATCGCGCAGCATTTCCTTCGTCAGGGTCATGATCGGCGCGGGCATCGTGGCGCTGAAGAACAGGGTCTGGCGGCGGGCCGGAAGATGCCGGAGCACCCGGCGAATGTCGGGGAGGAATCCCATGTCGAGCATCCGGTCCGCTTCGTCCAGCACCAGGAACTGAAGGCCCGCGAGCTTGGCGTAGGGAAACCGGAAATGGTCGAGCAACCGGCCCGGCGTGGCGATCAGGACATCCACTCCGGTCCGGAAGGCGTGCTCCTGGGGCCCCATGCCCACACCGCCGTACACCGCAGCGGCGCTGATCGGCGTGTGCACCGAGAGATCGTTGGTGTCTTCGAGGATCTGCGCGGCCAGCTCGCGGGTGGGGGTGAGCACCAGGGCGCGGGTGGTGCCGCGGGGCTTCTCCATCAGCTGGTGCAGGATCGGCAGGAGGAACGCCGCCGTCTTGCCGCTCCCGGTCATGGCGCAGGCCAGCACGTCCTTGCCGGCCAGCGCGGGCGGAATCGCATCGGCCTGGATGGGAGTGGGCCGGGTGAAGCCCAGCTCCTTGATGCCCTTGAGCAGGCTGGGATGAAGCTTCAGGGTTGTGAAAGGCACGCGCGATCCTTGACGGTAGCCCGCGGGCGGGCCGGAAGGTCCGGCGGCTCTGGCGGAACCGGGAAAGATCGCGGGGTGGAGGGCCTTACGCGAGGGGTGCTGTTATCCCAGGGGTCCGAGATGCATGCGCCGCGCGACGCCGTCGAACCCCTGCTGCTCGGCGGGATTCCCGGTCAGGAGCGACACCAGAATCCCCGACAGGAACGACAACGGGATCGTGACCAGCGCCGGATTCCGGAGCGGAAACCAGGCGGAAGCATGCTTGAGCACATCCACCTGCAGCGTGGGCGAAAGATAGATCAGCACCAGGGTGCTCACCGTGCCGAGCACCATGCTGGTCACGGCGCCAGCGGTGGTGCAGCGCCGCCAGAAGATCGAGAGCACCAGCGCCGGAAAGTTGGCGCTGGCCGCGATGGCGAACGCGAGCCCCACCATGAACGCCACGTTCTGACCCTTGAACGTGATGCCGAGCAGCACGCCGAGAATCCCGAGGCCGACCGTGGCGATGCGCGCGACCTTGAGCTGCTCTCCGGCATCGGCCCGTTCCTTTCGCACCACGCTGACCCACAGGTCGTGGGACAGGGCCGCGGCGCCCGAAAGGGTCAGGCCGGCGACCACCGCGAGGATGGTCGCGAACGCCACCGCGGCGATGAACCCGAGAAACGGCGTGCCGCCGAGGAATTCCGCCAGCAGCGGCGCCGCCATGTTGCCCCCCGGTTCCACGCTCTTGATGGCGGCGGGACCGACCAGCACCATCGCGCCGAAACCCAGGATGAAGGTCATGAGATAGAACGATCCGATCAAGCCGGTGGCGTAGAACACCGATTTGCGGGCCGCCCGGGCATCGGGGACGGTGTAGAAGCGCATCAGGATATGGGGCAGGCCGGCGGTGCCGAACATCAGGGCCAGACCCAGCGACACCGCATCGAGCGGCTTGGACACCAGCTTCCCGGGAGCGAGCACGCCGGCGCCGTACTTCTCGGCGGCGGCCGCGAACAGCGAGGTGGGGCTCCAGTGAAACCGCGCCAGCACCAGCAGCGCCAGGGCGGCCGCGCCGGCCAGCAGCAGCACCGCCTTGACGATCTGTACCCATGTGGTGGCGATCATTCCGCCGAACAGGACGTAGGCGATCATCGCGACCCCCACGATGACGATGGCGGTCTCGTAGGGAATCCCGAACATCAGCCGGATCAGGCCGCCGGCGCCCACCATCTGGGCGATGAGGTAGCAGGAGACGGTGGCGAGCGTCCCGATCGCCGCGGCGATGCGCACCGGCGTCTGGCGGAGCCGCACCGCCACGACGTCCGCGAAAGTGTACTTGCCCAGATTCCGGAGTGGTTCGGCGATCAGGAACAGCACGACCGGCCACCCGACCAGCCAGCCGGTGGAGTAGATCAGTCCGTCGAACCCGGTGGTGGAAACCAGCCCCGCGATTCCCAGGAAGGAGGCGGCGCTCATGTAGTCGCCCGCCAGCGCGATGCCGTTCTGGCCGGGACTGACCGTGCGGCCCGCCGCGTAGAACTGCTCCGTGGTGCGGGTGCGGCGCGCGGCCCACCAGGTGATGCCGAGGGTGGTAGCGATGAACAGGAAGAAGAACCCCATCGCGACCCGGTTCGGCTCCCCGATCCGGGTTGCGGCCTCCTGGAGCAGCAGCATGTCATTTCCTCAGCTCGTCGAGCGCCGCGTCGTAGTGGGTGTTGGCCCAGCGGACGTACACCCAGGTCAGGAGCCAGGAGAACAGAATCACCAGCGCGCCCAGGAGAATGCCGAGCGAGAGCCCCGGCGCGATCAAACGCGCCAGCAGCGGCTTGTCGTAGGCGATGAGCAGGATGAACCCGAAGTACATCGCGATCATCAGCGCCGTGAGCGCCACCTGCAGCTTCCATCGCGCGGCCGCGAGCGCGGCGAGCCGGGTGTCGGTCATGGGCACGGAGCAGGAGTAGGGAGCTGAAACCAGGGATCCGGGATCAGTATACGGGCTGGCGGGCTCGGCTTCAACACTCACCCCTGGCGCGATAACCTCCTAGCCTCTTAGCGTCCTAGCCTCCTAGCCTCTTAGCGTCTTAGCCTCTGCCAGGGAGCTCCGCCTGAAGAAGATCGTCGTAATCGGCGCCGGAGCAGCGGGTTCCATGGCGGCCATCTTCGCCGCGCGGGCGGGAGCCGAGACGATCCTGCTGGAGCGGACCCGGGATGGTGGGCGCAAGATCCTGATCAGCGGAGGCGGCCGCTGCAACGTTCTCCCGGCCCGGCTGGACCTCTCGCGGTTCGTCACCGATTCGCCGCCCCACACGATGCGCCGCATCGTCCGCGCATGGCCGCTTCCGGAACAGATCGCGTTCTTCGAGACCGAGCTCGGAATCCCACTCACGGAGGAGACCGAATCCGCCAAGCTCTTTCCCGCCTCGCACAAGGCGCGCGACGTGCGCGACGGGCTCCTGTCCATGGCCCGAACCCGCGGTGTGGACGTCCGGACCGGAACCCTGGTGACCGGGTTCGTTCCCCACGCCCGCGGCTGGCGGATCGAGCAGGACGGGGCGCTACCACTCGACGCCGACCGGGTGATCGTCGCGACCGGTGGCCTCTCGGTGCCCAACACCGGCAGCGACGGCCTGGGTCTCCGGGTGCTGGGGGGGGTGGGTCACACGATACATCCCACCTATGCCGCGCTGACCCCGCTCCTGGCCGAGCCGGCGCCATTCGGCGTGCTGGCCGGCGTCTCCCTGACGGTCACCATCACGGCGCGGGCCGGTCCCCGCCAGGCCACCGCCAGCGGCGGGTTTCTCTTCACCCATCGAGGATACAGCGGGCCCGCGGTGCTGGACGTCTCCCACGTGGCGGTGCGTTCCTGCGAGGAGGGCGGCGAGCCGGCCCGCGTCACGGTGCAGTGGACTCCGCTCCGGGAAACCGAATGGGAGAAGGCCCTCCGTCCCGATGGAAACCGGAGTGCGACCCGCGCGCTCTCCGAGGAGCTGCCGGAGCGGCTGGCCGCGGCCCTGCTCGACGCGGCGAACGTGGAGCCGGGCCGAACCCTGGCACAGCTGCGCCGGAAAGAACGCCACCGCCTGATCGAGACGCTGGTTCGGGGAGTGCTGCCGTGGACCGGGCACGAGGGCTACAAGAAGGCCGAGGTAACCGGCGGTGGGGTCAGCCTGGCCGAGATCGATCCGGTAACCATGGAGAGCCGGAAACACTCCGGCCTGTACATCTGCGGGGAAGCACTGGACGCCTTCGGACCGATCGGGGGATACAACTTTCTCTGGGCCTGGGCCACGGGGCGGGCCGCCGGCTTGGGCGCGGGCCGCTAGGGCCTCGCTGGAGTCACCTCGACCGGAGCGCCGGGAGCAATCTCCCCAGGAGAGAGCACCCGGGTGAACCACCCCCGGCGGCCGGTGAGAGTGCGCACGAACTCGGGCCCTTTTTCCTTGCCGACATAGGGCAGCACGTAGAGCTCGGTGCACGGATCGCAGGGCTCGCTGACTTCGAGGAGCACCCGACCGATGCGAATCCTGGATCCCGGCCTGAGCGACGCCTCGGGAACGTCGGCAAGGGTGAGGTTCTCTCCCAGATCGCCGGGCTCGACCGGCCATCCCTCGGCGCGCAGGGTGTCAATGACCTCACGGGTCAGCACCAGGATCGCCAGGTTCGGATCTCCGTTGACCTTCGTGGTCCGATAGTGGTTGTAGTCCCCTTCGGCGCCGGCCGGAGTGATCTGAAGCCGGGACACGGCGTGCTTGGGGAGCCCCCGCTGGCCCGGGGTCTTCGGCTTGACGGAGAGTCGCTGCACCGAGCCGATCACGAGGATTCTTCCACCGTCACCTCCGCGGTGCCTGAATCGTCGTACTGCACCCGTACGTTCCACGGCTGACAGCACACCTGGCAGTCCTCGACGTACTCCTGGCTAGTGCCACCAGCCGCATCCAGCTCGATGCTCATGGTCTCCCCGCAGTAAGGGCAGGTGACCTCCGCCTCGGTCTGGACTTCGCCATCGGGGAAAGACTCGTCCTCGTCGCGCTCCTTCGATTCGTCGAACCCCGCATCATCGTCCCTGGAGCCGTACATCTCGTGATCCTCGAGTGTCCGCGATTGGAGACAGCACCCATCCGGGCGCCGCACGCCATCCTACGCCCGCAAGGATAATCGGGTACCCCGAACCCGGTCACCGCAGCTTTCGGATATGCGCGATAGTCGGCCCCTTCCGGGTATCGCCCGGACGCCGGGGACACTGGCTCGAGGCGGCATCGGTTTCCTCCTCCGGCAGCCGCTCCCAGCCGCCGGGCAGATGCTGGTCGGCGCACACGGTCAGCATCGCTTCGGCCCGCAGCACGGAGTAGTTCACGATGATCGCCGTATTGGCGCCGGAATCGTGTAAGCTGTTGCTGCAGGCCGCCGAAGACCCGATATAGTCCACCGCAATCCAGCCCCGGGGAAACGGGGAGCCGCGGCAGATCTCTCGCGACCCGGTCGCTTCGGCGCTGCCCCGAACATTGGGGATGGTGCCGCCGCGCTGGGTGCCGGGGTTGGAGGTTCCGGGGATCTGGCCGGCGGGGGTCTGGTAGGGGAGGTTGGCGCAGCCCGCCGCCAGCACGACGAGGGTGAGCAGCCGCCCAGAAGCGGGTGTCATGGGGAGTCCTCGATGTCAGGGCCAGTAGCTGAGGGCCCATTTCCGCGCGAAATACATGCCGACGCCAGAGAACACCGTGCTCACGATGAACCCCGTCATGGGGCCTACCCGCGCGCCGATGTACCAGCCGAGTAAGCCGGCCAGCGTCGCGCCGAGGAGCATCATCAGCTTGACCATCATGGTCCGGCCCGGGACGAGAGCGGAAAGCGCTCCGACGGACGCCGGTAGGGCGCCAGGATCCGGCGCCAGCTCTCGTTCAGCCGTCGGAACTCGGCCGGGCACTTGTCCCGCCGGTGCTCCGGCAACCAGCCCTCCTTGACGATCTCCGGGTAGCGCGCCGGATCCCGGGCGTAGATCCAGCAGATGATGTTGTAGACCCGCTGGGAGTCGAGGCCGTGGTCGTCCGCGAAGGCGAGGTCGTCGGGGACGGTGTGCCGCGCGTTGGTTACGAACCACCCGACCGCCCCGAACGCCAGCGAATCTCCCGGCGCGCCCTGTTGCAGCAGGAGGATCGTCGCGAGCTGGTCGACCGCGTCCTCCTCCTTACCGGTGATGGGCAGCTCGAGCACATCCACCAGGGCGTGCCCCAGCTCGTGCATGAGCGCGAACACCACCGTACCGGTGACCAGGTATTCCCCGCCCGGCGACTTGGCGAACCGGTCGGAAAGCGACTTGAACAGCTCGTAGCACAGCGTGACCCGGTGGGTGTCCGAATTGTACGACGCGTTCGGCTCGTCACAGTGGGCGGTCTCGAGTACGATGGTGCGGGGAATGCGCAGGGAATCGTTGAGCCGGGCGGCGATGGTATCGAGGAAGCGGTTGGCGATGAGGCCGGCGCGGAAATCCTCGAAGTCGTGGCTGGCGGCGCCATAGTGAGCCAGGAAACGCCCCGACTCGTCGGCGGTGCCGCCAAGCACGCCCGCGGGCACGTGCGACTTGCAGGCGGCGGCAAGCAGGAGCGCGAGCAACAGGACGCACCGTGACATGAAGGCCTCAAAACCAAGCTATCAACACCCCGGGGCCCGGCAAAGGCTCAGCCGGGATCGGACTCGAGATGTCCTCCCCGGACCGTGGCCCCGACCACCACACCCGCGCTGATCAGCACCAGGTTCTTGATGATGTACTGGCCCTCCAGCGTGGGGAGGAAGGGAATGCGAACGAAGGCCTCGTGGGGAAACAGCACCAGGGGCGTCAGGGTGCCCAGCATCTGCGCGAAGAGCAGGGCCAGGGTCACCCGCAGGAATCTTCCGGTGAGCAGGCCGAGGCGATCAGGCACTCCCAGCCTGCCAGCACCGGCAGTGAAACGGACGGTGGCACCAGTCCCCCACTGAGTGCCGAGATGGTTCGGCTGGCCAGGTTCTCGGCGGGACTGCCGCGGGCAGGAACTTGAGGGCGCCGACCCACAGGAAGACGAGGCCGAGACTGAGCCGGAGCAGCACCGGCCCGTGACTGGCCATCCAGCGGGTGACCCGGATGTCCAGGGCCCTGAACCAGGACGGCTCCCCGCCCATGTAAACCTCAGCCCCGCTTCAGCAACCTGGCCAGGAAGAGCAGGACCAGCGCACCCACCAGCGCCGTGATGAAGGTGCCGGCAAGGCCCCAGGTCACGATGCCCAGCCGGCCGAAGAGCCAGCCGCCCACGAAGGCGCCCAGCACGCCGATGATCATGTCGCCCAGCAGTCCGAAACCGCCTCCCTTCATGATCCTGCCGGCGAGCCAGCCCGCGACGATGCCGACGCAGAGAAAGACCAGGAGATTCTGGGTTGATGCATTCATGGCGCGCTCCTCCGTGAGTTATGGACCCGCCGGACCCGACCTCAGCCTCGACGCTTGAAGAACTGTATCGCGCGCTCGTGACGCTCCGCCGCCGCGCGGGACTTGAACGTACCCAGGTTTCGGCGCTTCCCGGTCCGGGGGTGCCTCTTCCGCGAGTAGAGGCGATAGAGTCCCGCCCGAAGCTTGCGAATCATACGTGACCCGGACCGGTGTCTCTCGAGCGCTCGAGTCCGGCGAGCCTGGCGATAAAGGCCATGAGTCCGGCGGCCTTGAATTGGGCAAAGGCGATCCAGCGCGACAGCGGAACCCGGCGCATCCCTATTCGGCCCGGCGGCGGCGGCCGCCGGCGGGAGAGATGTCGATCACCAGGGCCACGACCAGCCCCACGATCGGCCCCATGGTCCATTGGCCCTGGAACCAGTGCTGCACCGCGGTGTACCACAGCAGAGTCGTAGGCAGGAAAATGAAGCCCAGGATCGGCCACAGCATCGAGGTGAACAGGCCGTCAAACCACCGGCTGAAGAACCAGAGCAGCGCCACCAGAAGCCGGGGCGTGGCCAGCGCGAGAATCGCCAGGAGGCAAGGCATGCCGATACCCTAGGGTGTGAGCGGATTGAGGGCCGGGCCGGGCACCGACACCGCCCGGACCGGCAGGGGCATCACAGTTGCCGGGATGCGGGAGCCACGGGGGATCATCGGCTGCCGGTCCGGTCCAACCCGAATATCAGGATTCCCGACGCGACCATCGAGCCGATGGTCACGCACCCCAGGACCACCAGCGCCAGGATGTGAACGATCATCGCGCCCCGGACTGGCCGGCTGATGAGCACCCGGTCGTCCGGGGCCATGCCGGGGCGGAGGCCGTTGACCTGGAGAGTGAACGCGCCGGCCTCCGAAACCTGGAACGTCTGGACCAGGAGCCGGGCTCGCGAGAGGGTGGTGACCGTGGCGCGGAAGAGCACTCCGCTCATCGGCACGCTCCGCCCACCGGAGTCCTTGAGCTGGTATTTCAACCCGGTAAAATCCATCGTCCCAAGGTGGCCCTCGATGTAGAGATCGTAGATGGCCGGCTCCGGGAGCCGGAACGTCTGCTCCGGCAGGAGCGGGAGCACGGCAACGGCGGCGCCGGACAGGGTTCGCAGCAGGCTCCGGACGGTCAGCGCCAGCAGGACCGCCGAAATCACCAATGCGGGCACGGTCAGGAGCAACCAGCGCGAGAACGGCATTATTCCTTTCCCGTCATCGTCAGGAAGAGACCCGCCCGCAAAGTGTGCCACACATACTTGAAGATGGGAAGGTTGGGGGTCCGCACGAATCCCCGCACCGATCCGACCCGAAACCGGTGATCACCATCCCGGCGGTTGTGCCCGTGCAGCGCGAAGGTGTTGGCGACGAAGCTCTTGAGCACTTCTGACACGCCGCCTTTCAGGGTCACCTTGTCGACAAATCTGGCGCTGAGATGCCGGTAGAGCATCCGCATCTCGCCGTTGGCGACGCCGTCCTTCACCCGGAAATTGAACCAGGCCGAATCGAGACGCCCGTCGGCGAGATGGAGGCCCTCCAGGTTCTCGGTGATCTCATTCAGACGCCTGGCATCCAGGTCGCTGACCGTGCCGCGATAGTCCAGGTTCAGCTTCTGAGCCCGGAAGTCGTATTCGAACACCACGGCCGTCGGAGCCGAGCCCGCCAGCAGGGTGTGGACGTCAATCACCACCGGCGTGCTGGGCCGCAGGGTGTCGTTGGAAAGGTTATACACCCCGACCCGTGTCTTCGCGAACCGGAGGGCGCCCGGCCGCGCCCCGTCGACGGCCGTCTCCGAGTAGAGGAAATCGCCGTTCTCGAGCCGGAAGGTGTCGAGCCGGACCGGCCGGGTGATGGAGCGGAAGAACTCGTGCGGCAGGCGCCTCAGGGTGTCCGCCCGGTCGGGGACGGTGCGGTCCAGGGAGACTTCGACCCGCGCGCTCTCGGCCACGGCGGTGCCGGCCTCGAAGCGATGCCGGAGCAGCCCCCACATGCCGAGCCCGGTGACCTTGAACGATGCCACGGTCAGCAGGAAGCGGTCCCGAACCGGGCGGCCGGCCTCGCGCCGCTGCCGGAACGCGAGCGTATCGGGAATGATCTCGATCCCGGTGGCAAGGTAGCTGCCGGCGAAGATGCTCAGATGGGAGGAGCCGACCCGGACCCGATAGAGGCTGTCCCCGTCGGGGCCGAGCGCCGCGCGGAGGCGCCGTTCCATCGCGGCGACATTGGTCTCGCGACGGACACCCAGGGCGGCGAGCACCACCGCCACCGCGAGGACCATGATGCCACCGAGCGCCCAGTAGCGGACCCGGTGCCGCGCTCCGTCAACCGGACCGGATCGTCGCTGGATTTGGCTGGGCACTGGGGTCTCTCCGGGCACCTGCGTATTGGATCAGCCCCGAGGGGACGGCCTTGGCCGGACCCTGCCGCTCACCCAGACAGCCGTCACCAGGACGGCCAACAAGGGTAAGACGACATAGACCACGATTTCCGCTACACGGCCGGTCCGGCCGAGGTGGCGACCAGGGTCGAGAAAGGCCTCGAAACGGTGCCTGAACAGGATGCGTCGCCACGCGCCGATCTGCCACGGCACGACCGCCGCGCCGGCCCAGAACGTCAGCAGCTGTCCCCCGTGCCAGCCCTGAATCCAGCCGGTGACCCGGCGGAGAGCCGTGCCCGCCGACAACCTCCCGACGGTGGCCTGATGACTGGTCTCGATGACCGGCGACCCTGGGACGCTGGCGGACACGGGTCGACCTCCCGGACTCGAGCGGGGATTATGCACGCGCCTCGGCGTCGAGGGGAACCACGCCGAACTCGGGATAGCTGAGGCGGTAGCCGACGGCGCGGCCCAAAGCGGCCAGCGCGGTGATGATCACCCGCTGCACCGCGACGGGAGGGCCGGCCACGTACGTGGCCGGCATGGTCGCCCGGGCCAGCACGGCGAGCTGGAGCAGGTTCGGAGCGCCGCGACGGTTGACCCGTCCCTGCCCCGCCAGGCCGAAGATCGTGAGGATCGCCTGGATGCTGGCGGTCAGGCCCCGAAGATCCGGCGGATCCGCCACCGCGGTATGCCGGACGTGGAGCCCGGTGTTTCCGCAGCTCCATGGATGCAGGTGGGCAACCCCGGGGGGCATCACGACCGTTTCGCCGGGGCCGGCGCGGTGCTCCTCCCGGCCGACGCGATAGCGGGCCTCGCCGGAAAGAATGTCGAAGGACTCGGTCCAGGTGGGATGAAAATGCACCGGCAGCGCAAACTGTCCCGCGTAGGGCCGGTTGATATACTCCAGAGCGAAGGACCGACCTCCGGTGTCGGCCGGGAGCGTCAGGATCCTGGCCCGCTGGCCCATGGCGGGGTTCTCGAACCACGTCCCGGTGACTGCGCGGGGCGGCGACACGGGTCGAGCCGGGCCTACTTCTTCCGGCTCAGGTCGGGCGGGTCCTCGCCGAGCGCGGTGGCCAGATCGATCAGGTGCTCCTGCTCCTGCTTGAGAATCTCCCTGATGTGCTCGGCCATCGCGAATTCGCCCAGCGATTCGCACTGCTGCACCCGCTCGCGATAGTTCCGGATCGTGTCGCTCTCGTTCTTGAGGTCGAATCGCAGCAAGTCGGTGGCCTTCTTCGACATCCTGACCGGGTTCGGCGTGACCACCGGCGTCCCGCCGAGGTAATCGATCTGCTTGGCGATGAGGATGGCGTGTTCGAGCTCTTCGCCGGCGTGTTTCTCGAGCTCGCTGGCGATGGCCATGTAGGCGGCGCCCTTGAGGACCTGCGAATAGACGATGTAGGCGATGATGGCCTGGTACTCGCGCGCCAGGTCCTCGTTGAGCCGCTCGATCAGGCGCGCGCGGGTCATCGGCTCGTCGGACGCCGGCGGCGCGGCGGGTGCGGATGGTGTTGTCTTGGCCACGGGATCTCCAGTATGGAATTCAGGATCGAGGCGTCACGGCGCCGCCGGGTCGGCGAGCGCCGCGAGGCCCTCGTCGTCGATGAACGCGAGCGATTCCGAATTGATGCAGAAGCGGAGTCGGGACGGAAGGGGGCCGTCGTCGAAGACATGGCCGAGGTGAGCGTCGCAGCGGGCGCAGAGGATCTCGGTGCGGACCATGCCGTAACTCCGGTCCGAATGCATCATCACGTTGTTCTCCGCCACCGGCTGAAAGAAGCTGGGCCAGCCGGTTCCCGAATCGAACTTGGCGTCCGACCCGAAGAGCGGGAGGCGGCAGCAGACGCAGGTGTAGATCCCCTCGCGCTTGTTGTCGAGCAGATTCCCGCAGAAGGCCCGCTCGGTGCCCTTGCCGCGGGCAATGAGAAACTGCTCCTGGGTGAGCAGCTCGCGCCACTCGGCGTCGGTCTTCACCACCCGGGGAGAGTCCACCGGCCCCACCAGTCGGCCGTCCCGGCCGATGACTTTCACCTTCATTGCCGCTCCTCGAGCCGCCGATCGATGTCAGAATGACGAGTGGGTGAAGCCGGCGCCGAAATCCACGGTGTGCCCGTTCCAAGGATCCACCGAGCGAAGCCTCACCTCTCCCCGGACGCCCCACCGGCCCGTCAGATGCACACGCACCCCGCCCAGGCCCAGCAGGGTGAATTTCCAGTGCGCCGGGCCCGAGAGTCCGGCGGTGCCGGTACCCAGGCCGGCTCCGAGATACGGACTGATCCCGCCCATAACCTGCTGGACCTGCACCGTCAGCTCCGGGAACATCCAGGAGCTGTGGTGACCGAACGCGGTGGAGGAGCTGAGGAAACCGAGGCTGGGCTCGAGAAACACCCTTCGGCGCACCACCGGAATGGTAATGGCGGCCTTCATCGAGAAACCGGTACCGGTAAAGCCGGTCCCGGAGGAGGCGCCGCTGGAGGCTCCCGTGAGATCGTACCGGGAGGCCCCGACCATGACGCCGTATTCGACGGCCGGCCCCTCCCGCTGGGCCTGGACCCCGGAGGGCACTGCGGCCAGGAGCAGGAAGATCACCGCGGAGGGGAAGTGCCGTGTCATGACATACCTCAACCAAGGAGGCCGAACGCCAGGCCGATCAACCCAAACTGTATTGCATGATAGCCGGCATTGATCAGGAAGTGCCGGAAGCTCTTGCCCTCGAAGAGGTAACTGGTCGCGAACGAGGTGCCCACCCAGAAGACCCCGATGGAGAGCCCGGCGCCCACCGCGTACAGGAGATCGGGATCCGGCCCCACGGCCAGACCGAACACGTAGGAGGCCAGCAGGCCCAGCACAAAGGTCGTCCCGTACAACGTGAGCGGGTTAAACCCCTTCGCCTTGATGCTCTCCATCGTGAAACCGTTCTCGGCCATCCAGGCCTTGCCGAACAGCGGTCCGTACCAGATCGCGCCCAGAACGAAGCCCAGGAGCGTGCCGACCAGGATGGCAAGCGGCGAAACGTCCGACAACATGACCATGCGGCGCTCCTTGAGGGATGGGAATCAAGACCCCGCGGATTCAGGTCATAACCTACCCCCCGGCTCCCCGGACGCCAGAAGAGCGGGGCGGCGGGCGGGCCCCGCGGGATCGTGTCTGGGTGGTGTTGCTAGGGGAACAGGAATCCCAGGGCGCGCTCGGCCCCCCGGCGGGGGCCGGGGCGTCCGGAATCGCCGGGATCAGTGCTCGGGACCCAGACGATTCACGCCCTTGTCCTGGGCCAGCAGCCGCTCGGTGAAATCGAGCCGCTCCTGGGTCTCGCCCAGCTCCTGGCGCAGGGCGCCGACTTCGCTCTCCAGCGCCTCGAGACGCTGACTCAACTCCCCCGGTAAATCGGCGGCGCGGTCCCGGCGGGACAATCTGACAATCGTGCCGCAGACAATCGCGACAATGGGGATCAGCAGTGCCAGCACGGCGGGGTTCATGGTGCTCCTCGGAAAATGGCGACTTGCGCCACCTCGGTGGTTCTCGGCCTGGCTAGCCCGCGAGATCGTGCGCCCGATTCAACCAGGTCGTCAGCTCCCGGTCAACCTTCGCCGCCTTCTCCAGCCGGATTTCGACGTGCCAGCGGTTGGCGGAGGCCCGCTCCCGCCGCTTGACCCGGGGGCTCGGGATATCCGACGCGGACTTGAGCGTGAGGATCAGCGCGTCCCGGCGGGTCGCGATCCCGGCGAACGCGGTCTTCCGGACCAGGTGAATCGAGGTCTTCTTGGGATCTTCCTCGACCGGTCCCAGCCTCCGGGCGGCAGCGAGGATTCGATCGTAGACCCGGCGAACCTCGGGGGTCCGGCGGGCGAAGTGCCCAGCCACTGTGGGGCTCGCGGGTTTCGGCATGGCACTCCATAGTGGGGCTGGCCCGGTAGCGGCGCAAGCGAATACGGCCTGGTTAACCCGGCCCCGTTCCCGAACGGCCCGCGCCGACGGGTTTCATGCGGGAGAAGGGATGGCCGTTACACCCGGTGCGGGGGGTCTCCCTGTGCGCCACGTGACTGGACTCGGCGGCCGCAGAGTTGGGTGCCTGGTACGCGCTCAGGCAGAACCCCCAGGCATAGGGCGCCATGCCGGGCAGCCGCATCCAGTCGATCCGGGTCCACAGATTCCCGCCGCTGGGATTGTCCGGGTCGTTCCGGGCGATCAAGTACTGCGAATCGGGGCGCCAGCGGACGATATGGTAGCGGGAGCGAGGGTGCTGGAGCCATAGGCGCGGGGAGATGGTGAACCGGCTCCCGTAGTCGTCCGTGAATTCGCCCAGAACCAGCGGGTCAGGGGTGCCGGCCGGGCCGGGACGCCCCGGAGGCCCATGGGAGCAGCCCGCGAGCAACACCAACGCCAAACATCCGTAACGCGTAATACCTGAAGTCACCGATTCTCCCGTATAGCAGGGCGGTCCAATTATGTTAGGGTCTCTCATCCCGTCCAGGAGGTCTTTTTGAGCTGGATCGTTCGCGTACGCTCGAAGCAGTCGAATACGAAGGGCTGGCAGGCCCGAATTCCCTATGGTCCGGTGAATCCCGCGACCAAGAGCCGGCGCTACCGGAGTCGTCTGTTCTCCGATGCCGCCTTCGGGGGGTCTCTCAAGGCCAAGCGCGCCGCGGAGCGTTGGCTCAAGACCAAGGGTCGGAAGTAGGCTCAAAACGCTCCAGCCGCGGCTCCTGCCGCGGCTGGGACAGCGCCTAGAACCGGACCGCGAGCCCCGCGGCGACGCTCGGGCTGGTGCGTCCGGTGCTGACCCGCCGGAGGGCGCCGCGCACCGAGACTCCGAGCCGAGCGCCAACCCATGCAATCGCCTGCCCGGCAACGTGCGCTCCCACCCAGCCGCCGCCGGTCCCGTCGCTGTCCCCACCGACGATGGCGCTCGCGCCCACGCCCAGCGTCGTTTCCACCCGGCCCCGGGTGAGTGCCAGGGTGGGGCCCGCGTCGAGTGTCAATCCGGTGAAATTGTAGAACCCGCCCGACGACAGCAGCACCGCGGCATTGAAGTCGAGCCGCAGCCGCCCCCGGAGCCGGCGCTGCGCCCCCGCCGTGGGACCAATACCCCAGCCATTGCCGTCGCTCACCCTGAACGTCACCGCGCCGCCGGTGAGCGTCCATGCGGGCTCCGGCGCTTGGGCCCGGGCCCGGCCGGAAAAGCCGAGGAGAGCCGCCACGAGCACCGGAAGGGCGCGACCATTCGCTCGGGTCAAGGTGGTGCGGGCCCTCCCTATTGCTGGCCGGGGTACCAGACGATGACCTGGGACACCAGCTGGCGGACCGGCCGTCCTTTGAGCTGCGCCGGCTTGAAACGCGAGGCCTTGAGCAGGGACCACGCCTCGGGAATCAACCCGGGGTCCGAAGCCAGAAGGGCCACGAACGTGGCCGGATCGGCCATGCCGTTTTCATCCACGACGTAGGTGACGACGACCTGGCCGATCTTGCCGGGCACCCTGGGCACCGGCTGGTGCAACACCAGGGCCGGCGCGTCCACTCGCTCCCGCTCATACGGTGCGGTCGAGGCGGTGTCGAGCCGGGATTGCATGCCGAAGGTCAGCATCAACTGCAGCAGACTGTCCGCCTCGGCGCCGGTGAGCTCGGCCCGCCAGCCGGCGGAATCGGCGATCGCCAGCCACCTGGTTTCGTCCAGCTTTCCCTGCTTCCGCTCCCGGCCCAGCGAGAGCCCGCCCTGCCCGCCGAGCGGGGTGAGGGTGCGGGACCATTGGATGCCCTTGTCGGGGGCATCGGGCACCGGAATACGGAGGGCCGCCGCGGCACTGTTGAGCCATGCCAGGACGGTGTCGGGATCGAACCGGAGCCACACCACCGCCTGTTTCTCCCGAGTCTTCCTGCTCGCGATCAAGGGCTGCATGAGAACCTGGACGCCCCGAAGCGAGTCGGCGACGAAGCTCAGGTCCAGGAGGCGAAGGCGAACACTGGCGACCGCCCGGACGCTCTGGGCCTCGGCCATGCCGGTGCCGAGAAGGAGCGCCGCCCCGGCAGCCAGGACAAGAGGCCTCACCGTATCTTCCCCAGCGCCGTGACCTCGGCGGGCCGGAGCCCGAGCAAATCGAATCGCACCGCATCCCGGCTGCCTGGCGCGAAGGGATTGGACTGGGGAAGCGCCACAATGTAGACCCGGCCGGCACGAGCGGCCACGGAGTCTCCCGGTGGCGGGCCCGCCTCCGCTCGCACCGCGGCCCACGCCGCCGAGTCGTAGACCGCCACCACCACCAGTGTCTGGGGACGAATCGAGGAATCGGCGGGAAGGTAGAGCAGGTTGAGCGCCCCCGGTCGCGCGGATCCCTGCTCCTGGGTCGAGAGCGAATCGACCCGGTAGACGCCGGCCCATCGGGCCGGCAACCGGAGCTCGTAACTGCCGTCCGCCGGGGCGAGGACGGCGCCGGCCCTGTCGGGCGGGGCGGCCGCCGGCACCTCGCGCGATCCGCCGCATCCCAGGGAGGCCGCCAGCAGCACGGCCCCGATTGGACTCTTCACCATGAAACCTCGCTTCTTTGCCACGCCTGCCGAATGGCGTCTCTGGCTCCAGAAGCATCACGCCGACACGGCGGAGCTCCTGGTGGGATTCTACAAGGTCGGATCGGGCCGGCCCAGTATCACCTGGCCGGAATCGGTGGACCAGGCCCTCTGCGACGGGTGGATCGACGGCATCCGCCGGAGCATCGACGACCGGCGGTATTCCATTCGATTCACGCCCCGGCGGCCGGGCAGCGTGTGGAGCGCCGTGAACCTGCGGCGCGTGAAGGATCTGATCGACGCGGGCCTCGTGCAGCCGGCAGGACTCAAGGCCACCGAAGCCCGGAAGGAGAGCAAGTCCGGAATCTACGCCGATGAGCAGCAACGCCGGCACGCGACACTGGGCCCTCGCTACACCGCGATGCTCAAGGCCAACCCCAAAGCCTGGGAGTATTTCCAGCGCCGGCCCCCCTGGTATCGGCGCACCACCAGCTGGTGGGTGGTGAGCGCGAAGAAAGAGGAGACCCGTCTCAAGAGGCTGAGGGCGCTCATCGCCGATTCCGCGCAGGGACGCGAGGTCGGGCCGCTCAAGCCGATGAGACCGCCGGGGTCATGAGGTGCTGATGACCACGCTGTCGTAGTCGCGATCGGCGATGTAGAGGATCTGGATCATGTCTCCCGGCTGCCACCGGTTCGCAATGACCGGAAGCACCTGGTCCGAATCCCGGAACAGCCGGCCGTCGGCTTCGAACTCGTAGGAAACCCTCGCCAGCTTCTCGCCGAAGGCAACCGTCTCCAGGTACACATTGAGCACCCGCGCCGTCCCCGGGGTTCCCTGACTGAAGAACCGGCGCAACCGGCGGCGGCGCGACCCGGCAATGCTGAAGAACACCGCCGGCAGGACGCCGGCCGTGATGACGCAGAAGAACGCGAAGATGAGAATATCGCCGAGCGTGGTTTCTTCGCGCTTGTTGGACGCATCCATCAGGTCCCAGGCGCTGGGCGCGACCCGCTCGAGCATCTTCTCGGTTTCTCCCTCGATCGTCCGCGGCGCCGCGGGAAGAACCACGGGTCGGAGGATCAGGGCCCGCGCCGGGCCACCGCGGCGCTCGCCGGTCGGTTCCAGGACCGCCGGAGAGAGCAACGCCTGCCGAACCTCGGAGGCCCGCGCGAAGCGCTCCGCGGGCGAGGGACGCAGCAGCCTCTCGAGGACGGGCGGCAGCCGCGGGTCGCCCGGAAGCGAGGCCGGCACCTGGATGCGCCCCTCGTCGCTCATAAAATCTCGGGGTGGGCGTCCGGTGAGCACGTGCAGAAAGGTGGCGCCGAGGGCGTAGAGGTCGCTGGCCGGCGTGGCCTGGCCCATGTACTGCTCGTACGGCATATACCCATAGGTCCCAGCGACGGTCGAGCCGCCCTCGTCGGGGCCGAGGACGACGTGGCGCACCGATCCGAAGTCCACCAGCGCCGGGATCCCGCCGGGCCGCAGGATGATGTTGGCGGGCTTGATGTCGCGGTGCAGAATCGGCGGGACCCGGCCGTGCAGGTAGTCCAGCACCGCGAGCAGCTCGAGAAACACGTTGAGGACCTCGGCGGACTCGAGGGACTGCCGGTTCTCGATCAGCTGCGCCAGGGAGGTCCCCTCGATGTACTCCATCACCAGGAACGTCGCCGGGGCGCCGTTCCATTCGTCGCGGAGCGTGCCGTGCACCGCGGGAATACCCTGATGCCGGAGACCGGCCAGCACGTCCGCCTCGCGCTCGAAGAGCTGGTACGCCTTCCAATCGGGACCCTGCCGCACGTCGAGCACCTTCACCGCTACCGGGCGGTGAAGGATCAGGTCGTCGGCGAGCAGGGTGCGGCCGAACGCACCCTGGCCGATGGTCTGGACGATCCGGTAGCGTCCGCCCACCACGATACCGATCGGATCCCCGCTCATCGGCGCCGCGGATGCCGTGTCACGGTTCCGCTCAGGATCGGGCCAGGTTCAGGGCGGTGGGATGGGTGGGCTGGTAGAGGCCGACCTCGCCCCCGCTGGGCAGCCGAATGGTGGTGCGGATGCCCCACCGCTCGGTGCTCACCGGTGTGCCGGTCACCCGCCTGGCGGCGAGCTTCCGCATCGTTGCCTCAAGGTCGTCACACATGAAATAGAGGTGGGCGCCGAGCATCTGGTGTACGCCCCGGGGCGCGGCATCATCATCGCCGGTCGGGTGCACCGCCAGCTCCGCGGGGGGCAGCGCGAAGATCAGCCAGCCGCGGCCGGCGTCCACCGACTTCAGTTCCAGGACGTCCCGGAAGAAGGCGCGGTCGGCATCGGAATCGTTGCTGTACAGCAGGAGGTGCGCGCCGTTGATCATCGAACGCTCCCATGAGGACCCCTAGAATTACCGCGCCCGATACCGCGCCACAAGGCGGATCAGCGGCTCGGCGAGACGATCGGCGGCGGCCGGCGCCAGATGGAAGAAGAGCTCCGGCTCAACCAGCTCCAGCTCCATCAGCAGAGGACCCCGGTCCGCGTCCACCACATCGACCCGGGCGTAGACCCACGGAAAAGGAACCGCGACCAGCACCCGCTCACCGAAGGCACGCAACTCCGCCCTCGGGTCGATGATCCGGGCAACGCCTCCCAGGTGGGGTTGCACCCGGAATTCTCCCGCGGCCGCTTCCTTGCCCACGGCATGGCTGTACTTCCCCTCGAAGAACATCAGAGACACTTCGCCGCGGGTCCGGATCTCCGCGATGAACTCCTGGACCAGGGCGCCGGTGGTCGAGAGACGCTCGGCGTCCTCCGTAGAGAGGACGCTCTCCGGCGACACCAGAATCGTTCCGTGAGCGCTCGCCGACACTCTCGGTTTGAGCACCGCCTGGCGCCAGCCGGCGGTCCGCAACAAGGCGCCCGGATCCGGCGCCGAGCCGGCAGGGAGCCATTGGGTCGGTGGCAGGGCGATGCCCAGCCGCTCCAGACTACGGAGGTAGTCCTTGTCGAGATTCCAGAGCACCGTCTCCGGAGGATTCCAGAGCCGCCCAGGCGCTGCTCCAAACGCCGAGACCCAGGCACGGAATTCCTCGACCCGCAGGTGATAGTCCCAGGTGGAGCGGATGCAGACCAGGCCGCCCATCCGCGCTGCGGGATCGATGGCATCCCAGGGGAGGGACGCGACCCGCGCGCCGCGCGCTTCCAGTGCCGCCGCGAGCAGGCGGTCCGAGGGTGTCAGTCCGGGCGAGCCCGACTGCGTGGCGAGCAGTATGTCCATTGGGAAGGGAAGAAGCGGGAATGGATCTCAGGGCTTCGACAGGAAGCGCTCGACCGCGGGCCATACCAGTCCGGGCTGCTCCAGATAGGTGAAGTGCGCCGCGCCGGGGACCTTGAGAAGCTCGCCCCGGGGAAGCGCGCGCACCCATTCTTCCACCAGGTCCATGGGAATCGCTTCCTGCTCACCATGGACCACGAGGGTCGGGATGTCCAGCCGGCGGAGCCGGTCGCGGAGATCCCAGTCGCCATAGGACGCCATGACGACGCGGTTGGTCGTCACGAGACCGTAGCGGATCCCCCTGGGGTCGGATCCGCAGAGATCGGAGCGGATGAGCGGCAGGGTCCGGGCCGGATCGGCCAGCCGAGGCTTGAGTGCGATGGCCCAGAGATCACGACACGCCTGGCGGGCATCGGCCGCCGGATCGGCCAGCCGCCGATTGGCATCGGCCATGCGGGCAGCGTCGGCGCTGTCCAGGCGGGGGCGCATATTGGCGGCGAACCGCTGCCAGAAATCTCCGCGCCGGGGGGGCACCGGCCCGAAGAACACCATGCGCCGCACCGCATCGGGATGCGCCAGGGCGTAGGATGCCGCCAGGAGCGGGCCGTAGGAGTGGGCCACCAGCGTGACCCGTCCGAGGCCGAGCCCGGTGCGGACTTCATTGAGGTCGGCGATCTGCCGCGCCACGACCAGGCGCGAAGTATCCGCGGGCAGCTCGGAGCGCCCGGTGCCCCGCTGGTCATAGAACACCACCACGTGGCGGGCGGCGAGGGGCGCGAAGTCGGCGGCGATGCTCTCGAGATCCACTCCCGGCCCGCCGTGAATCGCAATGATGGTATCGGGCCCCGATCCGGTAACCCGATAGTACAGCCGGGCAGCGTCGGACGTGGTGACGTAGCCCTCCCGCACCGGGCGGGAGGCATCGGCGTGTTGATGACCGGCGCAGGCGGTCACCCCCGCGAGGACGATCGGACCGAGCCCGAGGCGCGGCGGGAACACTATCGGCGCCGGCCGATCTTCCACCCGGCACGATTGGCACGAGGCATACCACCTCCCGATTCCCTGGAAACATACCTCCCGGTGTCGTAACCCGCCCGCCTCACCGGCGTCTCCACGGCTGGAGCACCCGGTACACCGCCACGGCGGTGATGCCCTCGCGAACCACCTCGATGAGACGCCGTTTGGCCAGCCGGGCCACGGCCTCCTGCACCGCCCGCTTCGACAGGCCGGTCCCCGCCGCGAGCTCCCGCAACGGGACCTGCACCGCCACCGTGCCGGAGCCGTGGGTGAGGCGCCAGAGGTGGAGGTACAGCAGGAAGGCGGACGGCTGCCGGTCGTGCCCCACCAGGTCGGGCATCAGGGTGTCGACGATGTAGGGATCCAGCTCGATCGCCGTCACGCCGGGTCCCTCCGGTACGCGACCAGGGTGGTGCCCTGGATGTGCACCAGCGGAAGCCGGGCCGCCAGCCGGTTCAGCGCGCGAAAGACCCCCGGGCATTCCGGGGAGTAGTCGTGCCACAGCACCAGGCCGCCCGGCCGGACCATGCTCAGGGCCTTGGCGGTATCGCTCACCACATAGGAATGCGCATGGGAGCCGTCGACGAACACCACATCGCACGCTCCCTGGAACGGGGCTTCGTCGAACTGCTTGCTGTCTCCGTAGAGCTGCACCACCCGCCGCTCGGCGTCGGTACCGGAATAGAGAAACCGGGTGAAGCGTGATTCCTCCCTGGCATATGATTCGGCAGCCGAGTCATCACCCGCCGCGGATTGATAGGAGCTCAGCTGGTCCGGCGACAGGGTCAGCGTCGTGACCGTCCCGTCGGGCGCCTGGTTGCGGGCCCAGAGGTACGCGGTCTTCCCGGTGCAGGTGCCGAACTCGAAAAGCCGCCGGGCATCCTTCGCGAGGACCGCCAGGATCCACGCCTCGGTGTCCGAGGTTCCGCCCGGCACCCTGATGGTGCCGCGGCCGATGTAGGCCACCTCGGCCGCGCGCGTGGCGCCCAGCTCGTCGGGGCGGAATCTGGGGTCGAGCCGCTCGACGGGCACCCTGGGAATGGGCCACCGGCGGAACAGACCCCGCTGTCGTTGCCGGGAGCGGAGCACCAGCCATTCGCGGGTTACCAGCAGAAGAAGCAGCGCGAGAACGGCAACCAGGGCGCCGGAGGCGCTCACGAGAAATCATCGGCGTTGGGATCCCAGAAGGACCCTTCCAGGCCGATACCGCGAAAGATGCCGGCCATCTCGGCGGGCGCCGGACGACGCGCCTCCGGCGTGAGCCGGTTGGCGTACCATGCCTGGGACAGCCGCCAGAGCTGCGACAGCGCAACGAGCGGGCGTTGGGGAACCCGGTTGGCCCGGCACCACTCGGCCACGCGTTCTTCCGACCGGAAGAAGAGCATGGTCCGTCAGGTAAAGCCAATGTCCCGCCACCACAGCGCGGCGGGAACGGCAAAGTGGGCCACGCAAGGCTCGGGCGCCGGGCCATCCCTGTCGACCAGGATGGTCAGCGGTTCCCCGGACTGCTCGCAACGCGACCGGACGATGGCCGGGGCGTGGAGCGCGGCCGGAATGCCGAGCGCGTCCCACGCGCAGTTGGCGAAGTACTCCCGGTTCCCGACTGCCACCCGATGCTGGGTGGGAACCCCCGAGAACGGCGGCGCCATCACGATCGTCTCTCCATCGGCACCGACCACCAGCACCCGGCGGGCAAACAGCCGTTGATAGGCGGCGAGAATCTCCGGCCTGGTCATGCCGAGATGGCGCTCTATGTCGGACACGGAAGGCGCCGCGCTGGTCTCGACCAGGTGCCGATAGACGGCGCTCCGGACCTCGCCGTCGCGATCGTGGCGTTCAGTCATTTCGAATCCTCCTCGAGGATTGCCGCGATCCGGCGGATCGTGTTCGCGTTTCGGAAAGTGGCCCGTTGCCCGAACGCCTTTTCCAGACGGGCATAAGAAACCTTGGATTCAAGCATGGGAACCCGGCACAGCCAGTACAGCTCCTTCCGGTCGGCATGAAAGTCGTCGACCTCGGTCCGAAACGTCACAAGGGTCTTGCGGATCGCGGGGCCAAGCGATGATTCGAAGAGTCCGATGTATAGCCTCGAGCCGGGGGCGCCGGTTTCGGTGGGCGGGAACGGCGCAGCGGCAGCAATTCGCCTGACCTCGACCACCGTTCGCACAAACGTCGCGACCTCGTAGCCCAGCGCCTTCTCGAGATGCCCGGCTATTCTCGACTCCAGCGCTTCGGCATTCCGAGCCGCCGAGTCGAAGATGACGTTGCCGCTGGCGATGAACGTCCTGACGTTGGAGAGGCCCAGCGCCTCGAGGAGCTGCCGCAGGCGGTCCATCTTCACGACGTGGCCCCCCACGTTGATGGCCCGCAGAAAGGCCACGTAGCGCGTCATGGTGGACGGGGTCATTGGAGCAGAATCCAGAAGCCGGGCAGCGGCTGGAGCAGCGCCGGGGGGCCACCCGCCGCCCTGGTTCGCTTGAGCTCCACGCCAACGACTCGCGGGGCGTTAGGCCCCCGGGCCGGCCGGGTCACCACGATCGAGCCGCTGCCCAGCAGCCACCGGGTACCGCGCCGCCCGTCGGGAAGCAGACCGAATCACAGGAGGCCGCCCCGAGCGTCGCGAGGAGGCGGTCCAGGCCCGGCCCGGCTTCCACCCAGGCCGCCGCGAGGCCGACGGCATGATTCGGATGGGCCAGCACCGAGTCGGGATCCACCGCGGGGACGCCGCCGGAGCCGAAGAACACCGCGGACGCATCTCCGGCGCCGGGAAAGCCGAGAAACCTCCAGGCGCCCGCGACGGTGGACCGAGTCGGGAGCCCGCCGCTCGCCGCGGCCTCGGCCACGGGGATGAGATCGTCGGTCCACAGCGCGGCATACACTCCGCCCTCGCCCTCAGACAGCAGCTCGGCGTAATCCCGGGCCATCGCATCGGTGGGCGCGCCCGCCAGCGACTGGAGCTCCGGCTCGGAATGGTCCCTGAACTTGATGTGCCGATTCAATAGGCCGTCGGGATGCAGGCGTCCGGCCTTGAAGCGGAATCCGAACGGGTCGAACCGGGCCGCCTCGGAATCGAGATCGTGCACCGCCACGACCACATGGTCGAGCCGGGGAGTGCCGGGAGCAGGCCGGCACGCCGGCGCCGACAGCAGCACCGCAGCGATCACGCCGGCTTCTCCGTGGAGGCGAGCACCCGTTCCATTCGCTTGTCCGGCACCAGCCATATGAGCGCGACCACGACATAGAGCAGCCCAGCCATCCATTGGCGCCAGAACGAGACCGCGATGGCGGTGAGATAGAGCGCCAGGGAGAGGTTGCCCTTGAGGTCGTTGTCCACCGCCCTGGCCAGCGGCGATTCCGGACCGTGCTCCCGGAGCATTGCCCGCAGGAGGATGGTGTAGGCCAGGGCGGCCATCAGCAACACCACGCCATAGAGCGCGGTCGGCGCCGGGGCGAAGTGATTCTCGCCCATCCAGCCGGTGACGAAGGGAATCAGCGACAGCCAGAACAACAGGTGCAGGTTGGCCCACAAGATGGCCCCGTTGACACGCTCCGCCACATGCATCATGTGGTGGTGGTTGTTCCAGTAGATCCCGAGGTACACGAAGCTCAGGATATAGCTGAGGAAGACCCACAGCAGCGGCTCGAGGGAGGCGAGCTCGGTGCCATGGGGCACCCGCAGCTCGAGCACCATGATCGTAATGATGATGGCGAGCACGCCGTCGCTGAACGCTTCGAGCCGCCTGGTGTCCATGCGCCAAAACCTATTTGCCCCGGGACCGACGCGCCACGCCGGACCTTCCGGCCTTGACGCGGCCCGGACGAAGCGGTTGCTTCGAGATGGATTCCCCATTGGAGAACTCATGCGGTGGCTTCTCGGGCTGGCCGCTCTGAGCGGCCCGGTCCTGCCGCTCATGGCGCAATCCCGGTCGTTCGTTTCCGTGGGGCAAGCGGTCCGGCTCCGACTCCCGGCGGGTGACGGGACGTTTCAGCCCCGGTTCGACGGCACCATCGTGGGGATCTCCGGCGATACTCTCACGCTGCGTCCGAAACGCGGGGGCGGTTCCCGCCTCTACACTCCCTCGTTCGAGAGCCAGCTCATGGTGCTCACCGAGAAGCGGTCCGCCCTGGTCCGGGGCGGGATCATCGGAGGTCTGGCGGGTGTGCTGGCCGCGGGATTCGTGGCCACGCTGGGCGGACCGGATTGTAACGGCGACGGGGTGCTCTGTTTCATCCGGCGCCACAATTCGGCGCGGACCGCCGCGCTCCTCGGCGGCGTGGGTGCCGCGGCGGGCGTCATCGTCGGCGCGCTGAGTCCGCAGAAGACCTGGACCCGCGCATGGTTGCCCGAAGCCCCCCCCGGCCCCGTCATGGAACCCGCCCGATTCCGCGTGGGAATGTCGATCCGGTTCTAGGCCGACCCGAACCCTTCCACATAATCCGCCATCGCGGCGCGCACCACCCGCCGGGCGTGGGCCAGGCCGTAGATCTTGCCGATGGTTGCGTGTACCGGCTCCCCCGGCACCAGCTTGTACGTCAGGAAGTAATGCTGCAGCCGCTCCACCAGGACCGACGGAACATCCCCGATGTTGCGCGCGGTTCCCCACACATAGTCGTTCTCCAGCACCGCGATGATCTTGTCGTCCGCCTCTCCGCCGTCGATCATCTGCAGGCCGCCGATGACCCGGGCGCGCACCAGGATCTCGTTCCGCGCAATCGCCCGCTCGCTGAGCACGCAGATATCCAGGGGGTCCCCGTCTCCCCGCGTGGCCGTGGGGGCGAGCCGGCGCACCCGTTCGTGGCAGTAGGTCCGCGGCACGAAGCCGTAGAGGCTGGGGGGCTGCGAGGAGCTGCGCTGGGGCCGGTCGATCCGGAGATAGCCCGAGGCCTTGTCCACCTCGTACTTCATCAGATCGAACGGCGTGATCTCGATGAAGGCGTTGAGGACGTCGGGCGGCTCGGGGCCGACGGCGAGTCCGTGCCAGGGATGGGGCCGGAACGGGCTGACGTTCGACGCGGGCATTACCGGGCCTCGGGCCTTCGGGACCGGTGGCGGGGCGGCGCCAGCAGCGCGAGGGTCAGCGCCCCTGCCAGCAGCGTCAGCTCGAACTCGAATCCGCCCGGCGAGAAGAATCCGCCGTGAGGCTTCACCACCAGAATCACGACGGTCATGTCCACCACCAGGAGCAGCGCCGCCCACCGGGTGAAGACTCCCGCCAGGATCGCCAGCCCGCCTGCCAGTTCGACCATGGTGACGGCGATGGCGGAGAGGTGCGGCAGCGGAATCCCCATGCCCTGCATCGCTCCCGTGGTGCCGGTGATGCCGTAGACGAACAGTTTCTGCCCTCCGTGCATCAGAAATACCAGCGCAATCACGAGACGCAGCGGCAGCAGACCAACGGTCTGGCTGGGTGTGGCGGTGAGGCGCATCGACGGTTCCTCGGGCGCGGGTCTGCTCGCACCGGCCATTGCCGGTGGCGCTACAATGGTACTTCTCCGCCGAGCGATTGCCAGCCCGATGGAACGAAGGGGCGGGGCGGGGCCAGTCGTTTCCTGAGGTACGCCACGTAGGCGGCGCGACGGCGGCGCAGATCCTCGGCTCCCACCAGCGGCGCGAGGTGCTCCGCAGGCACGGCCTCGACCGCGGCCTCGAGCGCGGGCCGGTCCAGCAGCGGTGCGAGACGCTGGTCCGCGGCGGCGAGCCGGGTCGCGCGCGAGTGCAGCAGGTGGGTGCTCAAGGGAAAGCCCGGCGCCCTGGGCGTCTGCTCCGTAACGGCAGGCCAGTCATGGTGGAACCCGAGGCAGGCGCCGTGATCGATGAGCCACAGGTGCTGGTGGGACCAGAGCAGGTTGGGATTTCGCGCCGTGCGGTCGGGATTCAGGACCAGGCCGTCGAGCCAGGCAATCGCGGAAGCGGTGTCGGGATCGACCCGCCCGACATCCTCATCCTTGAAATCGGTGGCAGCGGGGAGCTGCTGGAAACCGAGATTGACGCCGACGCTGGCGCGGAGCAGCCACTGCAGCTCGTCGTTCCGGTCGTCGGTAGGGAGGTCCGGCCCGACCTCGATCAGGGCGCGCGCCGGGACGGCGAGGCCAAGGACGTCCGCCAGACCGCCCACGATGATCTCCGCCACGAGACTGGTCGGCGCCTGGGCCGCGCCGCGAAGCTTGGTGTGGAAGACGCCCGCGTCCGTTTCGATCAGAACCGGCCAGGAGCTGCCCCGGCGGTCGGCGCGGAGCACGCGGCGCGCGCGGTACCTCTGCAATCAGGATCCCCTCCGGCCGACGACATCGGCGCCTCTATCAATCGGGGTCTTGTCCGAGCGAGTCGAAATACCCGACGACCCGGTCGTGGGCACCCTTCCGGGTATACACATCCGGTCGGGGTGAATCGATCACGCCGGCGATGACCTCGGCGACCTGCTCGGCGCTCTGGGAGTCGGGCAACTGGGCGGAATCGGGCCCTCCGTAGACGGCATTGCGCCCGAAATCGGTCTTCACGACTCCCGGAGAGACGAGGGTGAATTGAATGCCCGGGTGGGTCTGCTGGACCTCGGTCCGGAAGTTCGCGGTGAGGGCATTGAGAAAATGCTTCGAGCCGTTGTAGGCCGAACGGAACACGGCGTGGGGAACCCGCCCGAGCATCGAGGAGATGTTCACCACCTGGCCGGTGCCGCGCTGCTTGAAATGGGGCAGCACTTCCTGGCTGCCGTAGAGCGCGGTCTTGACGTTGATCCGCATCATGGCGTCGATATCGTCGTCGGTGAGCTCCGACGGGGGCCGGGTAATTCCCTGCCCCACATTGTTCACCCACACATCGATGTGGCCGTAGCGGGCCAGCGACTCCTTGACCACCCGGCGGACCTCGAGGCGATGAGTGACGTCCGCGACGACCCCGTGAGCCCGGCCGCCGCACCGGGAGACGATCACGCCGAGCGCATCCTCCCGGCGGGCCACCAGCACCAGCAGTGCCCCGCGACGGGCCAGCTCCTCGGCCAGCGCGCCCCCGATGCCGCCGCTCGCGCCGGTGATGACGATGACCCTATCTCGCATTCCCACCTCCCTGCCTCGCGCAACCTCGATTGGCCGCGACGGCTTCCCTACTGATAACTGACCCCGGGATAGAGCAGGCTCACCGCGGGCAGGAAGATCCGGTTGAACAGCGCCCCGAACACCTGCCACGCGAGGAACAGCCCGATCAACGCAACGCCCCGGAGTCGCCACAGCGACTCCATGTATTTTCGGCCGTTTGCTTCACTCAGAAAAAGCGGCACCACCGCGCTGCCGTCCAGCGGCGGCACCGGCAGGAGGTTGAAGGTGGCCAGCAGCAGGTTCATCGAGAACACCACGCCGACCAGAAACGCCACGCCCTCGAGCCACCCCCCGCCGGTCACCGCCGTCAGGTGCCCGAAACTGATGTGGTCGGGAGGCGTGAGGATCCCGGCCCCGTGGCCCAGGCGAATGAGCAGGAAGGCGATGAGCACCAGCAGCAGGTTCGACGCGGGCCCCGCCAGGGACATGAGGGCCGATCGCTTGGGATAGCGGAGTGCCCAGGCGGGATCGTAGGGTGCGCTGGCAAATCCGATCGGCCATCCCGATGCGATGGCCGAGATCAGGGGCAGGATGACCATGCCGATGGGCTCACGCCTGATATGGGGAAGCGGGTTGAGAGAAACCTGGCCCCCATGAAAGGCGGTAGAGTCTCCCTGCCGGTGCCCCGCCCACGCATGGGCCGCCTCGTGCAGCGTGGTCGAGAACAGAAAGACCACGTAGTAGATCAGCGCGTCGGTCATGTTCGGCATCAGGCAGCACAGGAGAGGGATTGCCCCAACAGTAGCCCGCCGTCGCCCGGGGTGCCAGCGCTCAGTCGAAGCAACCGCCTCCGCTGCAGAGGATGAAGACGTAGAGGAACGGCACCAGCGGAGCCACGACGCCGGCGATCGCTCCGGCCCGTCCGCTGAGGCGCGCGCCGACGAACAGATCGATTCTGCCGGGCCGGGGAGTGTCGTAGGAGTAAGTCACCGCGCGAATCGACTGGACCGTGGTGACCAGCGATAGCGTCGGCGTCACGTTGGCCGACACCTGGCCGCTGAACCCCAGCCCGGATCGGCCCCGCTCGACCAGTATCACCCCAGGGGCGATGTCGACGCTGAAGGCGTCTCCGACCCAGTAGCGCATCCGGGGACGCAGCCCCAGCGAGCTGGCCTGGTCCGTCAGAGTCCAGAATCCGGTGCCGCCGACGGCGACCTTCCGGCTCAGGTTCCGCATCCCGCCGAGCTCCCACGAGATCAGCCCACGCCAGGAACCCGGCACGGTCGGTGAAACCCGCACTCCGCCACCGAACTCGGTCACCCAGAACTCCCGGCACCGCGGCAGCGGCTGGCTCTCGAAGCAGCTCTGCGCAGCGGCTGTGCCGGTCGGCACCAGGCAAGTGAGTGCCGCCGCGAAGCGAACGATTCCCCGCATGGACTCCTCCACGACCTGGGTGGCCTGCAGTGGACACCCATAGTGTGGCGGGAGTGCGTCCCTCAGCCGTGACTCGGCGGGACGAAGGATTGTACCGGAATCGGAAACCGCGGGAGCGCTACTGGACCCGGACCTCGGCGGATCCGCAGTAGTGGGGCTGGCTCGAGGCACACGCCACGACGACGGTGACCCCGGCGCGGCGCGCGGTGAGGAGCCCGCTCGCATTGATGGATGCGGTGGCGTCGTCGAGCGAAACCCAGGTCCAGCCGGGGGTCACGAAGTTGATCGCGCCAACCAGAAACTCCACGGTTTGTCCGGCCGAAATGACGGCGGTCGGCGGGGTTACCGTCACGGCGGGTGCTCCACCGGACACCGGGATACCCACCACCGTCGCCGCCACTGCCCCGCAGATCGTGGGGGCGTTGGCGGCGCAGGCCCTTACCTGCAGTGCGCCGGGTTGACTGGCCGTGAAAATGCCGTCGGCCGAAATGGTGCCGCGCGTCGGGTCGGAGAGAGACCATTGCCAGCCGGTGACCGTGCTGGTTGACAGCGCCTGGTACTGCAATCTGCCGCCTACGACGATGGTCGCGTCATCGGGTCCGACCGTGACAGTCACTGGAAACGGTGGCGGAGGAGGTGGCGCCGGCGCAACCGGAAACGGGCCTTCTCCACATCCGGCGATCAGACACAGTCCCAGGAGGGACAACGCTGCAAGGCGCAACATGGGGCCGCTTCCGTGACGGGCCCAGATACATTGCCCGGCCGGCGGGCCGGGGTCAAGGGTAGTAACGGTCGAGAAAGCGGAGGATCGCCCCGACCACACCGTCACGCCGCCACTCCCGATACATCTGGTGGTCGATGTCGGGGATCTCCTCGACCTGGATGACGCCGGAGCGGATCTCGCGGGCCAACCGGCGGCCGATCCGTCCCCTCAGGTACTCGATCCCGTCGTCCCCCGCGGCGAAGAGCATCAGGGTCGGAACCCGCCGCCGCCGGAGCGCGGACAGCCAGCGGGCGGCTCCCGGCCGGATTCCGAGGAAGTCCAGCGCCGACCAGAGATGGGCCCGCCGTCCCCGCTCGATCCGCTTCCGCTCCCCGGTACGGCGCTCCCGGGTCGTCGAGATCAGCGCCTCGACCGGATCTCCCGGCTGCCAGTAGAGTTGCGGGTTAATGGCCACCACGCCATCGATGGGAGCATCCAGTGCGGCCCTCATCCCGACCCAGGCCCCGGCGCACAATCCCAGCAGCACCACGCGAGCGTGGCCGGCGTCTCGGAGTGCCTGCACGGCCATCACGGCCTCCGGCACGCAATGCACATCGTAGGGCCGGCCGGGGTTACGTTCGGCGTCGCCGCTCTCGCCCCAGCCGCTGAAGTCGAGGCGCACGGTCGGATAGCCGCGGAGGTTCAGCTCGCGGGCGTATTCGACCCAGGCCCGTCCCGGGCCGACATGATGCTCCGAGCCGGAGTTGAGGAAGACGACGGTCGGCGCCGGGCCGGGAGCGAGGGGCCGTCCCAGCACGCCGACCAATCCCCGGCCTCCCAGCGAGATCCCCGCTTCCGAAATGCGGCCGGCCTTCCAGGGGATCTCCGCGCCTACCACCGGGGCCACGCTCCGCGGCTCGCCGCGGGGTGGATCCCCGAGCCACGACACGATGGCCTCCAGCTGCGCCGTGGGGACCACCGCCTCCTCGGCCGGCACTTCGAGCATCCGCTCGCTGCCCTCGAGCGCCTGCACCGTGCACCGACTGCCGAGTCGCTCGAGCGACGCGGCCAGGGTAACGACCGGACGGTCGGGACGCGGCAGCAGGAACACCCGCCGGGCCGGGGCCACCTCGAGCTTCTCGGCGTCCCAGGTCGCAATCTCGCCCATCGTTTCGGCGGTGAAGCCCGCGCCGGCGAAGACCCAGGCCTCTCGTCCAGGCACCGGGAGCGCGAGGAGTTTGACCTCGCGCGTGAATCGCTTGCCCGAAACCACCGGAATCCAGGCCACCACCGCGTCGGCGCCGCACTCGGCGCCTTCGAGCAGGGCCAGGGTCGCGCCGAGACGGAGCCCCACCAGGGAAATCGTCTCCAGGCCGCGGGCCCGGAGCGCCCGCACCGCCAGCGTGACGCTGCGCCGCCAGGCGGCGGGGCGATCGGCCTCCCATCGTTCACCCGCGGAATCGCCGGTGCCATCGTAGTCGATGCGTAGCACCGTGTAGCCCCGCCCGGCGAGCCGCTCGGCCAGCGCCCGCATCGCGTGGTGGGAAGACCAGTACTCGTACCCGACCGGAGGCAGCAGCACCACGCCGGCCCGGCTGGCGCCGTCGTCTGGCGCGCTCAGCCAGCCCAGCAGGGGGCGCCCCGGCGGACCGAACCAGTGCGCCGAGGTCTCGAGGCCGCTCATGGACCCGACCTACTCCTTGATGCCGGGAGGATTCTTGAGCGCGATCTCGAAGAGGGTTGCCCAGTGCTTGCCGGTGACCAGCAGGTGACCGCTGCGGCGGTCGAACGCGATGCCGTTGAGCACCTCGTCACCGGGCGATCGTTCCTTGGCCTTCTCGGGGAGAGCGCCGAGATCGAGCACTTCCCGAACCACGCCGGTGCGCGGGTCGATCCGGACGATCCAGTCGCTCTGATAGACGTTGGCGAACAGCTCGCCGTCGATGTACTCCAGCTCGTTGAGCCGGGCGGCAGGCGCCCCGGTGGAGAAGGTGACCGGAAGGCGTCGCGTGATCTCGAACGTACCGGGGTTCAGAAAGCGCAGGGTGTCGCTCCCGTCGCTCATGATCAGGTCGTGGCCGTCCGTAGCGAGGCCCCAGCCTTCGCCGTGATACGTGAACGAATCGACCCGCGCCAGGGTCGTGGCGTCGTATATGTAGCCCACCTCGGATTGCCAGGTGAGCTGGTACAGCCTGCCGGCCAGGAGCGCGAGTCCCTCGCCGAATCGCTTCTCCGCCAGGGAAACCGACTTGCGCAGATGGCCGGTGGGCAGGTCCACCGTCCGAATGTCCGAATGACCATACAGGCCGGTGCTCTCATAGAGAATTGTATCGGTGAATACCAGGCCCTGAGTGTACGCCGAGGGGTCGTGCGGAAAGGTGCGGACGACCTCGTACCCGGCGGGTGCGGACGACGTGGCGCCGGAGGCGCAGCCCGACACGATCAGGGCCGAGCCGAGGAGCACGGATTCCGGCAGCCTCACGGCATCCGCCGACTGAAGCCGAGCTGCAGCATGGGACTCCGAACGTTATGGTGAACCCGTCCCCGACCGAGAGCGAGCGATCGGGCCATCGCGCGGGGGCTCGGCCTACGGCACCGAAACATATCGGCAGCCGATGCCGTCGCAGGAGAGCGCCACGAACACTTCCGACCGTATCAGCCACCGCCCGGCCCGCTTCACCCACTGGGCCGAGTACCGGCCGCCGATCACCGCGGCCCCGTCGAGCGCTCCCAGATGGCCGGTCCAGGTACCGGTCTCGAATGCCAGGAGCCAGTGGGGGCTCACGTCGATGCCGGTGGGCTCCCGCTGGTAGACCAGGCTCGAGTCCCGGCTCCCGGTCGGAATCAGCAGCTTCCGGTATTCGGCCTTGCCGTTGACCAGCTGGCCCAGTCCGCGGCGGAGGCTCCCGTCGTCGGTCCAGAACGCGGCGGCGCGTTCGACGTCTCCTGCCGCCATCGCCCGGTTCTGGGCAAGTCGGGCCTCGCGGATGAGGGCCCGGTCGGCGGGAGAGGTGGGGCGCGGGGTGCCGCCGCTGCCGGCTCCCGCGCCGGCGCAAGCGGCCAGCATGAGCAGCGTCCAGGTGGTGCGAATCATCATCTGCGTCCTTTGTGAAGCCACGCTCTGCGATCAGGGCGCTCCGAAGAGAAGCCAGACCCCGAGGACTCCGATCGCGACTCCGACCACGCGCCCAAACCGGGCCGGCGAAAGGCCGAAGAGGATCCGCTCACCCAGCACCGTGCCGAGGAGCACACCCGCGACGGCGATTCCGATCGGCTGCCACAACGGCAAGAGCCTCGCTCCCGTGAGCCGGAGATAGACCGGTGCGCGGGCCAGGTCGACCATGAGTCCGGTGGCGGTGGCCGTGGCCACGAAGACCGCGGGGGGGAGGTCGAAGGCGGCGAGGGCCGCCGACCGCAGCCCGCCCTGATTGCCGGCCAATCCCCCGAAGAAACCGGAGCCGATGCCCAAGAGACCCACCAGTACGCCGCGGGGATGCCAGCGGGTCGACCAGCCCGAAAGCTGGGCCACTGCGGTGAGGAGCAGCAGCGCCCCCAGGACCCCGGTCAGCTCCGACCCGCCGATTCGGCTGTAGAGCAGGGCGCCGAGCAATCCGCCGGCGGCGCTCAGGAGACCGAAGCGGAGAAGGATCGCACGATCGATGCTCGCGCGAAGCCGCCAGCATCGCAGCCCGGTCGCCGCGGCGTGGGGGATCATGACCGCCGCCACCGCGACGCCGGTTCCCAGGCGGGTGGCGAGCAGCGGCGTGAGCAGGCTGCCGATGCCGAAGCCGACCACCGAGGCGGTCGCGCCGGAGAAGACCGCTGCGAGCAGGAGCACCGCGTAGAACCAGTTCACTTGGGCCGGCGGCCGACCAGCACCGGTTGATAGAAGGCTCCGTCGAGACGACGGCAATCGACGAATCCGGCCTCGGACATCAGCTCCAGCAAACGCGCCACCGGAGCTGCGTAGTACCGCGTGGTGATTCGCACCTCCCCGCCCGGGCCGGAGCCGCCCTGCCGCTCGATGACCAGGGCGATCCGATAGTGCATCGGATCGTCCCAGGTCCATTCCTGTCGCACCCGGAAGGTCTCGTCCCCGCGCACCCGCTCTCCGTAGGGATGGATCGAGGGGACCCCGCGTTCGACCAGGTCGTAGTCGCGCACTGAGCAAAGGAACACCCCTTCGGGCCGGAGCACCCGCCGGAGCTCACCCAGGGCGCGCACGATGTCGGGGTCGGCGAGGAGATGCGGGACCGAGTTGTCGAACGCGATCACAGCGTCGAATGGGCCGCTGACGGTGGCCGCCACCGTGCGCATGTCGGCGACCCCCGCGTCCACGGTGAGGCGCCGGGCCGCCGCCTCGCGCGTGAGCCGGGCCACGGCGCCGGGGGCGAGGTCTCGTCCGGTGACCTGGAACCCTCGCGCCGCGAGCGCCAGCGTCTGGGTCCCGATGCCGCACGCGGCATCCAGCACGCGCCTCGCCCCGGGAGACCCGGCCGGCACCCCCAGCTCACCCTCGATCAGCGCCCGGATGGCATCGCCCTGGCGCGACATGCTCGCGTTCCAGTCCTCGAAGATCAGGTCGTAGTACGGGGCCATTTCATCGTAGAACCGGCGGGTATCCATGCTATCCGAGCAGCTTCATGATCTCGGGCTCGATCTCGGCGGGCCGGCGCCCCGGCCCGAAGCGGCCCCGCACCGCGCCGGCCCGGTCCACCAGGAACTTGGTGAAATTCCATTTGATCACCCGGGTACCGAGGAAGCCGCGCCGCCGGGAGGTGAGGTGGCGGAAGAGGGGGTGCGCCGAAGGCCCCTTGACGTCGACCTTCGCGAACAGCGGAAAGGTGACCCCGAAGTTCCGGGTGCAGAATCCCTGAATCGCGGCCTCGTCACCCGGTTCCTGGTGCCCGAACTGGTTGCAGGGAAAACCGAGGACGGCAAGTCCTCTCGCCTGATGCCGCTGGAAGAGCTCTTCCAGTCCGCGATACTGGGGCGTGTAGCCGCATTCGCTGGCGACATTCACAATGAGGCAGACGCGCCCGCGATACGCCGAGAGCGGGACCGGCTCGCCGGTGATCGCC